>JAFKLG010000120.1 GCA_017304945.1 Rhodospirillales bacterium
CCGGTACGCCGATCGAGGCCTTGCAGACCCCCTACCCAACCCAGGTCGACTGGACCAAGGTCAGCCGTCTGCTGACGGTCGGAGAGGACATCGGCGCCCTCGTCGCCGGCCTGGCGCCCGCTGCGGCCGGCCGGCTTGCGATCGTACCGAACGGCATCGACCTGGACCGCTTCAGCGCGCGCGACGCCGACCGGTTCCAGGTCGCCTGGGTCGGACATCTGGAGCCGAAGAAGAACCCAATGCTGCTGTTGCAGGTCGCGCATCGGCTGCGCGCCTGCGACCCGCGCTTCATGATCCACGTCGCCGGGACGTTCACCGACCTGCGCACCGCCCGCTACCTGGAGCGGATGGTGCCTGCACTCGGCCTCGGCGGCGGGATCCGCTTCCACGGCCAGGTTGCCGACATGCCGGATTGGTACGCCGACAAAGGTGTGCTGCTCTCGACCTCGATGTACGAAAGCTTCGGGCTGAACATCGGTGAGGCGATGGCGGTCGGCGCCTTCCCGGTCGTGCATGCCTTCCCCGGCGCCGAGACGTTGTGGCCGCCCGAATGCCTGTTCGCCAGCGTGGAGGAGGCGGTCGCGCTGATCCGCGCCGCACGCCCCGGGCTGTATCGCACATGGGTGGCCGATCGCTACGGGCTGGAGAAGCAAGCCGCCGCGGTGCTGCGCCTGCTGGCGGAGATCGCCACATCGGAGATCTCCACCTCATCGCCGCAGGTCTGAGAGGAGCCCGTTCGCAAGGCGCCTGCCCCGCGAGTCGGGACTGTCCCGCTCCCACTGCAGGTCGGGATTGCCCCGCTCCCGCTCCCACTATCGTGCCGCTTCGTCGCGCTGAGCCTCTCGTCAGCCGCGCGCCTACATTAATTCGCGCCGCCATTCCGTCGCTTCGATCCGAGCGTGCCGCATCTCATGCCGCGCGTTGCGCAGTGCCGCCGCGCCTTCCGGCGTGCCGGCGAACGTCAGGCTTCAGGCTGGGCGCACCATGCCTGCCATGCCTGCCGCAGCGCCCTCCCCAGCCCACGTCCAAAACGACGAGCGTCGCAGAGCGGGCTCACCCGCACCCGGTCACGCAGCTCCGCGCGCAACGCCGCCAGTGCGGGAACGTCGCGCGCCTTGCCAATGGCCAGCGCCACGTAGGCAGCGCGGTCGGCGGCGACCCAGTCCGCCAGTCCCGCATTGCAGAGATGGCTGGTGGAGTGGCGCGCGGCGAAGATCTCACCCGCGAGCGCCACCGTCGGCACCCCCATCCACAGCGCCTCGCAGGTGGTCAGCCCGCCGGAGTACGGGAACGGGTCGAGCGCGATGTCCACATCGTTGTACTCGCGCAGGAAGGCGCGGTGCCCCGACCCGCCGCGCAGCTCGAGCCGCGCCGGGTCGATGCCGGCCGACACGAACGCGGCACGAACCCGCGCGGCGGTTGCGGCGTCGGCGAACTGATGCGTCTTCAGGATCAGCCGCGCCGTCGGCAGCGCCTGCAGGATCTCCACCCAGGCCGCGATGGTTCCAGGCGTGATCTTCGCGAGATTGTTGAAACAGCCGAAGGTGACGTGGCCTCGCGACAACGCCGGCGACGGCACGAGGTCGGGCGCGTAGGGCGGCGGGCTGTAGCAGACATAGCCGTCCGGCAGGCGCAGCAGTTGCTCACGGTAGAAGCGCTCGAAGCCCGCGGGCGTCTCCCACCGGTCGGTCAGCATCCAGTCCATCTCCGCGAGGCCGGAGCTGTGGTTCTGCATGCCCACCCACTTGATCTGAACCGGCGCAAGCCGATGGGCGCAAGCCGGCATCCGCCCCGCATCGCCGTACCCGCCGAGGTCGATCAGCACGTCGATTCCCTGCTCCCGCGCGCAGCGGGCGAGCGCCACGTCGTCGAGCATGTCGATCGCGATCCAACGCGCGCTCACCGCGCGGAAGCGCTGCGCCAGCGGATCGCCGGCGGAGCCGTTCTGCACCAGGCACACCAGCTCGAACGCAGCCGGGTCCAGCGACTCGAATCCGGCGACGGTCAGCCATCCCACCGGATGACTTCGCAGCGTGCCCGACAGCAGGCCGATGGTGAGGCGCCGGTCGGGATCGCGCGCATTGTCGAAGGGCGGCAGCGGCGTTCGGGGCAGGCGCGCGTCGCAGTCACGCAGCGCGGCCAGCAGCGTGGTGCCATCCGTGCCTTCAGCGTAGGGCAGCGTGTTGCAGAGGGTGCGGCGCGGCAGCACCGAATCCGGGTCCAGGTCAATCGCCGCGCGCGCGATGGCAACGGCCTCGGCTTGCAGGCCGACGCATGCCGTCGCGTTCGCGAGATTGCACAGGACCGGGACGCTGGCGCCTTGCTCACGCCGCAGCGCGAACAGGATCTCGCGTGCCTCCGCATGCCGATGCATGCGCATCAGGACCGCCGCCAGGTCGTTGCGGAGGCGCGGGTTGCTCGGGTCGCGGTCCGCGGCGCGGCGGAGCGCGTCCTCCGCCTCCCGCAGCCGGTTCGCATGCGCCAGCACACCACCGAGGAATGCGATCGGGAGCGCGGCGTCGGGGGCCAGCGCGGCTGCGACCTCGAACGCGTCGATCGCCGCCTCACGCTGGCCGACCCGGGTGAGCGCGACGCCGCGCGCGGTCTGCAGCGCGGCATTGAGTGGCGCGTCCTGCACCGCGACGTCGAGCCGCGCCAGCTCCGCCTCCAGCTCGCCGGCCGCGGCGGCTGCCTCGACGGCGTGCAGGGCATAGTCCAGCACGTCGGGCGCCAGGCGCTGGGCGGTCGCGAAGCTCGCGAGCGCGAGGGATGGCGCCTCGGTCGCGAGCAGCGCCAGGCCCAGCGTGTCCCAGGCTTCCGCATTCGCCGGATTGATGCCGCAGCAGCGCAGCAGCAGCACCCGCGCCTCGGCCGCGGCGCCGCGCTGGATCAGCAGGCCGGAGAGGGCGACCAGCGCCTCCTCGCGCCGCGGATTGCGCTCGAGCGTGTCGCGGTAGGCATCCTCCGCGGCGGCGCGCTCTCCCGCGGCGCGCAGGCTCTCGGCCAGACGCAGCACCGGCTCGTCCCATGTGGGCAGGCGTTCGGCCAGGCGGCACATCTGCGCACGCGCACGTCCGACATCACCGGCGCGGTCCTCGGCGATCGCGAGGTTCAGCACCGTCACCGGCCGCGTATCGCCCAGCGTCACCGCCGTGCGCAGCGCCGCGAGCGCCTCGGCGAACGCACCGGCGGCGAGCAACGCGATGCCGCGCGACAGGTGCTGCGCCGGATCGCCGAGGTCTCCCGCAGGTTCCCCCGGCTCGACGCGGGTCCGGTCGCACCCAGGCGCCTCCGCCGACGGCTCACCGCCATGGATTGGCGCGGCCGGCACCGGTTCGGCCAGCGCGGCAGACAAGTCAGCCATCGTGGCGCACGCGTTCCAGCACGACGAAGAACCCGTTCACCGGCATGTCGGCTTCCCACCGGATCACGCCGCGCTCGAATACGCGGGTGTGGAAGCCGGCCGTGGCGGCGCACGCCGCGAGGTAGTCGGCATGGTGCACGTAGCGTCCTTGGCGCAGCAGCGCCCAGCGCCCGTCGCCGGGCAGCGTGCCATCGGCATGTGCCAGCAGCTCCTCGGTCGAGAAGACGAACCAGCCGCCCGGCTCCAATCGAGCGTGGACGCCCTGCATCAGTTCCTCGAGCGCGCCGAAGTAGCAGACCACGTCGCCGGCGAGGATCAGGGGCCAGCGATCACCGTCTTCCGCCAACACCGTCAACACGTCGTCCTGGCGCAGGGTCGCATACAGCCCCTTGGCGGCCGCCTGAGCGAGCATGCGGCCGGACAGGTCGACGCCGGTGATCGGGCCCACCGGCAGGTCGCCCAGGACGAGCGCGAGCAACCCGGTGCCGCAGCCGAGATCGAGCACGGGCCCCAGCGTCTCACCTTCCTGGATGCGGGGGTGTGCGCTCAGCAAGCGGCGGATCACGCCGGGCACACGGTATCCGAGCGAGATGAGATGGGTTTCGAAGCGTTCGGCATAGCCGTCGAACACTGTCTCGAGATAGGCCGCCGGCGCGCGGGTTTCGCCCGGCACGTGGCCGGCCGCGGCGGCAAGGTGGCGGACGTAGGGATCGGCCGGCCCGAGCTTGAGCGCTTCGGCGTAGGCCGTGGCCGCCTCGGCATGGCGGCCGAGGCTGGACAGCGCGTGGCCGCGCAGGCCGAAGGTGCAGGCATCGGCGATACCGGCCCCGCGCGCCGCCTCGGACAACCGGTCGGCCTGCGAGAAGTCGCGGCGGCGGATGCACAGCAGCACCGCGGCGTTGCGCAGGGCGACGTTCGCGGGCACGGCGGCGATCCCGTGCTGCAGGACCGCGAGTGCGGCGTCGAGGTCGCCGGCCGCGGCGTGCGCGCCGGCCAGCGCCTCCCGGAAGGTGGGATCGGCGGGCGCGTCTTCCACCGCTTCGGTCAGGCAGGCAATCGCCTCACTGGCGCGGCCGAGTTCGAGCATGAGCACGCCCAGCAGCCCCTTCGCGACCGGATCCGCGCGGTTCAGGATCACGGCTTCCGCCGCGTCGCGGGTGGCGCCGTCCAGATCGCCCAGGCGATGGCGGATCTCGGCGCGGCTGACCCGCAGCCCGGCATGGTCGGGGGCGCGCGCCACCGCCTCATCGAGTTCGATGCGTGCTTCGTCGAGCGTGCCATCCTGGATGGCGAGCCGCGCGCTGAGCTGCGCCAGCCCAGGGCTGCCCGACCCCAGCCGTCGCGCCGCGACGAGCAATGGACGGGCCGCGCCGGGGCGCCCCGCTTCGAGGAGCATGGCGGCTTTCTGCATCAGGGCATCGGCGTCGGCGGTGGTGTGCACGCGTTCCATCAGGGGCTCCTTTTCGAGCCATGGGGACGAGGGATCAGACGATCAGGCCACGTGCCTGCACGGCGAGGTCCACGAAGCCCGTGGAGGTGCGGGTCGCGGCGGCTGCGTCGGCGGCGGCGAGCAGGTAGCGATGGGCGACGTTTTCGACGAATTTCGCGTCCTTCAGCTTGGCGAGGTCGAGCCGGGAGGTGATGGCCTTCGCCTGTGCCTCGAGCGGCTGAAACGCGATCTGGGCCGGCACGCCGAGTGCCTTGGTGACGACGTCGCGCAAGACCTTGTCGCCGAGGATGTCGTAGACCGATTCGACCTTGGCGGCCTGGGCGCGGAAAGTGAGAGCGTTCGACAGGCCCGGCGTCTGCCGGTCGAGCGTTTCGCGCCACGTGATCTCGGCATAGCCGTCGGCGATCGCCTGCTGGACCTTGGCATCCTTGATGACGGAGAGGCCCTTGTTGGCGAAGTCGTAGGTCTTGGCGACGGCTTTCCAGCGCGTGTCGGACAGCGTGTTGGCCAGCGACTTCGGGTCGTTCAGGTCCGACAGCAGCGCCCGCTTCGCCAGCGCGGTGTATCCCGCCTGGTCGCCCAGTCCATTGGCGCGCAGCAGCACCTTCATCACCGCCGGATCCGAGAGCAGCGTCTCGACGCTGGTCGCCTTTGCGACACCCCGCCTGAATGCGTCGACGGCGAGCTTCACGTCCGGCTGCTTCGCCGTGATGGCGACCTGCCTGGTTCCATTCCGTTCCGCGTTGCGCAGCGCGACGGAGGGCGCGATCGAGGTCATCGCCTGGCCAGACCGCCCGTACAGCGTGTCGAGCAGCGACGCCGTGGTCGCGCTGCTGCCGAACAGGGCGATCAGCGATGTGCCGGCGGTGCCGCTCATGATGTCGCGCCTGCTTCCGTCATGTGCTCGTCCTCGATCTGCTCGTCGTCCGCTCGCTGCGGTCCCGGCACGTCACGCGCGTCATTGCGGATCGTTGGGCCGGCGCGCTCATGCGTCGGTCTGCGACGCGGCCATGCGCCGATCTGCCCATGCGCCCACACGTCCAGACGTCGGAGTGCCGATACGGCGATCCGCCTTTGCCGGCGCCCGATCCGGTTGGCCGCGTTCGGACGTCGTTTCAGGCTTCGCCCAGGCCGGCCGCGAAGTTTTCGTTGATCGAGATCAGGAAGTCGAAGTCGGGCGAATCGTTCTCCATCTCTCGCTGCACGGCGAGGCCGACCGACAGGATCGAGGCGCGCAGCGCTTCCGGCAGCGCGTTCTGCGGATCGCGCATCAGGTCGTGCACGGTCATCCACAGGCGCCGATTGTCGGCCAGCGCGCGGATGCGCGGCAGCGGGCCGGCGTCGCGCGCGGCCTTCAGCAATCCGGTGGCATGGCGAAAGACGTCCGCTTCCTGCTGGCGCTGGGAACGGTGGACGGTGGCGGCCTCATAGGCGCGGGCCGCCTGGATGCTGCTCTGCATGGCTGTGCTGGGTCCCTGTGAGGTGAGTCTCGGCTTGTCCCCTTGGGACGAAGCCTGGCCGATCCGGCGTGCGCCCCAGCACCGCATCCTCGTGGCGGATGATCCGCCGCGCGAGTTTGAGGGCGAGATAGCAGTCGTCGGCCTCGGCCGCCGCCAGCGCACGATCGAGAATGTCGCGGGCGAGCGTGGAGGTGGTCGCGATCTTGAACGCAGCGATCAGACAGCGGGCGGCATCGAGACCAGCCGGCCGCTCGTCCTCGGCGCCGATATAGGCGGATTGCAGGGCGAAGTAGATCCGTCGCGCCGGGCTGTCCGCCTGATCGGGCGGCATGATCTGCTTTCCGAACAGGAAGCGCGCCTTGGCCGTCAGCTCGATCCGCGACTTGGTGCGGAAGCGGATCGGGGCACCGTTGACGATCATGACCTCGCCTTGGCGCAACTCCAGGACCAAATTCGACATGCGCCCCTTCCTGGTTCGCTGACCTGCGTGTGTCCAACAGGCCGACCCCTTACGGGGGCGGTCGCCTGGGCCAGGACGCGTGGAACGACATCCTGGGGGCGATCGGCCACATGCGTGGCGGCCGGCTCGTCTGCCTTGCGTTCTTCGAGCGTGACCCCGAAGCGTGAACCGGCATCTTGCCGGCCTCTCCTGCGGGACCGGGATTCGGAGCGGGCCTTCTGCCCACGCCGAATCCGCGGGTCGCGACGGCTTACTTGAACAGGCTCAGCAAGGTCTGCGGCGCCTGATTCGCCAGCGACAGGGACTGGGTCCCCAACTGCTGACGGATCTGCAGCGCCTGGAGCTGTGCCGATTCCTTCGCCAGGTCGGCGTCCACCAACGCACCGAGACCGCTGTTCAGGGCATCGATCTTGTCGTTGTTGTAGCTGATCTGGTTCGCCACGTAGTTGATCGACGATCCCACCGCGTTCAGCGCGCGGCCGACGGAGTTCATCATGTTGATGAACGTGCCGCTCGCGGTGATCAGCGCCGCGATGGTCGGCGAAGCGCCCATCTGCGTGGTGGTGAACGCGATCGAGCCATACAGCGCCGATCCACCGAACGTCGCGATGCCGTAGGACGAGCCGGACTCGTTGCGGGCGACCGCTACGCGGGCGAAGGTGCCGTTGCTGCCGGTCAGATCGCCGATCAGCGTCTTGCCGTTGTAGCTGGCGTCCTGGATGAACGTTTTCACGTTGGCCAGGAGCGAGTTGTACTGGTTCTCGTAGTTCGTGCGGTCGGACCCTTGCACGTTGCCGTCCGACAGCTTCACCAGCACGTCGCGCATCTTCGCCATCGTATTCGAGATGTTCGTCAGACCGGACTGCGTGGTGCTGAGCAGGCCCTGGACGTTGCCCAACTGCTGGTTGGCGCTGGTCAGCGCACCGACGGTGGAGCGAACTCCCTGGGCGACCGCAAAGGCAGCGCCGTCGTCCGTCGAGTCTGCCACGCGATAGCCCGTGGAGACACGCTTCTGAACGTCCGCCAGCTGCTGGTTGGTCTTGTTCAACGACTGCAGCGCGATCATCGCGCCGACATTGGTGATGACCGAGTTCAGGGACATGGTATCTTACCCTCTCTGCCCGTGGTTACGCATGCCCCCGCCTTTTGCGGGTACGGCCGCCATCCTGAACCACCAGGAGTTAACGACCGATGAAGTTCGCCGCCGTGCATCACGGCGACGGAAGAAATTTCACCAGCGACAGATCACCCGCGCGGGCGATCAGCTGGTACGAAGCCTGCAACTGCGTCTGCACCACCGAGAGCTTCGCCATCGCATCCGCGACGTCGACGTCTTCCGCGTTGCTGACCTGGGTCGTCAACGCGATCGCGGTCGCAGCGAGCTGCGCCTTGGTGGTCTCCAGCGCGGCCTGTCGGCCGCCCAGCACACCGGCCTCCCCCGCCATCGCGGTCAGCGCCCCGTTCAGACTCTGGCGCGTGTCGTCGATCAGCCCGGCGAGGTTGGGGTCGTTCGCCTGGGTGCTGCTGAGCGAGCCCAGGGTCGCCAGCGCGCGCATCAGATCACGTGCGTACGACCCGGTGGTGGATCCGCCGGTGGAGGCGACGGTGCTGTTGCCGCTCGCGAACAGCCCGATCACCACCATCTGCCCGTCGCCCACCTGCACCACCGGCGCCTGCAGGGCCGCGACCGGCTGAGACAGGTAGGTCGAGAAGGGTGAGGTGGTCGGCGCGTTCGACGCGGCGGTCGCCAGCGTCGAGGCCGCGGTACCCGAGGCGCCCAAGGTCGCGAGCTGCTGCACCGCCGCCTGGATCTGCGTGAAGAAGGGCGAACCGCCGATCGCGTTCGGATTCGGGATCGGGGGGTTCGCGGTGTCCTGGCCGGCAAACACGTAGAGACCGCCTTCCTGCGTGTCGAGCAGGTTGGCGACCTCCGACAAGGCGTCCTTCGCGTTCACGGCGACATTGTCGATGGTCGCGGCGTCCAACCCGTTCTCGCTGAAGGTTCGGGCGACGAACTCCTTCGTGATCTCCTGCAGGCGTGTCAGCGCGGTCTGCGCCACCTCGATGCGCGTCGCCGCCGCGTCGATGTTCTTCTGCCAGGTCGCGAGCTGGCCGATCGCCGGCGTGAGGTCGAGCGAGGTTGCCGCCCCGCCGCCCAGCGCCGCATAGGTCGTGCCGATCTTGCCGCTGCCGATCTGGGCGGTCAGCAGATCCAGCCGGTCATGCACGGTCCGGCTGTCGGCGATCAGCCGGCTCAGCGTGCCGTAGTCGCCCATGGAGGAGAGGATCGCGCCGGTCATCGGTGCCTCTCCGTCTCCGCAGCCGCATACGCGAGCCTGCACATCACTGCACCATCGTCAGGAGTTGCTGGAACAGCGCCTGCGCCGTGGCCATCACCCGCGCATTGGCGCCATAGGCATTCTGCAGCGTGATCATGTGGGCCATCTCGGTATCGACGTTCACGCCGCTCATGGCGGAGAGCCGCGCGGCCAGCCCGCTCTGCACCGCCTGTTCGGTGGCGAGGCGGGCGCTGGTCAGGCTGCTGTCCTGCGCCTGCGCCGCGACCATGGTCGTCGCCATGTCGCCCAGCGACAGCGGTGCGACATAGGGGGCCCGCAGCGTGCCGTCGGGGCCGAGGCCGGTGGTGTTGGCGGCGGGCTGGGGCACGCCGCTCTGCACCTCCCGGCCCAGCGCGTAGGTCAGCACGCGCGTGATCATGGTGGTGAACCCGGCCGGCCCCGAAGCGGGATTGGGCGTGAAGGCGCTCGCGCCCGTGGCACTGCCGGCGATCGCGGTGGTGCCGTCACGCACCAGGGTCGGGTTCGCCCGCACCGCGGGGTTGACCTGGATGCTGGCGGCAAACCCCACATAGGTGGACTGCACCGGTGTGCCGCCGCCGGGCGGCACCGCGCCCGTGGGATCGGAGAACAGCCGCAGGCCCTGCGCATCAAACCGGGTCGCCAGGGTCTGGGCGAACTCGTCGAGTTCGGCCTGCGCGGTCGGCAGCGTGAGGTCGCGCAACGTGAGCGCGGCGCCGATGCGCCCACCGGTCAGCTCTCGCGTCACATCCACGCCGTTCAGCGTGATGCCCGGGATGCCGCCGCCCGGGTAATAGGCGCCCGCATGGAGGTTGGCGCCGGTGGTGGCGAGGGCCGCGCCGGTGCCGTGCACTGGCAGCGACAGCCCGCCGCTGCTCGACAGCACCACGTCGCCGTTCGCTTGATGCAGCACTCGAAGGTCGATCAGGTCGGATAGCGTGTGCAGGGCCGCGTCACGCTGGTTCTCGAGGTCGGCTGTGCTCTGGCCGCCGCCCTGCAGGGCGATGATCTGGTCGCTCAACCGGCCGATATCCGCGATCGTGGCGTTGAGCGTGCCGACCGCGGTCACCAGCGCATCCTGCGCGTCCTGGCGCTGCGTCGCATAGGCCTCGCTCAGATCGTTGATGCCCTGGGTGAGCGTGCCGGCGGCGGCGACCACCGCGCTCTGTTGCGTCTGGTCGGCCGGCTGGTTGAGCAGCGTGGAGAACGCCGATTGCAGCTTCCCCAGGAGGCTGGGCAGGTCGGTTCCGTCGCCGGGCGTGCCCTGGGCGGCGTCGATCGCCTGCAGCGCGGACTGTCGCGCCTGCAGGTCGGCGACGACCGCGTTCTGGCGCAGCGCGGCGGCCTGCAGCACGGTATCGACCAGGCGGGTCGCCGGACCGACATGGACGCCGAGCCCTTGGCCTTCGGCGGTGAGCGCGGTCTGGGTGGCGATTTCGCGTGCGTAATCCGGCGTATTGGCGTTGGCGATGTTCTGCGACACCAGCGCGAGTTCGCGACTCACCGCGGCGAGGCCGCCGGTTGCGATCGAGAGGGTGGCATTGATGCTCATCGCCGCGCTCCGCCGGGGTCAGCGCCTCAGCGCTTCATCTCGATGGTCTGCTGCAGCATGTCGTCGGCCGTGGTCACCATCTTGGTGTTCGCCGAATAGGCGCGCTGGGCGACGATCAGCTTGGAGAACTCGCTGGCGATATCGACGTTCGAGCCCTCCAGCGAGTTGGTCACCAGGTTCCCGGCGCCGTTGGTGCCCGCGGCCTGCGCGAGCGGGGTGCCGGAATCGATCGTGGTGGTGAAGGCCTGTCCGTCCTGCCGCTGCAGCTTGTTCGCCGCGTTGAACGTCACCAGCGGCACCTGCGCGATGCGGCGGGTCTGGCCGTTGTCGTAGTTGACGATGATGCTGCCGTTGGTCTGCGTGGTCACGCCGGCGAAGCTGCCGGGGGGCACGCCGTCCTGGGTCAGGCCGCGCAGGTTGTAGGTGCTGCCGGCATACTGCGTCACGCCATCGGTCTGGCCGTAGGTGCCGATGTTGAGCGTGATCGTCTGCATGCCGGAGCCGAAATCGTCGTCGAAGGTCAGCGTCGCCGCCCCGCCGGCGACATAGCCCCCGCTGGTCACGCTGCCGGTGGTGCTGCCGATCTGGCCCACCGTTCCCTCGGCCACCGGGTTGCCGCTGGCCGCGCCGAACTGCACGACGGCGGAGCCGCGCGCGGTGGCCACCGTGTCGTCCGGCACGCTGATCGAAACGGTCCAGTTGTCCTGCGCGTTGCGCACCCAGTTCAACGTCACGGTATGCACCGTGCCGAGCGCGTCGTAGACGTTGATGTCGGAGGAGATCGGGGAGGCGGCGGTGGCGGTGCCGGCGGTCGGAGTCGCCGGCAGGTTGGCCGAGAGCGTGACATTGGAGGTGGCGACCGGGTTGTACACGGTCTGCGTCACCTGGATTGGCGCCAGGCTGTTCTCGTTGACGTTGCCCTGAGTGTCGACCGGCCAGCCGTTCAGGTACAGCCCGGCGCTGTTGACCATGTAGCCCTTCTTGTTGAGCTGGAAGTCGCCGGCGCGCGTGTAGTACTGCTGCGGGTTGAAAGTCGGCACGCTGTTCACCTCGCCGGTCTGCTGCGAGACCGCGAAGAATCCCTGGCCGGCGATCGCGAGGCCCAGCGTGTCGTCGGTCTGGGTGATCGTGCCCTGGATGTTGTTCATATAGGTGGGCTTCGCGACCACGGCGCCTGGCGCGTTCACGTCGACGGTGCTGGTCGTCAGGTAGTCCACGAAGGCCGTGTCGACGCGCTTGAACCCGACGGTCTGCGTGTTCGCCACGTTGTCGCTGATGTTGCCGAACGCGCTCGATTGGGAGTTCAGGCCGGCAATTGCGGTGTTCATCGCGCCGAACAGGGACATCGGAAGGCTCCTGGGTCGTCTCGCAGACTCCTTCGCATCCGGTGTGCCAAACGATCCGCCTCGCGGAATCAAGGGGATGGGCCTGTTGGCTTGGCGGACATCCACGCACGGGCGGCAGAACCAACCGGGCAGTTCGTGCCGAGGTCATCCATCGTTGCAGACGAAAGTATGTGATTGGGCCGCGATGCAGCCCGGATCAGGGCGGCGACGCTCTGGCGCGGGTTGGCCCGGTGCTTGCTGACGTTTCGACGGGCGCCGCATCCGCACGCCCCGGGAGACGCCCATGCTCGCCTCGCCTGCCGCTTCCCCCCTGACCGCGCCGCCGCTTGCAGGTCCGGCCGCGGCCTCCCCCTCCGGCCCCACCGGTCCGGGCAGCGCGTTCATGCAGGTCCTGGCCGCCGCCAGTGCGGAGGGCGGGCGCATTTCGACGGGTAGCGGAGCGGGAGCACTCTCCGCTTCCAGTGGCGGTGCGGATGGGCCGGGTGCAGCACCTCCTGCCGCGTGTGGGGAGACGGACGAGCTGGGCGTGCCGATCGACGCCGACACCGGTGCCCCGCTTGCGTCGCCCGCTTCTGTCCTGCCCCCGGGATCCGTATCCGGTCCTCCGCGAACCCGGCCCGGGGGACCGTCCGGGCCGGCACGGGACGGCATCGCGCGCGACGGTCTGACGCAACCCGCGTCTCCCGCCACGAATCAGGCCACGCAGGACACAGCCGAGGCGCAGGCGGAGGCCGCGGCACACCCGGCAATGGAAGCCACGGCGCGCCCCGCCACCCCCGCCGGACCCGTCGCATCCCGGGCGCGCAAGGATGTGCCGCGATCGGACGAAGCAACGGCCGCCCCCACCGCGTCGCTCGGAACGGACAGCGCCCCGCCGCTGCTGCCTGCGCCCGTCTTGCCCGCCACACCCGCACCCGTCGCGCCGCTTCCGCCGGGGGCCGGCGCCGATCCAGCCATCGACGACCCCCGTCCCCACGTCTCCAGTCCCAGCGGGGCCATCCCGAACGGAGCACCGGAGGCTGCGTCGGACGACGGCGCCCAAGCCACGGATGCGGCCGCCCCCGCGCCGCGTCCACCACCCGACGCCGCCATTCGGCCGGCGGAACCGGCCCCCCAGGACAGCGCGGCGCGGTCGGTTCTCGCCCCGGCTACCGGCCTCCGCTCCAACCCGGAGGCGACGTCGCGACACCTGGCCGCCGATGACCGGCCCGCCCCAGCCGACGCCACGCCGCCGGTGCCAGCTGGAGGCGTCGCGCCGCCCGCGGCCGCGCCGGTTCAGTCCGCCGTTCCGCCGCCTCGGGCGCAGCCCTCCCCCGTCCAGGCCCCCAGCGCCGCGGATCAGGTCGCACCCGCGCTGATCACCCTCACCAGCGGACCCGACGGCGCCCGCCACCTCACCCTCCGCCTTCAGCCCCAAGAGCTCGGCCAGGTCGATATCCGCATCGAGCGCAGCGCGGACGGCCCCGCGCGGGTCGAGATCACGGTCGAACGGCCGGAGACCCTCCGCCTCATGCTGCACGACCAGCCCCGGCTGGAACGCGCGCTCGACCAGGCCGGCATCCCCGCCGAGGGCCGCAGCCTCGTCCTGCATGTGGCCCCGCCCGAACCCGGCCGCGACAGCGCGAATGGCGGCGCCGGCCATGGGCAGGGCGCGGCCGGCTGGTGGACGCAGGCGGGCGGCGGCGGAAGCGACCTCGCGGGGGGGCAACCGCACGCGCAAGGCGGTCGCGGCGGCCCACCGTCCGGCCAGGGCGGCGTCCCGGATGAGCCGGACACCGCCGCGGATCAGGGCGCCCAGGCGGCCCTGACCCCGCGCCGCGCGGGCTGGCTGCGCGCCGGCCTCGACATCACCGCCTGAAGGTCGGGAGACAAGGTCATGACCATCGCCGCAACCACCCCGTCCACGGCCGCTCCCGGCAGCAGCGTCGCGGCCCCATCCGGCGCCCTGGGCAAGCTGTCCTCGAACTTCTCGGATTTCCTGAACCTGCTGATGACGCAATTGAAGAACCAGGATCCGACCAGCCCGATGGACGCCAACGAGTTCACCAGCGAGCTGGTGCAGTTCTCCAGCGTCGAGCAGCAGATCAACACCAACACCAGCCTGACCCGGCTGATCGAGCTGACCCAGGCCGGCGAGGTGATGCAGTCCACCGCCATGGTCGGCAAGCAGGTGGAGGTGCAGGCGACGGACCTCGTGCTGCAGGCCGGCAACGCGACGATCGCCTTCACCGCCCCGGCCGCGCAGCCGGCGCTGATCTCGATCGCGACCGATGCGGGCACGAAGCTGATGGACACGGTCACCCCCGCGACGAAGGGCAGCAATACCTGGAGCTGGGACGGCAAGGACGCGAAGGGCCGCGCGATGCCGGACGGCACCTACAAGGTGACGGTGAGCGGCGCGAATGTGGACGGGACCACGACGGCGCTGAGCTACACGGTGGTCGGCACCGCCACCGGCGTCGCGAGCGACGGCACCTCGCTGAACCTGCAGCTTGGCAAGCTCTCGGTGCCGTTCAGCGCGGTCCGGTCGGTGCGGAACTGAGGCGGCGCGGCCCCTTGTGGCGGGGCATGGGTGTCGGCGGTGGCATCGTGCGGCTTGGATGGCCGGCTCGAGGCCGGCGATGACGCTCGAGGGCGACGGCGCGGGGCCGCGGCGGGAGACGCAAGCGGACTGGAGGGCCGCGGCGGGGGACGCACGCGGACTGGAAGACGTGGTGGGCGGTGCACGTGGACTGGAGGACGTGGCGGGCGGTGCACGCGGACTGGAGGCCGCGGCGGGGGCGCTCGCCGGAGGTCGGACAGCGGGCCTCAGGCACTCGTCAGACCACGGCGGTTCGCCCGCGGTCGCCCCCCGCGTGTGCGGCCCAGGCCCGCCAAAACCTCTTGCCTGAACCGGACCAAGGCGCCAGCTTTTCCACATGGTGGAACCGGTCAACTTGAGCAGCGTGCGCGACGATACGCTCTGGGCGGTCGTCGCCTCGATCGGCCGCACCTCACGGGTGGCGGAGATTTTCTCGAGCCGGCTTGCAGCCCTTGCGGACCAGGCCTGGCGGGAACAGCAGGTGCGGGCCTATGCGGCGTTTCTCCGCACCGCCCGACAACCCACCCCCCATTACACCGTGCGCCCGATCAAGCGGGCCGACCTGCCGCGCGCCTGGCGGCCGCTGCCCGCACTGGGCTTCCTGCACGGCAAGTTCATCTGACCGCGGTCCGCTCCGTCACCTGATCGCGGCCGGCTCCCTTACCTGATGGTTGATCGCTCCGCCGCATCCAGCGCCGCGCTGATCCGCGCGTGCCGCGCCTCCACCACGTCGCGTTCGCCGGTATGGGTGAACAGGTAGAACTCCCCGTTGCGGATTGCCTGCACCACCCGCCGCCCCACCGCGTCGGGGTCGAGCCCGGCCCCGAGCATGCCGGTCTTCATCGCTTCCTGGGCGGGGCGGGCATAGGCGCCGCCAAACCGGTCGGGCCGGGTCGCGGCCGAGTCGAAGATCGACGTGCGCACCGCGCCGGGGCACAGCACGGTCACGCCGATCCCGGCCTCCCGCGCCTCCTGCTCCAACGCTTCGGACAGGGCGACGACCGCGTATTTGGTTGCGGCATAGGCGCCCTGGTTGCGGCCCTCGCGCACGAAGAAGCCGGAAATCGAGGCGGTGTTGACCACGTGCCCGCCCTCCCCGTGCTTGCGGATCAGCGGGACGAAGCTGCGGATGCCGTTCACCACGCCCATCACGTTGACGCCCAGCACCCAGGCCCATTCCTCCGGCGTCACCTGCTCGATCGGCGTGCCGTGCATCGCGACGCCGGCGTTGTTCACCGCGACATGCAGCTTGCCGAACGCCTGCTCCGCCGCCTCGGCCAGGGCAGCGACCGAGGTCGGGTCGGACACGTCGGTCGGCACGTCGAGCGCGCGCACGCCCAGCGCCTCGATCTGGCGGCGCGCCTCGGCGAGGGGCGCCGGACGCAGATCGGCCAGCACCAGGTTCATCCCCGCACCGGCGAGCGCCTTGGCGATGCCGAGGCCGATGCCCGAACCGGCCCCGGTCACCAGCGCGGTCTTGCCCGCGAAATCCTGCATGCTTTCCTCCCGCATTGTCTGTCGTCGCACCGCACCGCCACAGTGACCCGTTCGGGGGCTGGGCGGTACGGCGGTAAGTTTCTTGCCCCGTGGCGGGCGCGCCGACCTCGCGTGCAATAGAGGTCGCGCGGCGCCGCCCCGGAGATCAGTCGACGATGAACAGCTTGGCCCCAGTGGCGGTCGAGGAGCGATGCGCCGCGTCGCCGTGATCGGAAACCTGGTAGCTCATCCCCGGGGTCAGGACGAAGCGGCGGCCGTCACGTAACTCGGTGGTGAGCTCGCCCTCCAATACGAACAGCACGTGGCCACGGTCGCACCAATGGTCGGCGAGGTAGCCGGGCGAATACTCGACAAGCCGCACGCGCAACGCTCCGGCCTCGAACGTGCGCCACAGCGCGACGCCGGTCTCCCCCTTGTGTTCGGTGGGCGTCACCTTGGACCAGTCGGTGACGGTGAACGGCATGGCGGGGTACTGCATCGGCGAGACTCCGAATCGGACGCCGCGCACCGTTCCAGCTTGCTCCGGGGCTGGCAACCGGGGAACTCCGCCGCCGGTGCTTCGGGCGGAATGGGGGAGCCGCCAGCGGCCGTAGTTCGGACGGGGCCTGGATGAAACCGCGGAGGAACACGGATGAACGCGGATGGGCCAGTGCCGGCGGAACGGCTCGTGCCTCCGGTCCGGACGGCCGTGACTCGAGGCGCGCTGCGCGCGCTTTCATCGCGAGGGCGGCCGGAGAGAGGCACGCGGCCACCGAGGGCACCGCCCCATCCGTGTTCATCCGTGTTCATCCGTGGTTCCAACCGGCGCCCGAACGCCCCACGCCCACGGATCATCCCCCGCGCGGGCGGTCGCCGACCCCGACGTCACGGCCCGCGATTCACCTCGGCCAGGATCTCGAAAGACCGCTTCCGCGCCGTGTGGTCGTGGATCTGCGCGGTGACCATCAACTCGTCCGCCCCGGTATCCTCGACGAAGCGGCGCAGCCCCTCCCGCACCGTCTCCGGCCCACCCACGATCGAGCAGGCCAGCGCGTCCGCCAGCATGGCCTGGCCATATGGCTCGACCTCGAGCCGGTCGACCGGGGCGGGCAGCTTGCCCGGCCGGCCGCGGCGGAGGTTCAGGAAAGCCTGCTGCAGAGAGGTGAACAGACGCTGCGCCTCGGCGTCCGTCTCGGCCGCGAACACGTTCACCCCCAGCATCACGTAGGGCGCGGCGAGACGGTCCGAAGGACGGAACCGCTCCCGATAGACTGCCACCGCCTCGCGCAGGTAGCCCGGCGCGAAATGCGAGGCGAAGGCGTAGGGCAGCCCCAGCGCCGCGGCGAGCTGGGCGCCGAAGGTGGAGGAGCCGAGGATCCACGGCTCGATCGCCAGCCCCGCGCCGGGCACGGCGACCAGCCGCTGGCCCGGTTCAGGCGGCGCGAAATAGGCCAGCAGCTCCATGACGTCCTGCGGGAAGTCGTCCGAGTCGCCCACCCGGGTGCGCCGCATCGCCCGCGCCGCCACCTGGTCGGACCCTGGCGCGCGGCCGAGACCGAGGTCGATCCGCCCCGGATGCAGCGCGGCCAACGTGCCGAACTGCTCCGCGATCAGCAGCGGCGCGTGGTTGGGCAGCATGACCCCGCCGGCGCCGATGCGGATCGTATGCGTGCCGGTCGCGACATGCGCCAACGCCACCGCGGTCGCCGCCGAGGCGATGCCCGGCATGTTGTGGTGTTCCGCCATCCAGTAGCGCCGGTAGCCCAGCGCCTCGGCATGCCGCGCGAGGTCGGCGGCGTTGCGCAGGGCGTCGCCCGCCTCCGCGCCCTCCGGCACCGGGGCGAGGTCGAGGACCGAGAGCGGGATCATGCAAGTGCTGTGCGTCATGCGGATGATATGGGAGGAACCGGCGGATCGGGAGAGGGTCCCTGCCGGCGACCTCCCCTGTCCGGACGGCGCATCGCCGTCGCAAGGACGGTAACCTGCCGCACGAGAACCGCGATCCGCGCCGACGGGTCGCCATAACAGGAGGGGGAACCTCGGTGAGCGACACGATCCAGGCCGGCGCGCTCCGTCGCGCCACGCTGGAGTATCTGCCGGTCAGCCTGTTCGGATCGGTGATGGGGCTGACCGGCCTCTCCGCCGCCTGGCATCTCGGGGCGGCACGCTATGGCATGCCGAACGGGATCGGCGACGCGATCGGGGTAGCCGCGGTCGCAACCTTCCTGGTGCTGGTCGTGGCGTACGGGGTGAAGCTCGTCTCCGCCCCCGCGTCCGTGCTGGCCGAGTTCCGCCACCCGGTCGCGGGCGCCCTGTTCGGCACGCTGCTGATCTCGCTCCTGCTGCTGCCGATCGTGCTCGCCCCGGTCAACCTGCGCCTCGCCCAGGGTTTGTGGGTGCTGGGCGCGGTCGGGATGGTGCTGTTCGCCTGGACCATCGTGAACCGCTGGATGAGCGACCGGCAGCAGATCGCCCATGCGACCCCGGCCTGGATCGTGCCGGTGGTCGGGCTGCTCGACGTGCCGCTCGCCGTGCCGGTGCTGCAGCTTCCACCGATCGGCGGGGTGTCGATGTTCGCGCTGTCGGTCGGCCTCTTCTTCGCGGTGCCGCTGTTCACCGTGGTGTTCGGCCGCCTGCTGTTCGAGCCGCCGATGCCGGACGCGCAGAAACCCTCCCTGCTGATCCTGCTCGCGCCGTTCGCGGTCGGCTTCTCCTGCTACACGGTCACGATCGGCCGCGCGGACCTGTTCGCCGAGGCGCTCTACATGCTGAGCCTGTTCATGTTCGCCGTCCTGGCCGGACGGCTGCGCGAACTCGGCCAGTGCTGCCCGTTCCGGGTCTCCTGGTGGGCGGTGGGCTTCCCACTGGCTGCGACCACGATCGCGGCGCTCCGCTATGCCGAATTGCACCCGAACCTCGCGACCGACGGGATCGCGCTGGTCCTGCTCGCCGTCACCACCATCCTGCTGGCCGGCCTGGCCGTGCGCACGCTGCTTGGCATCGTGCGGGGGGAGTTGCGGAACCTGGTGTGACCCCTGCGGACGCTGGCGCGTGATCGGTGATCGGCGGAGGCGTGTTCGCCGGAGCCGTGAATCACGCGATTAGACAAGCTGCCAGAGCCTGCCGGCGAGCGAACGTGAGCCGGACAGGCTCTAGATCCGCAGCAGCGCGTAGGGGCGGCCGGTCGGTTTCTCGATGTGATAGGCGACGTTGTACACCGGCATCCCGCCCGGCGTGCGCCCCTCGTACCGGCCGCGATGCGCATGGCCGTGCACCACCGCATCGACCTTGAACCGGTCGATCGTCTCGGCGAGCCGCGAGGAGCCCAGGAACGGGAAGATCTCCGGCGGCTCCCCCTCGATCGTCTCGGCGATCGGCGCGTAGTGCAGCACCACCATGGTCCGCCGCGTCGGCGTGCGGCGCATCGCGTTCTCGAGGGCGAGCGCCTCCTGCACCGTCTCGGCGACGAAGGACTTGATGGCGGGCTCACCGAAGGAGCCCAGCATGCGGTTGCCGAACCCGCCGGCGAATCCCTTGATGCCGACGAAGCCGACGCCGCCGATCTCGCAGGACTGGCCTTCCAGCAGATGCACGCCCGCCTCGCGGATGATCGCGCGTACCTCGTCCACATGGCCGCACTCGTAGTCGTGGTTGCCCAGCACGGCGACCACCGGCAGGCTGCACGAGCGGAGACTCTCGGTGAGCAAACGCGCCTCCCCGGGCTTGCCGAGATCGGTGAGATCCCCGGCGAGGACGAGCACGTCGGCCTCGCGGGAGATCTCCGCGAACAGCTCGCGATGCGGGGCGGTCTCGCCCTCCTTCACATGGATGTCGCCGATCGCGGCGATGCGAAGGGTCGGGGTCTCGTCCATCGATCTCTTGCTCCTCCCTCAGTCGCCGGCCGGCGCGGCGGCCGGCCTCACACGTCGCTCTCGGTGAACCCGCCATAGCCCCATTCCTGCGCGTCGACCTGGTAGTCGAAGCGCGACAGCAGCGGGCCGCGGCAGATGCGCCGCTGCGCCGGCGGCAGGTCGAGCTGCGTGTGCAGCCGCTCCAGCAGCTCCTGCATCAGCCAGCGCGGCACCACGTCCCGCTCGCTCGGATAGATCCAGCGGAAGTTCACCAGATGCGCGAGCAGGATCTCCCAGTACGGCTCCATGTGCGCGAGCAGCCGCGCCCAATCGATCGCCGCATGCTGGCGCAGGATCACGTGCATGATGTCCGGCCCGTCGAACCGGTGGCGAAGCTGGATGAACGCCTTCGACCAGATCATGTCGGTGGGTGAGGCGAGCGGCACCGGGACGCCCAGCACCTCGGTCCGCACCGCATGGTCGAACCAGGCGTCGGTGACGGGCATGGTGCCGTTGGCGGAGGCGAAGATCAGGTCGAAGAAATGCGCGCCGTGCCGCACCTTGCCGATCCAGCGTTCATCCTCGATGACGATCGCCGCGCCCTGCGCCTGGAAATGCGCCAGGATCCGCGGGAAGTCGCCCGCCTTGCAGAAGATGTCCATGTCCTTGGTGGGGCGGCGCAGGCCGGTATAGGCACACAGCGCGTAGGTGCCGCCCACCAGGAACGGCAGGCCGCAATCCAGCAGTTCGCGCAACGCGTGGCCGTAGAACGCCTCGGCCTCGGGGGACGGCGCGAGCGCCATCGCCTGCGGCGGGACATGAGCTGTGTCCACATGTGCGCCGGGCTGGGTCGCCGGATCGTTCGCCTCGGTCACACGGCACCTTCGGTTCGCATGCGGACGATAACTCGTCAGCGCGCAGCGAGTTGCGGAGCGCCGGCGCCTCCGAGGCGCGGTGGCGCTGTGGCCTCGGCCCGCCCACGCAGACGTGGATGGACCCGTTCGACGCCAGCGTGACAGGACGGGGCGATGTCCAGCGCCTCCTCCCGGATCGTCGTCTACGCCGCCCTCGGCGGTAACCTGCTGATCGCCGCCGCCAAGTTCGGCGCCGCCGCCTACACCGGCAGCTCCGCCATGCTCAGCGAGGCGGTCCACTCCCTGGTCGACAGCGGCAACCAGTTGCTCATGCTGCTCGGTCTCCGCGAGGCTGCCCGGCCGCCGACCCCCGAGCACCCGTTCGGTCATGGATTATTGTTGTATTTCTGGACGTTCGTGGTGGCGCTGCTGATCTTCGGCCTGGGCGCCGGGGTGTCGATCCTCGAGGGCATCGACAAGATCCGCCACCCGCATCCAGTCGAAGCCCCGCTCGTCAACTACGTCGTGCTCAGCCTGTCGATCCTGTTCGAGGGCGGGAGCTGGCTCGTCGCCCTGCGTGAGTTCCGCCAGCAGAAGGGCACCCGGTCCCTGCTGTCCGCCGTGCGGGCCAGCAAGGATCCGACCGTCTTCACGGTGCTGTTCGAGGATTCCGCCGCGCTGATCGGCCTGCTGATCGCGCTGGTCGGCCTGCTTTGCGCGGAATGGCTGCAGATCCCCGTCCTCGATGGGGTCGCGTCCCTGCTGATCGGCTTCGTGCTGGCGGCGACCGCTGCCTTCCTCGCGCGGGAGAGCAAGTCGCTGATCACCGGGGAAGGCGCCAGCCAGGAGGTGCGCGCCAGCATTGCCGCGATCGTGCGCGGCCAGCCGGGGGTCCAGCACGCCAACGAGATCCTGACCATGCATTTCGGCCCGCAGGACGTGTTGGTCGCGGTCAGCGTCGATTTCGAGAACGCACTGACCGCCGACCAGGTGGAACGGACGGTCTCCCGCATCGAGCGGGAGATCCGCAGCCGCCACGCCGAGGTGCGGCGTGTGTTCGTGGAGGCGCAGTCGCTCGAAGCGCACCGCCGCGCCGGCACGTCGGCGCCCGCATCCGCCGTGCCGCAGGCGTGAAGCAACGGCCCGCGGGCCGCGGGCGTTGCCGATCGCGCGCGGAGGGCCCATGCAGACGCTCGAAGGGATCGTGACCGTGGTGCAGGAGGGTCGCTTCCTGCTCACCACCGATGACGGCAGGACGCAGCTCTTGGTCCTGTCGTACGCCGCCGCGGCCGAACCCGCCCAATTGGCGGCCCTGCAGCGCGCGCAGTCCCGCGTGCGTGTGGCCTGCACGCCCGCCCCGGACCAGATCGGCTGGGTGGCGCGGCGCGTCGACCTGCTGGACGCCGCCGCATGAGCCGCGGCCCCCGGGCGGGGAGCGCCCAGGCACGGCGGGTGGGGAAGACTGGCGCCGGGACGACCGGCCCGGATGGGCGCCGCCGCAGGGAGAGCAAGCCATGCCGGTGACCGCCGAGGGCTCCGTCCAGACCGTGCACGTGCATCCGCGCGCGCGCGACTACCCCGGCTCGTTCCTCGACGGCGTGATCCCGCAGGAGGCCGAACTCACCTGCGGGACCCGCATCGAGCCCGGCAAGTCCTACGGCTTCTTCACCGACACCACGCTGTGCATCGGGTGCAAGGCCTGCGAGGTCGCCTGCAAGGAGTGGAACGCGCTGCCGGCCGACCAGATCGGCTTCACCGGCATGAGCTACGACAACACCGGCGGGCTCTCGGCCAACACCTGGCGGCATGTCGCGTTCATCGAGAAGCGCGGCCCGACCGGAACCCGCCAGACCGACCAGGCGGCGTTCCAGAGCGGCTGGCTGATGATGAGCGACGTGTGCAAGCACTGCCACAACGCGCCCTGCCTGGAAGCCTGCCCGACCGGCGCGCTGTTCCGCACCGAGTTCGACACGGTGGTCGTGCAGCAGGACATCTGCAACGGCTGCGGCTACTGCGTGCCTGCCTGCCCGTTCGGCGTGGTGGACCTCAACCCGCTGGACGGCAAGGCGCACAAGTGCACGCTCTGCTACGACCGGCTGAAGGGCGGGCTCGAGCCGGCCTGCGCGAAGGCCTGCCCCACCGACTCGATCCAGTTCGGGGAGGTTCCGGTGCTGCAGGCGCGTGCGGAGGCGCGGGTCGAGCAACTCCAGCAGCTCGGCGTCGCCGGCGCGCATCTCTACGGCGCCCCGGAGGGAGAGGGCGCCACCGGCGGCCTTGGCCACCTCAACGCGTTCTTCCTGCTGACCGAACGGCCGGAGACCTACGGTCTGCCGCCGGCCCCGACCCGGCCGGCCAACCGCGTCGCGCCCGGCCTGCTCGCCGGGCTGGCGACGATGGCGGGGCTCGCGGTCACGGCGCTCGCGCTGCTGGGCGGACGGAGATGAGCCATGCGTGACGCGCCCGGTCCTGGGCCCGACTACGATGGTCCGACCTATTACGACCGTCCGTCGCTGAAGCCCGCGCCGTTCAACACTACGGTGGTGGGCGGCTACATCTTCCTGGCCGGGCTGGCCGGCACCGCGCAAATGCTGGCGGCTCTGGCGCACCGCGCGCGGCCGCGCGGGTTCCGGCGGGTTGCCCGCACCGGCCACGCGCTGTCGCTGCTCGCGCCCACGCTGGGCGCCAGCCTGCTGATCTACGACCTGCACACGCCGCAGCGCTTCGCCAACATGCTGCGTATCTTCCGCCGCACCTCGCCCATGTCGATCGGCACCTGGGTGCTGATGGCGTTCAGCGGCAGCAGCATCGCGACGGTGGCGGGCGACTGGCTGGGCCGCGTGCCCGGCCTGCGCTGGCTGCGCCCGGTCGGCCGCGCCGCCGAACTGCCTGCCGCCGTGTCGGGCGCGGCGCTGGGCACCTACACTGCCGCCCTGCTATCCGCCACCAGCACCCCGCTCTGGGCCGCGGCGCCCCGCGCGCTGGCGGTGCGGTTCGGCGCCTCCTCGGTGGCCTCGGCCTGCGCCGCGCTGTCCCTGGCCGAGCGGCAGGCGGACAATCACCGCACCGCGCGCGACCTCGACACCATCGCGCTCGCCGCATTGGGCGTAGAGCTCGCGGCCTCCCTCGCCTGCCGCCGACGCTGGCGCGCGCTTGGGCTGCACGCGGCCGAGGACACGCCGGCGGGGGCCGTGCTGATGCACGGAGGCGCCGACCTGGTGGGGACGGCGGTGCCGATGACCCTGCATGCCGCGGCGCTTGCCGCGCCGCCCGCGGCGAGCCGGCGCGGCAGCGCGCTGGGGTCGCTGGCGATCCTGGCGGGCAGCCTGTGCCTGCGCATCGGCGTGCTGGAGACGGGTGACGCGACGGCGCTGCGCCCGCGCGAGAGCCTGGGCTTCGCGCAGCCGAAGAACCTGCCGCGCCGATAGGGCTCGGTCGGTACGGGCAAGCGCGCCGGCGCGGCCCCGGTCACACGACGGTTCAGTCGCACGACGGTTCAGACGCATGGCCCTTCCGTCGCATGACCGGTCGGCGGTTCAGCGGCATGACGGTTCAGGCCGATGGGTCAGGGGCCCCCGTTCGACCGCTGGCACCGGAGGGCCTGAACGCAGAAGGGGCCGGCTTGCGCCGACCCCTTCTGTTTCGTCCGGTGCCCGGCCCGTTCGGACCGGGGCTGGATGCTTAGTTCTCGCCGCCCTGCGGATAGCCCGGCCGCGCGAACAGGCTGTAGACCGAGGTGGTCGGGCGATTGCTGGTCGCGAACACGCCCTGGCGCAGTGTGGGCGCCTGCACCTGCGGCAGCACCGACGCGCCGGGTTGCGTCACAACGGTCGCGTTCGCGACCTGGGGAACGAACACATCGCCATCATTGGCGAAGGCGGCGCCCGTGCCGAGCGTCAGAAGCAGGCCGGCGAGCATCATGGTCTTGCGCATTTCTTGTCTCCATCGTCAGGCCCGTGATCGGGTCTTGATTGCGATGGACCCCAGATGGGTCGCACATACTGCCATGATTAGCGCAGCGATCCGCAAAAGACTGTCGCGGAAATCGGTGAGATCAGCCCGCGCCTCGGCGTGCTTGCCGCTGCCCGGGCGGCGGAGGCGGATGGGAATCGAACCCACCGCCCGCTGTTGGCGGGTCGCTGGTTTTGAAGACCAGGGGGGCCACCAGACCCCTGTCGCCTCCGCCCCCGTTCTCCCATCCGCTCCAGCCTGCGGCCACAAACGTCTCGGCGAGCGAGTCAGGGGCCGGAGGCCGAACCGGAGCCCGGATCGTCGATGTCAGCCGTCGGTTGCCCGCAGCAACTGGCGGCGATCTCCAACCCGTCGGGTGAACTGCACCGCATCGAAATACTCGAGCAGGGGCACGCTGTATTTGCGCGAGATGCCCAGCGCGGCACCGGCCTCCTTGACCAGCAGGCCCGGCGGCGCAAGCAGCGGCATCAAGACGCGCCGTGCCGCCTCCACCGCGTCCCGATGGAACATGATCTGCCGCTTCTGCACGCGGTCGTAAGTCGCGACGACGACGCCCGCCTGGCGCAGCGCCTCCAGCACGCGGCGTGCCTCGGGACGGGTGGCGGCCAACGCCTCCGGCGCCGGCGGGGACAGGCCGCCGCGGCGCAGCGCCTCCGCGATCTCGGCGGCCACCGCCCCGTCGTGCGAGCGACGCGCGCGGTCCTGGTCTGGGCGGACGAGATGCCAGGCGCCGCCGTCCTGGCGCACCCGTTCGGCTGCGACGAGACGGCGCAACGCCGCCTGCAGCACCGGGGACGCCACCGGGCGAAGCAGCGTCGCGAGCGTCTCCGTGGCCGGCGGCACGCGGCTGGTTTCGAGCACGCCGAGCAGGCGCGCTTCCAGGGCGCGGAACGGTTCGGCGGCCACCGCGACCCCGCCGACCGCCATTCCGCCGAGATGCGGCAGGTCGGCCTGCAGGCGCGACTCCGCCACGCCGACCAGTCGCGCCAGCGCCGGGATCGGGAGGCCCGCCGCGCCGGCCGATGTCAATTCGGCGGCGATGATGGCGGCGCGATCGCCCTGGTGCAGATACAGGAGGCGGCGCAGGATGGCGGGCTCGTGACGGCGCAAGCGACGTTCGGCGGTATCCAGGATGCGCCCACCCGCGACGGTGCCGATCGGTGCCGGCAGGCGGAGGATGCAGGCCTCGCCGGTCGGCACGCAGACCGGAGTGAGGCAGCGAAGCTGGGCCGCCGCGGCCTCGTTCGGCTCCAGCATGTCCCGGTCGAGCAGCCGCAGCCGCGCCTCGACCTCCGCCGTCCCGAACAGCACCCGAACCGGCAGGCCGCTGCGCAGCCCCGGTGCCCCGCGCAGCGCGCGCAGATGCACGGTGAGCCATGTCGTGGGGGCGAGCGCGCCGGCGCGTGCCAGCGCTTGTCCGCGGGTCAGCGCCGCGGCCTCGACGCCGCGCAGGTTCACCGCGACCCGGCTGCCGGGATCCGCCCGCGCCACGGCGGTTCCATGAACCTGCAGGCCGCGCACCCGGATGGGGTCGCCGTCGGGCAGCAGCGCCAGCTCCTCCCCGACCGCGATGGCCCCCCGGCGAAGCGTGCCGGTCACCACGGTCCCGAATCCCGCGACGCTGAAGGCGCGGTCGATCGGCAGCCAGGGAAGCTGGTCGTCGGCGCGTGGATCGGCCTCGGCGGCGAGCAACGCCGCCCGCAGCGCGTCCAGCCCGATCCCGGTCACCGCCGAGGTGAAGATTGGCGGTTCGGCTGCGATTCCTGCCCTCGTGACCAGGGCCGTGGCGGCCTGCGCGGCGGGGGCCGGATCCGCGCGGTCCGCCTTGCTGATCGCCACGACCGCGCGGCGGATCCCGAGCAGGGCGGCGATTTCGACGTGTTCGGTGGTTTGCGGCCGGACACCTTCGGCGGCGTCGACCACCAGCAGCACGGCGTCGAGCCCGGTCGCGCCGGCGATCATGGTGCGGACGAACCGTTCGTGCCCCGGCATGTCGATCAGGTCGATTTCGGTATCGCCATGCCGGAGGTGCGCGAAGCCGAGGGCGATCGAGATGCCGCGCCGCTTCTCGTCGGGCAGGCGGTCGGTGTCGATGCCGGTCAGGGCGCGCACCAGGGCGGTCTTGCCATGATCGACATGCCCGATCACGCCGAACAGCCGCCGTTTCACGCCGGCCCCCGCCCGTTCATGCGCCCTGCGCCGCACGGACCGCGGCCGCGACCTGCGGCAAGGCATCCTCGGGCAGGGTGCGGACGTCCAGCAGCAGCCGCGCGGCGGCGATGCGGCCGATGACGGGCGGATCGTGCCGACGCAGACGCGCCGCAAGGGTGTCCGCGGGTCCGCTCACGGCGACGGCCCAGCCAGGCAGCGCGGCGACCGGCAGGGTGCCGCCGCCCGCAAATCCCTCCGCCGGCACCACCTCCGCCGCCGCGCCGATCAGCGCGGCCAGCCGCACCGCCCGCGCCTGCAGCACCGCGGCGGGCGTGGCGAGCATGCGCAGGGCCGGTACCCGCTCCATCGCCTGCCGCGGATCGGCATACAGGCGCAGCGTGGCTTGCAGCGCGGCGAGCGAGAGCTTGTCGATCCGCACCGCGCGCAGCAGCGGATGCCGCCGCAGCGGCGCCAGCATCGCGGCGCGGCCGACCAGGATCCCCGCTTGCGGGCCGCCCAGCAGCTTGTCCCCGCTGAACGCCACCAGGTCCACGCCGGCGGTGATGCTGGCGCGCACGGTCGGCTCGTTCGGCAACCCGCACCCGGCGAGGTCGAGCAGCGCCCCGCTGCCCAGGTCTTCCACCAACGGCAGCCCGGTCTCCCGCGCGAGCCCGACCAACTCCGCCAGCGCGGGCGCCGCGGTGAAGCCCTGGATGCGATAATTGCTGGGATGGACGCGCAGCAGCACCCGCGTCTCGGGCCGCAGCGCCGCGCGATAGTCGGCCAGGCGAGTCTTGTTGGTGGTGCCCACCTCGACCAGCCGCGCACCGCCCTGCGCGATCACCTCGGGGATCCGGAAGCCGCCGCCGATCTCCACCAGCTCCCCGCGGGAGACCACCACCTCACCGCCGGCCGCCAGCGCCGAGAGCGCCAGCAGCACGGCGGCGGCATTGTTGTTGACCACCAGGGCGGCCTCGGCGCCGGTCAGCTCGCAGAGCAGGTGCTCCACCGCCGCGTCGCGCGTGCCGCGTCGGCCGCTCTCCAGGTCGAATTCCAGGTTGGCGTAGCCGCCCGCCACGGCAGCGACCATCGCGACCGCCTCCTCGGCCAGCGGCGCACGGCCGAGATTCGTATGCAGCACGATGCCGGTGGCGTTCAGCACCGGCCGCAGCGCCGGTGCCGCGGCCAGAGCCGCGCTCGCGGCGGCCAGCAATGTCGCGTCGTCGGGAACCGGTGCGCCCGCCAGGATCGCCGTCCGCGCGTCGGCCAGCGCCGCCCGGAGCGCCGCGACCACCGCGGATCGGCCGCCGAGGGCCAGCAAGCCGGCCCCGTCGGCCGCCTCCAACAGGCGCTGCACCGAGGGAAGCGCGCGCAATCCTGCGCGAGAAGAGGGTCTCGCCTCCTCCACGCCCCCCATCTCGCGCCTGTCCAGCCGCCCGATCTCATCCATCGGCGCGGAGCAAAGCACAGCCCGGAGTCGGCCGCATGTCACAGCCTGGTTTCCGCCTGACCGACCTCGCGCATGGCGGCGGCTGCGGCTGCAAGCTCTCGCCCGCCGTGCTGCAGCAACTGCTCGCCCGCCTGCCGCTCGCCGCCGCTGCGCCGGGGCTGCTGGTCGGCACCGAGACCAGCGACGACGCCGCGGTCTATCGGCTCAACGCCACGCAGGCGCTGGTCGCCACCACCGACTTCTTCATGCCCGTCGTCGATGACCCGCGTGATTTCGGCCGCATCGCCGCGACCAACGCGCTGTCGGACGTCTACGCCATGGGGGGCACGCCAATCATGGCGCTGGCGATCCTGGGCATGCCGGCGGACAAGCTGCCGCTCGAGGTCGCGCAGGCGATCCTGGCCGGCGGCGCGGAGGTATGCGAGGCGGCCGGCATCCCACTCGCCGGCGGCCACTCGATCGACAGTACCGAACCGATCTACGGCCTCGTGGCGCTCGGCCTCGTGCATCCCGACCGCGTGCTGCGCAACAGCACCGCCCGCCCCGGCGACACCCTCATCCTCACCAAGCCGCTCGGCGTCGGCATCGCCAGCGCCGCGATGAAACGGAACCGGCTGTCCCCCGCGCTGCACGACGCCATGATCGCGAGCACGACCCAACTCAACGTGCTGGGGGCGGAGCTGACCGACCTCGCCGGCGTCCACGCCGTCACCGACGTCACCGGCTTCGGCCTGCTTGGTCATGCGCTGGAGCTGTGCCGCGGCAGCGGACTCGCGGCACGGATCAGCGCGGACGACCTGCCGCTGCTGCCCGAGGTGGACGCGCTGTCGCAGGCCGGCATCGGCACCGGCGCCGCGACCCGCAACTGGGCGAGCTACGGGGCGGAGATCACCCTGCCGGACGATTTCCCGGAGTGGCGGCGCGCCCTGCTCTGCGACCCGCAGACCAGCGGCGGCCTGCTGATCGCTGCCAGCGCGGAGGCCGTGGCCGAAGTACTGGCACGCGCGCACCGGCTGGGCTTCGCGCAAGCGGTGACGGTCGGTACGCTACATGGTGGCATGCCCCACATCACCGTCGGTTGAGCGCATCACATGGACCTCTCCCCGGACACCCCGCGGCCCGACCTCTCCGCCAGTTCGGCGGACGCGACCGCCCTCGGCCGCGACCTCACCCGCGCGGCAGTGACGCTGGCGATCGCCGGCGGCGCCGTCGCGGTCGCGCTGTTCGTCGGCTGGAGCATCCGCGAAGCGCTGATGCTGGTGTTCGCCTCGGTGGTGGTGGCGGTGCTGCTGCTGGCCGCCGCGACACCGCTCGAGCGCTGGTGCGGACTGAGCCGGAGCTGGTCGCTGCCGCTGGTCGGGCTGCTGTTCCTGCTGCTGGGGGTGGGCGCCGGCTGGCTGATGGGCGCGCAGGTGCGCGGGCAGGTGACCGACCTCGTCGCGCAACTGCCGCAAGCGGCCCGCGCGCTCCAGCAGCGCTTCGGCATCTCGCTCGACGACGCCGGCAGCGGGCTCGACATGCAGAGCATCGGCGGCATGGTGCGAAGTGTCGCGGGATCGCTGTTCACCGTCGGCACCACGGTGGTGAGCGCGGTGTCGAGCCTGGTGCTGGTGATCGTCGGTGGTTTCTTCCTCGCCGCGAGTCCCGCCTTGTACCGCAGCGGGATCGTGATGCTGTTCCCGCGCCGGCATCAGGCGCGGCTGGACCCGGCCCTGTGCACCGCCGGCCGCGCGCTGCGCCTGTGGGTGCTGGCGCAACTGATCGCCATGGTGATGGTGGGCGCGCTGGCCGGGATCGGCACCTGGCTGCTGGGCCTGCCGGCGCCCCTGGCCCTCGGGTTATTCGCCGGGCTGATGGAGTTCATCCCGCTGATCGGGTCGATCGGCGGTGCGGTTCCGGCGGTGCTGCTGGCGCTGTCGCAGGGGCCGATGATGGCGCTGTGGACGGTGCTGCTGTTCGTGGTGATCCAGCAGGTGGAGTCGAACCTGATCATGCCGGTGGTGCAGCGGCAGATGGTGGAGCTGCCGCCGGCGCTGCTGCTGTTCTCGGTGGTGGCGGTCGGGCTGCTGTTCGGGCTGCTGGGCGTGCTGATCGCCGCGCCGCTGACGGTAGTGATCTACGTGCTGGTCAAGGTGCTGTGGGTCCGCGACGCGCTCGGGCAGCAGACGAGCGTGCCGGGGGAGGGGTGAGTCTGCGAGGTCACTTGACATCGCAGTAAGGATCGGCCGCCCAAGCCTGGCACTTCATCGACCGGCAGGGAGTAACCTGGCCATCCTATGTCCTTTTGGGAGGACTGATGCCAGCCTCGCGCCGTCGCTGCTCAATTTCAGCTTCGCTGCGGGCCAGTTGGACAGAACCGAGGGCGCGCGGTAGACCAAGCGTTAGCAAGAAGCTGAAAGACGATAGAAAAAGATACCCTCTCTCGATCCAAGTTCTGACAACCTCAAAATCCAAATCGTGATTCTTTGAGAGCAGAACTCCAACCATAAGAAATGCAATAGCCAATAGATACAAGTAGAACAAACCGGAATATCTGAATAGAGCAGTTTCTAGATGCGAGTGACGAATTTCTGCCATCCGCCAATTTCCCTTGGGGATGACTGACGGATCTCCGAGAAGACCCATCATTGCAACGAGAAAGCCTGCCAGAACAGTCATCACAGTCGTTATAATCGTGGTTGCATCTGCGTTATCCCGGACATAGGGTTGCCCATAGTAGCTCGCGCATAACGCGATTATTGCGCAAATCCCGATGAGGGCGGCTCGCTTCACTCCTCCAGCGCTCCCGACTTCTGAAGCTCCGTGAAGAAGATCGACAGTTCTCTCCAAGTGTCGTCACGGTCCACCGATTTGCCGCTACCGCTTATCTCTACACTCTTTTTCAATATCATTTGGCCCGGTAGTATTTTGTCACCCCCCGCAAGCACAATC
>JAFKLG010000121.1 GCA_017304945.1 Rhodospirillales bacterium
GTCTCCGCCAGCGCGGCGCGGCACCGTTCGAAGCAGGCCAGCGCGGCGGCCCGATCGCCGCGCTGGGCATGCACCCGGATCAGCGCGGCCCAGGCGCCCTCATGCGCGCGATCGACCACCAGGAGCCGCTCGGCCGCGGCGATCTGCGCTTCCGGCGAGAGGGCGCTGGCGAGTTCCCCCTCGCCCAGCGTGCGGGCGATTCGGAGCAGTCGCAGCCGTTCTTCCTGCACCCAGCGGTCGAAGGCGGGATCGAGGCCGGTCAGGTCCTCGAGCAGCGGGGCGCGGCATAGGTCCAGCAGGTCGCCCTGGAGATCGGCGGAGCCGATCGCGCGCGCGTCGACCCAAAGGCCGCGGTCCTGCAGCGCAAGATGCGGGCGTTCGGCGAGGACGAGGCGCCGGCCGAGGGGACCCAGCGTGTCCTGCAATTCGTGGACGGCCTGGCGCAGCGAGGCGCGCGCCTGCTCCTTTTCCCGCTGGCTCCACAGCAGGGCGGTGACCTGGCTGCGCAACACCGGCTGGGGTGCCGCGAGGGCGAGGATGGCGAGCAGGGCGCGGGTCTTGCGCGCGCGGGGCAGCACGGAGCGGCCGAGCGCGTCCACGGCCTGCATCTGTCCGAAGACGCAGATCCGCAGCAGCGGCCCGGTCGATCCCGAACCCGGCCGCTGCGATGTGCTCATGTCGGGGAGGGAATCTATGGCGGACCTCGGGCGGGGCGGGTCGCAAGGACACAACCATGACGCGCATCGAATGCGACGAATCTACACCCCGACGCGCATCCGATCAAGTCTCACGCGAAACGGAGCTGCCGGCGCGCAATACGTCTCATTACTTGTACGGTCGTCGATGGAGGATGGAAGGTCGGGGCGGGCGCGTGGCGAAAAACCCGGCATCCCTGGGCACCGCGTGGGCAGGCCCGCGGCGCGGTCGCCGGGCGCGGCGGGCCGTCGGCGGGGCGGAGAAAACTTGTATCGGCCCCGTTGATCTTGCCGGAGCCCGCACGCACAGTCGCGCCGTACGCGGGATCCCCCGCGGCTCATCTGGGAGATGAATGCATGACGGTGTTCAATCGGACGTGGGCGTCGCGCTGTCTCGCGAGCGGCCTGCTCGCGGGCGGCCTGGTGGCTGCCAGCATGAGCCAGGCGCACGCGCAGGGTTCGGGCTCCCCCACCCTGGAGTCCTCCCGCGCGAAGGGCCAGGTTCTGTGCGGCATCTCCGGCCAGGTTCCGGGCTTCTCGCTGCCGGACAGCCAGGGGGTGATGCGCGGCATCGACGCCGATTCGTGCCGCGCCGTGACCGCCGCCGCGCTGGGCGACGCCAACAAGGTGAAGTTCGTGCCGACCACGACGCAGAACCGCTTCACCGCGCTGCAGTCGGGCGAAATCGACGTATTGTCGCGCAGCACCACCTGGACGCTCGGGCGAGAGGCCAATCTCGGCCTCGAGTTCGCCTGGGTGAACTACTATGACGGCACCGGGTTCCTGGTGAAGAAATCGTCCGGCGTGAAGTCGGCGAAGGAGATGGACGGCGCGACGATCTGCGTGCAGCCGGGCACCAGCACCGAACTCGCGATCAACGACTACTACCGGCTGAACAACATGAAGTTCACGCCGATCCTCATCCAGGACCTGTCGGAGATCCAGGGCGCGTTCCTCTCGGGCCGCTGCGACGCCTACTCGACCGATGCCTCGGCGCTGGCGACGTTCCGCTACAGCCAGGGCCCGAAGGCGGATGACCTCGTGCTGCTGCCCGAGATCATCTCCAAGGAGCCGCTGGGCGTGATGGTCCGCAAGGGCGACGACAAGTGGTTCGACCTGGTGCGCTGGACCTTCATCGCCATGATCACGGCCGAGGAGAAGGGCATCACCAGCCAGAACGTCGATACGTTCATGAACTCGACCGACCCCGATATCCGGCGCCTTCTCGGCCTGGAGGGCGACATGGGCAAGGCGCTCGGTGTCGACAACAAGTGGGCGTACAACGTCATCAAGCAGGTCGGCAATTTCGGCGAGATGTGGGACCGCAACATCACGCCGATGGGCGTGCCGCGCGGCATCAACAACATCTGGACCAAGGGCGGGCTGCAATACGCGCCGCCGATCCGCTGACCCTACGTCGGCGTGCGTGAGCGAGGGCCGTCCGGATCGTCCGGGCGGCCTTTTGCGTTGGCGGGCCGTGCCGAGCGGGGAGCGCTGCGGCGCGGCGTGTCACCATACGGTGTGGGTGTGCGGTGCCTGGCAGGCGGCTTCCGATCATTTCGCGCCCTGTTTCGGAGCGCGCGGCGGGCCCTACCCGACCGCGCGGCGATCTCGTCTGGACCCGTTGATCTTTTGTGACCGACTGACGCACATTCACGGCGGGGCGGCGTTGTGACAGACGCGGCGCCCCCTGGCCCCGATCTTGCTTGATGGCTAGAGAGGCCGCTGCAAGACCGAATGTTCCGCATCTCCGAATGGCGAGGTACCCGCGCCCCATGTCAGACGTCACGGCCGACCCCAGGTTCGCCGCCGGCCGCGCAGCACCCAGACGGCGGCTGCGCCTCTCCTGGTCGGACCCGACTTTCCGCGCGATCGTCTGGCAGGTGCTGATCGTCGGACTGGTCGGCCTGGTGCTGTGGTACCTGGTCCGCAACACGAACCAGAACCTCGCCGCGCGCCACATCGCGACCGGGTTCGGCTTCCTCGACCGTGTCGCCGGCATTCCGATTGGCGAGACGCTGGTGCCCTACAACCCCGCCGTCAACACCTATGGCCGCGCCCTGATCGTGGGCGTGCTGAACACGCTGAAGGTGGCGGTGGTCGGCATCGTGCTCGCCACCCTGCTGGGCACGGTAATCGGCATCGGCCGGCTGTCGAGCAACTGGCTGCTGTCCAAGCTGACCGCCTTCTATGTCGAGACGCTGCGCGACATCCCGCTGCTGCTGCAACTGCTGTTCTGGTACACCGTGCTGCAGGGGCTGCCCGCGCCACGTCAGGCGATCCGCCTGGGCGAGGTGTTCCTGTCCAACCGCGGCATCAAGGTGCCGCTGCTCGAGATCCAGTCGGCGCATGAATGGGCCTTCCTGGCCTTCGTGATCGGTCTGGTCGCCACCGTGCTGTGGAACCGCCGTGCCGCACGCCAGCAGGCCGCGACCGGCGTCCGCCCCCGCGTCTGGCCGGTGGCGATCGGGCTGCTGATCGGCCTGCCGCTCGTCGTCTGGGCGGTGCTGGGCGCGCCGCTCACCTTCGAGGTGCCGGTCCTGCGCGGCTTCAACTTCCAAGGCGGCGGCACGCTCAGCCCCGAGTATTTCGCCCTGCTGCTCGGGCTGGTGACCTACACCGCCGCCTACATCGCCGAGATCGTGCGCTCCGGCATCCAGGCGGTGCCGCAAGGCCAATGGGAGGCCGCGGGCGCGCTGGGCCTGCGCTCCGGCATGGTGCTGCGCAAGGTGATCCTGCCGCAGGCGCTGCGCGTGATCGTGCCGCCGATGACGAGCCAGTACCTCAACCTGACGAAGAACAGCTCGCTCGCGGTGGCGATCGGCTATCAGGACATCGTCTCGATCGCCAACACCACGCTGAACCAGACCGGCCAGGCGATCGAGGGCATCGCGGTGATCATGGCGGTCTACCTGACCATCAGCCTGTCGATCAGCCTGTTCATGAACTGGTACAACGCGCATATCGCGCTGGTGGAGCGCTGAGCATGAGCGACACCGTGGCAACCGCCGATCCCGGCTACGCCGCCGCGCGCGAGCGCCCGCCCGCCGGCCTGGTCGGCCCCTGGGCCTGGGCGCGCGCCAACCTGTTCTCCTCCTGGTGGTCGACCGCGATCACCCTGCTGTTGGTCTACGTGATCCTGCGCGCGCTGTTCGGCTTCGTCGAATGGGCCTTCGTCAACGCGATCTGGACGGTGCCGTACAACGCCCAGGGCCGGCCCGACACCGCGGTGTGCCAGAACGCCAAGGGGATCGGGGCGTGCTGGGCGATCATCACCGACAAGTACCGGCTGATCCTGTTCGGCCGCTATCCGTACGAGGAGCAATGGCGCCCGGCGATCTGCGTCGTGCTGTTCATCGGCCTCTATGTCGTCTCCGCCATGCGCCGGTTCTGGCGCAAGGAACTCGCGCTGATCTGGGTCGGGACCCTCGCGGTGATCGGCGTGCTGATGTGGGGCGGCGTGTTCGGCCTGCAGGAAGTGCCCGAGGACTACTGGGGCGGCCTGCCGATCACGCTGATCCTGGCGACCTTCGGCCTCGCCTTCGCCTTCCCGCTCGCGGTGCTGGTCGCGCTCGGCCGCCGCTCCCGCCTGCCGGCGATCAAGCTGCTCTGCGTCCTGTACGTGGAGCTGATCCGCGGCGTGCCGCTGATCAGTGTTCTGTTCATGGCGAGCGTGATGTTCCCGCTGTTCATGCCGGCCGGCGTCAACGTCGACAAGCTGCTGCGCGCGCAGATCGCCTTCATCCTGTTCGCCGGCGCCTATCTCGCGGAAGTGGTGCGCGGCGGATTGCAGGCGCTGCCGAAAGGCCAGGGTGAAGCCGCCGACGCACTCGGCCTGCCCTACTGGAAGAAGACCGGCCTGATCATCCTGCCGCAGGCGCTGCGCCTCGTGATCCCGCCGCTGGTGAACACCTTCATCGGCTTCTTCAAGGACACCAGCCTCGTGCTGATCATCGGCCTGTTCGACCTGCTGACCATGGGCAAGGTCGCGCTGAGCGATCCGCCCTGGCAGAGCTTCTCGACCGAGGTCTACGTCGTCCTCGCGATCATCTACATCTGCTTCTGTTTCGCCATGTCCAAATACAGCCGCGGCCTGGAGCGAGAGCTCAACCGCGCCCGTCGCCGCTGACCGGAGCCAAGACCATGAGCCAGGCCGCCCTCGCAGACGCTCCCATCCCGCACAAGATCGACGCCAACGCGCCACCGGCGATCGTGCTCGACAAGGTCAACAAGTGGTACGGCACGATGCACGTGCTGCGCGACGTCACCATGACCGTCGCGGCGCAGGAACGCGTGGTGGTGTGCGGGCCATCCGGCTCCGGCAAGTCCACCATGATCCGCTGCATCAACCGGCTGGAGACGCACCAGGAAGGCCGCATCGTCGTCGACGGCACGGAGCTGACCGACGACCTGCGCGCGCTGGACACGATCCGCCGCGAGGTCGGCATGGTGTTCCAGTCGTTCAACCTGTTCCCGCATCTGACGATCCTGGAGAACTGCACGCTGGCGCCGATCTGGGTGCGCAAGATGCCGAAGGCGGAGGCGGAGGAGCTGGCGATGAGCTATCTCACCCGCGTGAAGATCCCCGACCAGGCGAAGAAGTATCCCGGGCAACTGTCGGGCGGCCAGCAGCAGCGCGTGGCGATCGCGCGGGCGCTGTGCATGAAGCCCAAGATCATGCTGTTCGACGAGCCGACCTCCGCGCTCGACCCCGAGATGATCAAGGAGGTGCTCGACACCATGATCGGTCTCGCGGAATCGGGCATGACCATGGTCTGCGTCACGCACGAGATGGGCTTCGCGCGCCAGGTCGCCGACCGCGTCGTGTTCATGGATCGTGGCGAGATCGTCGAGAGCGGCACGCCGCAGCGCATGTTCGAAGACCCGCAGACCGACCGGCTCAAGCTGTTCCTGAGCCAGATCCTGCGCGGGCACTGAGCGCCTCGCGCGGCTGACGCGCGGGCATTGAACGAGCGGGTCAGGTCGGGTTGATGCGGGTCGGTGCCGGTGGGGATCCGCGGGTCGTGGCCCGCGGATGACGAGGGGGAGTCCGTAGCCACCCGGTCATGGCCGGCCATCGAGCCGGCCATCCTCACGGGCACCGCTGACGCGCGCCCCGCCGCCGCGCGGCGCCACTCCACGGGCATCGCCCATCGGCACAGCCCTCGCATGCCCTCGTCATGGCCGGCCATCGAGCCGGCAATCCCCGCCGGCACCGCTGACGCGCGACCCGCCGCCGCGCGGCGGCAACCCTCACCCCACGAACCGCGCCAGCCGCACCGCCGTGTGCCCGCGGCTCGGGCGCAGACTCGGCATCACCAGCAGGCAATCGTCATGCGGCGTGCGCACCTCCGTGGTGCCGTCCAGCGCGATCAGCGTGTTGCGGCGCTTCACCACGGCACCGCCGCGCCAGGGCTGCACGAAGGCGAACTGCGTCGTGTTTGCGGTGATCGCCGCCGTCACCTCCGCCACACGCTGCGGCGCCGGTGCGCCCGCGCAGAGCGGCGCATGTGCGGGCAGCATGTCGAGATGGCGCAACAGCCCGGCCACGGTGGCCTCCGCGCTCGTCACGCTGTCCGGATGCCAGTGCTGACCGACCTCGACCAGCACCGCCGCGGCGTGCGTCGCCGGATCGACGAAGCGCTGGTCGTCGATCAGCCGCCGCCCGTTGGCATGGCCGGAATCCGCGATCACCAGCGACGGCGTGCCGATCCCGCGCGCGAGCGCGAGCCCCTTCGCACTCGGTCCGCTCAAGATCGCCGGGTCCGCCGGCCACAGCATCGAGTGCAGGTCCAGCAGCACGTCCACCGTCGCCAGCAGCGGCCGGATCTCCCGCGCCCGCGCGAGTTCGCGGGAGTTGCGCGGGCCATCCAGCACCGAGGCGTCCCACACACGATTGAGATCCTCGTCGATGAAGCGCGACGCGGTGGGACGGCGCGGATCGAACCGGTCGAACGCCGCGAGATTGAGGAACCCCATCGTCAGCACGCCGCGCGTCGGCACGAAGCCCGCGCGCAGCAGCCGATCGAGCACGATGGCGCCGGCGAATTCGTTGCCGTGCATCAGCGCGAGCAGCGCCACGTGCGGGCCAGGGCTCTTGCCGCGGCGCGTCACGAAGCCCGGCACGCCCGCATCCCCCGCGCGCCATGGCGAGAGATCGGGCGGGATCAGCTCGACCGCGAACTCGGGCAACGGCGTCGGGACGGGCGCCGGCATCGCCTCACCCGCTCAGGCGATCGGCGAGGCGACGGATGAACGCATCGCATGCGGCGAGCTCGCTCTCCGCGATCCACTCGTCCGGCTGGTGCGCCTGCGCGATATGGCCGGGCCCACAGACGATCGCGGGAATGCCGGCTTTCTCATAGTAGCCTCCCTCGGTTCCGTAGCTGACCTTGCCGGTCGCGTTCGCACCGGTGAGTTGCTTGACCAGCGTCGTCAGCGCGTGGTCGGGCGAGAGGGAAAGCCCCGGCATCTCGAGCTGGATCTCCCAGTCGAAGCCGGTGCGCGGATCGACCGCATGCATCGCCGGCTCAATCGTCTCCGCAACGTAGCGCTGGAGGCGCTGCATCGCGAGATGCGGATCGTCGGCCGGAATGTGCCGCCACTCCATGGTGAAGCTGGCGCGTTCGGGGATGATGTTGAGGATCGTGCCCCCCTCCACCGTGCCGACATGGATCGTGGTGTGCGGCGGATCGAACCCGTCCTCGAACGGGCCTTCCTTGGCGAGGCGGCGCGCCTCGGCGGCGACCCAGGCGATCGCCTCCGCCGCCGCGTGCACCGCGTTCACGCCCTTGGCCGGTTCGGAGGAATGGCCGGGCTTGCCCCGCACCGTCACGCCGAGGTTCAGCTTGCCCTTGTGCGCGAGCACCGGCTGCATGCCGGTCGGCTCGCCCACGATGCAGAGGTCGGGGCGCAGGCCGGACGCGGCGACGTCCTCGATCAGGCGCTGCGCGCCCCAGCAGCCGACTTCCTCGTCATAGGTGATGAACAGGTGCACGGGCTTGCCGAGAGCGCGTGCCTTCAGCGCCGGCACGGCGGCGAGGCAGGCGGCGACGAAGCCCTTCATGTCGCACGCCCCGCGCGCGAACAGCTTGCCGTCGGTCCGCCGCAGGGCGAACGGATCGGCGCTCCAGGCCTGGCCATCGACCGGCACCGTATCGACATGCCCCGACAGCGCGATGCCGCCTTCGGTCTGCGGCCCGATGATGGCGTGCAGATTGGCCTTCCGCCCGTCGCGATCGGTGCTGACGCGGTACGGAATGCCGTGCTCGTCGAGCCAGGACCGCACGAAGGCGATCAGCTCGAGGTTGCTGTTCCGGCTGGTGGTGTCGAAGGACACCAGGCGCGCGAGCATGTCGGCAGTGGTGAGGGACGTCATCGGCACAGTCTATACGTGTGCCGCGCACTCGCAACCAGAGGTGTCGTTGGTCATCGCCCGTGTCGTGGGGGTGCGGCAGGCCGTCTCGCGGCGCGCGCGCCCGGTATCGCGGAGGGGGTGCACGCAGTGTCCCGGGAACGGCGCGCCGTCGCGTGAAGGACCGCCGCCCCTTGCCGTGGGGGCAGCCGCCCCTCTGTCATGCAGGGCCGCCGCCCTATGTCATGAAGGGCCGCCGCCCGCGTGTCGTGGAGGGCCGCCGCCCCTGTGTCATGGCCGGCGAAGGCCGGCCATCCATGACTTGCGCTGCCACGAGGAGGAAGCGAGCAGTCGTGGAGAGCCGCCCCTGCGCCGGCCATGACACGAGGAGCCCCATCTCACATCGCGAGATATCCGCCGTCGACGTACAGCTCCGCCCCCGTGACGTACGACGCCTCATCCGACGCGAGGAACAGGATCGCGTTCGCCACCTCGTCCACCTCGCCCGTCCGTCCCAGCGGCACCGACTTGAGCATCTTCGCGCGCACCGTCGGATCGGCCGTCGCACCCGACGTGCGCATCGGCGGCATCAACCCCGGATGCACCGAGTTGCAGCGGATCCCCTCCGCCCCGAACTGCACCGCCGTCGACTTCGTCATCGTGCGCACCGCACCCTTCGAGGCGTTGTACGCCATGTGCACCATGCTCTGACCGACCACGCCCGAAATCGAGGACAGGTTCACGATCGAGCCGCCCCCGTTCTTGCGCATCTGCTCGACCGCATACTTCGTGCCGTAGAACACGCCGTTCGCATTCACCGTCATCACGCGATCCCACATCCCGCTTTCGAGCAGGTCGTTCGTCGCGCTGCCGCTGATGCCCGCGTTGTTCACCAGGATGTCGAGCCGCCCATAGGCCGCGACCGCCGCCGCGACGCAGGCCGACCAGCTCGCCTCCTCGGTCACGTCGAGCCGCTGGAACATCGCCGTGCCGCCAGCCTTCTCGATCTCGGCCACCACCGAACGGCCGTCATCCTCCAGCAGGTCGGCCACCACGACGCGCGCGCCTTCACGCCCGAAGCGGCGCGCCGTCGCCGCCCCCATGCCCGAAGCCGCGCCGCTGATGATTGCCACCTTGTCCGCGAGCCGCATTGCCCGTCTCCTCCTTTTCGTTCTGACCCGGAGGCTGCCACGTGGCCCCCCGCTTGGCTACGGCGGCCGCCCGTTGCACGATGCCGAAACGCCGCGCGCCAGCGGCACTCATCCCAAGCCGCCGGAAGCGGCGATGAAGGAGACGCAGCATGGCCCATCGCGGCTTGACGTTCGGTATCTTCCTCGCGCCGTTCCATCGCCTGGGCGAGAATCCCACGCTGGCGATGGATCGCGACATCGAGCTGATCCAGTGGCTCGACCATCTCGGCTACGACGAGGCCTGGATCGGCGAGCATCACTCGGCCGGCTGGGAACTGATCGCCGATCCCGGGCTCATCATCGCCGCCGCCGCCGAGAAGACCCGCCACATCAAACTCGGGTCCGGCGTGACCTCCCTGCCCTACCACCATCCGTTGATGGTCGCGCAGCGCTGGGTGCAGCTCGACCACATGACCCGCGGCCGCGCGATGCTGGGATGCGGGCCGGGCGCGCTGACCTCGGACGCCTACATGCTGGGAATCGAGCCCGCCACGCAGCGGCCGCGCATGCTCGAGGCGATGGACGCGATCATGCGCCTGCTGAAGATGGAAGAGCCGGTCACGATGAAGACCGACTGGTTCGAGATGCGCGACGCGCGGCTGCATCTCGCGCCGTACAGCGATCCGCATTTCGACATCGCCGTCGCCAGCACCATCACCCCGTTCGGCATGATCGCCGCCGGCACCCACGGCGTGGGCGTGCTGTCGATCGGGGCCGGGCTGCCCGGCGGGCCGGAGGCGCTGGCCAAGCAGTGGCAGATCGCCGAGGACGCGGCGAAGAAGGCGGGCAAGACGATCAGTCGCAAGAAGTGGCGCGTGGTGGTCAATGCCCACATCGCCGAGGACGACCAGCAGGCGCTCGACGAAGTGCGCAAGGGCGAGCGCAACGAGACCGTCACCTATTTCGAGGACACGCTGGGGCGCCCGCCCGGCCGGGCGGAAAACCCGCTGGCCGATGGGGTGAAGATGGGCACGACGCTGGTCGGCTCGCCCGAGACGGTGATCAAGGGCATCAAGCGCCTGCTGGAATACAGCGACGGCGGCTTCGGCGGGATCCTGTTCCGCGCGCATGAATGGGCCAATCGCGAGCAGACCATGCGCAGCTACGAGCTGTTCGCGCGCTACGTGATGCCGGTGTTCCAGGGCTCGCTCGACCCGATCGCGAACTCCAACGCCTGGGCAAAGGAGAATCGCAAGCAGGTGTTCGGCGCGACTCCCGAGGCGGTGAAGCGCGCCTTCACCGATTTCGGCCACGCGGTGCCGGAAGAGTTCCGCTCACGCACGATCGGCGCGCGCGACTCCTGAGCTCTGGCGGGGAGGCGGTTCGGCCCCTCCCCGCTGCGCGCCGCCTCAGCGACCCCAGCGCAGCACCAGCGGGTCGAGCCGCCGCGCAGTTTCCAGCAGCCCGGCGCGCGCAGCCGCGGGCAGCGGCGCTTGCGGTGCGCGCAGATGGTCCGACGCGATCACGCCGCCCGCCTGCATCAGCACCTTGGCGGCCGCCAATCCGCATTGCCGGTTCTCGTAGTTGATCAGCGGCAGCCAGCGCTGATACGCCGCCGCCGCGGCCTCGCGGTCGCCCGCGACATGCGCGTCGACGATCTGGCGGATGCCATCCGGGTAGCCGCCGCCGGTCATCGCGCCGGTCGCGCCCGCTTCCAGGTCAGGCAGCAGCGTGATGCCCTCCTCCCCGTCCCACGGACCGATCACGGCATCGCCGCCCAGCGCGATCAGCTCACGCAGCTTCGCCGCCGCCTGCGCGGTCTCGATCTTGAAGTAGCCGACCTGCGCGATCTCACGCGCCATGCGCGCGAGCAGCGGCGCCGGCAGCGGGGTGCCGGCGACCGGCGCGTCCTGGATCATGATCGGAATGCCGATCGCGTCGGAGACGGTCTGGAAGAACCCGACGATGCCGGCCTCCCCCACGCGAATGGTCGCCCCATGATACGGCGGCATGATCATCACCATCGCCGCCCCCGCCTGCTCGGCGCGGCGGCTGCGTTCGGCGCAGATGCGCGGGCTGAAATGCGTCGTGGTGACGATCACCGGCACGCGCCCGGCCACATGCGCCAGGATGCGGTCGGTGAGCAGGTCGCGCTCCGCATCCGAGAGCACGAACTGTTCGGAGAAGTTCGCGAGGATGCAGAGTCCCTGCGAGCCCGCGTCGATCATGAAGTCGACGGCGCGGCACTGGCCCTCGAGATCGAGTTCGCCGGTCTCGTGGAAGATGCTGGGAACGACGGGGAAGACGCCGCGCAGGGCCATGGCTGCTCTCCGGACTGAAGGATGGTCCGCGGTTGCGGGAATGCGCCCACATGACAGCGCGGAACGCGGCTGCCAAGCGACACGGTTTCCACGGCGTCGTCCCGGCCGCCACGCGGGCTGGGCAACGCGCCGCGCGGCGGCGGCGATTGGAGTGACCGGTTCGGCGGAATTGGACCGTCGCACCTCGGCCGATCCCGGGGCCTCCCCTTTCCGTCATCGAGGGGAAGGGCCTACAGTCCGGCTTTCCGGGACTATTCACTAGGAGGCCAGATCATGGCACCGCCCCCGCCCTCCGGCGCAAATTCCGCCGCCGCCCGCGACATTGCGAATGTGCTGCACCCCTACACCGACCTGAAGGCCCATCTCGAGGTTGGCCCGGTGGTGATCACCCACGGCAAGGGCGTGCGGGTGTGGGACGACACCGGCAAGGAATACATCGAGAGCATCGCCGGCCTGTGGTGCGCGTCACTCGGCTTCGACAACGAGCGCCTGGTGAAGGCCGCCACCGACCAGATGCGCAAGCTGCCGTTCTATCACTCGTTCGCGGCGAAGTCGCACGAGCCGATGATCGAGCTGGCCGAGATGCTGATCCAGCGCGCGCCGGTGCCGATGAGCAAGGTGTTCTTCGCGAACTCCGGGTCGGAAGCGAACGACTCCGCCATCAAGATGGTCTGGTACTACAACAACGCGCATGGCCGGCCGCAGAAGAAGAAGATCATCGGCCGCCGCAAGGGCTATCACGGCATCACCATCGGGTCGGCCTCGCTGACCGGCCTGCCGGTCAACCACCGCGCCTTCGACGTGCCGCTGCCGGGCTTCATCCACACGATGACGCCGCACCACTACCATGAGGCGGTGGCCGGCGAGTCCGAGGAGGCGTTCGCGACCCGTTGCGCCGACGAGCTCGAGAAGCTGATCCTGGCCGAAGGCCCGGAGACCATCGCGGCGATGTGGGCCGAACCGATCCTGGGCGCCGGCGGCGTGATCATCCCGCCGAAGGGCTACTACCCGAAGATCCAGGCGGTGCTGAAGAAGTACGACATCCTGCTGGTCGCCGACGAGGTGATCTGCGGGTTCTGGCGCACCGGCAACTACTGGGGCAGCCAGACGATGGACATCAAGCCGGACATCCTGAGCTGCGCCAAGGCGCTGTCGTCCTCCTATCTGCCGATCAGCGCGGTGATGGTGAACGAGACGGTGTTCGAGGGCCTGTGCAAGCAGAGCCACGAGATCGGCACGTTCGGCCACGGCTTCACCTATTCCGGACATCCGGTGCCGGCCGCGGTCGCCGTCGAGACGCTGAAGATCTACGACGACCTCGACATGGGCAGCCATGTCGCCGAGGTCGGCGGCTACATGCAGAGCGAGCTGCGGCGCCGCTTCGCCGACCACGAGCTGGTGGGTGAAGTGCGTGGCACCGGCCTGATCGCCGCGGTCGAGGTGGTCGCCGACAAGGCGACGCACAAGAACTTCGATCCGGCCGCCAAGGTGGGCCCGCGCCTCACGAAGCTCTGCGAGCAGCACGGCGTGATCGCCCGTTCGGTCGTCAACGACGCGCTGTGCTTCAGCCCGCCGCTGATCATCACCAAGGCCGAGGTGACCGAGATGCTCGACCGCGTCGGCAAGGCCCTCGACGAACTGACCGTGCAGGTTCGCCGCGAGCAGATCGCCGTCGTTCGCTGATCCGACACGCCCCCTCCCCGCCGCGGGAGGGGGCGCGTTCCGGCCGCCCTGACGGCGGCAAGCGGCCCCTCTCCCGACCCGTCGACCATCACTGATCCGGAATAGAACCGGCATCGTTCGCCGTCTCGTTCACAAGGATTTTGCTCACCGGCTCGTGAGCCGGCGGAAGCAGCGAACTACACTAAACCCGCCGTAACGAAGTGCGAATTTCAGCGATCGGCGGCAGAAATCATGACATCACCGAACAACACGATCATCGCTCGTCCTGGCGAAGTCATCACTGATTCAAATGGAAACGTGTGGACGATCGTTGGCGGTCGCGTTTCCGTCAACGGTGTGATCGATTCCTCAACGGCCAACGTGATCGAAATGGCCTATGAGGGTGGAACGGTGTGGCAGAAGAACGCCGACAACCTGTGGTGGGGCAAGACGTCCCCGACCGCCTCCTGGTATCCGCCGACCGGGACGATGATCGATCCGATCCCGAACCAGCATGCCTCCGCTTCCGGCAGCGTCGTGACGGCGGGATCGACCGCCACCGTGATGGACGCCAGCGGCAATACCTGGGGGATCTCGTCCGGGCGCGTGACGCTGAACGGCGTGTCCGACATGACCAGCGCGCGGGTGGTGGAGATCGCCTACGCGAACGGCCGCATCTGGCAGGAAAACGCGGATCATCTGTGGTGGAGCAAGGCGAAGCCGTCGGACACCTGGGTGGCCGCCGGAACCGCGAGCCCGGTGCTGCACGTGACGCGGACCTGGACTGGAACCGCCGGCAATTTCGCGACGCCGGGCGCCTGGACGCCGATGGGCGTGCCGCAGGCCGGCGACAAGGCGGTGATCGGCAATGGCGGTCAGGTCTCGGTTGCGCCGGGTAACGCGACCGGCGTTTCCATGGTGCTGAACGGGGGCATGCTGCAGTTCAATCAGGCCGGCACATACTCGCTCGGCGGCATCAGCGGCTCGGGCTCGATGTATCTCGGCTATCCGCAGCAGCAGGACGTGGTGCGCACGACCGGGCTGCATCTGTCGGGCGCGCTCTACGTCGGCGAGTTCGTCAGCTCCAACAGCTATCTGCTGGTGGGCGGCCCGAGCACGCTCAGCGCCGGGTCGAGCCTGACGGTGCAGATGACGGGCACGGCCAGTCTGCCGCACGGCATGCTCGAGAACGATTCCACGATGACGCTGAACGGGGCGCAGCTCACCGTGGGCGCCCTGACCGGAACCGGAACGATCGTCGCCCGTGGCAACAGCACCGTGACGGTGTCGAGCGCGCCGACGAGCGAGACCATCAAGCTCACTTCGGGGCATCTCGAGATCGGCGCCGGTGCGGGGCGGCCGAGCACTGCATTGTCGTTCATGGCGCCGGTGACGGATTTCGGGGCATCGAGCAGCATCACGCTCGACAGCACCCAGGCGACGAGCGCGGTGTTCAAGATGAGCGCCCCGACGGTCGGGGAGATGTTCCTCTACAACGGCTCGACGCTGGTGGGGGATCTGCACATCTCCGGCCAGTCGACGCTGTACGCGACCGACAACCTGGCGGGCACGCCGTCCGGATCGCTGACGATCACCGCGTACGACACCGGGCATGCGATTCCGCTGACGCACTGATCGGGCGCAGCGGTGCGCTGCCGCCCGCGCCGCGCACTGGCTACGCGCGGACCGCGGGCGGCCGGCGCAACGCCCAGAACGCGATGGTGCCGCACAGGTAGAACAGGATCGAGAGCCAGAACGCGACGCGGTAGCTGCCAGTGACGTCGAACACGAAGCCGGCCATCCACGAGCCCAGCGCCGCACCGGCGCCCGTGCCGATCGTGATCACACCGAGGATCGTGCCGAGATGCGGGCCGGGAAACAGGTCCGCGGTCTTGGCGGTGATCGCCGGACCGCGGGCGCCCCAGGTCAGGCCGAAGAAGCAGGCGTGCAGCCACAGCAGCAGATGCTGGTCCGGGCTGGTGATGAGCAGGCCGCAGATCACGCCGATGATCGACGTGCCGTAGGTGACGATCGCCGAGATCTCGCGTCCCACGTAGTCGGACAGCGTGCCCGTCACGATCACCCCGGGCAATGACAGGAACGCACCCATGCCGAGGACACCGGCGGCGTAGAGCTTGTCGAATCCGATATCGACGGCAAAGGCGAGCTGGTGCAGCGCGACCAGGAAGCTGCCGAGGCCGGTGAACAGGTACACGGCCATGAGCAGCCAGAAATGCGGCGTGCGGATCGCCTGCGACAGCGTCCAGCCTTGGGCGTCCGCGCTCGACCGCGCGCTTGCCCGTTCGGTGCCGCGGAACAGCGCGGCCAACGGCACGATCACCGCGGCCACGAACATGCCCTGCCAGAGATAGGCGCCGCGCCAGCCCAGCGTGTCGATCATCAGCGTGGTCACCGGCGCGGAATAGGCACGGGCGAAACCATTCGCCGATTGCACGATGGCCACCGCCATGCCGCGCCGGCGCACGAAGTGCCGCGACAGCAGGGGCACGAACACGACCAGGCCGAGGCAGTTGGCGCCCAACGTCATGCCCACGCCGTACAGCAGGTCGATCTGCCACAGCGCCGTCGCGTAACTCGTCGCCAACGATCCCAGCGCGAGCACGACGCCGCCGATCAGGATCAGGCGCCGCGGTCCAAGCCGGTCGACCAGCAGGCCGACGAGCGGCGAGCTGGTGCCGCCGACGAATTGCGAGACCGCGTAGGCGACCGAGACGTCGGCACGCGTCCAGCCGAACGCCTCGATGAAGGCGACGAGGAACACGGTGTAGGCATGCATGCAGCCCGCACCGACCGCGAAGGTCACGAACGCACCCGTCAGCAGCACCCAAGCACGTCGGGAGGACAAGGCGGCAGTCACACTCGGCGCGTTCGGCATCGCTCTTGAATCTCGTTCGTTCGCGTCAGTCTGGCCCGCATCCTGCCGGAGCGAAAGGTTGCCGGCCCGCGCCGCGCGTTGCACGTTCAGGACAGAACACGGGGAGCGAAACATGTCCGGCCTGCTGCACAGCCACGCGCAATGGGGACCCAGCGACCAGATCGGCGCGGGCAACCTGCTGACGCCAGAACGACGCCTCGCCGCGTTCGGCAGCGTGCGGCAGGGACGCGTGTATGACCTCAGCCATGCGATCGCGATGGGCGCGCCCTACATGGCGCCGAACCAGACGCCGTTCCTGATGTCGATCTGGGCGTCGTGGAAGGACAGCATCAAGCGCCGCCGCGGCATGGGCGCGCGCAACGACGCCGGCACCAATCTCGAGCGTATCGAGATGACCACCCATGTCGGCACCCACATCGACGCGCTCGGCCACTTCTCGAAGGGCGACATGCTCTACAACGGCAACTGCGCCGCGGACGTGGTGACCGATTGGGGGCTGACTCGGCTCGGCATCGAGAACGCGCCGCCGATGATCACACGCGGCGTGCTGTTCGACGTGGCGGGGCTGGATGGCGGCGCGCATCTCGCGCCAGGCCGCGCGATCACGCCGGACGAGCTGAAACGCGCGGCGGAGGCAGGCGGGTTCGCAGTGCAGCCGGGCGACATCGCGCTGATCTGCACCGGCTGGGGCCGCCATTTCGGCGTCGACAACGCGAAATACCTGCATGGCGAGCCGGGGATCGACGTGGCCGGCGCGCGCTGGCTGGTGGACCAGGGCGTGGTCGCGATCGGCGCGGACAACATGGCGGTGGAAGTGCTGCCGAACCCGGATGGCGGGCTGATGATGCCGGTGCACCAGTTCGTATTGGCGGAGTGCGGCGTCTACCTGATCGAGAACCTCATGCTGGAGGAACTCGCGGCGGATCGCGTGTCCACCGCGAAGTTCAAGGGCGCGACGGGAGCGCCGGTGCGGCCAGTGGCGATCGTGTAGGCGGCGATCGCGTCGGCGCTGCACCCGCCGGCCGCGGCGACCTCCCGCCCGCGGCATCCGGCAGGCCGGCCACCGGGCGTGCCGGCCGCGGGAGCCGTCGGCCGCGTTGCGGGCGGCAGGTCAGATGGCGGGGCGACGGCGGCGCCCCAGCATGGCGGCGGCGTATAGCGACCCGACCAGCGCGAGGCCGAGCAGGTCGGTCTCCATTCCCGGCTTGAGCAATCCGAATCCCGCGATCAGCACCATCGCCCGCGACGCCAGCCCGATCCGTCCGATCCCGTACAGCCAGCCCTCGAAGCCGGCGGCCAGCAGCCAGATCGCGACCAGGGCGGTCGTGACATCCTGCAGGATGGCGATCGGGCTGCCATGCAGGATGAGTGTCGGGTTCAGCACGAACAGGAACGGCAGGACGAAGTTCACCAGCCCGAGCCGCATCGCCAGCACGCCGGTACGCCACGGATCGGCGCGCGCGATGGTTGCCGCCGCGATCGCGGCCAACGCCACCGGCGGGGTGATGAAGCTGATCAGGCCCCAGTACAGGATGAAGAGATGGCTCGCGACCGGATCGAGCCCGGCGCCGATGAGCGCTGGTCCGAGCGTGATCGCGAGAAAGATGTAGCAGGCGCTGGAGGTCATCCCCATGCCGAGGATGAAGCTGGTCAGCGCGCCCAGCACCAGCAGCAGATAGACGTTGCCGTTGGCGAACTGCAGCAGCTCACGCGAGAACGCGCCGCCGACGCCGGTATAGGACAGCGAACCGACGATGAAGCCCACGCCGGCCAGGATCGCCACGATGTTGAAGATGTTGCGCGTGGCATCGATCATCAGGTCGCGCAGCCCGGCCAGGCCGAAGCGCTCCTTGCCGAACAGCATCGAGGTCGCGAGCAGCACGACGGTGGCGATGTACGGGGCGAGCGCCTCCTGCTTCATCACCAGCAGCAGGTAGGTCAGCAGGGCGAGGCTGAACAGGAAGTGCCAGCCCTGGCGGAACACGGGACCGAGTTGCGGGATCTCCTCGGCGGGTTGTGCGCGCAGCCCGTTCCGGGCGGCGTAATGGTCGGTCTGCAGCAGCAGGACGCCGTAGTACAGCAGCGCCGGGATCACCGCGGCGAGCATCACCTCGCTGTACGGCACGTTCAGGAATTCCGCCATGATGAACGCGACCGCGCCCATCACCGGCGGCATCAGCGCGCCGCCGGTGGACGCGCAGGCCTCGACCGCGCCGGCATAGGGAGCGGGGTAGCCGACCCGCTTCATGGTCGGGATCGTGAGCTGGCCGGTGGTGACGACGTTCGAGATGACGCTGCCCGACAGCGAACCGAAGAAGCCGCTCGACAACACGGCGACCTTGGCCGGGCCGCCTCTGCTGCGCCCCATCAGGGCGGTCGCCAGCGCCATGAAGAAGGCGCCGCCGCCGGTCACCACCAGCGCCGAGCCGAATACCAGGAATCCCACCAGCAGGGAGGCGACCGTGCGCATCGGCACGCCGATGATGCTCTCCACCCCCATCGCGTGCGCGCGCACGGTCTGGGCGAGATCCATGCCCGGCCCCCACAGGAAGCCGGGCATGTGGTCCGAGAACAACGGGAACAGGGCGAAGATCGTGCACATGCCGAACAGCACCATGCCGCCGGCGCGCCGCAGGCCCTCGAGCGCGAGCAGGCAGACGCAGCCGGCGATGATGGTTGCGCCGGTCGGCGCGCTGAGGTCCCAGCCTTCCGCGACGATGCGTCCGCCGTTCCAGGCCAGGAAGCCGCAGCAGCCGAGCGTCGCGGCGAACAGCAGCCAGTCGAACCAGGGAATGTGGTGGCGCGCCGCGATGTGCGACGGATAGGCGAGGAAGGCGAGCGAGAGGAACAGCCCGAGCACGATGTAGAAGAACCCGGTGTCGATGATCGGGCCGCCGAAGACGTTGAGGTTGAAGGTCTGGTTGATCGTCATCGCGATGCCGACGGTGCCGAGGACCAGTGCCACCCAATAGGAACAGCCCTGGAGCCGGTCGCGCCCGCCATCTTCCGGCGCGAGCACCAGCGCGGGCGCCGCGTCGCGTGCCGTCGTCGTCATGGTCCGTAACTCCCTGCATCGTTTTGTTTGCCGGCTTCAGATGCCGGCTTTCGTCCTGTGGCCCTTCGGGTCGCGGGGGAAAGCTTCCCGCTCGCATTTGACACCCTGGGTCGCCATTTGCATACACGTCTTCATCAAGCGCGCCGCACTGACAAGGCGTGCATCATTACTGGGAGGTTGAAATGCCAACGAGACGAGCCGTCGTCGTGGGTACTGCAATGACCGCCGCGCTGGGGGTCGCGTCGTCGCGGCCCGCCCGGGCGCAAAAACTGCCGAGCAGTTCCATCTGGACCGCCTATGACCTCGGCTCCTCCGGCTATGTCGAGGCCTCGGCGATCGCGGAGGCGTTGCAGAAGCGGAACGCGATCCGGGTGCGCATCATGCCTTCGGGCACGTCGATCGGGCGCCTGCTGCCGATCAAGCAGGGGCGCGCGAATTACGGCTTCCTGGCGAACGAGCTGTATTTCGCGACCGAAGGCACCGAGGATTTCGCCGACGAGTCCTGGGGACCGCAGGACCTGCGTGTGGTGCTGGCCCGGCCTGCCACCAACGGCCTGGCGATGGCGAAGGACACCGGGATGACGAAGATGAGCGAGCTGAAAGGCAAGCGCATCGGCTACGTCAAGGGCAACCCCTCCGTGAACGTGAAGAACCAGGCCTATCTGGACTTTGCCGGCTTGAAGGAGAGCGACATCGAGGTCGTCTGGTTCGGCAGCTACAACGCCATGAAGACGGCGATTGTCAACAACCAGCTCGACGGCATGGGCAGCGTGACCACCTCGGCCAACATGCGCGAGATCGAGGCAAGCCCGCGCGGCCTGACCTGGCCGCCCTTCCCGGTGGACGACAAGGAAGGCTGGGCGCGAATGCAGAAGACGCTCGACTTCCTCGAGCCGCGGCGCGAGACCGCGGGCGCGGGGATCCCGCCCGGCGGCGTGGAGCTGATCGGCATCCGCTATCCGATGATCACCACCTACGCCAAGACCAGCGCCGACGAGGTGTATGCACTGGTGAGCGCCGTCAACGAGGGGATGGACGACATCAAGGGGACCACCGGCAGTTCCGCGAACTGGGCGCCCAGCATGTCCGGACTGCCGCGGGCGGACGCGCCGTTCCACGACGGCACCATCCGGTTCATGAAGGAGAAGGGCTGGTGGACCGCCGAGGCCGAGGACTGGCAGGCCAAGCGCCTCGCGCGGCTGCAGAAGGTCACGGCCGGGTGGACCGATGCGCGGAACCAGTTCAAGGGCAAGCCGGAAGATCAATGGGAGGCGTTCTGGACCGCCTACCGGGACAAGCACCTGAGCCCTGGTGCCTGACGCGCCGGGCTGGCGGGGCGGCCGCGCGCCGCATCGACGACACGCGGCCGACTCCCGGCAGGTCGTGAGCGTCCGGGCAGCGGGATCAGGCGTGGGTCCGCACCGTCAGCACGCGCCGCAGGCGAGCAGCGCGTCGGCCATCACCACGCCCTGCCCCTCCGGCATGACGATCAGCGGGTTGATCTCCGCCTCCGTCATCTCCGCCAACGCGGCGAGGCGGGAGAACGCCGCGACCGCGCGGGCGAGCGCGTCGAGGTCGCCCTTCGGCAGCCCGCGATAGCCGCGCGCGGGCGCGAGGCCGCGGACCTCGCCGATCATCTCCATCGCCTCCGCCTCGGTGACCGGGGCGAGGCGCAGCACCACGTCGCGATAGACCTCCGCCAGCACGCCACCGGCGCCGAGCGCGACGACGGGGCCGACCAGCGGGTCACGGCGGTAGCCCAGGATCGCCTCGGCAATGCCCTTCGCCATCGGCTGCGCGATGAAGCCGCTGATCTGGTCGCCGATCCGTGCGCGCATCTCGGCGGCGATGCGACGCAGGGCGGCGGCATCGGCAACGTTCAGCGCCACCGCACCGGCCTCGGTCTTGTGCGCGATGCTGGCCGAGACGGCTTTCAGCGCGACCGGATAGGAAAGCGGCGGCGGCGCGTCGGGATCGACCGGCACCGCCCCGTTCGGCACGCCGAGTGCGGCGAACACCGCGCGGGCGCCGGGTTCGTCCTGCGCGGCGGCGAGCAGGGCATGCGCAGCGGACACGTCGCCAGGGTCGGGGGTGGCGCGTGGCGGTTGCCAGGACAAATAGGCGCGCACCGCGTCGGCGCAGGCCTCGGGCGTGCGGAAGGCGGCGACGCGGGCCTCGGAGAGCAGGCGCAGCGCGGCGGGCGCTTCCGGCACCAGGAAGGCGCAGATCGGGTTGCGGCCCTGCGAGGCGATGACGCCGGCGACGCCCTCCTGCGGGCGGAACTGGGCAGAGCTGCCGATCACGGCGATGGCGAGGTCCGCGTCGTCCGCGTCGCGCGCCGCATGCAGCGCCTTGGCGACCTGGTCCTTGCTGGCGCCCGCCAGCGTCGTGTCCAGCATGTGCGCGGTGGCGATGCCCGCGATGCCGAGACGATCCACCACCATGGCGCCGCCGCCGCCGGTGGTGGTGACGATGCGCACGGCGCGTTTCGGCGCCGCTACCGGACAACGGCCCAGCAGCAGCGGCGGGATTTCCAGCAGCGCCTCCAACTGGTCGACGCGCACGATGCCGATCGCGCGGAAGAATGCGTCGGCGGCAGCATCGGAGCCGGCCAGCGCGCCGGTGTGGGTGGTGGCAAGTTTCGCCGCCGCCTCCGAGCGACCGAGCTTGTACGCGACGATGGGCTTGCCCGCCGCATGCGCGCGACGCGCCGCGCGCTCGAACAGGTCCGGATGACGGATCGTCTCCAGGAACAGCAGGATCGCGTCGGTGTCCGGGTCGTCCACCAGCATGTCGGCGATCTCGCCGGCGGAAAGGTCGGCCTCGTTGCCGGTGCCGACGATCTTGGCAAAACCGCAGCCGCGTGCCGCTGCCCGCGACGCCAGCGTGCCCATCACGCTGCCGGAATGCGACACGAGCGACCAGCGACCGGGTGGGAGCGCGTCGATCTCGAGCACCGCGTTGACCGAACAGGCGGTGTGCGCGGGGACGTTGATCACGCCCATGGAATTCGGCCCCAGCAGCCGCAGCCCACCTTCGCGCGCGGCGTCCACGATGCGTCGTTGCAGCGCGACACCCTCCGGCCCTGCCTCGGCGAAGCCGTCGGCCAGCACGCAGGCGACCGGTACGCCGCGCGCCACGCAGTCGCCGATCGCCGCTTCGACGTTCTGCGTGTTCACCAGCACATAGGCGAAATCGACTTCGCTCGGGACGTCCCGCAACGACTTGTAGGCGCGCTCGTTCAGCACCGTTTCGGCGCGCGGGTTCACCGGGAACAGCTCTCCGGTGAAGCCATGGCGACGCAAATAGACCTGGGCGCGCGCGGTGAGCCGGCTTGCGTCGGTGGAAGCCCCGATCAGCGCGATGCGCCGCGGATCGAACAGGACACTGGAAAGATTGGCGGTCATGATGCGGGCAATCTGCCCCGGCTCCCAAGGCGCCTCAATCCCGGCGGCCTGGAACGGCGCCGGCATGAGCGGTCGGCGAAACGCGATCGTCGCTTGCGCGGTCGGTGGTCCGGCGTGGGGTGTCCGCGTCGCGCAGGCGGTACACCGAGGCTGCGGTGAAGCGGGTCCGCAGCCAGTAGCCGATGCTGAAGCCCGGCCACAGCGCGGTGTTGTGGCCGGTGGCATCGAGATACCAGCTCCGGCAACCCGCCATCCACACGGTGCGGGCCATGCGCCGCCGCAGGCCTTCCTCCGCGCGCTGTGCCGCGCGGGCACTGACCTCGATCTCGGTGGCGCGGCGCGAGCGCATCCGGCGCAGACAGTGCAGGATGTGGTCGATCTGCGCCTCCAGCATGAACACCACGGAGTTGTGGCCCAGGCCGGTGTTGGGGCCGCCCAGCAGGAACAGGTTGGGGAAGCCTGGCATCGCCAACCCGAGCCGGGTGGGCAGGCGGTCGCGCCATGCCTGGGCGAGGTTGGCGCCGTCACGCCCGATGATCCGCAGGTCGCCCAGCGGGTCGGAGGCGCGAAAGCCGGTGGCGAGGATCAGCACGTCGGCCGGCCGTTCCACGCCGTCGTCCGTGCACACCCCCGCCGGAGTCACGCGCGCGATCGGCCGGGTGAGCAGCGTCACGTTTGGGCGGTTCAGCGCCGGCAGGAAGTCGTTCGACAGCAGGATGCGCTTGCAGCCGATACGGTACTCCGGCGTCATGGCGCTGCGCACGTCGCCATCCGCGAGTTGGCGCTTGGCGTGACTGCGCGCGCGACGTTCGACCGCCTGCATCAGCCGCGGCGCCAGCACGAAGCCGACGGCGCGCGCCTCATGCTGCCAGTAGGTCACGGCGCGCAGCGTGCGGCGCAGGAGGGGCACGAGACGCAGGGCGCGCAGGCGCAGCGGCTCCGCCGCCGGATCATGCTTCGGCAGGATCCAGGGTGGCGTGCGCTGGTACACATCGAGCTGCGCGGCCTGTTCGGCAATCCTGGGCACGAACTGGATGGCGCTGGCACCGGTGCCGATCACCGCGACGCGTTTGCCCGCGAGGTCGACGCCGTGGTCCCAGCGCGCCGAGTGGAAGCAGGGACCTGCGAACCGGTCGAGCCCCTCGACCGCCGGGATCGCCGGGCGATGGAGCTGGCCCAGCGACAGCACCAGCATGCGCGCCTCGATCCGCGCGCCATCGGCGAGGCGCAGGCACCACAGGCCGCGCGCGGCGTCGAACACCGCCTCCTGCAATGCCGCGCCCAGCCGCAGATGTGGCTGCAGGTCGAAACGGGCGACGCAATCGTGCAGGTAGTCGAGGATTTCCGGCTGCGTGGGATAGCGGCGCGACCATGCGGCGCGCGGGGCGAAGGACAGCGAGTAGAGGTTGGCGGGGATATCGCAGGCGCAGCCCGGATAGTGGTTGTCGCGCCAGGTGCCGCCGATATCGCTTGCCTGCTCGAGCAGGACGAAATCGTCGATCCCGGCCTGACGCAGGCGGATCGCCATGCCGATCCCGCCGAAGCCGGCGCCGATGATGGCGACCTCGCTGGTCCGCGGCGCCCCGGCGGGATCGGGCTGCGTTCGGGAGCGATCGCTCATCCGCTACCGGATCGGACGGAGGAGAGTGCGTCGGAGCGCCATCTGCGTGGCGAGCCGGCGGCAGGTCGTGTCCCGCCGCCGGTTTCGCCTGTCGTCAGACCGGATCCCAGCCGAACACCTCGCCGGAGCGATCGAGCGGCATGAACGCCGACTTCATCGCCGGGATGCAGCGTTCGGCGATGGTCTCCGGCGTCCAGCCCTCGGCGCTGTGCACGATGCGGATGGGCCGGGGCGAGCTGAACAGGATCATCTCGTTCATCCGGCACCCGAACACCTGGCCGCTCACGCCCTTGGCCGCGTCGGACGACAGGAACACCGCCATCGGCGCGTTCTTGTCGGGGGTCATCTGCTGGATCTTGGCGACCCGCGCCTGCTGCTCCGGTGTGGTGGCCGGGATGGAGCTGGTCATGCGGCTCCAGGCGAAGGGCGCGATGCAGTTGGAGCGCACGCCGTAGCGCTGCATGTCGAGCGCGATCGACTTCGACAGCGCGGTGATGCCGAGCTTGGCGGCCGAGTAGTTGGCCTGGCCGAAATTGCCGATCAGGCCGGAGGTGGAGCTCATGTGCACGAAAGTGCCGCTCTCCTGCTTGCGGTAGTGCTCCGCCGCCGCGCGGGAGACGAAGAAGCAGCCGTTCAGGTGGACGGCGATGACGGACAGCCAGTCGTCCTCGGTCATCTTGTGGAAGATCACGTCGCGCAGGATGCCCGCATTGTTCACCACGGCGTCGATGCGGCCGAAATTGTCGAGCGCGGACTGGATGATCTTCTGCGCGCCGCTCCAGCTCGCGACGGACTCGGTGCAGATCGCGGCCTGCCCGCCCTTCTGCTCGATCATCGCCTTGGTCTGTTCGGCCGGGGTGGCGGAGCCGCCCTCACCGGTCAGCGAGGCACCGATATCGGCGACGATCACCTTGGCGCCGGCGGCCGCCATCATGATGGCGATCTCGCGTCCGATTCCGCCGCCGGCCCCGGTGACCACCGCGACCTTGCCGTCCATCATCCCTGCCATCTGGCGTTCCTCCTGGATTCGAGTCGGGGGAAGCTAGGCGGGGGCGCCTGGGTTGTGAACCCGTGCCAACGCGCCAGCGGGGCTTGTCTTTCATGCAGCGCAACATACGTCGAGATCATGAGGACACGTGCCGCGCCGCTCCGCCTGATCCTCCCGTGCCTCGCCGCGCCCTGGCTGGGCGCGACCTCCGCCGCGGCGGCAGAACTGCGGGCGGAGTACCGCACCTACGCGGCCGGGTTGCCGGTGGCCGAAGTCGAGGCCGGCTTTGGTCTCGGGCCCTGGACCTATCAGATGCGGATGGTCTACCGCACCACCGGGCTGGTGGGGTTCTTCTATCACGGCCATCAGTTCAACCAGGTGGACGGCACCTGGCAGGACGGCGCGCCGGTGCCGCGCGAGTTCCAGGGCGTGGGCGAGTGGCATGGGGAGCCGCGGGTCGCGCGGATCGACTATCAGGACGGCAAGCCGGTGGTTCGTGCGCTGGTGCCGCCGAACGAGGGCGAGCGTGAGCCGGTTCCCCCTGCCCTGCAGGCGAACACGATCGACAGCCTGAGCGCGATCGCCGACCTGATCCACCAGGTCGCCACCACTGGCCGGTGCGAGGCGACGGTGCACACCTATGACGGCCGGCGTGCGACGGAAGTCTCGGCGCGGACGGACGGGCCGGAGGTGCTGGCACCGAGCAGCCGGTCGAGCTACGCCGGGTCGGCCCTGCGGTGCAGTTTCCGGGGTGAGTTGGTGGCGGGGTTCCGCCTGGCGGGCGACCGGGCGGCGGACCGCAAGCCGCTGCATGGGGTGGCGTGGCTGGCGCAGGTGGCGCCGAACACGCCGCCGATTCCGGTGCGCATGAGCTTCGAGACGCGGTGGTTCGGCGACGTGACGATGTACCTGACCGGGGTCACGTTGGGGGCCGATGCGATGGCGTCGGTGCGGTAGGGCGGCGGAGCCGATCCCGGATCCGAGTTGGCGGCGGTCCGCTCGTGGCGACCCCACTCCATTGCGAATTCGTTTTGGTTACCTTGCCAACTCCGACGGCGCTGACCTAAATGACCGTGTCGCTGTCGGCGCGCTCCGCTCGGCGACAACGCGGCATGCCCAGCGAAGCGGTTCACCGGAGTTCGATGCGTGAGCGGTGACGACACATCCTCTGGGTATGAGCAACCGCCCTGCCCGCCCGGTCAGCATGTCCCGCCTTTCCCGGACTTTCTCGAGGCCTGCAACTATCGCGCCGGGAATGAGACAGTCGAAGTCCCCATCGAGGCGCTGCGCAATCTCTATCGCCAGTTGACGCGTCTGCTTCCATTCGAGCCGGGCTTCTACCGAGCGGTCAACAGTCGCTTTCCTGAGTTGTTCGGCCCGAACGATCACGCGCGTCTGGCATCACACTATGAGCGCCACGGTGTTTTCGAGGGCCGACCGCCGACCCTGTATTACTTTCCCGAGTGGGAAACCAACCCGCTGACACACCCGCTCCCGAACCAGTACTTCGATCTGTTGCGGGACGCTCAGGACGCTCTCTACAAGGCAGAACCCGACCTCGCGCTCCGATTGTACGAGCAGGCGACCGCCCGCTTCGAAAAGGGCTTCAACGCACGCTACCTGCGCGGCGATCTCAAGCTGCGGATGTTCGACCTGCATGGGGCGGCGACGGATCTGGCACAGGCTTTGGTGCTTCGCCCGACCCACTATTGGGCGACGGTCGGCTTCCGAAGCGCACTGGCGACCTTGGCGGATGATTGCGCTGCCGAACCACTGCTTGCGGACCTGATCTCGCGTTGCACCTCGCCCCCATCCTGGCTGCTGGCCGAATGGTGCTGCTGCAATCTTCGCCTGCGTCGCTATGGAGTCGCGGCCAGGGTGCTCGCGCAGGCATCCCGGCAGCGTGTCGATCCGGCGTCACGCGATGCCAGGCTGCTCGAACGTGCCGGCACGGACCTCGCGGCGGTTCGAACCCGACTTCGCGCCGACAAGAAACGCGCGCAGGCACGAACCTTGCCACCCGTCGAGGCAGCCGCCGCATGCGCGGAACTGGCACGTTGGGGACGTCCGCACGCCGCGCTGCGATGGTTCAGCGCCCTCGACCTCGCGCCAGTCCGCGGTCTCCGCGCGGCCACGACGGTGATCGAGACGGCATGTCTGCTCGCCGGCAACGACGCGGCGCGCGCCTGCCTCGACCGGCATTCGGCCGCATGGCAACTCGGCGATAATGACATCGCGACGTTGAGACGGGTTGCTGATCCGCAAAGCCGCCACGTCGAGGGGAGGCCGCAGAGCGACGGGATGCTGCAGAGCGACGACATGCTGCAGCGCGCGACGGACCTCCTGCGCCAGCGCCGCCTGCCCGAGCTGCAGGCCTGCTGCCGGACATGGCTGCACGACGAGTCAACGCTGCTGGTCGCGTTCAAATACGCGCTGCAGGCAGCGGTGCTGGCGGGTGAGCTGCAGCCCGTGGTCATGACGCGCCCGGTCATGAACATGGAGATGGTGCGTTCCCAGACGCAGCCTGCCAGGATCGAGGGTGAGACCGCGGAGGCGCGCATACCGCGCACGCTGATCCAGTTCTGGGACAAGGCGCCACCTCCGGACGAGATCCAGGCCTTGTCGGATGCGTGGCGACAGTTCTTCGGGCCCGCGCGCTACACCTTGTTCAACGACGCGGACGCTGCCCGATTCATCCTGTCCACCTACGGATCGGAGATCCAGGACCTGTATCTTGCCTGCTACCACCCGGCGATGAAGGCCGACTTCTTCCGGCTGCTCTATCTGAATGTCTTCGGTGGTTTCTACGTCGATGCAGATGACGAGTTGATGGCGGGCGCCGCGTGGCTGATGCGCCAGACCACCGATGCCGAACTGATCGTCGTGACGGCCGTCCCCAGCGAGGATGGCGGCGAGCGGAAGCTCAACCTTAACAATCTCTTCATTGCTTGCATTCCCGGGCATCCCGTCATCAAGGCCGCATTGGACTTCGTCATCTCGGCCCTGCGCGCCGCCGCGCGGGCGGGCACACGCCCCTCCATCTGGGGAACGACAGGTCCAGGTGCACTCACCCGCGGCCTGATCGCCATCCTGCTTTCCGACGACCCGGACCGGGCCCGCATCTTGCGCCATGTCCGGGTCCATGACGGCTTCTCGCATTACGAGTTCGTCGCCCAAGCCAAGCGACTGACCTACAAGTCGCAGCCGATGGGCCATTGGGGACAAGCGGAGAGCATTGCGCGGGGCACCTGAAGCCTCATCGACGCAACTCGGGAGATGCTTGAAAAGCGCCGGTGAACGCAGGCAGGGCGCCCGTGGAGCAACGGCGGACCGCGCCCGCCTACCCCCCCGCGATCTTCGGGATCAGGTAGATCTCGCTGCCCGGCTTCAGCTCCGCGTGATACGCGTCCTGGAAGATCTCGCCGTCGATCGCGACGGCCATGCCTTCCTCCACCTGCTTGCCCAGGCCCGGAAATCGCTGCTCCAGTTCCAGGACAAGCCGGCGGAAAGTGGTCGCCTCCACCTCCAGTTCCGACTGCCCGCCCGTGAAGGCCTGGCAGCCGGAGCCGGAAGAAAAGTGGACCGTGGGCACGAAGCCCGCTCAGCCCGCGGCGTCGAGGGCGGCGCGGACCTTCGGCGGCGACATCGGCAGGTTCGGCATCCGCACGCCAGTCGCGCTCTTGATCGCGTTGGCGATGGCGGCCATCGGCGGCACGATCGGCACCTCGCCCACGCCACGCACCCCGAACGGATGGCGCGGGTTCGGCACCTCGACCAGCACCGCCTCGATCATCGGCACGTCGGACGCGACCGGCACGCGGTAATCCAGGAAGCCCGGATTCTCCATCTGCCCCTTGGTGTTGTAGATGTACTCCTCGTTCAGCGCCCAGCCGATCCCCTGCGCCGCACCGCCCTGGATCTGGCCTTCCACGTAGCTCGGGTGGATCGCGCGGCCGACGTCCTGGATCGCGGTGTAGCGCTCGATCGTCACGTGGCCGGTCTCCTTGTCGACCGTCACGTCACAGATATGCGCCCCGAAGCCCGCACCGGCGCCCTGCGCGTTCACCGACACCTCGGCGACGATCGGGCCACCGGTCCGCGCCGCCTTCAAGGCCAGCGCCGCGAGGTCGAGCGGCTCGAACGCGCCGGCATTGGAGCCGGCCGGATACGCCTTGCCGTCCTTCCACTCCACCGCCTCGACCGGGATCTCCCAGGTCGCGGCCGCGCGCTTCTTCAGGTCGTCGACCACCTTCTCGGCCGCCTGCGTCGCCGCCATGCCGGTCGCGAAGGTGACGCGGGAGCCGCCGGTCAGGTGGGTGAAGCCGATCGAGGCCGTGTCGGCCACCGTCGCCTTCACGCGGGCGACGTCGATGCCCAGCACCTCGGCCACCATCATGCCCATCGAGGCGCGCGAGCCGCCGATATCGGGGCTGCCGGTCGCGACGGTGACGGAGCCGTCCTCGTTCACATGCACGGTCGCGGTCGACTCGCCGCCGATGTTGAACCAGAAGCCCACGGCGAGGCCGCGGCCCTGGCCCTCCTTCACCGGCGTCTTCCAGTGCGGGTGCGCCTTCACGGCGTCCAGCACGGCGGTGAAGCCGATATTCTGGTGCACCGGCCCGTAATGGGTCTTGGTGCCGTTCTTCGCCGCGTTCTTCTCGCGCAGCGCGAGCGGATCCATGCCCAGCTTGCGGGCGAGCTCGTCCATCGCGCTCTCGACCGCGAAGGAGGTGATCGGCGCGCCGGGGGCGCGATAGGCCGCGACCTTCGGACGGTTGGACACCACGTCGTAGCCGACCACGTCGACGTTCGGCAGGTCATACATGGCGAAGCCGCACATGCAGCCCGGCCCGATCGGCGAACCGGGGAAGGCGCCGGCCTGGAACTTCAGCACCTGCTGGGCGGCGACGATGGTGCCGTCCTTCTTGGCGCCGATCTTCACCTCGACCCAGGCGCCGGAGGTCGGGCCGGAGCCGCGGAACACCTCTTCCCGGGTCATCTGGATCTTCACCGGGCGACCCGCCTTCTTGGACAGAGCGACGGCCACCGGCTCCAGGTAGATCAGCGTCTTGCCGCCGAAGCCGCCGCCGATCTCGGCGGGGTTCACGCGGATGTTCGCCATGTCCATGCCCAGCAGCTTCGCCGTGTAGGCGCGGACCATGAAATGGCCCTGGCTGGAGGCGTGGATCGTCACCTGCCCGTCCGGCTGGTAGCTGGCGAGGCAGGCATGTGGCTCGATATAGGCCTGGTGCACCGGCTGCGTCGTGTAGCGGCCCTCGACCACCACCTCGGCATCCTTGAAGCCCGCCTCGACGTCGCCCTTCTTGAAGGTCACCACCTTCGCGATGTTGGACGGCTTCTCGGGCTTCGGGGTGACGCCCGCGGTGAACAGGTCGTCATGCAGGACCGGCGCGTCGGGGGCCATCGCCGCCTCGACGTCGATCACGAAGGGCAGCACCTCGTACTGCACGTCGATCAACTCGAGCGCGCGGTCGGCGATCTCCTGCGTCGTCGCGGCGACCGCGGCGACCGCATGGCCCTCGTACAGCGCCTTGCTGCGCGCCATCACGTTCAGCGCGAGGTCGCGGAAGTTCATCGGCCCTTCGCCGACGAACGCTTCTTCCGAAGGGATGTCGGGGAAATCGGCCGCGGTGACGACGGCCTTCACGCCGGGCAGCGCCATCGCCTTGGACGTGTCGATGGACAGGATCCGGGCGTGCGCGTGCGGCGAGCGCTTGATCTTGCCCCACAGCATGCCGGCGGCGCGGGTGTCGGCCGCGAACACCGCGCGGCCGGTCACCTTGTCGACGCCATCGGGACGGATCGGACGGGTGCCGACGACTTTCAAATCGGACGCGACGTAATTCATCGGGCTGCCTCTCCTCGCATGACGGCCGCGGCGTCCATGACGGCGCGGATCACCTTGTCGTAGCCCGTGCAGCGGCACAGGTTGCCGGCCAGCCAGTAGCGGGCCTCGGTCTCAGTTGGGTTCGGATTCTCATCCAGCAACGCCTTGGCGGCCACGATCAGGCCCGGCGTGCAGAAGCCACACTGCAGCGCGGCATGCTCGAGGAACTTCTGCTGCACCGGATGCAGCGTCTCGCCGTCGGCGACACCCTCGATCGTGGTGATCGCCTTGCCCTCGGCCTCCACGCCCAGCATCAGGCAGGAGCAGACCAGGCGGCCGTCCACGATCACCGAACAGGCGCCGCAGTCGCCCGACGCACAGCCTTCCTTGCTGCCGGTCAGGCCGATCACGTCGCGCAGCACGTCCAGCATGGTCTGCTGGGTTTCGCACAGGAACTCGGTCTCCTCGCCGTTGATCACGGCAGTGACGTGTTGCTTCGCCATCTCAGTGCGCCTTCCCGTTCGTCTTGCCCTGCGCACGATCGAACGCGATCGCCGCCACCCGGCGGGCCAGCACGCCCGCAATCTTCTTCCGGTATTCCACCGTGCCTCGCTTGTCGGTGATCGGCTTCGCCGCCGCCTGCGCCGCGGCATCGAGCTTGGCCAGCGTATCGGCGTCCAGCGTGTGGCCAACCAGGATCTGCGCCGCTTCCGGCACCATGATCACGGTCGGCGACACCGCGCCCAGCGCCACGCGCGCCGCGGTGCAGACGCCCTTCTCGTCGAGCGTGACGTTGATGCCGCAGCCCACCACCGCGATGTCCATCTCGGTGCGCGGGATGAAGCGCAGATACGCATCGGCGGAGCGGGGACCGCGCGGCGGCAGCTTGAACTCCAGGATGAACTCGTCCTTCGCGAGCGAGGTGCGGCCGGGACCGGTCGGAATCTGCTCGACGGGCACCTCGCGCCTGCCCTTGCTGCCCACCACCACGGCAATCGCGCCGGCGGCGTACAGGGCGGGCACGCTGTCGGCCGCGGGGGACGCGTTGCACAGGTTGCCGGCCAGCGAGCACCGCCCCTGCACCTGGGTGGAGCCGATCAGGTCGAGCGCTTCCACGAGACCCGGCCAGGCCGCGTTCAGCTCGGCGTTCGCCTCGACCTCGGCGCCCGGGGTCGCGGCGCCGATCACGAAGCCGCCGTCGGAGCCCTTGCGGATGCCGATGATGCCGGGGATCTTCTTCGTGTCGACGATCAGGTCCGGCTTCAGCCGGCCGGCACGAAGCTGCACCAGCAGGTCGGTGCCACCAGAGAGGACCTTGGCGAGGCCGGACGCACCGGCCAGGAGCTTGACCGCCTCATCCACCGTCGTGGGTGCGGCATAGTTGAGACTAGACATCATCTCTCCCGAAATATCGCTGTTCGTTTCCCCCCGGTCCGGAGGCGACGCCTCGGGACGGCTTGCCCCAACGTTAGGCGATGAAGCCAGGGTGGTCGAGAGGGGCGCCCGGTTGCGATCCCATTCGCGGCCGCGGACCGGTCACGGAACGGGGTGCGGGCGCCCAGTTCGCGGGCAGGCCGGCACGCCTCCATACATGACGCCAGCGCGTTGGGCCGCTGCTTCAAGCTTGCGCGAGCCGGGAGCAACGTGCTGCAACGCATCATTGGCTTCGCCAGCACAAGAGCCCCTGATGCCGCTGCATGTCGCGCTGACCCATCGCACCTCCTACCATTACGATCGCCTGGTCACGCTGGGGCCACAGACCATCCGGCTGCGTCCCGCGCCGCACACCCGCACGGGCATCGTCAGCTACGACCTGACGATCGCGCCGAAGCCGCATTTCCTCAACTGGCAGCAGGATCCGCAGGGCAATCACCTCGCCCGCGTGGTGTTCCCCGAACGCGTCGATCGGTTCGAGGTCACCGTCGACCTCGTCGCCGACATGGTGACGATCAACCCGTTCGACTTCTTCCTGGAGCCCGAGGCGGAACAGTACCCATTCACCTACGACCCGGTCCTCGAGGCCGAACTCGCACCGTATCGCCGCGTCGACACGCCCGGCCCGCAGCTCACCGCATTGCTCGCGCAGGTGTCGCGCGCGGAGCAGCCGACCGTGCAGATGCTGGTCGCGCTGAACGCGCTGGTGCAGCACCGGGTCGAATACATCGTGCGCCTGGAGCCCGGAGTGCTGACGCCGGAGCAGACGCTGGGCGGCGGCAAGGGATCCTGCCGTGACTCCGCCTGGCTGCTGGTGCAGATGCTGCGCCTCCTCGGCTACGCGGCGCGCTTCGTCTCCGGCTACCTGATCCAGCTCGCGCCCGACGTGAAGCCGCTGGAAGGTCCGCCGGGACCCTCTGCCGACTTCACCGACCTGCATGCCTGGGCCGAGGTCTATCTGCCGGGCGCCGGGTGGGTGGGGCTCGATGCCACCTCCGGCCTGTTCTGCGGCGAGGGCCACATCCCGCTCGCCGCCAGCCCCGACCCGATCTCGGCCGCGCCGATCACCGGCATGGTGGAGAAGGCCGAGGTCAGCTTCGACTTCGAGATGTCGGTCCGTCGCATCCGCGAGACGCCGCGCACCACCAAGCCGTACACCGAGGCGACCTGGCAGGCGATCCTCGCGCAGGGCGCCGAGGTGGACCGCGCGCTCGCCCGCAGCGCCGTGCGCCTGACCATGGGCGGCGAGCCCACCTTCGTCTCCGCCTCCGACATCGACGCACCCGAGTGGAACACCGACGCGCTGGGTCCGACCAAGCAGATCCTCGCCGAACGCCTGATTCGCCGGCTGATCGACAAGTGGTCGCCGGGCGCGGTGCTGCAGCACGGGATGGGCAAGCAGTACCCGGGCGAGCCGCTGCCGCGCTGGGCGCTGCTCGCGCATTGGCGCGCGGATGGGGAGCCGGTGTGGCGCGACCGTGCCCTGCTCGCCTCCGTCGAGGACCGCGACGACGCCAGCGCCGCGGACGCCGCCGGCTTTGCGACGCGGCTGGCGGAACGGCTGCAGGTCGACCCGTCGCTGGTCATCCCGGCGCATGAGGACACCCACTACTATCTCTGGAAGGAGCATCGGCTGCCGGCCAACGTGCTCGCCGAGGAGTCGCGACTGCGCGACCCGCTGGAGCGCGAACGGCTGGCCCGCGTGTTCGGCCAGGGCCTCGCCGCCCCGGTGGGCAGCGTGCTGCCGCTGCGGCGGGTGATGCAGGACGGGGCACGCCGCTGGCAGTCGGGCAAGTGGTTCTTCCGCGCCGGCGAGCTGTTCCTGATCCCCGGCGACAGCCCGATCGGGCTGCGCCTGCCGCTCGAGAGCCTGCCCTGGGTCAGCGACGAGGACCTGGAGGTCGACCTCCCCCCCGATCCGTTCGCGCCGAAGCCGCCCCTGCCCTCCGCCCAGGCGATGCGCATGGTCGAGGGACCGGGCCGCCCGATCGAGCGCTTCCGGCCGGTGCCGCAGGAGCTGCCGGTGGTGGGCAAGAGCGACCCCGCCGTGGTGCGCACCGCGCTCACGGTGGAGGCGCGCAACGGCTTGCTGCACATCTTCTTCCCGCCGCTGACCGCGGCCGAGGATTGGCTCGCGCTGTCGGCCGCGATCGAGGACACCGCGACCGAGATGGGCCGAAAGGTGATCCTGGAAGGCTATCTGCCGCCGGAGGACGAGCGGCTGGTGCATTTCTCGGTCACGCCCGATCCCGGCGTGATCGAGGTCAACGTGCATCCCGCCGCGAGCTGGGCCGAGATGGTCGGGCGCACCGAGGAGCTGTACGAGGAAGCGCGCCAGGTCGGGCTCGCGACCGAGAAGTTCAACCTGGACGGCCGCCATGTCGGCACCGGCGGTGGCAACCACGTCGTGATGGGGGCGGCCAGCCCCGCCGACTCGCCGTTCCTGCGCCGCCCCGACCTGCTGAAGTCGCTGGTTGGTTTCTGGCACAACCACCCGAGCCTGTCGTTCCTGTTCAGCGGGCAGTTCATCGGGCCGACGAGCCAGCATCCGCGCGTCGACGAGGCGCGGCAGGACAGCCTGGCCGAACTGGAGATCGCCTTCTCGCAGATCCGCGCCAAGGAGCCGGTGGCGCCCTGGGTCACCGACCGGCTGTTCCGCAACATCCTCGCCGACATGACCGGCAACACGCACCGGACCGAGTTCTGCATCGACAAGCTGTACGCGCCGGAGACCAGCTCCGGCCGTCGCGGGCTGGTCGAGTTCCGTGCGCTCGAGATGCCGCCGCATGCGCGGATGTCGGCGGCGCAGATGCTGCTGATGCGCTCGGCGATCGCGGCGTTCTGGGAGCGTCCCTACGAGCGGCGGCTGGTGCATTGGGGCACCCGCGTGCATGACGAGTTCATGCTGCCGCACTACGTGGCGCAGGATTTCGACGACGCGCTCGAGGAGCTGTCGGGCCTCGGCTTCCCGCTCGATCCGGCCTGGTTCGAGCCGCATCTCGCCTTCCGCTTCCCGCAGATTGGCGAGGTGACGCTGCGTGGCATGGGGCTGGAGCTGCGCCACGCGCTGGAGCCCTGGCACGTGCTGGGCGAGGAGCCGGGCGGCGGCGGCACGGTGCGGTATGTCGACAGTTCGGTGGAGCGCGTGCAGGCGCGGGTCAGCGGCTGGGTGGAGGAACGCTACGTCCTGGCCTGCAACGGCCGCGCGGTGCCGCTCGACCCGACCGACCGCGCCGGCGAGTACGTGGCCGGCGTGCGCTTCAAGGCGTGGAACCCGCCCTCCTCGCTGCATCCGATGGTGCAGCCGCACTCACCGCTGGTGTTCGACGTGTACGACCGCTGGAGCGGGCGCAGCCTGGGCGGGCTCACGCACCACGTCTCGCATCCCGGGGGACGCAGCTACGACCGTTTCCCGGTGAATGCGAACGAGGCCGAGGCGCGGCGCCGCGCGCGGTTCTTCCCGTTCGGCCACACGCCGGGTCCGATGCAGGAGCCGCCACTGCTGCGCTCCCGCGAGCACCCGCGCACGCTGGATCTGCGCCGCGCGGGGTGACCGTACGACGGCGAGCCTGGCGCCGACGCCGGCTCGCCGCGGCCGTGGCAGCTCGGGCGGGATCAGGTCCGGGCGAGATTCGCCGGCTTCGACCAGCGCGCGCCGCCCGCGCCCACGACCGTGCGGTCGCGCACCAGGCTGCGCGCCAGATGGGCGCTCACCCGGCGGGAGGCGAAGCCGGCGCCATAGGCGAAGCGCAGCATCGGACCGAAGCTGTTGGCCGCGGCTGTGCCCACGAAGTGGAGGCCGGGGATGGAGCTCTCGAAATTGCGCGACAGCCGCGGCGTGTGTTCGACGCAGTCGAGGCGGTCGAGGATCGACGGGCCGAAGAAGGCCAGGCGCCGCATGTCGACCCGGTAGCCGGTGCCGGCGATCACGTGGTCGGTGACCAGGTCGCGGATGCCGTCGGCGGTCTCGAGCCGCAGCTTCACGCGCCCGCCCACGGTGTCGGCGCTGGCGAGCCGCGCGCCCCCGATCGTGGGCACGATGCCGTCGACCTGGGCACGCAGCGTCCAGCCCGGCGCCGCCGGCAGGTGCTTGCGCACCACCATCACGCGGAACGCTTCCGGCATCGCGTGGAACACGTCCGGCATGGCGCAGCAGGCCCAGGACCGCCAGCCGGTGCCGAGACCGTTCTCGGGCTCCTTCAGCCGGTCCCAGAGCGACCGCGGAGCGGGCGGTCCACAATAGTCGACCTTGGGGCGTCGGCAGATGATGGTCGGCCGCGCGCCCCGCTGGTGCAGCAGCGCGGCAATGTTGATGGCCGAGGCGCCGCCGCCGATCACGGCGATGTCGCGATCGATGAACTGGTCGACCGTGACGTGGATCGCGGTGTGGGAGGCGAGCTCGATCGGCAGGTCGGCCAGTTGCGGCGGCATATACTCGTAGGCGCGGATTCCCGCCGCCACGATCACCCGGCGCGCCGGCGCGACCTCCCCATCCTCCAGATGCACATCGAAACCATACCGGGTCGGCATCACCGCGGTGACCAGCCGGTCTTCCAGATTGGGCACGAAGCGGGACTGGAAGGCGGTGCCGTACTCGATGAAGGTCGCGAGTGGAATCGGCAGGCCGATATCCTGGTACGGGTAGCCGCGCTCCTCGCAGAAGCGGCGCAGGGTCAGCTCGCCCTTGGGATCATAGAGGTCGGAGGCGTTGCCTTCCGACTTCAGCACCATGCCCTTCGGCATAGATGTACGCCAGGTGTGCATCGGGCTGCCGAAGATGCGGAAGTCGATGCCCAGACCGGCAAGGTGCGCGCCGAGCGAAAGTCCATACGGGCCGGCACCGATGACCGCAACATCGACGATTTCGCTCATGACACCTGCTGCTTCCTTAACAATTACTTTGTCGGTTATTTCGGTAGAGGATACCAGACAAATAACGGAGAGGATAATGAAACCCAGGAAAGTGTCATTCGCCGACCTTTTCTTCACACCAACGCGACCGCAGGCAGCCCTCCGGCGATGTGCCGCCCACCTCGTCCATGAGGAACGAGGCGTTGGGCCACGGCGACCGGAGATGTCGGGGTGTTACCGAAGGGGACGTTAGCACGCCGAGCGGTCCACCCGCGTTCAAACAGACGTGCCAGGCGCCTCCGTGATCAAAGGGTTCGGTAACGATCCGTCGCGTCGTCCCCCGGCTCCAGCCGCAATGCCCCGCCCGCCAGCATGTGATTGACGTGCGCCAGCACCTCACCGAAAGCGAAACTGGTTTGATGTGCGTCCAATTCGCGCGGGAAGACATGCGGCACGATATCCGCCACCGTCAGGGCGCGGTCGCGGCACGCCACCGCGATCACCCCGCACCGCTCCGCGTGGTGCGCCGTGAGTTCGTCGATTCGGGGATGCAGGCCGAGGAACGGCAGCCCGTGGCCCGGCAGCACGAACACGTCGTCGGCCACCTCACCGCGCAGGTCGGCCAGCGACCGCAGGTAGATCCCCAGCGCGTCCAGGTCCGGCTCCATCGCATGGACGCTGACATTGGGGGAAATCCGCGCGATCACCTGGTCGGCGGCCAGGAAGATCCGGTCGGCCTCGCACACCAGCATCGCCTGCTCGAGCGCATGGCCGCCGCCGGTCAGCACCCGGAAGCTGCGTCCCCCGATCCGCAGGGAGTCGCCGTGGCGGATGCGATGGTACGTGGTGGGGACGCCGGTGGTGCGGCGGAGATACTCGTGGCCGCGCGACAGCACGATCTCGGTGACCGAGGCATCGAGCCCGTGCCGGCGGTAGAACGGCCGATGCATCTCGGCCCCGAGATCGCCGGGGGCGTATTGCAGCGCGAGGCTGTACAGGTACTCGGGGCGCGGCATCCACAGCTCGAGGCCGAATCGCGCGTGCAGCCAGCCGGCCAGCCCGACATGGTCGGGGTGGAAATGCGTCACGATCATCCGCGTCAGGCGCCGCCCGGCGAAGGGACCGGCCAGCACGATCTCCCACGCAGCGCGGCACGCGTCGGTGCCGAGGCCGGTATCGAGCACCGCCCAGCCGCCATCATCTTCAATAAGGTACAGGTTCACGTGGTTCAGCCGGTAGGGCAGCGGCAGCCGCAGCCACTGGATGCCCGGGGCGATGTCGACCAGGGCGCCTTGTGTGGGCGGTTCGGCGACGGGAAAACGGAGGACGGCGTCGTTCATCGGCGCAGTGTAGCGCGATCACCTCCGCATGCACGTCATCCCTCCCCCGCCCGGCGCGAGGCCGAGGGCCGCCTGACGCGGGGCTCTGCCGTTCATGTGGACAACGACCTTCCGAGCGGGCACCTTTCCGCGCTGCATCTCCAACCGTGAGGGATCGTCGGTGTGCGTGCCTGCCACGGCTTGGCCGTTCCGCTCAGCCAACCGCGTCGCAGCGCCGCCCGCAGGATGGCCGCGCCCCCGTTCCCGCACGCGCCGATGACCGGGCCCGGCGACGATCATGGCTGACCCCGGCCTCGACCTGGGCACGGAGGCCGGCCCGCCGCTCGACGAGATGGCGGACGGCACCGGGCATGCCCGCCCGCACTGGCGCACGCTGCTGGGGGCGATCTTCGGCCTGGGGCGGGAGGCGCTGGCCGGCCGCGCGCGGCTGCTGGAACAGGCCTTCGCCGAGGAGGGGATCACCGCCATCCTGCCTGGCGAGCAGGCCACGAACTGGCGCTGCGACCCGATTCCCCTGCCGCTCACCGCCGCCGAGTTCGCCAGCCTCGAGGCCGGGCTCACCCAGCGCGCGCGGCTACTGGAGGCGATTCTCGGCGACCTTTACGGCCCACAGGCGCTGCTCGCCGATGGCGCGCTGCCCACCGACCTCGTGTTCGCCAATCCCGCCTTCCTGCGCCCGTGCCGCGGCATGCACATGCGGCAGCACGAGCGCATGCTGCATATCTACGCCGCCGACCTGCTGCGTGGCCCCGACGGGGTGTGGCGGGTGCTGGCCGACCACACGGGCCAGGTCACCGGCCTCGCCTACGCGCTCGAAAACCGCCGCATGCTGGGCCGCGTGGTGCCGGAACTGTTCGCCTCGCAGCGCATCTGCCAGCTCCGCCCGTTCCTCGAGCGCACCAGCGAGGCGCTGCAGGCGCTCGCCCCGGTCGATGGCGCCGCGGTCGCCCTGCTGAGCGGCGGCCACGCCGACCCGCTCTGGTTCGAGCACGTCATGCTGTCGCGGGAGCTGTCCATCGGCCTGGTCGAAGGCGGCGACCTGACCATCCGCAACGGGCTCGTATTCCTCAAGACGCTCCGCGGCCTGCAGCGCATCGGCGTGCTGTTCCGCCGGCAGGAGGGGCCGCTGCTGGATCCGCTGGAACTCTCTCCGGGCGGCGGCGGCACCCCCGGCCTGCTGGACGCGATCCGCAACGGAAACGTGCGGGTGGTGAACGACGTCGGCACCGCGCTGGCCGAGGCGCCCGGCCTCGCCGCCTTCCTGCCGCAGCTCTGCCGGCGCCTCCTCGGCGAGGATCTGATGCTGCCCTCCCAGGCGACGCTCTGGCTCGGCGAGGAGGCGATGGTACGCACCGTGCTGCGTGATCTCTCCGGCTGGCTGATCCGCCCGGCGACCGACGGCAGCGCCGCTCCCGTGCTGCCGGCCCTGCTGTCGGCGGAGCAGCGCGCGACGCTCGCCGCCACGATCGCGGCGCATCCGGAGCGCTGGGCGGCCTCCGAGGCCCCCACGCCCTCGGTGGCCCCCTGCGTCGGGTCGGCCGGACTCGAGCCGAAGCCGATCGCCTTGCGGCTGTTCCTCGCCTTCGACGGCAGCACCTGGCACGCGATGCCCGGCGGCCTGGCCCGCGCGCTGTCGGACGAGGACGCGCTGGCCGGCCGCCTACCGCGCAACGCCCTCTCCAAGGACGTCTGGGTGATGGCCGACGAGGGCAGCGCGGTCCAGGGCGCGCTCGGCCTGCTCACCCCCTCACTGGCGATCCGCCGCACGGCGGGCGACCTGCCGAGCCGCGTCGCGGACAATTTCTACTGGCTGGGCCGTTACCTCGAGCGGCTCGAGGAGAGCGCGCGAGTGCAACGCGCCATCCTGGGGCGGCTGATGCGCTCCTCCCTCTCGGCGCGGGACGTGAGCGAGGTGCAGTTGCTGATCGACGCGCTGAGCGCCGCCGGCATGATGCAGGCAGAGGATGCGAGCGCCCTCGGTACCGCGCTGCTCACCTCGGCCGTGCTGCGCGCCTTCCGCCATGCCGGCCCGATGCGCGGGCTGCTGGACCATGTCGCACGCCAGGTCGGCCAGTTGCGCGACCGGCTGACCGGCGAGATGCATGCGGTCCTCACCCGCTCGCTGCGCGAACTCGGCGAGGCGATGCGGCAGATGCCGCCCGATGCCGACCCGCGCGCGCTCGAACAGGCGACGCTGCTGACCACGCGGGTGCTGGAATTCGCGGCCGTGGTCGCGGGGCTCGCGGCCGAGAACATGGTGCGCGGCGGCGGCCGGCTGTTCCTCGATTTCGGTCGCCGGGTGGAGCGGGCGCAGGCGATCGTCACCGAACTCGCGCTCGCCCTCGACCAGCCCAACGCGGCCTCGCAGCCGGGGCGCGTCGATGCCGGCCTGCGCCTCGCGCTCGAATTGCGGGATTCGGTGATCACCTATCGCACCCGCTACCTCGCGGTGCTGCAGCCGGCCCCGGCGCTCGACCTGATCCTGGCCGACGAGGGCAATCCGCGCGGGCTGATGTTCCAGTTGCTGGCCGTGCGCGCGTTGCTGGGAGAGATCGTGGAGGAGGGCGACTCGCTGCTGCTCGCGGTCGACCCGCTGCTGGCCGAGGCCAGCCGGATCGTGACGGACGTGCAGGCCATGCCGGACCAGAGTGCCGCCGCCGCGCGCCTGCCACCGCGGCTCCGCGCGTTGGAGGCGGCGATCTCCGCCCTCGCCGACCGCGTCTCGCGCCGCTACTTCACCCTGCTGCCGATCGCCCGCAGCCTTGGGATGGAGACCGACTCCCCGTCGCTGCGCGGCGCGGCATGAGATACCGGGTCTGCCACACCAGCCGCTACGCCTATGGCAGTTCGGTCGAGCTGGCGGCGCACATGGTGCATCTGCGACCGCGCGCGCTGCCGTTCCAGACCGTGGTGAGCGAGCGGATCCTGACCGACCCGCCACCCGCGCGGCGCCGCGACGGGATCGACCATTTCGGCAACACGGTGACCTGGCTGTTCCTGGACCTGCCGCACGCGGACTTCGCGGTGACCGCCGAGTCGATCGTCGACGTCCAGTTCCCGCCGCCACCGGCCGCCGAGTCGACGCCGCCCTGGGAAGAGGTGGTGGCCGCCGCGCGCAGTCCCGAGGGATGGCGCGCCTCCGAATTCCGCTTCGACAGCCCGATGGCGCCGGCGCAGGCCGCCGCGGCCGCCTATGCCGCGCCCTGCTTCCCGACCGGACGGCCGGTGCTGGCCGGACTGCTGGATTTGAACGCCCGCATCCGCCGCGATTTCCGCTTCCGCGCCGGCGTGACCACGGTGGCGACCCCGGTCGCCCAGGTGCTGCAGCGGCGCGAGGGCGTATGCCAGGACTTCTCCCATGTGATGCTGAGCGCATTGCGCGGCCTCGGCCTGCCGGCCCGCTACGTCTCGGGCTACATCCGCACGCGTCCCCCGCCCGGCCAGCCCCGCCGCCAAGGCGCCGACCAGTCGCATGCCTGGGTCGGCTGCTGGCTCGGGCCGGCGCATGGCTGGATCGACCTCGACCCCACCAACGGCCTGGTGGTGGCGGACGAGCACGTCGTGCTGGGATGGGGGCGCGACTATGGAGACGTGAGTCCGGTGCGCGGCGTGATCCTGGGCGGCGGCGACCACAGCCTGGCGGTCACCGTGGACCTGGAGCCGGCCGAGGGCTGAGCGCCGCCCCGCCGCGACCCATCACCCGACCAGTCCGAACGCCCCGACCACCGCGGCGGCGGCGAGCACCAGCATCGGGTGCAACCGGTCGCTCAGGAACAGCCCGGTCGCGACCAGGGTAAGTACCGCCGCGCGCCAGTCGATCGAGGTCGAGTGCGCCAGCAACACCGCGCCCGCCATCACCAGCCCGCCGGTGACCGGCATCAGCCCCGCCTGGATCGCGCGTCGCCACGGGCGGTCGCGGAACTTGTGCCAGAGATGGGCGGAGACGAAGGTGAGTATGGAGGATGGCGCGGTGAGCGCCCCGGTCGCCACCAGGGCACCGGACAACCCGGCGACGCGCCAGCCGATCAGCGTCGAGACCAGCATGTTCGGCCCCGGCGCAGCCTGCGCCAGCGCATAGAGCGCGGCGAATTCCTGCGGGGTCATCCACCCATGCACCTGCGTCACCTGGCGCTGCATCTCGGGCAGGATCGTGTTGCCGCCGCCGAAGGCGAGCAATGAGAGCTGCCCGAAGATGATGGCGAGGGCCGCGAGCGTGCCGCTCACCGGCCGATCCGCATCGTCAGCAGGATCGAGAGCGGCGCCATCACGGCGAGCACGAGCGGGAGCGGCAGCCGCGCCACGGCGATCGCGGCCAGGGTGACGGCGGCGATCGCGAGTCCGACCGGGTTGGTGCGCAGCGGCGCAGTGATCTTGAGCGCGGTCGCGAGCACGAGGCCGGATGCGGCGGCGGCGAGTCCCGCGAACGCGTGCCGGACGGTCGGATGGCCGCCGTAGCGCAAATAGAGCGCGCCCAGCGAGATGACGATCGCCATCGGCGCGAACAACAGCCCGCAAAAGGCGGCGGCGGCTCCGGAGACGCCGTGGAACCGCGACCCGAGCGCTACGGAGACGTTGATGACGTTGGGGCCGGGCAGGAACTGGCAGAGGCCGAGGAGGTCGGTGAACTCGGTTGCCGAGAGCCAGCGGCGCTGGTCCACGATCATGCGCCGCGCCCAGGGCAGCACGCCGCCGAAGCCGCATACGCCGACCCCGAGGAACCCCAGGAACAGGGCGCTGCGAGTCGGAGGCGGCGCGGGCGTCAGCATGGGCGGGAGGATGACGCGTCTGCTTTGGGTCCACAACGGCGGTTGGAGTTATGGGGAGGAGGTGGAGGTGGTGGCGGTTGTCGTGGGCGTTGAGCCCTGGGCATCGGGGTCCGCGGGCGTTGGGGGCGGGGCGTTGGGAGCGGGGCGTCGGCCGTTGGGTGCGAGTCGCTGGGCGCGAGTTGCTGGCCGATCGTCGTCGGGCGCCTACCGCTGGGCTCGTGCTGTTCGAGGTAGCTTTGATTTAAGCACAGAGTTGAGGCGAGTTGAGGCGAGCCACAGAGAAGATTTCAACCCGAACCCAGCCGCACAGACCTCCAGACAACTTGACCTGGTCAACTTTAATAATTGAAGAATATCTTCATATCTTGTTCGAGAATATATATTATTATTTGATTGGCCTTATATGTCACTACGCAAGTAGGCATGAACCATCATTCATATGAAGCCTATTATTAATCTTCTCTGTGGCTCGCCTCAACTCGCCTCAACTCTGTGCTGAATCCAAAGCTCTCGCGTTCAGCACGAACGCCACGACTTCTCCCCCCAGCCACGACTTCTCCCTCGGCCACGAATTCTTCCTCGGACACGACTCCTCCGCGCGAAGGCTCGCCTGAGCCAAGAGCCGCGGGAACCGACCTGGGGTGCGAGACCCGAGACCACCTCAGCCCACTCCCAACCAGCCCTCGCCTACATAACTCCCCTTCTCCCGTCCGCTTCACGCCGCCGTGACGCACGCCTACCCTCCCGGGTCCAACGAACGGATCCCCCCATGCACCGACGTGCCCTCGCCGCCTGCTCCCTGCTCGCCCTCTGCCTCCTCGCCCTCTCGCCGAGAACCTGGGCCGCCGACCCGCCTCCCAGCTCCCAAACCCTCGCGGCCATCCGCGCCCGAGGCAGCGTCGTGTGCGCGGTGCAGAACGACAATCCACCCTTCTCTCTGGTCGACAGCCAGGGCGTCTGGCGCGGCCTCGACGTCGACTCGTGCCGCGCCATCGCCGCCGCGGCGCTGGGGGATCCGGCCCGCATCACCATCCGGCCCATCACCGGCCTTACCCGCTTCCCCGCGCTGCAGAGCGGCGAGGTCGACGTGCTGTTCGGCAGCACCACCTGGACCACCACGCGCGAGACGGCGCTCGGACTCGTCTTCGCCGGCCCGACCTACTACAGCGGCCAGGGTTTCCTGGTGCATGCCAAGCTCGGCGTCACCTCGGTGAAGGGACTGGACGGCGCCTCCGTGTGCGTGCCGCCCGGCTCGACCACCGAACTCATCATGCAGGACTGGGCCCGCAAGAACGGGATCACCTTCCGGCCGGTGGTGATCGACGATCCGAACCAGATCCAGACGACGTTCCTGTCCGGCCGCTGCGACGCCTTCACGCGTGACCTGACCGGATTGTCCGGGTTCCGCGCCCGCCAGGCCAACCCGGCGGACTTCGTGCTGCTGCCCGAATTCATCTCCATGGAGCCGCTCGGCCCATTCATCCGCAAGGGAGACGACGGCTGGCTCGATATCGTCCGCTGGACCCAGTTCGCGCTGGTCGCCGCCGAGCAGATGGGGGTCACCGCGGCCAATGCGGAAACGCAGCGCAGCTCCTCCAATCCCGACATCCGCCGGCTGCTCGGCACCGAGGGCGATGTCGGCCCCAGCATGGGGCTCGACAAGAGCTGGGCCCTGCGGGCGATCCGGGCGGTCGGCAATTACGGGGAGATGTGGGAGCGCGACGTGAAGCCGATGGGGCTGGAGCGGGGCAATAACCGCCTCTGGGACCAGGGCGGCCTGATGTACGCGCCGCCACTCCGTTAGGCTCTTCTGGTTCGTCCGGGCAGGCGAGCGGCTCATGTGCATCCTTCGGCACCCCGTGCCATGCCCGGCGGGCGGACGATTTCGCTCGTGATGCGCCAGCCGCTCGCCTACATGCGGCGCATGGCGCGCCGAAGAGTCCCTGCCCTCGGCCACGTGCTCGCGATGCTGGCCTTGGCTGCCGCCTGGCTGCCGAACCACGCCGCGGCGAGCTGCGTGGTCACGCAACGCGCCGAGACTCGGTTCGTGATGGGCGGCGGCGTGCCGATCGTGCCCGTCACCGTCAACGGCATGCCGGCTCGGTTCGTGCTCGACACCGGCGCCGAACGCAGCGTGGTGACGCGGGAGGCGGTGCAGCGCCTCGGCCTCGCGCTCGATGAATGGGTCGCCACGACCATGCAGGGCGTCGGCGGGGCCGAGCGGCATCGCAATGCCCTGCCACGCAGCCTCTCGCTGGGCGGCGTCGCGCTGCAGCGGCGCACCATCACCCGGGACACCAGCCTGACGGTCGCCCGGCTTCCCCCCGTCACCGCCACGCCGATCGACGGCCTGCTCGGGCGCGACTTCCTGGCGAGCTTCGATCTGGAGATCGACTTTCCCGCCCACACGCTCCGCCTGCACGACGTACATGGCTGCAGCGGCGCTTTCCTGCCCGCGGCGGATCGGTTCCAGCCGATCCCGGTCGAGATGCCGGCCAACACCGCGCTGGTGGTGCCGGTGAGGCTGGGCGGGGTCATGCTGCGGGCGTTGCTCGACACCGGCGCCAACGCCTCGCTGATCGCGGCACCCGGAATGGCGCGGATCGGCCTCTCCCCGACCGCGCCGGCCGATCCTGAAGCCGCCGCCACCGTGGCGGGGATCGGACCGGCCACGCTGCGGGTGGGCATGCGGCATTTCGCCACCATGCAGGTCGGTCCGGTGACCACGACCGGGGTGAACCTGCTGGTCGCCCCGGTGCACGCGGTGCCGATCGTCGACATGCTGCTGGGCAGCGACTGGATGCAGGGCCGGCGCCTCTGGCTCTCCTTCGCGACGCGACAGGTGTTCGTGGCACCCTGATCCCGCCGCGCCGGTGCGAGGCGGTTACCGCGCTCCCGGCTTGCCAGAGGGACGGGGAGCGCTATCTTCCGCCGCCATTCGTAAGAAACGAGGAAACGTCGATGCCCCGCCTGCCCCGCCGCGCCGTGCTGGCCGGCGCCACCGCCCTCCCCCTGTTCGCCATCCGCACCCGCCCCGCGCATGCTGCGGAGTTCACGCTCAAGCTCGCGAACAACTCGCCGGTGACGCACCCGCAATCGGTGCGCCAGCAGGAGGCCGCGGACCGCATCCGCAAGGCGAGCGGAGGGCGCGTCGACATCCAGCTCTTCCCCAACAACCAGCTGGGGTCCGACACCGACATGCTGTCGCAGCTCCGCTCCGGCGCGCTCGACTTCTTCACCCTCTCGGGGCTGATCCTGTCGACCCTGGTGCCGGCCGCCTCGATCAACGGCATCGGCTTCGCCTTCAAGGACTACGACACGGTCTGGAAGGCGATGGACGGCAAGCTGGGCGCCTATGTCCGCGGCGAGATCGACAAGCGCGGCCTGACCGCGATGGACAAGATGTGGGACAACGGGTTCCGCCAGATCACCTCCTCGACGCGGCCGATCAAGGCGCCGGCGGACCTGAAGGGGTTCAAGATCCGCGTGCCGGTCTCCCCGCTCTGGACCTCGATGTTCCAGGCGTTGGGCGCGGCGCCGGTCAGCATCAACTTCTCCGAGGTGTATTCGGCGCTGCAGACCAAGATCGCCGAGGGGCAGGAGAACCCGCTCAGCCTGATCCAGATCGCCAAGCTGTATGAGGTGCAGAAATACTGCTCCATGACCTCGCACATGTGGGACGGGTTCTGGATGCTGGCGAACAAGCGCGGCTTCGCCAGCCTGCCGCCCGACATGCAGACGCTGATCGCGACGGAGCTGAACAAGTCCGCCCTGCAGGAGCGCGAGGACATCGCGAAACTGAACGGGTCGGTCACCGAGGATCTGAAGTCGAAGGGGCTGGAATTCGTGGAAGTCGACAAGCCGGCGTTCCGCGACGCGCTGAAGCAGGCCGGCTTCTATGCCGAATGGAAGAAGAAGTATGGGGACGAGGCCTGGGGCATCCTCGAGAGCGAGGTCGGCACCCTGTCGTGACGCGACCGCGTCGCCCTCTCTCCGTCATGGCCGAACCCACCCCCTCTCCGTCATGGCCGGGCTCGACCCGGCCATCCCCACCCGCACGCGCCCGCAGGCCAGTGCCGGGACCGACCCGCCCCCGCCCCACCCCTCTCCGTCATGGCCGAGCCCGACGCGGCGATCCGCCGTGGCACCCTGCCGGCGGTGATGGCCGGGTCGAGCCCGGCCATGACGGTGAGGCGAGGGCCGTGACGGTGAGGCGAGGACGATGACGGTGAGGCGAGGGCCATGACACCGGAACG
>JAFKLG010000122.1 GCA_017304945.1 Rhodospirillales bacterium
CCTGCGCCGGCCACGACACGGGAGGACGCGTCCGCCGTGCTGGGAAACGGCGCGCCGGCCATGACAGGAAGCCGCGCTCCCGCCATGACAGAAGGCGGCGTGCCGGGCAACCGCCCCACCCTCGCCAACCACCCCGCCCTCGCCGGCCACCCCGCCCTCGCGCGGCGCCCCGCCCTCACCCGCCGCGCCGCCCTCGCGGCGGCCTCCGCCCTTGCGCTGCCCTTCCTCTCACGCACCCAAGCCCGCGCGCAGGACGCGAAGACGATCCGCGTCGCCTATCCCTCCGCGGTCGCAACCCTCGATCCGGCCAAGTTCCGCGTCGGCGGCCTCGAGTACAACTACGCCCTCGGCGTCTTCAATCGCCTCACCCAGCAGGACGCGAAGCTCCAGGTGCTGCCGGACCTCGCGACCTCCTGGGAACCCTCGGAGGACCTGAAGGTCTGGACCTTCAAGCTCCGCCCCAACGTGAAGTTCCACAACGGCAAGGCGCTCGATGCCGCCGACGTCGTGTTCACCTATACGCGGCTCAAGGACAAGGACGTCGCCTCCGTCCTGCGGGCACCGCTCGACGTGGTGGAGAAAGTGGAGGCGGTGGATCCGCTCACCGTCAAGTTCACGCTGCGGATCCCGTATGCCGACATGCCGGCGCTCACCGCCGGCTACCAGGCCATGATCGTCAGTCCCGCCATCATGGACACGATCACGACCAAGCCCATCGGCACCGGCCCGTTCCGCTTCGTGGAATATCGGCCCGGCGACCAGATGCTGCTCGAGAAGAACCCGGACTACTTCCTGCCGGGCGTGCCCAAGCTCGACAAGGTGGTGCTGCGGATCATCCCCGAAGCGACCACCGCGGTCGCCGGACTCGAGAGCGGCGCGCTCGACATCGTCTACGACCTGCCGGCCGAACAGATCGACCGGCTGAAGAAGAGCAGCGTCGCCACCGTGATGGAGGTGACCGCCGGCACCTGGCAGGGCATCGTCTGGCATTGCGGCATGAAGCCGTTCGACGACCCGCGCGTGCGCGAGGCGTTCATCAAGCTGATCGACAAGCCGATGATGACGGACATCGCCACGTTCGGTCACGGCACCCCGACCGTGTCGCCGATCCCGCCCACGCACCCCTACTTCAACAAGTCGATCAAGCTCACTGCCGACATCCCGGGTGCGAAGAAGCTGCTCGCCGAGGCCGGTATCCAGCCCGGCTTCAGCATGGAGATGTACATCCCCGGCCAGTCCCCCTCCATGGAACGGCTCGCCACCGCGTTCCGCGACGCGGCCAAGCAGGTGGGCATCGCGCTCCAGCTCCGCATCATGCCGCAGGACAAGTTCTTCGCCGAGATGGAGGGCAAGGTTCCACTTGCGGTCGACAACTTCTTCGGGCGCACCACGCCCGACCTGATGCTGTATTCCTGGTACCACTCGACGGGTTCCTGGAACAACACGCTGTGGCACTACAACAACCCCGAGGTGGACAAGCTGCTCGATGCCGCCCGCACCACCGCCGACAAGGCGAAGCAGGCGGAGCTCTACGGCAAGTTCCAGGAGATCATCGCCAAGGACGGACCAGGCAGCGTCGTCTACGTGCAGAACTTCGCCTGCGGGGTGAGCAAGAAGGTGCAGGGCTTCAGCCCTTCGCCCCTGATGCTCGTCGACGTCAGCACAGCCACCGTCTCCGCCTGAAGGAGTGCGATCGATGCCCGCCAAGCCCTTCCATCTCGCCTGGTTCCTGCAAGGCTCCTCCATCCAGGCCTGGGGCGAACCCTGGATCGGCAACATCAGCGAAGACTGGATGTCGGCCGAGATGTTCCTCGACCTGGCGCGCGCGATCGAGCGCGCCTGCTTCGACTACCTGCTGATCGAGGACAGCATCTATGTCGGCGAGATGTGGCAGGGCTCGCGCGAGATCTACCTGAAGAACGGCATGTCGATCCCGCGCCAGGAGCCCTCCGTGGTCGCGACGCTGATGTGCGCCGCGACGCAGCACCTGGGCATCGTGCCGACGCTCTCCACCTTCGCCTACCACCCCTATCTGACGGCGCGCATCATGGGCACGCTCGACCAGATTTCGGGCGGGCGCGCGGGCTGGAACATGGTGACCGGCAGCGCGGATTTCGGCGCCATGAACTTCGGCATGGACCGGCTGCCGGATCACGACCTGCGCTACGACATGGCCGACGAGTACGTCGACGTCGTCACCCAGCTCTGGGATTCCTGGCAGCCCGGCGCCATCATCGCCGACCCCAAGTCGGGCGTGCTGATCGACCCCGAGAAGGTGCAGCCGATCAACTACAAGGGCGAGTACTATGCCAGCCGCGGCCCGCTGAACTCGGGCCCGTGCCCGCAGGGCCGGCCGGTGATCGCCCAGGCCGGCGGTTCCGCCCGCGGGCGCGCCTTCGCCGCGGCGAATGCCGAAACCATCGTCGTGCACATGAAGGGCGTCGACCAGATGAAGGGCTACCGCGACGACATCCGCAAGCGGATGGCCGAAGCGGGTCGCGATCCCGACACCTGCAAGGTGCTGTTCCTGGTCGCCCCCATCTTGGCCGAAACCGACGAGGACGCGCAGGATCGCGCCAATCGCCGCATGGCCGCCGCGGGCCGCAACCTCGACGTCAAGCTCGCCCAACTCGGGTGGAGCACCAACATCGACTTCTCGCAGTTCGACCTCGACCAGCCGGTGGGCGAACTCACCACCAACGGACACCAGCAGAGCCTGGCACAGTTCCTGCGCAAGGCCGGCAAGCGCACCCTGCGCGAGGCGATCACCGAATACGGCACGCTCGGCATGTCGATCGACCTGATCGGCTCGCCAGCGACGGTCGCCGCCAAGATGGACGAGGTGATGCAGGAGGTGGGCGGCGACGGCTTCCTGTTCGCGCTGGGCAACGTCAACCGCCGCAACGTCGCCGAGATCACCGAGGGCCTGGTGCCGGAACTGCAGCAGCGCGGCCTGACCCGCCGCGCCTACACGAAGAAGATGCTGCGGGACAACCTGCTGGAGTTCTGAGCCACACCCACCCGACTACGCCGCCTTCATCGCCGCGACGAACGTACTCAGTTCGTTCCCAAGCCGCTCGGATTCGCTCGACACGACGTCGGCGGCTCCGAGCACCTCGGCGGCGGCTTCGCGGGTCTGCGTGGTGGCCGCGCTCACCCCCGCGATGTTGCGCGTCACCAGATCCGCGCCGCCGGCTGCCTGCTGCACGTTGCGCGCGATCTCCTCCGTCGCGGCGCCTTGCTGCTGAACGGCCGCGGCAATGGCCGCGGTGATCTGATTCACCTCGTCGATGGTGAGCGTGATCCCGCGAATCGCCTCCACCACGTCGCGCGTCGCGGACTGGATCTGCCCGATCTGGCTCGCGATGTCTTCCGTCGCCTTGCCCGTCTGGGAAGCGAGCGTCTTCACCTCCGACGCCACCACGGCGAAGCCCTTGCCGGCTTCGCCCGCCCGCGCCGCTTCGATCGTCGCATTCAGGGCCAACAGGTTCGTCTGCCCGGCGATGTCGCTGATCAGCCGCACCACCTCCCCGATCCGCTGTGCCCCACCGGCGAGCGTCTGCACCGTCGCGTCGGTCCGCCGCGCATCGCTCGCGGCGCGGCTCGCCACCTGGGTGGATTGCGACACCTGCCGGCCGATCTCGGCGACCGACGCCGAGAGCTCCTCGGCCGCCGCGGCGACCGCCTGGACGTTGCCGTTCGCCTGCGCCGCGGCCGCACTCACCGCCTCCGCCTGCGCGCCGGTGCTGGCCGCGCCGCTCGCCATCCCTTGCGCACTCTGGTGCAGGGTTTGCGCCGATCCGGACAACGCCGACACGAGCTTGCCGACCGAGCCTTCCAATTGCGCGACCAGGCGTTCGGAGGTCGCACGGCGGTTCAGTTCCGCCTGCTGGGCGTCATGCACGTCCACCAGCGAGCCGCAGGCGCGACGTGCCACCCGCCGCTCGTCGAGGATGATGCCGCCCGTGGCATGGAACCAGCGGTACTGGCCATCCTTCCGACGCAGCCGGTACTTCATCTCGTAATGGCCGCCGGCGATGCAGGCCTTCCCGAGGACCTCGAGCGCCTGCTTCAGGTCGTCCGGGTGCAGGCGATCCGACCAGGATTGCACCACGTCGGGGAACTCGTCCCGCGACTGGTACCCGCACAGGCGCCGAAACTCCGACGACCACGTCCAGTGCGACTGCGGGTGCATGGGATCGCCATTGTGCAGCACGACGTCCCAGAGCCCGACCCCGCAATTCCCGTCCAGGATGTCGAGCAGCTCCGCGCGCTCACGCAGCGCCGCAAACCGTTTGTTCGACATCAACCGCATGGCCGCCACTCGCTGTCCCAGTTCTCGGGAGCAGCTTGGGCCGACGATGTAAAGACATCATGAACGCGCTGATCGGCGGCCCTGGTCGCCTGCCGTTTGGGCCTGCCCGGTCAGCGTCCGTAGCGAAGCACGATGCTGCCCCGCTCATACTGCCGCACGCGCGCCTGGAACGACGCGTCCGCGCCCGGCTGCTGGCCCATCCAGCCCTCGTACAGCCCCTCCAGCACCGGTGCGAGCCACGTGCCCGGCGGACTGCCCGCCGATCCGATCGGCGGAAGGTCGAGATGGGTCAGCAGGAGGCAGCGGTCCGCCTCGCTCACGCCCAGCCTGACCGAGCCCCAGCCGAGTTCGTCCAGCACGGCGTTCATCTCCTGCTCCAGCGCCTCGAGCGAGTCGACGGCAGGCAAGCCAAGCAGGCGCGACATCTGCTGGCCCGTGCCACGCAGCACGGCGGCGGCGCGTTCCACCCCGGCCTGTCCATCGAGTTCCAGCGCCAGGCTGCGCAGGAAAGCGCGCCACATCGTCGGCCGCTCGCCGCGGCCAAAAGCCATTCTCGGCCCCTGTGTCTCGCTCCATGTCGTGCTCACCAGGAATCCCCATCGAAAATGTAGCGGGCGAACAGTCGCGCCACCGTCTCGCTCCAGTCGCCCGCGTGCTGATAATGCGCCTCCCCGCCCAGGATCAGCGAGTTGTTGACGCGATACTGAATGGATCCCTCGGCGCCACCCACCAGGCCCGACGCACTCTTGCTGGGGAAGCTGGTCTGGATGGTGGTGCTGCTCGAGGCCGCCTGCGCCACCAGCGCGCTCTGCAGCGAGGGATTGTTCGGAAACACCGGAGACGAATGCTCGTTGTAGGTCTGGTATCCGAGCGCTCCCCCGATCGACCAGGTGAGATCGTCCGTCTTCGACGTGTAGCGGACCGGGAAGAGCGTCGCGAAATAGGATTGCGGACTGAAGTAGCCGCCCTGACCCAAGGTGAAATAGCGCAGGTTCTTGTCGTAGGCGAAGTAGACGACGTCCACCCCCAGCCGCACCTCGTCCGTCTGGCCACGCCAGATCGGGTAGGAGCCGCCGGCGCCGAACTCGTATTCGTGGTTCTGCGCGACGTTGGTCCCCTCCAGCAGCGCATAGCCGCCGCCGAAATAGAAGTTCGCGTCCTGCACCGATCCCTCGATCTGCGCATGGCCGCGCGTGCGGGTCACGCCGCCCCATTTCGTGCCGGTCGAGGGATCGGTGGTGCCGGCATAGGACAGCAGGCTGTCGGTCACCGCGCGACGCTCCCCGGTCACGCGCAGCCGCACGTTGTCGGAGAGTGCCGGCGACAGCTCGAGGCCCCCCAGCAGGTTCTGCTGCTGGAAGCCCAGCGGCGACGTGCCGACATCGAGCTTGGCCCAGCCGATCTGGTAGGCGACCGACAGGCCGACACCCTGGGCGCTCTGGCTGCCGGGCGTCGGCTTGCCGCCGAACGCGCCGGTGCCGAAGGAGGCCTGGCTGTTCGCATCCAGCGGCAGCGTCCCGGCGGAGAGGAATGTCGGCGTCGCCTCCGCGGTCAGCGTCCCCTGCCCCCAGGGCCGCAGCAGCAGCGTGGTGGGCATGCTGACCTCGTTCAACTGATCGAGGCCCTGGGTGCCCGTGCGGTTCCGGTAGGTCGGGCCCAGCGTCAGCTTGGGCGCCAGATCCTCCCGGAGCGAGGCCATCTGCTTGTCGATGTCCTGCAGCATCGGGTCGGTCGGCACCGTGGCGGCGCCGAACCCCCCGGCCGGCAGCGCGTCCATGGAGGGCGTGTTGGTCGGTCCGGAGCGGCGGAACGGATTGGCGTCCACCGGCACCGACACGGTCGCGTAGCTCTGGCGGGAGGCCATGACCGGCATGACCGATGCCGTCTGGTCGGCGCCGATCTCCTGCCGCCGCAGCGACTGCGCCCGCTTCAGGTCGTCCATCGCCGCCCGCAGGTTCCCGCGCGCGCGGTTGAGCGCGGCCGACAGCATCCAGGCGCGCGGATCGTCCGGCGAGACGGACATCGCCTCGCGCACCAGCGCACGCGCGCGGGTCCAATCGTTCGCCTGGATCGCCGCATCGAGGGCAGCGCGGCGGGCGTCCATGTTGCCGGGATCGCGCGCCAGCACGGCGTCGTTGATCGCCAGCGCCTTGCGCGGCTCGTCCGCCGCCGAATAGAGCCGACCGACCGCCAGGTTCAGGTCCGGGTTGGACGGATCGCGCGCCAGCGCCGGTGCCAGCACGTCGTAGGCATCCGCCTGCCGCCGCTCCTGATTCAGCGTGTCGGCCTCGCGCACCGCCAAGCCGGCCCGCAGCCGGTTCAGCGAGGCGGTCTGGTCCGCCGTCAGGCCGGGCGTCCCGTCGAGCGAGGCGATCAGCGCCCGCGCTCCGCGATCGTCGCCGGCCTGCAGCAACACCCCGGCATAGGCGAGCCGCTGCGCCGCGGTGGGCTTCGGCGTCGCCGCTTGCGCGGTGGCCAGGGCCTCCCGCGCGCCCGCCGGGTTGCGCATCTGCAGGAAGGCCCGCGCGATCGCCGCCCCGCGGGCGCCGTCCGGGTCGGGGTGGGCCGCGAGCGTCAGCAGCTTCTCCCGCGCGACCGCCGGGCTCACCGCCGCCATGCTCATGGCGGTGCGGATGTCGCCTTGCAGGGCGGCCTGCGCGAGCAGCGCGCGCATGTCCGGGGTGCGGGCCGCCGGCGGCAGGCGATTGATCAGCGCGGCGGCCTGCGCCGAATTGCCGATCTCGGATGCGAACAGCGCGCCGGCCCGCAGGGCGTCCGTGCTGGGCCGCGGACCAGAGGTGACGTCCGCCATCACCTGCTCCGCTTCCGTCTTCCGTCCCGCGGCGGCGAGCGCACGGGCGAGGTCGAGCCGTGTCCACGGATCGGCGGGATCGGCCGCCACCGCGGCACGCAGCAGCGCCTCCTTGGCGCCGGGATCGGTGGTCGCCGCGGCTTGCTGGCGCAGCGCATCGGCGCGGATCCGCCCGACCACGCGGGTCGCACCGGTGCTCTGGGCGCGATCGAGCAGCGCCTCGGCCTCGCTGCTGCGCCCTTCCCGGTTCAGCACCTGCGCCAGACCGACCAGCGCGTCCGGATTGCTGGGCTGCCGCCCCAGCACCGCGCGATACTGGGTTTCCGCGCCGGCCAGGTCGCCGCGCCGGCTCAGCACATCGGCCAGCATCGACTGCGCCCCGGCCACGTCGCCGCCGCGCGCGATGATCGCGCGGAGCTGGCGTTCCGCCGAATCGAGCTGGCCGCGCTGGATGGCGGCCCGCGCGGCGGCGTAGTCCTCGCCCACATTGGCGCCCTGCAGCGCCTGCTCCCACCGGTCCTTGTGCGTCGGGTCCGCGGTGATCGCACGCGCGAGGTAGGTCCGTGCCTCCGCCGCATTGCCTTGGCGCAGCCGCACCAGGCCGATGCCGCCCATCGAATCGGCATCCTCGGGGTTGAGCGCCAGGGCTGCGTTGAAGTCCGCCTCGGCTTCGGCGAGCTTGCCCGCGTTCAGGGCCGCGAACCCGGCCGCGCGTTTCTGCGCCGCCTGCGCCGCCGGGGTACGCGGCGGGTTGCGCGCCTGCTCCAGCTTGCCGGAGATCACCCCGTCCCCGGGATGGCCGACCAGCCAGGCCTGGTAGGCGGGGATGCTCTGGGTGTCGACCGGCAGCCATTCCAGCGCCTGTCGCCACGCCTTGTCGGCGGCGGCCCCGATGCTGGGGTTCTGCGCCAGCGCCTCGAGCCGCTGGATGCCGTCCGTCCGGGTCTGCTCCCGGTAGGTGAGCAACTGCGCATAGGCCATCTGCGCGCGCAGGTCGTTCGGATCGCCGGTCACCACCTGCGCCAGCCCGCGACGGGCAGCGTCCCAGCCCCCCTCGGTGCCGGACAGCGTCTGGTAGTATTCGACCGCCAGGCTGGGCGGCGGTGTGCTGCCCTGGAACAGCCGCTGGTAGCGGGCGATCGCGTCGGCCGTCCGGCCTTCCTGGGCGAGGCGACGTGCCTCGGCCAGCGCGCCGGGGTCGATGCTGCCGAGACGGATCGATTGCTCCACCGCCGGAATGCGCGGATCGCCCGGCCGGATCGCCCGCAGCCGCGCCAGCGTGGCCTGCGCCCGCGCCCGATCGCCGCGCCCGGCCTGCAACTGGGCGAGCAGGCCCAGCGCCTCCGGGTTGTCGGGCTCGACCCGCAACAGGCGTTGCAGTGCACCCTCGGCCTGATCGGGCTGGTTCTGGGTGGTCCAGAACTGGGCCTGGTCCAGCAGCACCCTCGCCGCGGCGCTAGGGACACCGGACCCGCCAGGGCTGGGAGCACTGGTCGCGGCCGCGCCGGAGGCGCTGGTCGCGGGGGCGCCGGGAGCGGCAGCACCAGGGGCGCCGGCCCCTGCCGCGGCGGGGCCGCTCGCGCCACCAGCCGGCACGTTCGGGGCGCTCGCAGGGGACTGCGCATGCGCCGCGGATCCCAGGCCGATCAGCAGCGCGGTGAGCGGGAGGGGGCGGCGCATGGCGGTCAGCTCCTTCCCACGCGCAAGTCGCCGGTGCGCCGCATCGCCCGCCACCGCAGCAACCGGTAGAGGCACAGGCCGAGGATGAAGGCGGCCACCAGCATGCTCACCAGGATCGCGCCGGACTGGTCCTGCAGCCACCATTCCGGCCACAGCCAGAGTGGCAGGTTGCCCACCGTGTAGGTCGAGCCGCCGCGATAGCCGGTCGTGGTGCCGCCCGCGAGGATCGAGAGGTCGCCCTGGATGTTCGGCACCAGCTTCGGATCCTGCATGGCATTGAGCATGGCATCGAGCCCTTGCGGGGAACCGGCCAGCAGCGCGACCACCGAGCGTCCGCGCGCGAGCGGCGATTCCGCGCCGATCAGCACGGCCGAACGCTCCCCGAGGCCGGTGTTGACGAGGGTCGCGGCCTTGCGTCGGGCCTCCGCCGTCTGGTCACCGAACAGATGCCAGATGTCGTCGAGCGCAGTCGGCAGCGCGACCTTGAGGCTGGTGCCCTGCACCGAATAGGGGCTGCGACGCAGCAGGTCGGCGGCGCCGCCCAGATGCGCGAGCGTGCTGATCAGCAGGATGTCCTTGTTCCCCAGCGTCGCCGTATCGGTGGTGCGGGCAATGGCGACGCGGTTGACCGGCAGGCCGGTCAGCGCCCCCAGGCTTCCCATCAGCCCCAGATACGCGCTGAGTTCCACCGCGCTCGGTTGCGCCGCGAGCACGACCACGGTCTCCGACAGGTCGGCCATCCGGGTGAACGGAAACCCCGAGTTGATGAAGTAGGCGAGGTTCGGCAGCGCGCCGAGGTGGTAGGCGCGGGTGAGGTCCAGCGTCGAGTCGGGATCGACCGACATGTGCAGGTCCTCGGGGATGGCGGCGCAGTCGCCGCGCTGCAGCGGCCGGGCGTCGAAGAACAACTGCAGGTCGTTCTGCCCGAACACCGTGTAGAGCGGAACCGGCGTCGCGGCGCGGCGCACCGGCTGGCCGTAGCCGAGATTGCGCATCAGCCAGTCCCAGCTCGTGTCCGGGGGCGCCAGCGAGTAGCTGCGCAGATAGATGCCGTTGATGCTGACGTCGAGGCGTGAGGCGGCGACGTCGACGATCGGCCCGGGCGGGGCGCGGAAGCGCAGGTCGGCCTCGAACGGGCGGCGGCGCCAGGTGTAGAGGTCGGGCGCGGTCCGGAACGGCACGTGGAACGTGCCGGGGACGTAGCCGGTGCCCTGCAGGGCGGAGGCATCCACCAGATCGCCCAGCCGCACCGGATGATCGGTCTGGATCCAGGCCGGCGCATCATACGGCTTGCGCGGCGCCAGCGCATCGAGCTGCGCGACCGCGCTCTGGCCGCTCAGCGTCCGGCTGCCCATGGCGAGCGCAGTGGCCGCGGCGACCGCCTCGGGGCCCGTGCGGCCGGCGATCACCAGGATGGTGGAGAGCGGATCGTTCGGGTTCGGGATCTCGGCGACGGTCGGCCCCACGATGCTCGGCAGGCCGATTCCCGCGGGGACGTCGCGGCCGGCGAGCACCAGCACGGCGTTGCCCTCGCGCGGGATCTCGTTGGACACCGGGAACCGCGCGGTGCGGAAATCCGCCAGCTTGCCGAACCACGAGGCGACGATGCCGGCCGCCTGCAGCGTGTCGTTGCTCGGGTTGCCGACCAGCACGAACGGCAGCACCAGGCGCTGGCGGATGTTCTCGTCGAACAGCGGCAAGGGCAGCCGCGCCAGGTCCCGCTGCGGCGGCAGCCGCGCGATCGTCAGCGTGAGCGTGGACCGGTCGGAGATGGTGGACCACAGCAGCCCGCTCAGCGGGTCGTTGCAATCCTGCGTGTAACGGCCGGTGAAACGGAAGTTCAGCCGGTTGCGGTCCTGGAAGAAGATCGGGTTGACCGGAATGTCCAACGGGCCGAACTCGGGGCGGCCCTGCGTGACCGGGATCGTGCCGACATATTGCTCGTTCAGCGTGATGGTGACGTTGCTCTGGTCGGGGATCAACGCCGGCGACATCGCCCCGCTCACGCTGAGCCGCGCATCCGTCACCACCTCGTCACGGCGAATGCCGAACAACAAGCCCTGGATGGGGCTCATTCCGCGCATGGTCATCGGGCCGGATGCGCCCAGCGCGCGCAGGCTCAGCACCTCGGTCCGCACGTCGGCGGCCTGCCCGGGCGGCGTCAACGCGATCGGCCCGGCGGCGGGGGCAAGCGCGGGCAGCCCGCCGGCGGTGCCCGCACCCGCAGTACCGGCCGCTGCACCGGGAGCTCCGCCTGGCATGCCGCCACTCGCGTTCGGACCGATGCCGGTGGGCAACGGCACGGGCGGAAGTGTGATCGCCGGCGCCTGGCCGGGCGTCGCGGGTGCGCTCCCCGGAGCCACGACCGGCGCCTGCGGTGCCTGTGCATGCGCCACACCGGCGGCGCCAAGGAACCCGGCCAGCAGGATCGCGGCCGCCTTGGAGAAGGAGCGCGGCTGCAGCACCATGGTCTGCCGCGCGAGCGTGCCCGGGTTCGTCGCGACGGGAGCGGTCGCCGCCTGCGGCAGCTCCGGCCCGGCGAACATCTGGCCGGGGCGGCGGAACAGGCCGCGGATGCTCACCAGCACGCTCCAGAGACTCAAGAGCGGACGGTCCTTCGGGTAGTTGCTCCAATCGACCCAGGCGTCGGCGCGGCCGAACACCGCCTGCACGACGTGGCTCTCATCCGCGATCGTCTCCACGTTCCAGCTCACCTGCAGGAAGCGGCGTTCCCATCGCTGGATCCGGCCACGCAGAACCAGGCGCTGGTTGTCGAGATTGAATTCGATGTCGATGTCGGAGGGCACCGCCACGTCCTCCGGCCGCTCGAGCGAGAAGGCGCCACCGCCCAGCGAGAGATTTTGGCTGGTGGCCGGCAGCACGCGCCCATCGGCAAGCCAGACCACCACGGGCAGACGCGCGCGGATGCGGGCGCGATTGCGCACCTGCCGCGTTTCGCGACCGACCGCGAGCGCCGCCATCACGATCAGCATGCTGAAGGTGACCCAGATCGAGTTCAGCAGCAGCGCCTGAAACTCGAGCTGGGTCGTGTGCTCGAAGAACAGGCCGTAAAGACCCCGCAGGAGGCCGAGCAACAGCACGCCGCACAGGATGAGGTTCGGATACACCGCCCCCATGTCGAAATAGCCCTTGCTGAGCAGTCCGCCCTTGTCGGTCACGTTGAACTTGCCGCGGCGCGGGCTGACCATCGTCACGAGCGTAATGCGCACCAGGAACAGCGCCATCACCGTCTCGTAGATCTCGCTCCAGAAGGAATGGCGCCAGTTGCCCTGGATTCGCGCGTTGGTCGCCACCGAGTGGAAGATGTGCGGCAGCGCGTAGGCGATGATCGCGAGCGGCGACGCGGCGATGATGCTCTGTCCCATCAGCAGGAAGGCGAGCGGCGAGGTCAGGAACACGACCCGCGGCAGCGCGAACATGAAGTGGAACATCGCGTTCATGTAACAGATGCGCTGCCCGATGCTGAGCCCCGGCCCGAACAGCGGCGTGTCCAGCCGCAGGATCTGCAGCATCCCGCGCGCCCACCGCACCCGCTGGCCGATGTGCAGGATCAGCCGCTCGGTTGCGAGCCCGGCCGCGAGCGGCAGGCGCAGGTAGCAGGACTGCCAGCCCCGGCGGTGCAGCCGCAGCGCGGTGTGGGCGTCCTCCGTCACGGTCTCGGTGGCGAAGCCGCCGATCGATTCGAGCGCGGTGCGACGGATCACGGCGCAGGAGCCACAGAAGAAGGACGCGTTCCAGAAGTCGTTCCCGTCCTGGATCAGGCCGTAGAACATGTTGCCTTCGGCCGGCACGCGCGTCCCGGCGGCGAGATTCCGCTGGAACGGATCGGGCGAGTAGAAGTGGTGGGGCGTCTGGATGAAGGCCATGCGCTTGTCCTTCACCAGCCATCCCATCGTCATCTGCAGGAAGGCGCGGGTCGGCATGTGGTCGCAGTCGAACACGGCGATGAACTCGCCGTCCGTCACCTTCATCGCGTGGTTGAGGTTGCCCGCCTTCGCGTGCGCATTGTCGGGCCGGATGATGTAGCCCGCGCCGCAGCTCGCGGCGAAGTCTCGGAATGCCCGGCGCCGCCCGTCGTCGAGGATGTACACGCGCAGCTTGTCACGCGGCCAGTCGATCGCCATCGCGGCGAGCACCGTCGCGCGCACGATCGACAGGTCCTCGTTGTAGGTGGGCACGTAGATGTCGACCGTGGGCCAGGTGGACGGATCCTCCGGCAGCGGGATCGGCTTGCGCTCCAGCGGCCAGACCGTCTGCACATAGCCGAGGGCGAGCACGCAGATCGCATACGCCTCGGCCAGCGCGAGGCCGATGCCGAGGAAGCCCTGCAGCACCGTGTTGAACTCGAGCGTCTCGGTGAATCGCCAGACGATGTAGCGCAGCGAGACCACCGCCGAGAGCATGGTCAGGAACAGCGTCATCGGGCGTCCCTGCCAGCGATTGCAGATCAGGAAGACGATCATGCTGGCGATCGCGAGCGCCATCTGCTCCCAGGGATCCAGCACCACGGTCGCCGCGACGAACACGACGCAGAGGCCGATGAAGCCGGTCGCGGCCACCCCGGCCCAACCGAGCGGACCGGGCAGCGCCTCGCCGCCTTCCATCACACGCTTGAGGGTCCGCTTCATGGCTGCACCGCCGGGGAGTCGGAATCCGCGCCGTTGCCGGATCGCAGAACGGCCAAAACGCGTTGGCTGATTGCGGCGACGTCGTGCGTCGCCTTCGAGGACGGGGCGTAGTCCGCCAGCAGCTTCTGCGCGGCAATCGCCTCGGCGACGTGCTCGTCGCGGTAGACCACGCCCAGCAGCCGGTCGCCGAGATGCTGGCGCGCGGCGTCGAAGATCACGCCGCCAAGCCGCGTGCGCGGATCGAACTGGTTGAGCACGAAGCGGGAGGGAACGTTGGCACGCGCGGCCCACTCGCTGGCGAGCAGGCCGCCATGTTCGAGCGATGGGATCAGCGACACCGACGCCGCATCGGTCAGCAGCACGGTGATCAGCAGGTCGGTGCAGCTCAACAGGGTCTCGAGCAGCGAAGACGGTCCGGGGGCGGTGTCCGCCACGAGATACACGTCCGGGTTGGCGAGGATGTCCCGCACCGGATCGAGCAGCAGCGAGGGGCGCGCGGTGACCGCCGCATGCAGCGCGACCGTCTCGTGCAGGCCCGCGCCGCCATAGGCCAGGAGGGGAATGCCGGCCGCCGTCTCCTGCAGGCAGCCCCGCCAGTCGGGCGATTGCGCAAGCCGATGGGTGAAGCCGGCACGCTCCCGCAGCGGCAGTCCGAAATGCAGGCGGAGCGCGTTCTGCGGGTCGAGGTCGAGCGCGATGACGCGGCACCCGGCGCGCGACAACTCGTTTGCGACGTTGGCTGCGAGCGTCGTCTTGCCGACCCCGCCCTTGGGCGATGCGAAGGTCAGCAGCGGCATGCGGCGACCTCAGTCGAAGCCGCGCGGGTGTTTCGTGCGAGGCCGAGTCTCATTGGACGCCCGAATGGCGTCGAGGCGTAGCACCGCGGCATCCGCGTCCTCACAACCGGCCGAACAGGTCCTGCAGCCCGGACCGCGGGTCCGTGCGGTCGGGTTGCTGCGTCGTGCCGTTCAGGGTCCGGAACACGCCGGACAGGGAGGTGAGCCCGACGGCGGGAGCCGGCCGCGTGCTCCCTTGAGCGATGGTCAGGTCGGCGCGCGCAGGACGCGCCGGGGCCACTTCCCGTGCAGGCGGCGGGGCTGGCCGCCAGCCGCCGTTCGGGGCGTAGCCCGCACCATGCCGCGCGCCGGCGGCCAGGACCGGCTCGACGTCACGGCCCCATGCCGGGGCGGCAGGCGACCGCACGGAATGTGCATTCCAGGCCGGCGGCTCGCCGGCATGCGCCGGATGCATCGAAGCCGGCGGCACGTCCCGTATGCTGCGCGGGTTCTCCCCCGCCGCACCCGCCGCGGACTCGTCGGAGTGGGCGGCCTCAGGCGACTGGGCGGGGCGCTGACCGTTCGGCGCCGCTGCGAGGTTTGACGGCGGCTGGGAGGCGAGCGGCGTGATCTCGACCATCTCGGGCAGCGCAGCCGCCAGCAGCGGAAACGCCGCCATGCGTGCCGCGGCCCGCTCCGGGTCGACCGGGCCGGTCGGTGGCACGGCGAAACTGCGATAGGCGATGGTCGAACCACCGAGGGCAGCCATCGCCCGACCAACGTCGCTGTTCGACTCGTTCGCCACCGCCTGCTCCCTCACGGCCCATAATCGCCCCCGGCGATCACAAGACATATGGCACACTTCGACGCGAGCAGAACGTCCATTTTTACGCGCTCGGTTTCAACGCGCGATTTGTGCCAAGGCGAGGCGGCAGAGTAACACCAGCGCGGCATCATAATACTTCATCGCGGCCGCAAGCGGTGGCAGAGGCGGAGCCGGATAGCCGAGCGACTGGCGCAATACTGCCATGATTGCGGCCATACCGGGTGTGAGCGGGTAAGGTGCCAGTTCGTTGCTGCGCAAGTCCACCCAGGCCGGCGTGGCCCCGGGCGGATAGGACGACCAGAACCGGTCGATGGAGACGCCGGCCGGCGTTCCGGCCTGGCCCGCCCAGCTCAGCCACAAGGGCACGCGCACCGCGTCGAAGGAGAATCGGGGCGGGAAGTTCGGCGCCGGCGTGAGCGCGCCGCTCGACCGCGCGATGCGCATCCAGTCCGGCGGCAGGTTCCACGGGCCGAACCGCCCCTGGTCGATCAGCCGTAAGCCATCCGCCCGCACCGCGGCCCAGACCGGCGAGCTGACCACCCCTGCCAGTTCGGTGAGGAACGGGAACGTGTAATAGGACGGGTTCACCACCACGGCGTCCTTGGTGGTGAAGCCCTGCAGCGCGGGCAGCAGCACCGTGTACGGGCCCGCCTGTTGCACCAGCAGACGCAGGATGTCGTGCGCGATGGCGCCCGCGGCCTGCAACCGGTCAGGCTCACCCCATTGGTGGCCGGCTCGCGCCAACCCCGTCGCGATGAAGATGTCACCGTCGGTGGCGTTGTTCTTGTCCTTGACCGGCGGCTTGTCCTTCGGCACCCACCGCCACGCATGCAGGGCGTCGTCGGGGCGCCGCAGTGCCTCCGCGGTCCAGTCCTGGATCCGGTCAAATGCCGCCTTGTCGCCCGCCGCGACGGCGAAGATCATGCCCCAGCCCTGACCCTCGCTGTGGGAAATGCCGCCGTTGCCGTTGTCGACGATGCGCCCGTCCGCCGCCAGGAAGCGCGACTTGAACAAGTCCCAGTCGGCGGCGGGCAGGATCGCGGCGCGGGCGGGACGCGCGAGTGCCATCGCGGCCAGCGCACCCATCAGTGCGCGACGGCGCATGCCCCAGCCCCGCGGCTGTGCCACCGCGGCGGGCGCCGTTCCGCACGTCAATTCGTTGCGCGAGTGAGCGGATGGATCGGCCATGGGAGGTCGTTGGGGGAGCCGGGGGCGGGGTGATTCGCCGGCCTGCCGGGGAACGGAATCGCGCGAGGGCGCGTGTCTGGAGTCCAGCGGCAAGTCCTTTCCCGGCCTTTTTTCCAGCGGCGCACGCGACCCTGTGAGCAGTCGCATGCCGCGCTTCGTCCTAAGCGACGGCGACGCGCGACGCAACCGAAACCAAGGACGTGTCGGCCCCTTTCTCATTGATAATCCATAAATATTTGGATTTTGATGAATTTGGAACGATCCCGGCCAGCTCCGCACCACGCGCTCCTGCGCGCCCGATGAGGCTGGCTCAGCCCGAAACGGTGGCGCTCGGCTTTGGAACCCAAGCCGTTTACATTTCGGATCGAATCAAGGCTTGGCCCCGCCGTTCCCTTCGGCCAGCAGGAAGCGCGCGAAGTGGCCGACATGCCCGTCGCGCTCCGCCCCCGGCCGCGCCCGAAGCGCGACATCCCACGAGCCGGGCAGCCCCGTCGTCCCGAACGGACGCACCAGCCGGCCGCTCGCCAGATCGAGATCGACCAATGGCGAGCGTCCAAGGGCGATCCCGGCGCCGGCGATCGCCGCCCCGATCACCGCGTTGAACGTGCTGAACCGCACGATGTTGGGCGACCCGGCAACGCCCAGGCGCTCGAGCCAGGTCGACCATTCCTTCTCCGGGCTCGCCTCGACCCATTCCTGCAGCAGGTTGTACCGCGTCAGCGCCCGGGCACCGCCTTTCAGGTCGAGCGCGGGGCTGCATACCGGGAACACCGTTTCCTCGAACAGCAGCCGGTCGCCCTCGGCCAGCGTGCCGTGCCGGGTTCGCACCAGAGCGAGGTCGAGCCCGTCCCGCCGCAGATCGGGCGTGATTTCGATCGCAACCATCTGCCACTCCACCGAAGGATGCATCGCGGCGAATCGGGCGAGACGCGGTCCGAGCCAGAGCGAGGCGATGGAGCCGTTGGCCGAGATGGCGAGTTGTTTGCGGGTGCGACGGGCGCCGTCGCGCACGCGGTCGCAAGCATCCGACAATTGCGCGAAGGCGGTCTCGATCCCGGCGAGCAGTGCGGCGCCCGCCGTGGTCGGGGCGCTGCGGCCGGCGCCGTTGCGGGCGCGGGTCAGCAACGGGGCGCCCAGGTCCTGCTCCAGACCGCGAACCTGGTGGCTGATCGCACTGGTGGTGACATGCAGGGAAGCGGCGGCACGGGCGAAACTGCCCTCGCGGGCGACGGCGGCGAACGCGCGCAGGGCAGCCAAAGGGGGAATCCGGTCTCGCATCGCCGTTCAATATAGTTCAACAGCGGGTGAAAAACCCGCGTTTGCGTAACGGCACGGGCGGTCGCAACCATCCCGGGCCGGCCCGCAGAGGGTCGGATACGACGGAGACTCGCGATGCATTTCGACCTGACACTCTGGCGCATGACGGCGGGATTGCGCGGCCGGATCGCGCTGTCGGTCGCAATCGGGCTCGCCTCGCTGGCGGTCGGCATCGCGCGTTTCGCATTCCTGGGCATCTTCCTCGCCGGCGTCTTCCACGGCGCGCCCTGGTCCCAGCTCACCCCGCCGCTGGTCGCGACGGCGGTGGCGATCCTGCTGCGCAGCACGCTCGATCACCTGCGCACCATGGTGGCGCACCGCACCGCCCAGGCGGTGCAGGAGCAGCTCCGGCTGCGGCTGTTCGACAAGATCGTCGCCTTGGGGCCGGCCTGGTTCGGGGCGGAGCGGACCGGCGGCGTGATGCTGTCGATGGTCGACGGGGTGGAGCAGTTGCAGACGTTCTTCGGCCAGTACCTGCCGCAGGTGATGGTCGCCCTGCTCGCACCGCTCGCGATCTTCGCCTTCATCGCCGCCTGGGACCTGCCGGTCGCCACCATCATGCTGGCGGCGGCCCTGTTCAGCCTGGTGATGCCGGCCGCGGTGCACGCCCGCAGTGCCGCCGCGTCCCGCGCGCGGCAACGAGCGTTCAAGTCGTTCGGGGAGGAGTTCCTGGACGCGGTCCAGGGCCTGCCGACCCTGAAGGCGTTCGGTCAGAGCGGCAGCTACGGCAAGATGCTCGCGGCCAAGGCGCGCGCCCTGAGCGAGAGCACGTTCTGGGTGCTGTCGGTCAGCGTGGCGACGCGCGGCCTCACCGATCTCGGCATCGCGCTCGGCGCCGCGGCGGCGCTCGTCCTCGGCGCGTGGCGCGTCGACCATGGCGCGATGAGCCTGGAAGCGTTGCTGATCGTCCTGATGGCGGGCACCGAGATCTTCCGCCCGTTGCGCGACCTGCGCGCGGTGCTGCACCAGGGCATGAACGGCGAGTCGGCGGCGACCGGCATCACCAGCCTGCTCGCGACGCCGGAGACGGCGCCGACCGCGCCCGCGCATCCGGTTCCCGTCGCCGGGCTGACCCCCGACCTCCGCTTCGAGGACGTGGGCTTCGCCTACCCGGGCGGACGCGGCGCGGCGCATACTGGCCTCTCCTTCGCGATCCGCGCCGGGGAACGCGTGGGCATCGTCGGCCCGTCCGGGTCGGGCAAGTCCTCCATCGTGCGGCTGCTGCTGCGGCTGCACGACCCGCAGCAGGGCACGATCCGCCTGGGCGGGCAGGATCTGCGCGCGCTCGACCCGGAGGCGCTGCGCGGCATGATCGCCGTGGTCACGCAGGACACCACGCTGTTCCACGGCAGCATCGCCGAGAACCTGCGCCTCGGCTGGCCCGACGCGACGGATGCGGACCTCGTCGCCGCCGCCACGGCTGCGAACGCGCACGGGTTCATCTCCGAACTGCCCGACGGCTATGCGACGGTGATCGGGGAACGGGGCGCGCGGCTCTCCGGCGGCCAGCGCCAGCGGATCGCGATCGCCCGCGCCCTGCTGCGGGATGCGCCGATCCTGGTGCTGGACGAGGCGCTGTCCTCGGTGGATGCGGAGAACGAGGTGCTGATCCAGCAGGCGCTGGATCGGCTGGCGCAGGGACGCACCACGCTGATCCTGGCGCACCGGCTGTCCAGCGTGATCGGCGCCGATCGGATCCTGGTGCTGCAGGACGGCGCCGTGGTGCAGGAAGGCACCCACGCCGCGCTGATCGCCAGCCCCGGCCCGTATCGCGCGCTGATGGGGCCGCAGCTTGCCGAACATCCCGAGGCGACGCTGACGGACGCGCCCGCCGCGGCCGGGGAGCCGACCCCACACGAGGCGGCGGACACCGCGCCACGGGTGGAGCCGCTCGCCGAGGCGGCGCGCCAGGTCGGCTGGCCCGAGACGATCCGCACCCTGTTGGGAGTCGCGCGCCCCTATCGCGGCCAGGTCGCCATCACCGTTGCTTGCGGCATCGGCCGGGTGATCGCCTTCATCGGCGTCGGTGTCCTGGGCGCGCTGCTGCTCTCCGCGGTGCGGGCAGGCGACGCGACCGGGGCGCTCACCGTGGCGCTGCTGGCGGTCGCCCCGATCGCCGCGCTGCTGCACTGGATCGAGTCGTGGATCGCCCATGCCATGGCCTATGCGCTGCTGGCCGAGATGCGCATCGACCTGTACCGCAAGCTCGACGTGCTGGCGCCCGCCTACCTGCTGCGGCGGCGCTCCGGCGATCTGGTCGCCCTGGCGACCCAGGACGTGGAGACGGTCGAGTATTTCTTCGCCCACACCATCGCCCCCGCCGTGGTCGCGGTGCTGGTGCCGGCGGCCGTGCTGTGCGGCCTCGCGGTGATCGCCTGGCCGCTCGCCCTCGCCCTCGCGCCCTTCCTGCTCTACGCCGCCGCCTCCCCCCTCCGCGGCCGCAGCCATATCGACCGGCTCGGGGCCCGCGCCCGCGAGGCGCTCGCCAGCCTCGGCGCTTCGGTCACGGAGACGATCCAGGGCCTGGGCGAACTCGCCGCCTTCGGCGCCACCGGCCGGCGCCGGGCCGCGTTCCTCGCCCAGGTGCGGGAGGCGCAGGCCGCCCGCCTCGCCCTGCTGCACGATCTCAGCCTGCAATCCGCGGGACTCGAGATCGCGACCGGCCTCGGCGGCCTGGCGGTCGCCCTCACCGGGGCGGTGCTGGCCCGCGACGCCGCGCTCGCGCCGTCCATGCTGCCGCTTGCCGTGCTGATCGCCATCGCCGCCTTCCTGCCGGTTTCGGAAATCGCCCAGGTCGGCCGCCAGCTCGCAGACACCATCGCCTCGACCCGCCGCCTGCATCTGGTGCACGCCGAACCGGAGCTGATCCGGGACGGCACCTCCCTGCCGGCCACACCACAGGGCGGGTCGACCGTCAGCTTCGAGTCGGTGCGCTTCGCCTATCCCGGGCGCACCCGCCCGGCGCTCGAGGGGGTCAGCTTCGACGTGCCGGCCGGCAGCACGGTCGCGCTGGTCGGGCCATCCGGCGCCGGCAAGACCACGATCGCCAACCTGCTGCTGCGGTTCTGGGACCCCGACTCGGGCCGCATCCGGCTGGACGGGATCGACCTGCGCGACCTCACGCTCGACGGGCTGCGCGGCCGCATCGCCCTGGTCGCGCAGGACACCTACCTGTTCAACGACACGCTCGCCGCGAATGTCCGCCTCGCCCGTCCCGACGCCACCGAGGCGGAGCTGCGCCAGGCCCTGGCCCGCGCCTCGCTCGAGAGCTTCGTGGCCGGGCTGCCCGACGGGCTGGAGACGCGGGTCGGCGAACGCGGCGTGCAGCTCTCCGGCGGACAACGCCAGCGCATCGCGATCGCCCGCGCCTTCCTCAAGGACGCGCCGCTGCTGGTGCTGGACGAGGCGACCTCCCACCTCGACACGATCAGCGAGCAGGCGGTGCGCACGGCCCTGGATGCGCTGATGGTCGACCGCACCACGCTCGTCGTGGCACATCGGCTGTCGACGATCCGCGCCGCCGACCTCATCCTGGTGCTGCAGGCCGGACGCGTGATCGAGGCAGGGCGCCACGCCCAATTGCTGGCGCGCCGGGGGGTGTATGCGAAGCTGGTGGAGCACCAGATGGCGGGCGTCGCGGCGCCCCGACGCGCGGCCGGCTGAGCGGGCACCCGCCCGCCCGGGGTCGCCCTCGGTCCGGAGCCTGATGCTGGGACTCACGCTCGCCGTGGTCCTGCCGCTGCTGTGCTTCTCCGCCTATGTGGTCGAGGAAGCCGCATCGCGCGCGCAGTCGCTGATGGCAAGCGAGCTGCGCGAGCGGGCGCGGCTCAGCGCCAACGCCATCGACCAGATGCTCGTCGTGCTGCGCAGCCGGCTGTTCGCGATGGCGGCCAGCCCCTCCCTGACGGACGGCGACTTCGAGGAGTTCCAGCACCGGATCACCGATCTCGTCCGGCCGCGGTCGCTCACCGTGGTGCTGGCCGACGCGAGCGGCAACATGGTGTTTTCCACCGCCGCCCCGTTCGGCACGGCGATCCCGAAATTTCCGCCCAATGCCGGATTCCAGCGCACCATCGACTCGGGCGTCCCGGGCGTCTCGGGCCTGGTGCGGGATCCCGTCACGCACCGCGTGGCCCTGTATCTGTCCACCCCGGTCTCGGTCACGGGACGCGGCACCTACGCGCTGGGGATCGACGTCGCCGGCGTGCTGCAGGACCTGCTGGAACAGGACCAGTTGCAACCCAGCTGGGCCGCCGCCGTGGTGGACCGGGACGGCTGGGTCGTCGCGCATAGTCGCGACCCCGCCCGCTACGTGGGCCAACTGGGGCCGCTGGAGGCGGTGGCGCGGCTGCAATCCGCGGACGAAGGCTGGTTCACCTTCGTCTCGGCACAGGGCGAGCTGCGCGACATCGCGTTCACCCATGTGACGCTCTCGGGCTGGGCCGTGGTGATGGGCCTCCCGCATGCGACGCTGATGGCGCCGGTGCGCATCTCCACGCTGCAGCTGGTGGTGGGCGGGCTCGCGACGCTCGCCCTCGCGCTGCTGTTCGCGGGCCTGGTCGGCCGCCAGGTGTCGCGCCCGATCCGGCAGCTCGTCGCCCTCGGCGAACGAGTGGGCCGCGGCGAGCACATCCCGCTCACCCGCACCGGCCTGCGGGAGACCGACTCGCTGGCGCGGACCCTGCATGAAGCGGCCGAACGCCTGGCCCAGGCCGCGGCCGAACGGCAAATGCTGCTGGAGCGTACCGTGCAGGGACAGGAAGAGGAGCGTCGCCGCATCGCGCGCGAGCTGCATGACGGATTCGGCCAATACCTGACGGCGCTGCGCATCGGCCTGACGGGCATGGAACGCGATTGCGAGCCCGGCTCCGACGCTCCCCGCCGCCTCGCCGCCCTCAAGGACCTCACCGGCCAGCTCGGACAGGCGCTCGGCCGCATGGCATGGGAACTGCGGCCCACCGCCCTCGACGACCTTGGCCTCGAGCGGGCCATCGCCCAATATCTCGAGGAATGGGCGGAGCGGTATGAGGTGCGCATCGACCAGGATATCCATATCGGCCCGACCCGGCTGCCCGCGGCGGTGGAAACCACCCTGTTCCGGGTCGTGCAGGAAGGGCTCACCAACGTCGTGAAGCATGCCGGGGCGGACCACGTCGCGATCATCCTGCACGCCGATGCGGCGGAGGCGCGGCTGATCGTCGAGGACAACGGCCGCGGCCTCGCGGCCTCGGAGTTCGCGCCCACCAGCCGCCAGTTGGGAATCGTCGGCATGCGTGAGCGGATCGCGCTGGTGGGCGGCACGCTCGACATCGAGTCGCTGCCCGGCCAGGGCACGACGCTCTACGTGCGCATCCCGCTGCTGGCGGCCAGGGCGGCATGATGGCGGAGCGGCGGCTCCGCGTGCTGATGGTCGACGATCATCCGGTCGTCCTCGCCGGCCTCACCGCCCTCGTCTCCAGCGATCCGCAACTCGAGATCGTGGGTGAGGCGCGCGACGGGCGCAGCGCGCTGGAGGCCGCGCGGCGGCTGCGGCCGGACATCGTGGTGCTCGACATCTCGATCCCCGAACTCACCGGGGCGACGGTGATGACCGCCCTGCAGGCGGAACTGCCGGCCACGCGCGTGCTGGTGCTGACCGTGCATGAGGACCGCGCCTATGTCCGGCAGATGATGGAGGCGGGCGCGGCGGGCTACCTGCTGAAACGCTGCGCCGCGGAAGAGCTGACCCGCGCGATCGGTATCGTCGGGGCGGGCGGCATCTATCTCGACCCGGCGATCGCCGGACGCGCGCTGGGCCGTCCGGAACCCGCCTGCGGCGCCGGTGCCGCCTCGGAGGTCAGCCTGAGCGACCGCGAGGCGGACGTGCTGCGACTGGTGGCGAGCGGCCACAGCAACAAGGAAATCGCCGGCACGCTGGAAATCAGCATCAAGACGGTCGAGACCTACAAGGCGCGCGCGATGGAGAAGCTGGGCTTCCGCAGTCGCGTCGACCTCGTGCGCTATGCCGCCGCACGCGGCTGGCTGGCGGATCGCTGAGGCGCATCGCCGACCCTCCCAGGGCGGCGCCCGCCCGCAGTTTTTCCTGACATCGTCAGGATTTTCCTGACGTCTTCCTGCCGAACTCCCCGACTGCCGCCCTGCCGGTGATTGCGGCCTTCTGCTCGCAACGACCGGCTTTCTGCGGGTGTTCCTGCGGCCATCGCGTGACGGCGTCTGCTGCGTCCCGGCGATTGCCCTGACTTCCGCGCTGCCCGGTCCGCCGTGGAACGGGAGATCGCGCGAAGATGGATGTGGCGGGCGCGCACCTGCTGGGCGAGCACGTTGCCGAACCTTCCGGGTTCGATGGCACGGGCGCCGACGCACAGGCCGACGATGCCGCCTTCCTCGGCCGCTCGTTGCTGAACCTCGACGGCCGACCGCTCGAACTGCGCGAGATGCGCTGCTTCGTCACCGTGGCGCGCATCGGCAATTTCGGTCGCGCCGCGCGGGAACTCGCGATTGGCCAGCCCGCGATTTCGCACGCCATGCAGAAGCTCGAGGCGAGTCTCGGCACGCAGTTGCTGGTGCGCCATGCACGCGGCGTCACGCTGACGCGGGCCGGTGTCCGGCTGCGCGACCGCATCGAGCAGGTGATGCAGTTGCTCGCCTCTCCGCTCGCCGAGGACATGCCGGCGGACGTCATCGACACCGCCCCCTCGCGCCGCGTCGTGCTCGGCGTGCCCGGGGAGCTGGGACCGTTGCTCGTCGCGCCGTTGGTCGAGCAGTTCCGTGCCGCCTGGCCCGACCTGCAACTGGAGTTGCAGGAAGGCAGCGGCGCGGCGCTCGAGGAATGGCTGCTGGGGCGGCGGGTCGACGTGGCGGTGCTGCAGGATCCCGCGTCCCGGGAAGAACTGCAGGTCCGCCCCGTGCTGAGCGAGACGATCGGTCTCGTCACGTCGGTGCGTTCGCCGCTCGCCGAGAGCTCCGATCCGCTGCGCGTGCGCGACATCGACGGACTGAAGCTGATCCTGCCGACCCGGCAGCATTGGATCCGCCGCCGGCTCGAACAGGCGGCGTTCCAGGCGGGCATCACGCTCGACGCGGCGACGGAAGTCGATAGCTGCACGCTCGCAAAGGCGATGGTGCGCAGTGGGCTCGGCTGCACCGTGCTGCCGGGCACCGCGGTGCAGGAAGAGCTCGCGCGTGGATCGCTCGCCTTCCGCGCCCTGATCCGACCGTCGCTGTCCACCACCCATGCGATCGCGCTTCGACGCGCCGGCATCACCCCGGCGGTCCGCGACCTCGCGCGCATGCTGCACGGCGCGATGGTTGCGCTGGTGCAGCAAGGCACCTGGACCGGCGCGCACCTGATCCGGACGGAGGCGGACGAGCGGTCCGCCGCCGCGGAGTCGTCCTTCGTGGAAACAGGAGAGCGGATGGACTGAACGCACGCGCCGCGGACGCGCGACGCGCAGACCGGCCAGAGCGAGCTGTTTTCCGAACGGCCCCGAACGGGGAGCACGGGATTGCGCACCGCCGCAATGCCGTCATTCGTGTTGGGTTTTACTCTGGCTTTACTTTTACTGTGCGCACGTAATCTCTGTTGCGACCCGGACACACTGTTCCATTATTGCCGAATGTCCGGCTTCTAGACGTTTTTTCATGAACAGCGTCGGGGCATAGTCTTCCCAGGTCCGGGCGGCCCTCGCCCACGCTCCTGCCGATGCTCCCGCACCGGCGAACGTGAGAGTTCGATACGGACCATGTGACACACCGGAAAGTTTCCGGTGCAACAAGGAGGATCAGATGCGCAAGTACTTGCTGGCGAGCGCCGCCGTTCTGGGAGCGGCTAGCTGGCTCCCTCAAGCCCATGCCCAGACGCTTCCGAGCAACCCGGTCACCGGCACGGTCGTGGAAGTGCCGAAGTCCTGGTCGCATGGCGCCGTTCCGACGCTTCCGTCCGCCTCACCGCCGGCGGGTGCGAACAACAACAACAACACGGCCGTCGTTCCCGGTCCGGGTGCGGTTGCGAACCCGACCCCCGGCACGGTGGTGATCCACATCAATGGCCGCGTGACGACGGGCCTGTATGCGACCTGGTCGAGCCTGGATAAGGGCACCTTCCCGGCCGTGACCGGCGTCGGCGGCGCTACGCTCACCCCCGCCGGCAGCTACAAGGTGCAGCCGACCAACCTCGCGACCTATGCACGTCTGTACACCGGCATGGACGGCATGGCCGCCAACGGCCTGCGCTACGGTGGTGCGATCGAAGTCCGCGAGAACTTCACCGGCCAGTCCACCAGCACCGTCAGCACGGGCGCTTCGGGCTACTCGTCCTCGCAGACGCTGTATGTGCGTCGTGCCTTCGCCTATGTCGCCGCCGACAACGTCGGCTTGGTGCGCGTCGGCCAGGCCGACGGCCTGATCTCGCTGTACGACAACGGCGTCACCACCTTCCAGTTCCTGCCCTCGGGCAACCTGAACGGTGGCGATCTCGAAGGCATGGTGATGGGCAACGCGACCATCCCGTACGCCTTCTCGGCCGTGGCCGGCAACGAGTACGACAACAACAAGATCGTCTACATGTCGCCGCAGTTCTACGGGTTCGACGTCGGCCTGCAGTGGGCGCCGAACACCTCGAACGGCTACGGCACCGGCGTCGGCAACGCCTATGGCGTGGTTGCGGGTTGCCCCTATGCCAGCTCCGGGTGCCCGGGTCTGAGCTCGTCCTCGGTCGCGGCCGACGGCGCGCGCACCATCAACCAGACCGCGGTCGGCGTGCGCTACCAGGGCAAGTTCAGCGGCGTCGGCCTGCTCGCCTATGGCGTCTACGAGTTCAGCGGCAAGGTGAACTACACCGGCCCGGTGACGCCGAGCACGATCCTCTACAACTCGCTGAACTTCTACAACGCGGGTGTTGCGGTGACCTACGCCGGCTTCACCATCGGCGGCAACTACGCCGGCGGTGCGGCGAACGGCCAGCTGGCGCCGAAGCCAGCGGGTGGCGCGAACCTGAACGCGTGGACCGCGGGCATGACCTACAAGACCGGCCCGCTGCTCGTCGGCGTCGTCGGCGAGGTGATCGACAGCCAGGGTGCGGTGACGCTGGCCGGCAAGACGCAGCGTCGCGAATATGCGATCGATGCCGGCGCCAGCTACGTGATCGCGCCGGGCCTCGTGGGCTGGGCCGAGTACATGTACCAGAACCGCAAGCAGAGCGGCTTCAACTTCGCCACCGGTGCCGCGGGCTCGTCCGCCTACAACACCGTGCAGTCGCAGGGCATCCAGATCGGCACCACCGTCTACTGGTAAGCCGGCCCGACACGACCAGAGTGGCAACGGCGGGGCTCGTCCCCGCCGTTCGCTTTTTCAGCGACCGCTCGCATGTCGGCAGGCGCCGGCGACCTCGCATGCCCGATGGCAATGCGTGCTCATCGATGCGTGCCCTCGCGAGCGCGCACCGCGGCGTTCAGAAACGGGGGAATTGGTGGGCCGGGGAGGAGTTGAACCGTCCGCCCTCACGCTTATCAAGCGTGCGCTCTGGCGCTGAGCTACCAGCCCGGAAAAGACGATAGCCGCACGGATCGATCTGGCATACGCACGAGTACGTCAGGTCGAACTTTTCCGAGATGACGAGGCCGTGTGCCCTCGTCGGTTCCGCTCAATCGTCGAGCCCGGCCAGGGCACGCCATTCCGTCTCGGTGACCGTGCGCACCCCCAACTCGGCTGCGCGCTTCGCCTTGGAGCCGGCATCGGCCCCGATCACCACGAGGTCGGTCTTCTTCGAGACGGAATCGGTGACCTTGGCGCCCAGCGCCTCCGCACGCGCCTTGGCTTCGGGGCGGGTCATGGTCTCCAGCGTGCCGGTGAACACCACGGTCTTGCCGGCCACCGGACTGTCCGCCGTCTCGGCGCGGGCGGCGTCCTGGATCTCGCGCAGCACGCCCACGAGATCGTCCAGAAGGTCGCGGTTGCGGCGCTCGCCGAAGAAATCGGCGAGTTCCTCGGCGATCGCCGGGCCGATGCCCAGGATGCTGCCGAGTTCGCTGCGCTCTTCCGACCCGACCGTGGTGGCGCGGATCATCTGCTCGCGCCACTGCGCGTAGCTGCCGTAATGCCGCGCCAGCAAGCGGGCATTCGCCTCGCCGATGCGGCGGATGCCGAGCGCGTAGATGAAGCGCTCGAGGGAGATGGTGCGGCGGGTCTCGATGGCGCGGCTGAGATTGGCGGCGGATTGCTTGCCCCAGCCCTCACGGGCGGCGATCTCCGCCTCCCGCGCAGGCAGGCGGAAGATATCGGCCGGGCTGCCGATCCAGCCGGCGGCGTGGAACTCCTGGATCGTCTTCTCGCCGAGCCCCTCGATATCGAAGGCGTTGCGCGAGACGAAGTGGATCAGGCGCTCGACGAGCTGTGCCTCGCAGATCAGGCCGCCGGTGCAGCGGCGCACGACCTCCCCGGGCGGCCGCACAGCGTGGCTGTGGCAGACCGGGCAGGTGTCCGGGAAGACGAAGGGCTGGGCGTCGGCGGGGCGCCGCTCCGGCACCACGGCGACGATCTGCGGGATCACGTCGCCGGCGCGCTGCAGGATGACGGTGTCGCCGACGCGCACGTCCTTGCGGGCGATCTCGTCCTCGTTGTGCAGGGTCGCCCGCGTCACCAGCACGCCGCCCACATTCACCGGCGCGAGTTCCGCCACGGGCGTGAGCGCGCCGGTGCGGCCGACCTGGATGCGGATCGCCTGCAGCACCGTGGTCGCCTGTTCGGCGGGGAACTTCCAGGCGGTCGCCCAGCGGGGGGCGCGGCCGACGAAGCCGAGGCGACGCTGCAGGCCGAGATCGTCCACCTTGTAGACGACGCCGTCGATGTCATAGGGCAGGCTGGCGCGATCCGTCGCCATCTCGGCCTGGAAGGCGGCCGCCTCGGTCTCGCTGTCCAGCCGGCGCGAGCGATCGTTGACCGTGAAGCCCCAGTCCCGCAGCCGCCCGAGATAGTCCCAATGCGTGGTCGCGACCGGCTCGCTCGACTCACCTTGCGCATAGGCGAACAGCGACAGCGGACGGCTCGCGGTGATCTTGGCGTCGAGCTGGCGCAGGCTGCCGGCCGCGGCGTTGCGCGGGTTGGCGAACACCTTCGCCCCGGCCGCCGCCTGCGTCGCGTTCAGCGCCAGGAAGTCGGCCTTGGTCATGAACACTTCGCCGCGCACCTCGATCAGCGCCGGCGCCTTCCCTTTCAGCCGCAGCGGCAGGGAGCGCAGCGTGCGCAGGTTGGCGGTGACGTCCTCCCCCTCCTGGCCGTCGCCGCGCGTGGCACCGCGGACGAAACGGCCGTCCTCGTAGGTGAGGTTGATCGACAGCCCGTCGATCTTCGGCTCCGCCACCAGGGCGAGCGTGCCGGTCAGCCCCAGGAAGCGGCGGGCGCGGTCGCAGAACTCCTGGAAATCCGCCGCGTCGAACACGTTGTCCAGCGACAGCATCGGCACGCGGTGGCGCAGCTTGGCGAAGCCTGATTCAGGCGCCGCGCCGACGCGCTGGGACGGCGAATCGGGCCGGATCAGCGCCGGGAAGCGCGCCTCGATCGCGGCGTTGCGTCGGCGCAGCGCGTCGTACTCGGCATCCGAGATCTCCGGCGCGTCGAGCCGGTGATACGCCTCGTCGTGATGTGCGATCTCGGCGGCGAGCCGCGCGAGCTCCTCGGCCGCCTCGATCTCGGTCAGGGCCTCGACCGGAGTGGTACCGCTCATGCCGCCCCCAGCAGGTCGTCGGCCGCGGCGCGGGCGGCCTCGGTGACGGTCTCGCCGGCCAGCATGCGGGCGATCTCCTCGCGCCGGTCGGTTCCGCGCAGCGGATCGACGCGGGTTGCGGCGCGGCCGCGATCGGCCGCCTTCATCACCCGCAGATGCGCCCCGCCGCGCGCCGCCACTTGCGGGCTGTGGGTCACGACCAGCACCTGCACCCCCTCGGCCACGCGGGCGAGCCGCTCCCCCACCGCGGCGGCGGTGGCGCCGCCGATACCGGAATCGACCTCGTCGAACACCAGCGTCGGCACGGCGGAGCCGGCGGTCAGCACCACCTTCAGCGCCAGCATCAGCCGCGACAGCTCGCCGCCCGAGGCGATGCGCGCGAGGGGACCGGGTGCCTGGCCGGGATTGGTCGCGATCAGGAACCGCACGGCATCGGCGCCGCCCGCGCCCCAGTTCGCTTCCGGCAGCGGCGCCACCTCGGCGAAGAACCGCGCCTTCTCGAGCCGGAGCGGCGGCAGCTCCCGCGCAACCGCCCGCTCCAGGCGCTTCGCCGCCTCCTGGCGCGCGCCCGTCAGGGCCGCGGCGGCGGTCGCGTAGCGTTCGCGTGCCTCCCGCACCGCGGTCTCCAGGGCGACGATCTCGGCGGCGCCGGTCTCCAGCGCCCCCAGGCGCGTGGCGAGCGTGTCCAGCAGCCCCGGCAGCTCCGCCACGGCCACGGCGTGCTTGCGGGCCGCGCCGCGCAGGGCGAACAGCCGCTCCTCCGCCTGTTCGAGCAGGCGCGGATCGGCTTCCGCCTCGCCGGCGAGCCGGGTCAGCAGCGTCTCCGCCTCGGCCAGCGCCTCCTCGGCGCGCTCCAGCGCAACCAGGGCCGGGCCGGCCGGGTTGAGCGTGTCCTGGCCGTCCGACGTCCCGGACGGGACCAGGCGTTGCAGGGCGCGGGAGGCGGCGCGCAGCGCGGCGGCTGGGCCCGCGCTGCGGCGGTCCCG
>JAFKLG010000123.1 GCA_017304945.1 Rhodospirillales bacterium
GCCGCCGCTGAACGTGTTCCTGCTGGGCGGGGGTCTCGCCGCCCTCGCCTTCCTGTTCCTGCTGCCGCTCCGCCTGCCCCCCCGCGACCCGGACTGATCCGCATGTCACACTGCGCGCCTGGGCAGGAGGCGTGCATGGGCGAACGGGTGATCGGGGTGGTGACGGAGGTCAATCGGTTTCCGGTGAAATCGATGCGGGCCGAACCGCTGGAGGTGGGGGACCTGCGCTGGACCGGCCTGCATGGCGACCGGCAATACGCCTATCTCAAGCAGACCGATCGCGGCCGCTTCCCCTGGCTGACCGGCCGCGACGTGTCCGAACTCGTGCTATGGCGCGCCCGCTACGAGGACCCGGCGGATCCGCGCGGCGCCGCGCTGCGCGTGACGACGCCCGACGGAGAGGAGCACGCGGCGGACGATCCCGCGGTGCTCGCGCATCTCGCCGCCGCGGCCGGGGAGCCGATCGGGCTGCTGCAGATCGGCCGCGGCTGCTTCGACGCGATGCCGATCTCGGTGCTCGCCACCACCACCGAGGCCGCGCTGGACACCTTGCATGGCGCACCGCTCGGCACACGCCGCTTCCGCGCCAACGTCGTGATCCGGACCGATGCGGCGGCCGGCCGCGAGGTCGACTGGTGCGGCCGCTCGCTGCGGTTCGGCGAGGCAGCCGATGCAGCCCAGGTCGCGGTCGACTGGGCCATTCCGCGCTGTGCGATGGTGACCATCGATCCGGACACCGCCGCGCGCGAGCCGGCCGTGCTGCGCCGCGTCGCGCAGGACTTCGCCAACGAGATCGGCGCCTATGCGACCCCCGAACGGCTTGGCCGCATCGCGGTCGGCGATCCGGTGATCCTGCGCGACCGCGCCTGACGACGCGCACGGCGATCCAGCCGAGGCGGATCGCTGCCGGCGACCGAGCGCCGTCGGCGAACGTGGCGACGCAGCGCGCGGGGGGCGACGGAATTGCCGTGGATGGGATCGCTCTCACGATCCCGCCGCCTTGCCCCTCCGTCTCCCAGCCGTCACACTCGGCCCGCATCACGGGCGCGTCGCCCGTCCAACGACACGGGAAACGTCCATCACCATGCCTGACACGACCGGCAGCCGCTTCTCCGGCCTGACGCCGCTTCTCGCCCCGCGCTCCGTCGCGGTTCTCGGCGCCTCCTCCGATCCCACCCGGATCAGCGGCCGGCCGATCGCCTACATGAAGTCGCAGGACTTCAAGGGCGCGCTGTATCCGATCAATCCGAACCGCGCCGAGGTGCAGGGGCTGAAGGCCTATCCGAGCATTGCCGAGTTGCCGGAGGTGCCGGACGTGGCGATCGTCGCGGTGCCGGCCGAGGTCGCCGCGCCGGCCGTGGTCGAGATGGCCAAGAAGGGCGTGAAGGCGGTGGTGATGTTCACCGCCGGCTTCGCCGAGATGGACGAGGCCGGCGAGGCGGCGCAGCACAAGATGGTCGCCGAGGCGCGCCAGTACGGCATGCGCATCCTGGGTCCGAACTGCCTCGGCGTGTTCGATGCGCGCCGCGCCTATTACGCCACCTTCTCCTCCTCCTTCGACAGCGGCTGGCCGGTGCTGGGCCGCATCGGCATCGCCAGCCAGTCGGGTGCCTACGGCACGCATCTCTACACGCTCGCGCGCAACCGCCGGATCGGCGCCTCGCTCTGCGTCATGACCGGCAACGAGGGCGACGTCACGGTCGGCGAGTGCATCGGCTGGCTGGCCGAGAATCCCGAGGTCGACGTGATCGCCGTCTATGCCGAGGGCATTCGCGAGGCGCCCGGCATGATTGCCGCGCTGGAGGCCGCGCGCGCCGCGAAGAAGCCAATCGTGCTGCAGAAGGTCGGGCGCAGCGAACTCGGCTCCAAGGCGGCGAAGTCGCACACCGCCTCGATCGCCGGGGACGACGCGGTGACCGAGGCGGTGATGCGCGAGTTCGGCGTGTTCCGCGCCCGCAACTCCGAGGAGATGCTCGACATCGCGCATACCGCGACGCGCAAGATCTACCCGGTGCGCAACACGCTGGGCGTGATCACCGTCTCGGGTGGCGCCGGCGTGCTGATCAGCGACGTGGCCGAGAGCGTCGGGCTGGCGATGCCGGAGATGCCGGTCGAGGCGCAGAAGAAGCTGCGCGAGCTGGTGCCGTTCTGTGCGCCGCGCAACCCGGTGGACGCCACGGCCCAGGTGTCGAACGACGTCACGCTGGTGAAGACCTTCACCGAATCGATGGTGAAGGATGGCGGCTACAGCTCCGTCCTCGGCTTCTTCTCCATGAGCGCGTCGTCGCGCCGTTGGCCGGCGATGCGCGAGCAGCTCAACATGGTGAAGGACGCCTATCCCGACCGGCTCTACACGCTGTCGGTGATCGTGCCGCCCGAGGGACGCGACCAGCTCGAGGCGGATGGCTGGGTGGTGCATGAGGATCCGACCCGCGCGGTGGTCGCGATCGACGCGATGGGCCGGTTCGGCGCCGCCTTCGCGGCCCCGCCCCCGGCGCCGGCGCCTGCCGTGCCGGCGGTCACCCTGCCTTCCGCCACGCCCACCGAAGCCGAGGCCAAGACGCTGCTCGGGGCGGCCGGGATCGCCTCCGCCCCCGAAGCGGCCTGCGCCACCGCCGAGGAGGCGGTTGCCGCGGCCAAGCGCTTCGGCTTCCCCGTGGTGATGAAGATCCTGTCCCCCGACATCCTGCACAAGTCGGAGATCGGCGGCGTGCTGCTCGACGTTGCGGACGAGGCGGCGGTGCGGGGCGGGCACGCCCTGCTGCTGCAGCGCGCCAAGGCGGCGGCGCCGAAGGCGCGGATCGAGGGCGTGCTGGTCGCCAAGCAGTTGAAGGGCGGCGTGGAGTGCATCCTGGGCATCCATCGCGACCCGGTGTTCGGCCCGGTGGCGATGTTCGGCCTGGGCGGCATCTTCGTCGAGGTGCTGAAGGACGTGGTGTTCCGCCGCTGCCCGTTCGGCGCGGACGTGGCGGAGGAGATGATCCGCTCGATCAAGGGGGCGCCGCTGCTGCTGGGCGCGCGTGGCCGCAAGCCCGCGGACGTGAAGGCGCTGGCGGAGATGCTGGCGCGGCTCTCGGCCTTCGCGGTCGCGGCCGGTCCCCGCCTCGCGTCGATCGACCTCAACCCGGTGTTCGCGATGCCGGCCGGCGAAGGCGCCTTTGCGGTGGACGCGGTGATCGAGGTCGATCCGCCGCAGGCCTGACCCGGCCTTCGGCCACGCGACGGGCGATCAGACCGGCAGCAGCCGGCCGATCCCCGCGCGTCGGCCGGCGCGGAACAGGTACTCGACGAGCGCGCCGCCGCGCGGCAGCGCCGATGTCGTGGTGACGGCGGTCAGCCCCCACAGCTCCTGGACCGCATCGACCGCGCCCAGCAGATGCGGCTCCTCGCCCGCCACCATCAGCACGGGCAAGGTCGGATCGAACCGCGCGACCGTCATCAGCACGTGGCAGCCGTCCTGCGCCTCCCCCTCCAGCTCCGCGACGACCGCGATCGGCTGGTGCCGCACGAGGAGGCGGGTCAGCGGCGGCGCCGGGTCGCGCACCTGCAGCACGCCGATGCCGAGGAAGGCGCAGAGTTCCTCGAGCGCGGCGGTCAACGTCTCCCCGGATTCGACGACGATCAGCACCGGGCTGCGCTCCGGCGGCAGGAGGGCGCTGCAGAACTGCTGTCCGGGTCGGGGGACCGCACGTTCCATCCCGGGCATCGGCGCCTCCTCGAGCAAGCGACCGCGCGTGCGTTCGTCGCGCACCGCTCCAATACGTTGCAGGATTGTGACGGAACGGTACGGACTGCGGAAGACGTCGGAAGGGTCTCAATTCGCAAGAACGGCGTGAATCTCCGTGAATCCGTGACCCCGTCCCAGCCGCGCGCGACGCCCGGCGCGTTTGCCGGCGACCGAGAGCGAGGTTAAACCTTGTGCACCGCTCCGTTGGGAGCAGTGGCAGAGGAAACGGATCCCTCATGATCAACAAGATCGTCCAGTCGATGGCCGAGGCCATGGCAGGCATCAAGGACGGTTCGACGGTGCTGATCGGCGGCTTCGGGGCCGTCGGCCAGCCGAACGCGCTGATCGACGGCCTGATCGAACAAGGCGCCAAGGACCTCACGATCGCCTGCAACAACGCGGGCGTGGGGCGCGTCGGCCTGGCGCGGCTGATGGATCTTGGCCGCGTGCGCAAGATCATCTGCTCCTTCCCGCGCAGCTCCGACCCGGTGGTGTTCGAGACGCTGTATCGCGCCGGCAAGATCGAGCTCGAGATCGTGCCGCAAGGCACGCTGGCCGAACGCATGCGCGCGGCGGGCGCCGGCGTGCCGCTGTTCTTCACCGCGACCGGTGTCGGCACCAAGATGGCGGTCGGCAAGGAGCACCGCGAGATCGACGGCCGCACCTACATCGCCGAACGCTCGCTGCCGGGCGACGTGGCGCTGGTGGAGGCGTGGGAGGCCGATCGCTGGGGCAACCTGACCTACAAGCAGGCCGGCCGGAACTTCAACCCGGTGATGGCGATGGCGTCCAAGCTGACCATCGTGCAGAGCCAGCACATCCGCGAGCTAGGCGAACTGAACCCCGACCACGTCGTCACCCCTGGCATCTTCGTGGACCGGGTCGTGCACGTCCCCTACGGTGACCCGTCCGGCTTCTAAGCAGGAGAAAACGACCATGAGCGAGACCGTTGCGTTCAAGCCCTTCTCCCGCCCGCAGATGGCCGCAAGGGTGGCGCAGGACATCCCCGAGGGCTGGTACGTCAATCTCGGCATCGGCATCCCGACCGCGGTCGCCGACCACGTGCCGCTCGAGCGGGAGGTGATCTTCCATTCCGAGAACGGCGTGCTGGGCATGGGCCCGGCGCCGGAGAAGGACAAGATCGAGCCCTGGCTGATCAATGCCGGCAAGCAGTACGTGACCATGCGGGCGGGCGGCAGTTTCTGCCATCACGCCGACAGCTTCTCGATGATCCGCGGCGGGCATCTCGATCTCTGCGTGCTGGGCGCGTTCCAGGTCGCGGAGAACGGCGACATCGCCAACTGGGCGACCAGCGAGAACGACACCGCGCCGGCGGTCGGCGGCGCGATGGACCTCGCGGCCGGCGCCAAGCGGCTCTGGGTGATGATGGAGCACACCGCGAAGGACGGCAGCCCGAAGCTGGTGCAGCGCTGCACCTATCCGCTCACCGCGGTGGGCGCGGTGAAGCGCGTCTACACCAATCTCGCGGTGGTGGACGTGACGGAGCGCGGCTTCGTGGTGATCGACATGGCGCCGGGCCTGTCCTTCGAGGACCTGCAGGCCCGCACCGACGCGAAGCTGCATCTGGCCGGCTGATCCCGGGCCCCTTCCGCCGGTGCGGAGGGGGCCTGGCGCCGCGCGGCGCGGCGTTCATCCCGCGCCGCGTGTGGCCTCCCCCGCAGCGGCCGGATCAGCCGCTCTTCTTGCCGGGCTCGACCGGGCCGCCCGCCTGTTTCCAGGCGCCGAAGCCGCCCTCCACATGGGCGACGTTCTCGATCCCCATGTCCTTCGCGGTCTTCGCCGCCAGTGCCGACCGCAGCCCGCCGGCGCAGAAGAACACGAAGCGCTTGTCTTCGGCGAAGACGGGCTTGTGGTAGGGGCTCTCGGGGTCGATCCAGAACTCCAGCATCCCCCGCGTGCAGGAGAAGGCGCCGGGCATCCGCCCTTCCCGCTCCAGCTCGCGCGGGTCGCGCAGATCCACGAACACCACGTCGGGCTGCCCGAGCATCGGGATCGCCTCGGGGACGGTCAGCGTCTCGATGGCGGCATTCGCCTCCGCCACCATCTGCTTGTAGCCCTTCTTGATCTGCATTCCTGTTTCTCCTCCCACTGCCCTGCCCCGGCGCTTCGCGCGGGGTGTGCCTCACGCTCGCGACTTGCGCGCGCGTTGCGCCGCCAGGAACGCCTCCATCATGCGGCGTGGCTCGTCGGTCTGCCAGGCGGTGGCGAAGCAGTCGATGCCGTTCTGCACCGCGACGTCGACGGTCAGGTCCTCCCAATCCTGGATCAGCCCCTTCTGCAGCCGGATCGCCCGCGGGCCGGAGGCAAGGATGCCCGCCAGCATCCGCTCCACCGCCGCATCCAGCGCGTTGGGTGCGACCACCTCCTCCACCAGGCCCCAGCGCAACGCGGTCTCCGCGTCGATCGCATCGCCGGTGAACAGGAGCTGCCGGGTGCGGCCCCAGCCGATCAGCCGCGGCAGCAGCGCCGCCTCCACCACCGACGGCACGCCGACCCGCACCTCCGGCATGCCGAACCGCGCCTCGCTGCCGGCGACCCGCATGTCGCAGGCGGCGGCGAGTTCCAGCCCGGCGCCCAGCGTCCAGCCGGAGATTCGCGCGATCACCGGCACCGGCAGGCGGCGGAAGCAGTCGCAGCTTCGATGCACCAGGGTGATGAAGCTGCGCGCCCGCTCCGGGTCGAGCGTCGCCATTTCGGCGATGTCGGCGCCGCCGATGAAGGCCCGCTCGCCCTCCCCGCGGACCACCACGGCGCGCAGGGTCTCGCTGCTCCCGAGTGCCTCCACGGCCTCGATCAGCGCTTCCATGATCTGTGTGTTCAGCGTGTTCAGCTTGGCGGCGTTGGCGATGGTGATGGTCGCGACGCCTCGGCCGTCATGCCGGACCTGGATCGACATCCCGGATCATTCCTTCCTGTCAGGCGCGCATCTGGATGCGCGGGTCGCCCGGAAGGTGCAATGGAACGGGCGTGAGGGGAAGTCTCGCCGGGTCCGCGCAGCCGGGCAGGTCGACGCTTGGCACGCGCAGCAAGCTCCACATCTGGATGAACGCCGCATCGCCTGAGCATGCAGGCCAGGCGGCGCCCTGCCTGTGGGCACTGGGCGAGCGGTCCGCGCCTCAGGGGTCACGCATCAGGGACGGGCGATTCGCCCGCAATTTGGGCGGAGCCTGAGCGGCAGCCGAGCAGTCGGCGTGTGACGTGAGGGAAAAACGCGCGTTCGGAGTGCGGGATTGCGGCCGGTGGCAACCGCCGCCGCGGTTCTGGGCAGCATTCGCCGCGGTTCCGCCTGCCCCGCCCAGTCTGGCATCAGATTTGCTGCAGCGCACCCACAAGTCCCAGAGGTGCACGGTGGATATCGGTGTCTTTCTCCCGATCGGCAACAACGGCTGGCTGATCTCGACCACCTCTCCGCAATACAAGCCGAGCTTCGACCTCAACAAGGAAGTGACGCTGCGGGCGGAACGATACGGCTTCGACTTCGCGCTTTCGATGATCAAGCTGCGCGGCTTTGGCGGCCCGTCTGAATACTGGGACTACAACCTCGAATCGTTCACGCTGATGGCCGGCATCGCCGCCGTCACGACGAAGATCCGGCTGTTCGCCTCGGTCGCCGTGCTGACCATGCCACCGGCGATCGTGGCGCGCATGGCGGTCACCATCGACAGCATCGCGCCGGGCCGGTTCGGCGTGAACATCGTCTCCGGCTGGCAGGAGGCCGAGTACAGCCAGATGGGCCTCTGGCCCGGCGCGGCGCATTTCGCCCAGCGCTACGAATACTGCTCGGAATACGTCGCGGTGATGAAGGAGCTGTGGACGACCGGCCGGTCCGACTTCCAGGGCCAGTTCTTCCGCATGGACGATTGCCGGCTGCTGCCGATGCCGTCGGCCCACGTGCCGATCATCTGCGCCGGGCAGAGCGCACGCGGGATGCGCTTCGCCGCCGAATACGGCGACTACAACTTCGTCAGCGGCAGCGGGATGAACGCGCCGGAACGTGCCGCGCCGGGGATCGAGACCCTGGTCGCCGAGGCCAACCGCACCGGCCGCGACGTGCGCGCGCTGGTGCTGGTGATGGTCATCGCCGACGAGACCGACGCCGCGGCGCAGGCGAAGTGGGAGCACTACAAGCGGGGGACCGACCATGCGGCCCTGGCCTGGCGCAGCGGCCAGGCGCGTGCCGACGTGAACGCGGATCCGAACGCGACCGTCGTGCGCATGCTGCAGCCGGAGAACCAGCTTCCGACCCACATGCCGACCCTCGTCGGGTCCTACGCGACGGTCGCGCGGCTGCTCGACCGGCTCGCCGCGGTGCCGGGCGTCGCCGGCGCGATGCTCACCTTCGACGACTTCCTGATCGGCCTCGAGCAGTTCGGCACGCGCATCCAGCCGCTGATGCAGAGCCGGTCCCAGATCAAGCACGCGGCCTGAGCCGCCCCCACAAGGAGACCGAGAATGCCCAAGCGGACACGGGGACTCACGCGACGCGGCCTGCTACAGGCCGGTGCGGCCGCGATCGGCGCGGCTGGTGGATCGGGAGCGATCACCGGCTTCCCGACCATCTGGGCGCAGAACATCAAGGACGTGGTGCTGCGCCATGCCGGCCCGCCGGTCACCGCGATCCCGGCGATCGCCGAACAGGCGACCAAGGACCTCGGCTTCACGGTGCAGATGCAGGCGGTGGAGAATGCCGACCTGCTGAACCGGTTCCTGTCGCAGTCGAGCACGATCGACTGCGCCGATGTGAGCCTGGTCTACATGCGCTACATCATCGGACGGAACGTGCTGCAGGCCATTCCGCTGGCGAAGGTGAAGTACTGGGACCAGACCATCCCGCTGTTCACCAAGGGCGAGTATCCCGACGGCCGCAAGGCGCCGCAGCAGGGCATCACGCCGACCATGATCCTGTACGCGACCGACGCGACCGGCCAGAAGGTGACGGACGGCAAGCAGACCGAGTGGCTGACAGCGGTGCCCACGGTCACCAACGGCGACACGCTGGGCATCCGCCCCGACCTGGTCGGCCAGAAGGTGGACAGTTGGGCCGACCTGCTGTCGCCGGCGTTCAAGGGCAAGGCCGCGGTGCAGGACAATCCGACGATCGGCATCATCGACGTGGCGATGGCGCTCGAGGCCGCGGGGCGGGTGAAGTACGGCAACAAGGGCAACATGACGAAGGCGGAGATCGACAAGACCGTCGACTCCATGCTGGAGATCAAGAAGTCCGGCCAGTTCCGCTCGTTCTGGACGACGTTCGACCAGTCGGTGAACCTGATGGCCTCGGGCGAGGTGGTGATCCAGTCGATGTGGTCGCCCGCGGTCGCCGCGGTGCGCTCGCGAGGCATCCCCTGCACGTTCCAGCCGCTGAAGGAGGGCTATCGCGGCTGGGGCTACACGCTGGGCGCGATGAAGCACGTCGACGGGCTGAAGCGCGACTGCTTCTACGAATACATGAACTGGTACACCGGCGGGTTCGAGGGCGCGTTCATCGCGCGGCAGGGCTACTACGCCGCGCAGCCGGAGAACGCGCGCAAGTTCCTGACCCCGGCGGAATGGGACTACTGGTACGGCGGCAAGCCGGCGGCGACCGACATCTACAGCCCGTTCGGCAAGCTGATGGAGAAGGCCGGGAACGTGCGCGACGGCGGCTCCTTCTGGGAGCGGCTGGGCAACATCGCCGTCTGGAACTCGGTCATGGACGAGGACCGCTACCTCACCCGGCGCTGGAACGAGTTCGTCACGTCCTGAGGCAGCGGAGTTTCCCATGCAAATCGGCATCTTCATCCCGATCGGCAACAACGGCTGGCTGATCTCCACCACCTCGCCGCAGTACAAGCCGTCCTTCGACCTGAACCGCACCGTCGTCGAGAAGGCGGAGCGGTTCGGCTTCGACTTCGCGCTGTCGATGATCAAGCTGCACGGGTTCGGCGGCCCCTCGCGCTTCTGGGACTACAACCTCGAATCCTTCACGCTGATGGCCGGGCTCGCCGCGGTCACGACGCGCATCCAGCTGTTCGCGACCTGCGCCGTGCTCACCCTGCCGCCGCCGATCGCGGCGCGCATGGCGGTGACGATCGACAGCATCTCGCATGGCCGGTTCGGGATGAACATCATCTCCGGCTGGCAGCGGCGGGAATACACGCAGATGGGCATCTGGCCGGGGGCGGAGCATTACCGGCGCCGCTACGACTACTGCGCCGAATACGTCACCGTGATGAAGGAGCTGTGGGCCACCGGGCATTCCGACTTCAAGGGCGACTTCTTCCAGATGGACGATTGCCGCCTGCTGCCGCAGCCCACCGCCAAGATCCCGATCATCTGCGCCGCGCAGAGCGATTCCGGCACGCAGTTCGCCGCCCGCCACGCCGACTACAATTTCTGCTCCTCGGGCGGCGTGAACACGCCCACCATGGTGGCGCCGAGCGTGGCGCGGCTGGTGGAGGCGACGCGGGCGGCGGGGACGAAGTGCGGTGCGCTCGTCCTGACCATGGTGATCGCGGATGAAACCGACGAGGCCGCCATGGCGAAGTGGGAGCACTACAAGGCGGGCGCCGACCTCGAGGCCCTCGCCTATCGCGACGCCCAGGCCGAGGACGATCCCTCCCGCGATCCGCTCGCCGGTCCGAACAAGCGCAAGACGCTCGGCACCCAGGGGCTGCCGACCCAGGGCGGCGTGCTGGTCGGCTCCTATGCCTCGATCGCGCGCATGCTGGACGAGTTGGCCGCGGTGCCGGGCGTGCAGGGCGTGATGCTGACGTTCGACGACTTCGTCATCGGCATGGAGCAGTTCGGCACGCGCATCCAGCCGCTGATGCGCTGCCGGCAGGGTTTGCAGGTCGCCGCATGAACGTTCGCCAGCTCGTGTCGCCGTGGTCGGCCGGGGCCGGCGCGGCGATGCCGATCGAGCGCCGCCGCGCCTTGCCGAAGCTGCCGAACTGGGCGGTGTCGTGGCTGCAGGTGGGTCCGCTCGCGGCGATCCTGCTGGTGCTGTTCGTGCTGCCGACCGTGCTGTTCCTGGTGGTCAGCTTCTTCGATTACGACCGGGTCGGCATCTATCCGGCGTTCCTGCTCGACAACTACGCGGAGCTGCTGACCACGCCCGCGACGTTGCGCGTCTACGTGAGCTCGCTGAAATTCGCGGCGATCGTCTGGGCGCTGACGCTGGTGATCGGGTTCAGCGTCGCGCATTTCCTGGTCTTCCACGTGCGCAGCCCGATCCTGCGCACGATCTTCTTCCTGCTGTGCGCGATCCCGTTCTGGACCTCGGGCATCATCCGCACCATCGCCTGGATCCCCTTCCTCGGCCGCAACGGGGCCTTCAACCAGATCCTGATGGCGACGGGGATCACCGACCGGCCGCTCGAGTTCCTGCTGTTCTCCGACTTCGCGGTGATCGTCACCTACGTGCACCTGTTCACGCTGCTGATGATCGGCCCGATCGCGAACTCGCTGGCCAAGATCGACCCGGCGCTGATCGAGGCGGCGCGCGACGCCGGCGCCTCCCGCTGGCAGACGCTGGTGGGCGTGATCATCCCGCTGTCGAAGACCGGCATCGCGCTGGGCTCGATCCTGGTGTTCACGCAGGTGATGGGCGACTACTTCGTGGTGAAGACCATGAGCGGCGGGCAGAGCGCGTCGATCGTCTCGATGCTGTCGACCGAGATCCAGGCCATGCAGTACCCGCCCGCCGCGGCCAATGCCATGGTGCTGGTGGTGTTCGTCGCCGTCATGGTCGGCTTCATGATGCGGGTGGTGGACGTGCGGAAGGAGCTGGTGAAGTGATCGCCGGCGGGAGCCGCGCGGCGGATGGGCGCCGCCCCTGGACCTTCTACCTGCTGGGCACGCTGTTCGCCGCCTACCTGCTGTTCCTGTACGGCCCGATGCTGGTGATCTACGTGCTGTCCTTCCAGGGCGAGAACGGCGGCGTCACCTTCCCGATGGTCGGCACGTCGCTGACCTGGTTCGCGCAGATCTTCGAGCCGGGGCAGATGGCGAACATCCCGGTCGCGTTCGGCCGCTCCATTGCGCTGGCCTCCGTCGTGTCGCTGCTGACGGTGCTGTTCGCCGTGGCCGCCGGTCTCGGCTTTCGCCGCCGCTTTCCCGGGTCGGGCGTCGTGTTCTATCTCGCGGTCGCGAGCCTGGTGATGCCGAGCCTGCTGGTGGGCTTCGGTATCGGGCTGGGCTTTCGGTTCCTGGGCTGGGATGCGTCGCTGTTCACCTCCGCGCTCGGCGCGCAGCTCACCTGGACCCTGCCCTTCGGCCTGTTCGCCATGTTCGCCGTGGTGAACCGCTTCAACCGCGCGTGGGAGGAAGCCGCGACCGATCTCGGCGCCTCGAGCTGGCAGCGGCTGCGGTACGTGACGCTGCCGATCCTGCTGCCGGGGATCATCGGCGTCGCCATGGGCGCGTTCACGCTGTCCTATGACGAGTATGCGCGCACGACGCTCACGATCGGGCCGCTCAACACGTTGCCGCTCGAGATCTACGCGTTGATCTCCTCGGCGACCTCGCCCACGCTGTTCGCGATCGGGACGCTGACCACGGTCGGCTCCTTCCTGATCATCGGCATCACCCTGCTCTGGGTGATGCGGCTGCAGCGCCGCCGCGGCACCGCCGTTCCACACGAGGGTTGAGCATGGATCACCGCTACGACGTCGAGCTGGTGAAGGTCACGAAGCGCTACGGCACGACCGTCGCCGTGGACGCGATCTCGCTGCGCATCCCCCCATCGACCTATTGCTGCCTGCTGGGTCCCTCCGGCTGCGGCAAGACCTCCACGCTGCGCATGATCGCGGGGCACGAGACGATCAGCGAAGGGGACGTGCTGATCCGCGACGTGAACGTCACCGACCTGCCGCCCGCGCGGCGCGGCACGGCGATGATGTTCCAGTCCTACGCGCTGTTCCCGCACCTCACCTGCCTCGACAACGTCGCGTTCAGCCTGAAGATGCGCGGCGTCGCGAAGGCGGAGCGGCATGCCAAGGCGCGCGAATACCTGTCCCTGGTGCACATGGCGGATTTCGCGGCGCGACTGCCGGCGCAGCTTTCGGGCGGACAGCAGCAGCGCGTGGCGCTGGCGCGCGCGCTGATCACCCGGCCGCGCGTGTTGCTGCTGGATGAGCCGCTGTCCGCGCTCGACCCGTTCCTGCGCGTCAAGATGCGCGAGGAACTCAAGCGGTTGCAGCGTGAGCTTGGCATCTCCTTCATCCACGTGACGCATGGCCAGGAGGAGGCGATGGCGCTCGCCGACCTGATGGTGGTGATGGAGGCTGGCCACATCCGCCAGGCCGGTGCGCCGCGCGAGGTGTTCGAAACCCCGGCCAGCGCGTTCATCGCCCGCTTCATCGGCGGCCACAACGTGCTGCCGGGGCAGAGCGGCATGATCGCGGTGCGGGCCGACCGCTGCCGGCTGGGACCGCCGGGCGACGGCCCGCGCGTGACCGGGCGGGTGGCGGCCGTCGAGTATCAGGGGCCAGTGGTGCGCGTCGCGCTGACGACCGAGGACGGGCTGGAAGCGGCGGCGCTGCTGCCCGACCACGACTTCGACCGCGCGCCGGTCGGACCCGGGGACGTCGCGACGCTGTCATGGCCGGAGGGCGCCGCTCACCAGCTCGCGGGGTGAAGGCGGGCGCTCGCCGGCCGGCGGGGGCGGCACGGCGGCGTCGGGGGCGGCACCGTCGTTGTGGCCGCACGTCGTCGTCATGGCCGCACGTCGTCGTCATGGTCGCACATCGTCGTCATGGCCGCACGTCGTCGTCATGGCCGGGCTTGACCCGGCCACCCCCATCGGCACCCTGTCGCATGCATAACCGGGTCGACCTCCGCTGAGGCTCATGGGGGGCGGGGATGGCCGGGTCGAGCCCGGCCATGACGGTGAGGGGTGCGGCCCGCCGTCCGCTCGTTCCCCTGCCCGTCCGCGTCGTCCCCCGTCCGCCCGCTCCTCCCCTATCCGTCCGCGCGTTCCCTGCCGCCGGCTCGTCCCCCGTCCGCCCGCTCGTCCCCCCGTCCGCCCGCCCGCTCCCCGTCCGTCCGCTCCTCCCCCGTCCGTCCGCTCCTCCCCCCTCCCCCCGCTCCTCCCCTGCCCGTCCGCTCCTCCCCTGCCCGTCCGCTCCTCCCCCTCCCCCCGCTCGTTCCCGCCCCACTCCCCCCCGGCGTCATCGCGGCTTCATTTGCAGGTCCGCGGCATCGCGTGCACCGTGCCGCGATGCGTAGACCTCGCAACGTCCTGCTGATCGTCGCCGACCAATGGCGCGGCGACAGCCTCGGCCGTCTCGGCCATCCGGCGGCACTCACGCCGAACCTCGACGCGCTCGCGGCCGAAGGCGTCACCTTCACACAGCATTTCGGCCAGAGCGCACCGTGCGGACCGGCACGCGCCTCGCTGCTCACCGGCCTCTACGTGATGAACCACCGCGTGGTCGCCAACGGCGTCCCGCTGGACGAGCGCCATGCGACGCTCGCGCGCGAGGTGAAGCGCGCCGGGATGGACCCCGCGCTGATCGGCTACACCACCACGACACCCGATCCGCGTTTCGTCGGCACCGAGGACGCAGCGTTCACCGAGATCGGCGACGTCATGCATGGCTGGCGGCCGGTCGCGCATTTCGACGAAGTCTACTACCGCAACTACTTCGCCTGGATGGCGGCGCGCGGCTTCGACCTTCCCTCACCGCCCGACGACGTCTGGCGCGCGGCGGAAGGGACGGCGGGTCCGACCGATGCGCCGAACCGGATCCCGGCCCATCTGTCGGACACGGCCTGGTCGGCCGACCACGCGATCGAGTTCCTCGGCAGCACGCGACCGAACCGCCCCTGGCTGCTGCATCTCGGCTTCTATCGCCCGCACCCGCCCTTCGCGGCCCCCGCGCCGTGGCATGAAGCGGTCGATCCGGCGCGGCTTCCGCCGGCGTTGCGCGCCGCGCCGGAGGTCGAGGCCGCGCAGCATCCGCTGATGGCGCATTTCCTCGAGACGCAGAAACGCAGCTCCTACTACGAAGGTGCCAGCGGCCCGGTGTCGCCGCTGTCGGACACGGAGATCCGGCAGACGCGTCGCGCCTATTACGGGCTGATCGCCGAGATCGACCATCACCTCGGCCGCGTGTTCCGCGCCTTGCGCGAGTCGGGCCAGTGGAACGACACGCTGATCGTCTTCACCTCCGACCACGGCGAGCAGCTCGGCGACCACAACCTCCTCGGCAAGCTCGGCTGGTTCGACCAGAGCTATCACCTGCCCCTGATCGTGCGCGATCCCGCCATGCCGCGCAGCGCCGGCCGCATCGTCGACGCGCCGACCGAGGCCGTGGACCTGATGCCCACGCTGCTCGACACGCTGGAGCTGCCGGTTCCGCGCGCATGCGACGGCGTCTCCCTGCGGCCATGGCTGACCGGAGACTCGCCGGCCGCGTGGCGGGATGCCGTGCATTTCGAATACGACCTGCGCGGCGGCTGGCCCGATCCGGGCACGCCGCCGCTGGGTCTCGGGCTCGATGACGGGGCGCTATGCGTCACCCGGACCGATGCGTGGAAATACGTGCACTTCGCAGGCTTGCCGCCGGTGCTGTACGACCGGCGGCGTGACCCCGAGGAAATGCACAACGTGGCGTCCGACCCGGCCTACGCGCCGCTGCTGGCCGAGGCGGCGCAACGCACGCTGTCCTGGCGGCTGCGCCATGCGGACCGGACACTGACGCATCTCTGCGCCAGTCCGACGGGACTGGTGACGCGCGCCTGATCCCGCGCAACCGCCTCACCGACTGCGCGCGCGCGTGCCGGTGAAGCAGCCATGCGCGTCGCGTTCAACCAAAGCTACGCGGTGGCGCCGCCATCCACCGGCAGCGCCACGCCGGTGACGTAGGACGCCTCGTCCGAGATCAGGAACAGCGCAGCGTTCGCGACTTCCTCCGGCCGCGCGGGACGCCCCATGGGCACTTGGCCGCCACGTTTCTGCACCAAGCTCTCGGGCGTTTCGCCGGGCGGCAACTGGCTGTCCGGACGGGCGACGAAGACGCGCAGCATGGGCGTGTCCACCGGGCCGGGGCAGACCGCGTTGACCCGGATGTTCTCCCGCGCGTAGCGCTTCGACAGACCGTGCACCAGGCCGACGATGCCGAATTTGGCGATGTTGTAGACCGGGCTGAACTGCGAGCCGGTCAGGCCGGAGGTGGAGGCGGTGTAGAGCAGCGCGCCGCCGCCGCGGGCACGCAATTCCGGCAGCGCGGCCTCGGTGGTGACCAGCACGGTGCGAACGTTCAGGTCCATCGCCAGCTCGAAATCCTTCCAGTCCAGGCCCTCGATCGCGGCGGGACCCGGATGGCCGACATGGTTCCAGACGAAATCAAGCGCACCGAAGGCGCGTGTCGTCTCGCGCACAATGCCGCGGGCGAACCCGTCGTCGCGCAGGTCGCCCGCGAGCGCGATCGCCTTGCCGCCGGCCTGGGTGATCTCGGCGACCACCGCCTCCGCCGCGGCGGGGTTGAGGTCGACCACCGCGCCGAGGCGCCTTCGCGGGCGAAGCGCACCGCGCCGGCGCGCCCCATGCCGGAGCCGGCCGCGGTGACGATGCCGATCTTGTTCTGCAGCCTCATTCTCGTTTCCTTCCCGTCTCGGCGTCAGTTGCTGCGCGACCCCAGCCAGCCGAGCATGATTCGATTGAAGATGTCGGGGTGATCGACGTTGGGGAAATGGCGGGCGTTGCCGATTTCCTCATAGCGGCCGCCGGGCACCAGTTCGGCGATGCGGCGGTTGGCATCGGGCGGCGTACCGACATCGTCGGCGCCGCACACGGTGAGCACCGGCAGCTTGATGCCCGGAAGCTCGGCGGTGAAATCGAAGTTCTGTATCGCGGCGGCGCAGCCCAGGTATCCGGCCGGTGTGGTCCCCACCACGGTGTCGCGGATCTGCCGCCAGCGTCCGGGGTTGCGCGCCTGCACCGCGTCGGTGAGCCAGCGCTCGATCGTGGCGTCGGCCAGCGGCTCCAGCGAGTTTGCGTCGCGCACCAACTGCATCCGGGGCCCCCAGGTCGCGGCGGCGTTGGGTGGCGACGCGGGCATGGTGTCGCACCACATCGCCGAGAGCAGCCGGTCGGGGTGCTCGATCGCGAAGGCCTGGCCGATCATGCCGCCGATCGAGAGGCCGATATAGTGGACCCGCGCGATGCGCAGACGGTCGAGCACCGCGGCGACATCCGCGGCCAGCGTGCTCATGGTGTAGTCGCCAGCGACCGGTGTGCTGCCGCCATGGCCGCGCATGTCGATGCGCAGCACGCGGAAGCCGGCCGACAGGAGCGACGGCACCTGCTCCTGCCACATGCCGGAATCCGATGCCAGCGAGTGGGTCATGCAGACCGTCGTGGCGGTATCGGGCCCCAACAGGTCGTAGGCGATCGCCCGTCCGTCGAGAGGAAGCAGCATCGTCAAACCCTCCTTCTATCCGGTCTGCATGGGCAGGGTCGGATCCTTCGCCCATTCCGACAGGGAGGCATCGTAGACCGTGACGTTCGGATGCCCGAGCATGATCAGCGCGAGGGCATCGGCGGTCGCGGCGATGCCGCCGCCGCAATAGGCGATGACCGGACGATCGAGCGCGCCGATCGCGGCGAAGCGGCGCCGCAGCTCCTCGGGCGGCAGCAGCGTGTTCGTCTCGGGGTCCACGAGGTGCGCGGCCGGCAGGTTGACGCTGCCGGCGATGTGGCCCGGCCGGCCGTAGCTGTTGCCGCCGCTGCCGGCGTGCTGGGCAGGCAGCAGGGCGTTGACGGTGCAGATCGCGGCATCGCCGATCGCGGCCTGGACCTGCTCCTTGCCGACCATGAGGCCACGGTTCTCGGTGACGGTGTAGCTGCCGGGGGCGCGCGGCGTGCCGGGGCCGGTCTCCACCGGGCGTCCCTCGCGCACCCATTTCTGCCAGCCACCGTTCAGCACCGCGGCATTGTCGTGGCCGAAGCTGCGCAGCAGGAACCACACGCGCGAGGCCCACCACATGTTGGCCGTGCTGTAGGTGATGACGCGCGTCGTGTTGGAGATGCCGAAGCGGCGCATCGCGGCGGCGAAGTCGTCGGGTTCCTGGCGCATGAAGCGCAGCGCCTGCGAGGTGTCGGACACGTCGCGCGACACGTCGCAGAACTGCGCGCCGGGGATGTGGCCCGCCTCGAAGTCCGCGCGGCCGGGCACGACGTCGTAGGTCGAGGCGGGATTGGGGATCAGGTGCGTGGTGCAGTCGAGCACCACGACGCCGGGATCGTCGAGATGGGCGGCGAGCCAGTCGGTCTCCACGATGTATTCGGGATGCACGAAGCCGCTCGTCATGGCCGTCCTCCGATCGGTTATGGGGCGCGATGCGCCGTCAGGAGATCGTGACGCCGCTGTCGACCGGGTAGACCTGCCCGGTGACCATGCGGGATTCGTCGGAGGCGAGGAACAGCGCCATGGCGGCGATGTCCGGCGCCTCGATCAGGCCGAGGAGGTGGGAGTTGGCGAGCTTGTCGAGCGCGGTGTTGCCGGCGACGAGCTTGCGCACGCGGTCGGTCATGGTGGCGGAAGGTGCGATCGCGTTGACGCGGATCCTGGGCGCGAACTCGACCGCCATGGAGCGGGTCATCGAGGCGACGCCGCCCTTGGCCGCGGTGTAGCAGTCCCGCCCGGGAACGCCCATCAGCGCGACGTTGGAGGACATGTTGATCACCGATCCGCCGCCGGCGCGTTGCAGAGCGGGGATGCCGAAGCGGCAGCCGAGGAAGGTGCCGAACAGGTCGAGCTTGATCGCGCGCCAGAACTCCTCGATCGGCGCCTCGACCACGGTGTTGTCGACCAGGGTCGAGCCGCCGGCGTTGTTGTGCAGCACGTGCAGCGCGCCGAATTCGCGTTCCGCCGTGGCGATCGCGGCGGCGACGCTGTCGGGGTCGGTCACGTCGGTGCGCACCGCGAGCGCGGTGCCGCCCGCCTGGGCGATCAGATGCGCGGTCTGCTCGCCGGACGCGGCGTCGATCTCGGCGATGACGACGCGCGCGCCCTCCTGCGCGAAGAGCTGCGCGGTGGCGCGGCCGATGCCGGTGCCGCCGCCGGTGATCAAGGCAACCTTGCCGTCCAGACGTGCCATGCGTTCCCCCGTTTCGTGTTTCCCCTCCCTTGCGGGAGGGTTTGGGGGAGGAGGTGGCGCGTACGTTCGCACGTACTCCCCGGTCCCCCCTCACCCCGTCCCTCTCCCCCAAGGGGAGAGGGGGCGTGCGTGCGATTGTTCGGGCGCCCCCCTTCCCCGGTTCTCGCGGTGGCTCGCGCCCGCGTCTCGCCTCAGCGGCTCAGTTCGCGGGTCATCTCGTCGATGCCGTTGACCGTCAGCGGATACATGCGGCCTTCCATCAGGTCGTTCAGCATGGTGATGGAGCGCACGTGGCCCCAGCTCTGCTTCGGCGTCGGATTGAGCCAGGCGCTGCGGCGGTAATGGCCGGTGAGCCGCTCCACCCAGACCGATCCGGCCTCCTCGTTCCAGTGCTCGACCGAACCGCCCTGCATGGTGATCTCGTACGGGCTCATGGCGCCGTCGCCGACGAAGATCAGCTTGTAGTCCGGGCCGTAGGTGCGCAGCACCTGCCAGGTCGGGATGACCTCCTCATGCCGGCGGCGGTTGTTCTTCCACACCCGCTCATAGGGGCAGTTGTGGAAGTAGTAGTGCTCGAGGTGCTTGAACTCGGTGCGGCAGGCGGAGAACAGCTCCTCGGTGAGGCGGATGTGGTCGTCCATCGAGCCGCCGATATCGAGGAAGAGCAGCACCTTCACCGTGTTGTGCCGCTCCGGCACCATCTTCAGGTCGAGCATGCCCGCGTTGTTCGCGGTCGACTTGATGGTGTCGGGCATGTCGAGTTCGGTCGCCGCGCCCTGGCGGGCGAAGCGGCGCAGCCGGCGCAGCGCCACCTTCATGCCGCGCGTGCCGAGTTCGACGGTGTCGTCGAGGTCCTTGAACTCACGCTTGTCCCAGACCTTGACCGCGCGGCGATGGCGGGACCGGTCCTGGCCGATGCGCACGCCTTCGGGGTTGTAGCCATAGGCGCCGAAGGGCGAGGTGCCGGCGGTGCCGATCCATTTCGATCCGCCCTGGTGCCGCCCCTTCTGCTCGTCCAGCAGTTCCTGCAGCCGCTTCATCAGCGCATCGAGCCCGCCGAGCGCCTCGATCTTCGCCATCTCCTCGGGCGTCAGCATCTTCTCGGCGAGCTTACGCAGCCACTCCTCCGGCAGGTCCTGGACCGGGATCCCTTCCGGCGGCTCGAGCCCCTTGAAGCAGGCGGCGAAGACACGGTCGAACTTGTCGAGGTGACGTTCGTCCTTCACCAGGGTCGCGCGGGCGAGGAAGTAGAAATCGTCGACGCTGTACTCCACCACGCCTTCCTTCATGGCGCCCATCAGGGTGAGCCATTCAGTGATGGAGGTCGGCAGTCCGGCGGCGCGCAGGCCCAGGATCAGATGCGCGAACATCAGCCGCCGCGGCGCGCCAGGAAGGCAAGGCGCTCGAACAGGTGCACGTCCTGCTCGTTCTTCAGCAGGGCGCCGTGCAGCGGCGGGATCACGAGCTGCTTCTCGTTGCTGCGCAGCGCGTCGGCGGGCAGGTCCTCCACCATCAGCAGCTTGAGCCAGTCGAGCAGTTCCGATGTCGCGGGCTTCTTCTTGAGCCCGGGCACGTCGCGGATCTGGAAGAACACGTTCAGCGCTTCCCGCGCGAGGTCCTTGCGAATGTCGGGGTAGTGCGCCTGGACGATCTTCTCCATCGTGTCGCGGTCGGGGAAGCGGATGTAGTGGAAGAAGCAGCGGCGCAGGAACGCGTCCGGCAGCTCCTTCTCGTTGTTCGAGGTGATCAGGATGATCGGGCGCTGCTTCGCGACCACGGTCTCGCGGGTTTCGTAGACGAAGAACTGCATCCGATCGAGTTCGAGCAGCAGGTCGTTGGGGAACTCGATGTCGGCCTTGTCGATCTCGTCGATCAGCACGACGGCCTGCTGGTCGGACGCGAACGCCTCCCACAGCTTGCCGCGGATGATGTAGTTGCGGATGTCGTGCACCCGCTCGTCGCCGAGTTGCCCGTCGCGCAGGCGGGAGACGGCATCGTATTCGTAGAGGCCCTGCTGCGCCTTGGTGGTGGACTTGATGTGCCACTCGATCAGCGGCTTGCCGAGGGCCTGGGCGACTTCATGGGCGAGGACGGTCTTGCCGGTGCCTGGCTCGCCCTTCACGAGCAGCGGCCGCTGCAGCGTGACGGCGGCATTGACCGCGACCTCGAGGTCGCGGGAGGCGATGTAGTGTTCCGTACTCTTGAACCCGGCCACCCTGGCATCCTCTCGCTTCGTGTTGCCCTGGATGATCGGGCAGAGGATGGGCCGGTGCAAGGGCGGCGGGCGCGGATGGCGGCGGGCGCGCGGATGGCGGCGGGCGCGGATGGCGGGGCGCGCGGATGGCGGGGGGCGCGGATGGCGGCGGGGCGGGAGGGCCGGCGTGGAGCACGGGCGCAGAGGCGACCCGCCCCCCCACCGTCATGGCCGGGCTCGACCCGGCCATCCCTCGCGGCAGGGTGCTGGTGGGGGTGGCCGGGTCGAGCCCGGCCATGACGTGTGGGGGTTACCGCGCCTGGAAGTTCGGCAGCCGGCGCTCGCCCATCGCCTTCGTGCCCTCCTTGAAGTCCGCCGTTCCGCGCAGCCAGTCCTGCTCCTCGTATTCCCGTTCCGTTGCGCGCGCGACCGCCTCCGCCAAGCCGCGCCGCAGCGTCTCGCGCGTCGACACGATCGCGAGCGGCGCCGACTGGCCGATCTCGGTGGCGAGTTCCGTCGCCTTCGCGCGCACCTGATCCTGCGGCACGCAGTAATCGGCGAGCCCGATCTTCAGCGCCTCTTCCCCGGTCAGCCGACGCCCGGTGTAGAACATCAGCGCCGCCTGCTGCTCCCCGATCAGGCGCGGCAGGCTGGCGGTCAGGCCGAAGCCGGGATGGAACCCCAGCCGCGTGAAGTTGGTGGAGAAGCGCGCCTCGGGGCAGGTCACGCGGAAATCCGCCATCACCGCGAGGCCGACACCGGCGCCGATCGCCGATCCATGCACCGCCGCCACGATCGGCTTGCCGCTGCGCCACAGCCGCTGCGCCTCCTTGTAGAGATGCCGGCCGCGCTTCGCCGCCTTCGCCACCCCGTCCGGCCCGCGGCTGCCGAAATCGGCGCCGGCACAGAAATGCTTTCCCTCGGAACAAAGGACGATCGTGCGCACGTCCGAGGTCCGATCGAACTCCTCCAGCGCATCCGCGATCTCGCCCACCATGTCGGTGTCGATGAAGTTGTTCGGGCCGCGCCGGACCTCGATCGTCGCGACGAAGCCGGCGACGTCGACGGCGATGTGTTCGTAGCTCGCATGCGGCATGGCTGTTCCCACCCTTGATGATCTTTCGCGGTCGCCCGCTCTCTGCCAGCTTATGGTCAGAACGCCGCGGCCACAACGCGGCGGGCTGGACGGAGGACGCGCATGACGACTCATCCCCTGCATCGGTTCTTCTGGCCGGAATCGATCGCCGTCCTCGGCGCCTCGCCCGACACGCACCGCATCCGCGGCCGCCTGCTGCATCAACTGCGCGAGAACGGCTATCCGGGCACCATCCTGCCGATCAACCCGAGCTACGCGGAGATCGAGGGGCTGCGGTGTTATGAGTCGATCGCGGCGGTGGGGCAGCCGGTCGACCTCGCGCTGGTTGCGATCCCAGCCGCCGGAGTCGGCGCCGCGCTCGAGGACTGCGCAGCCGCCGGCGTCAAGAACGCCCTGATCGTCAGTTCGGGATTCGCCGAGGAAGGCGGGGCCGCGAGCGAGATGCAGAGCGCGCTCGTGGAGCTGACGCAACGCACCGGCCTGCGCGCCTGCGGCCCCAACTGCGAAGGCTACTACAACGCGCTCGGGCGAATCGCGACCACGTTCAGCCCGACCGTCGAGACCAAGGACGATGATGCCCGCACGCTGATCTCCGACCGGCGCATCGGCGTGATCGCGCAGTCGGGCGGCATGGGATTCGCCCTGTTCAACCGCGGCAAGGCGGCGGGCATCGGTTTCTCCTACGTGATCTCCACCGGCAACGAGGCCGATCTCTCGATGGCGGACTTCCTCGACTACATGGTCGAGGATCCGCACACCGATGCCGTGATGCTGTTCTGCGAGACGGTGCGCGACGGGCCCGGCTTCGTCGCCGCCCTCGAGAAGGCACGCGCTCGGCGCAAGCCGATCATCGCGATCAAGATCGGCCGCAGCGATGCGGGCGCGCGGGCCAGCGCGTCCCACACCGCCTCGCTGTCCGGCTCGCACACCGCCTATCGCGCCGTGTTCGCGCGCTACGGCGTGATCGAGGCGGAGGACATGGACGAGGCGATCGCCATCGCCGGCGTCGCGCTGACCTGCCCGCTGCCGGACGGACGCCGCACCGGGATCATCACCGTCTCGGGCGGCGGCGGCGCCTGGATGGCGGACACGCTGACGGACGCCGGGCTCACGGTGCCGACCCTGTCGGCGGCGACGCAGGCGAAGATGCGCAAGCTGATGCCGTCCTACGGCGCCGCGGCGAATCCCGTCGACGTGACCGCGCAAGGTTCGAACACCGGCCCGGCGATGATGACGGTGATGGAGGAGCTCGCCGACACCGACGAGCTGGACATGATCGTGCTGATCACCTCGCTCGCGAGCGAAACGCGGGTGTCGCTGGACTCCGAACGGGTGCGTGCGGTGGCGGCACGCTGCGGCAAGCCGATGACGGTGTGGACCTACACGCTGCCCTCGCCATTCGGCCGCGCCTCGGCTGCCGGCTGCGGGCTGTTCGTGCACACCGACCTGCGCGACGCCGGCACCGCGTTCGGCAAGCTCGCCGCCTATGCCGAGGCGGTGGCGCGGCCGTTGCCGGAGCCGCTGCCGGCCGCCGACGTGGCACCGATTCCGCCCGATCGCAGCGGCGTGCTGCCGGAATGGGCGGCGAAGCAGCTGTTGCGCGAGTTCCTGCCGCCCTCGGCCGAACGGCTCGCGACCACGGCGGCGGAGGCGGCCGACCTCGCAGCCGGCATCGGCTTTCCCGTCGCGCTCAAGATCCAATCGCCCGACCTGCCGCACAAGACCGAGGTTGGGGGCGTGCGGCTGGGGCTTGCGGATGCCGATGCGGTGCGAGAGGCGTATGACGCGATGCTGCGCGACGTGCTGGGCCACGCGCCCGATGCGCGCATCGAGGGCGTGCTGGTGCAGAAGATGGCGCCCAAAGGCCATGAGCTGGTGATCGGCATGGACAACGATCCGACCTTCGGGCCGATCATGATGCTGGGGTTCGGCGGCACGACGGTGGAGCTGTTCGGCGACGTGGTGCACGCCCCGGCGCCGCTCGATCCGCCCGAGGCGCAGCGCCTGTTGCGCGGGCTGAAATCGGCGCGGCTGCTGACCGGGTTCCGCGGATCGGCCCCGGTCGACCTGGCCCCGCTCGCCTTGCTGGTGGCGCGCCTCTCGGAAGCGGCGTTGGCGCATGCGGACCGGATCGCCGAGATGGAGCTGAACCCGGTGATCCTGCACGCGGACGGATCGGGGCTGACGGTCGCGGACGCGCTGGTGCGGCTCAGGGACTGACACCGGGTTGGGTGGCGGGAGCGAGCGGCGGTGTCACCGCCGGCGCAGGTGCGTCACCGTGTCATGGCCGGCGCAGGCCGGCCATCCACGATTTTCCGGCCGCCCGAAGTCGTGGATGGCCGCGACAAGCGCGGCCATGACACCGGGGGGCGGCGGCCGGGGCACGCCGGGCACTGGCGGCCAGGACACGGGCTGATGGCGCCATCGTCTTGACGGACCTCCGCCGAGGCGCAATTGACGGGGCAATCCGCAGAGGAAACGCCGATGTTCGAGCTCTCCGAAGAACACCAGATGCTCAAGGACCTGGTCGCGAAATTCGTCGACCGGGAGCTGATCCCGCTCGAGAAGAACGTCCTCGCGCGCGAGATGTCCGGGCAGAAATCCGGCCTCACCGCCGAGGAGGAGGCGAAGGTCCTCGGTGTCTGCAAGGAACTCGGCCTGTGGGGCCTCGACGTGCCGGAAGAGTATGGCGGCGCCAACCTGCCCTATACCGCGCTGGTCGGCGTGTATGAGGAGCAGGGCCGCACCTGCGTCCCGTTCACCTTCCCGCCCGACAGCCCGAACCTGCACATGCTGATCGCGGTGGCGAACGAGGAGCAGAAGCGGAAATACCTCGACCCGTACGCGCGCGGGGAAATGCACTCCGCCATGGCGATTTCCGAACCGGGCGCCGGCGGCGATCCGGCCGGCATGACCACGCGGGCGGTGCGCCAGGGCGACGACTGGGTGATCAACGGCCGCAAGATCTGGGTCAGCCGGGTGCCGCAGGCGGACTTCATCATCCTGATGGCGCGCACCGGCGAAGGGAAGCGGCACGAGGGCGTCACCGCCTTCATCGTCGAGCGCGGCACCAAGGGTTTCATCATCGAGCGCGAGATCCCGATGCTGGGCGGCCAGCGCACCTATGAGCTGGTGTTCGAGGATTGCCGCATCCCGGCCTCCCAGGTCCTCGGCGTGGAGGGCAAGGGATATGCGCCGATGCAGCTGCGCCTGACGGTGCGGCGACTGCAGATGGGCGGCTGGTGCATCGGCATGGCGCGGCGCGCGCTCGACATGATGGTCGAGCACACCAAGCAGCGCGTCACCTTCGGCCAGCGGCTGGCGGACCGGCAGGCGATCCAGTGGTGGATCGCCGACGCCGCGACCAAGATCCACGCCTGCCGCCTGATGGTCTACGACGCGGCGACCAAGGCCGACGCGGGCCGTGACGTGCGCACCGAGGCGTCGATGGTGAAGCTGTATGCGACCGAGATGGCGACCGAGGTGATCGACCATGCGATGCAGTCCTTCGGCGCGATGGGTGTCGCGAAGGAGCTGCCGCTGCAGTTGATGGCGCAGAAGGTGCGCACGATGCGGGTCTACGAGGGCCCGTCCGAGGTCCATCGCATGGCGATCGCGCGGCGGATCATCGGGAAGTAGAAGCTGGGGGCGCAGGGTTCGCGGCGCGGCGGTGGTGCCGCGCCCGACCGTGCCGCGCCCCCTGTGTCATGGCCGGCGAAGGCCTTCCACGACGTTCCGTGTTGCACGCAGTCGTGGATGGCCGCGACGAGCGCGGCCATGACACGGGGGACACCCCACGGCACGCGCCCCGCTCTCCAAGCTTGCTCGCCGCCGGCTCGCCATGGCACGGTCCGATCGGGTCGCCACGGACCCGGGGGAAGAGCCGAACATGCCAACGCCGGCCGCGTCCTGCGGCTTCGAGCAGCTCGCCATCGGCCAGGAGGCGGCGTTCGAGATCGAGCTGACCGACCGTGACATCGACGCCTTCGCCGCGCTCTCCGGCGACGCGAACCCGCTGCATGTCGCGCCCGATTTCGCCCGCGATCGCGGCTTCCCCGACCGCGTCGCCCACGGCGCCCATCTCGTTGCACTGGCGAGCCGGCTCGTCGGCATGCACCTCCCCGGCCGTGACGCGCTGCTGCTCGCGGTCCAGGCGGCCTTCACCGCCCCGGTCCATCCCGGCACGCGCCTCACCGTCACCGGCACCGTCGACCAGCTGTCGGAGAGCGTGCGGTCGGCGATCCTGAAGCTGCGGGTGACCGAGACCGGCAGCGGCAACCTGGTCGCCCGCGGCAAGCTCACGGTCGGCTTCACCGATCGCGGGCGCGCAGGGAACCCCGGCTATGGATGACCCCGACCTGATCCTCGTCACGCAGTCGAACGTGGTCGACTACGAAGGCTACGGCAAACTGCCGCTCGACCGGCTCGACCTCTACAAGTCGCTGGTCTACCCGCGCATGGTGCACCACGCGGGCGGGTTCCGCTCGCATCTCGACTACATCAACCACCGGACCACCGGGAAGATCTTCGAGGAGGCGACGTATCCGGAACGTCGCCGCATGCTGAACATCTGGAACCTGCCGTCGATGGCGGGCGTGCATCTCGCGAACTACCTGACGCAATTCGGGCTGCGCGTGCACGTCATCAACAACCTCGACTCCGAGTGGGACTGGTTCGAGCAGGCCTATGCCGCCTGCAAGCGCCCGCCGCTGGTCGGCATCTCGTCCACCTTCTATCTCTCCTGGAAGGAAGTCGGCGCCGTCGCCCGCCGCCTGCGCGGGCTCGACCCGGACATGGAGATCGTCCTCGGCGGCGCCTTCGCCAATGCCGAGACGATCCACGCCGATCCCGCCGCGTTCGGCACACGCATGCGCCGCCTCGGGCTGCGCTACGTGCTGCACGCGTTCAATTCCGAACCCGACCTGCGCGACCTGCTGCTCGCGCGACGCAACGGCACCGCGCTCGATGCGGTGCGCAACATGGCGCGCATCGATGGGAGACTGAAGGACGGCACGTTCGAGCCGGGCACCAAGCACTGGCACAAGGCGCTGCTCGCGCTCGACGAGTGCCCGCCCACCTGGGACCGGCTGCATCTGCCCTTCCTCAACCGCACGATCCAGATCCGCACCGCCTCCGGTTGCCCGTTCTCCTGCGCCTTCTGCTCCTACCCCACCACGGCCGGCGGCTGGAGCACGGTGGAGGCGGACCACGTGCGCGCGCATCTCGACTCGGTGATGCGCATCCCGAACGTCGATCGCATCATCTTCATCGACGACACCTTCAACGTTCCCCCGCACCGGTTCCGCGAGCTGATCCGCATCTTCGCCGAGTACCGGTTCGAATGGTTCTCCTTCCTCCGCGTGCAATACGTGAACGAGGAGGACGTGAAGATGATGAAGGATTCGGGCTGCGCCGGCGTCTATCTCGGCATCGAGTCCGCCTCCGACACCGTGCTCAAGAACATGAACAAGCGTGCGACCGGCAAGCAGTTCGCCGAAGGCGTGCGGCTGCTGAACAAGTACGACATCCCCTACCTCGCCGCCTTCGTCCTCGGCTTCCCCGGGGAGACGGACCGCACCATCCAGGAGAACGTCGATTTCATCCGCAACAACGGCGTGCGCTTCTACTCCCTGAAGGAGTTCTTCTACATGGCGCACACCCAGGTGCATGAGAAGCGCGCCGAGTACGGCCTCACCGGCATGGGCAGCAAATGGGCGCACGCCACCATGACCCATGAGGATGCGGCGCGGATCAAGCTCGACATCTTCCAGTCGGTGTCCGAGAGCACCCATATCGATCCTGACACCAGCCTCTGGTACATGGCCTATCTCTATGACCAGGGCTACGACTTCCGCGCGATCGACCGGGTGCAGGCGGAGATCAACGGCGTCATGAAGCGCCAGCTCGCGACGCTGGCGGACGCGCCCGCCTGGGAGTCCGCGCGGCCCGCCCTGCGCGCCGCGGAATAGGCGCATCGCATGATCGGCTGGCCGTTCGTCGCGTCGGCGGTGGCGCTGGTGCTGCTGCTGCGCCTACCGCGCCTGCAGACACGCCGGGTCGAGGTGCTGGCGCTGGTCGGCCTCGGCTTCGCCGCCGCGACGCTGCAGGGCGTGACCGACGCGGCCTGCCTCGCCGCCATGGGAGGCGTCGGCTGGCTCGTCCTGCGCGGCATGGCGCGCCGCCCGCACCGTCTCTGGCTCCCCATCGGCATCGCCGCCACACTCGGCCTCTTCCTGCTGTCCCGCCAGGTTCTGCCGCGGCTCGCCCTGCCGCCCTGGCTCGTGATCGGACAGACCTTCGGCCTGTCCTATGTGATGTTCCGCGTGCTGCACCTGATGGTCGACGCGGCTGGCGGCGAGATGCCGCCGCTGCGCAAGCGCGACCTGCTGGCCTATCTGGTCTCCTTCCCGACCTTCCTCGCCGGTCCCATCCAGCGCGTGCAGGAGTTCGTGGAGGAGAGCCAGCGCCGCGTCGTCGACACGTTGCCGCAGGCGCTCGCGACCCATGGTCCGCTGCTCGCGCGCGGCTTCGCGCGGGTCACGCTGCTCGCCGGCGCCGCCGATGCGCTGCTGGCCTGGAGCCAGACCGCCGCCCTGCCCCCGGCCGCGGCGTTGGCGTTGGGGGCGCTCGCCTTCGCGGCCTACCTGTATGCCGGGTTCGCCGGCTACACCGACCTGGTGCGCGGCATCGCCGGTCTCGGCGCCTTCACGCTGCCGGAGAATTTCGCCCGGCCCTTCGCCGCGCCGAACTTCCTCGAGTTCTGGGGCCGCTGGCACATCAGCCTGTCCGACTGGTTCAAGCTGTATGTGTTCAATCCGTCGGTGAAGGCGATGATCGCGCGGTCGCCGGATCCGCGCTGGACCCCGTATCTCGGGGCGGCGGGGTATTTCCTGACCTTCTTCCTGATGGGGCTGTGGCACGGGGTCAGCGTGCGGTTCGCGCTGTATGGGCTCTGCCTGGGCGGAGGCGTCAGCGCCAACAAGCTCTGGCAAGTGGCGCTCCAGCGCCGGCTGGGGCGCCGGGACTACGCCGCGCTGGCGCGCCGCCCCAGCTACGCGGTGGCCGCCCGCGCCGCCGCCGGCACGTTCTTCATCCTCGCCCTGGGCTTCCTGTGGCTGCCGTCCTGGCCCGCGCCCGCCCCGGGTGCCGCCGCCGCCATCGCGGTGTTCGCGCTGATGCTGCTGATCGCCATCCTCGACCGCCGCGTGCCGGAGAAGGTGCCGAGCGGACGGGCGATCGCGGTGATTGCGGCGATCCAGGTGGCGGCGGGGAGTGCCTGGCTGGCGACCGGCGGCACGATCCCGCCCGTCCTCTACGCCTATTTCTGAGCCGCGTCCGCTCGGAGTCGCGCCCTGCTCCAGCGAGCCGCACCCTGGACGTCGCCCGCCGCGCCCTGTCATGGTCCCGCTCATGAGCACCCAGGCCCCGCGTGATCAGGCAGCGGAGGACCGGTTCGGCCTCCGGACCGGCGAGCAGACGGTCGTGCCGCCGCCCCCCACGGATGCCGGCCTGGTGTTCATCGGCCGCATCCGCACCCCCTGGACCACCCGCAGCGCCTGCCCCAAGCGCGGCAGCCTGGACGGGCCGGTCTGCACGCTGGTGCTCGACCCGCTCTGGGTGCCGGCGCTCACCGGCATCGAGGCGCATGCCAAGCTGCAGGTGCTCTACTGGATGCACGAGGCGCTGCGCGACCTCGTGCTGCAGAACCCCGGCCATTCCGGCGCGCTGACCGGCACCTTCGCCCTCCGATCCCCGG
>JAFKLG010000057.1 GCA_017304945.1 Rhodospirillales bacterium
ATGTCCGACTCCGCATCTGCTCCGCCGGTCGTCGGAAGCATGTTGGAGGCCGAGTCGATTCCGGGGACGTTCGATGCGATCAAGGTGATGGTCGAGGCTCTCACATTGCCCGCCCGACCCGGCACCTCCGCTTCCACCGGAACATCGATGCGGCGAGCCAATCATCCCCGGGACACTTCCTGATTGTGGTCGATGATGGTTCGGGTACGCCGTCGGACACGTTGCTCGACGCCGTTCGAGGGGCTGTGGACGAGGTGCGACCGCTAGGGTCCCGCTTCACGGTGCGCCGGCCCAACGTGTTGGGCGTCAACATAGGCGTGACGCTTCAGATGGATCAGGACGCTGACCGTTCACAAGTGGTGGCGGCCGTTCAGGATGCGATTACGACATTCGTGAACGGCATGGTGGTTGGGGCGACGTTGCCGGTCACGCGGGTGGCGCAGCTGGCGTATGGGGCTTCACCGTCGGTCACGAACGTGACGTCTGTCGCGCTGAACGGCGGCATGCAGGACATTGCCGCGGATCAGTTCAGCGTGATCCGGCTGTCCAGCCTGGCGGTGATGACATGAGTGGAGCTCGATCCGACATCGTCGGCCGTCTTCGCGCATTGTTGCCGAGCCGCTGGTTCTCGGATGACGCACCCGTGCTGGATGCGATGTTGACTGGGTTCGCGAGCACCTGGAGCTGGATCCGGGACTCCACCTCGCAGGCGCAATCGCAGCTCCGGATCACCACCGCATCGGATACGTGGCTGGATCTGATGGCCCTCGACTACTTTGGCCGATCGCTCCGACGTCGGCGCCGCGAATCGGATGGTCGGTTCAGCACGCGAATCCGTGCCGAGTTGTTGCGGGAGAGAGGGACGCGGCGCGCGATGCGCTTGGCCCTCTTGGATCTCACAGGGCGCGAACCCGCCATCTTCGAGCCGGCCTCACCGCGTGACACCGGGGGCTATGGTTCGGCCGGCGGAGCCTCTAGCGGATGCGGCTACAACGTAGCGGGGGGGTGGGGCAGTCTGAACTTGCCGTTCCAGTGCTTCATTACGGCGTACCGGCCGCGCGGGAGCGGGATTGCGGCGGTGTCTGGTTGGACCTGCCAGAACGGAGCTTACGGCCAGGGCGAGATCGAGTACGCGAATCTTGCCCTGATGGAAAGCCTCGTGAGCGACGCGGACATTCTGGACAGCATTGCGAGAACAATGCCCGCCGCGACCATCGCCTGGGCCCGCATCACGAACTGACCCTCTCACAAGGTAGATCCATGGATCGGAACATCGTCTATCCGGGGAGCATTCCCTTGGATACGGACCTGCTCGCGCTCAACCGAAATACGATGATCGCAATCGGGTATCTCGCGCGCGCGGTCCTCGGTACGGATCCGGTGTTGGACGGGCTGGCATGTACGGCGACGACGCCGGCCTCGATGCAGGTGATTCTGGCGCCTGGCAGCATCACGCAAGTCGGTGCCCTGGATGTGCTGGATTACGGCTCGTTGCCAGCGGATACCGCAACATCGCTGCTCAAGATGGGGATCAACACGACGTCCAGCCGGTTCACCTTGGCTGCGCCAGCGGTATCGGGGCAGGTGAATACCTACCTGATTCAGGCAACGCTGCAGGAAAGTGACACGGTTCCGATCGTCCTTCCCTACTACAATGCGGCGAATCCGTCTCAGCCCTTCAGCGGGCCCGCAGGCAGCGGCAATGCGCAGCCGACACTTCGCACGCAGCGTGTCGGATTGCAGTTGAAGCTCGCGACTGCGAGTTCGTTGGGAGCGGCCACGGTGCCGCCCGTGGATGTCGGTTGGATTGGCCTGTATGCCATCACGGTGCGCTACGGGCAGACGAGCGTGACGAATGCCGATATTGCATCGTTGGCAAGCGCTCCGTTCGCTCCCTGGAAGATGCCGTCGCTGCGTCCCGGATTTGGCAGCGGCGTCCAAAGCTTCACCGCAAACGATACTTTCGTGGTTCCTCAGGGTGTCCGCCAGGTGGAGGTGGAAGTGTGGGGGGCGGGCGCCGGCAGCTTCGCCTCAGTCTCGGGACGTCCGAGTGGCGGCGGAGCAGCCGGTGGTTACGCCCGAAAGCGGATTTCCGGGCTCACGCCGGGCCAAAGCATCCCGGTTGGCGTGGGCAGTGGTGGGAGTGCCGGAGTCGTAGGCGGGAACGCCCCGTCGGCAGGTGGAACCTCGAGCTTCGGCAACTTCACCAGCGCCACCGGCGGAAGCCTGAACTACCTCGCGAATCAAGGCGATCCGAGAAATGGCGGAACGCCGGCCGGATGCGGCATCAATGGTGATGTCAACCTGATGGGGTCCGCAGGCCAGGGCGGATATCTGAATCAGGGTGGCATGGGCGGCGCGGCGCCGATGGGCGGCGCCCAGAACAGCGGCACGACCGGCGTGCCCGGCGTATTCCCCGGAGGCGGCGCCTCCGGCGCGGGAACCGGGGCTGACAGCGCGACGCCGTACAACGGAGCTGCCGGCGCGTCCGGCCTCGTGGTCGTGCGCTGGTAGCCGATCACGCGACAGAGCTCGTCGAAGAGTTCCAGGAGTTTTCTATGGCCACAGCGCCCGCTCACGTCCTGAAGCCGAGCACCGCTCGGGTCGTGACGATCGACAGCTTCATTCCAGTTCCGCGTGGTTCGCAGGCGGCGGCTCCTCCGTTATTGAACTGGCCGGCAAAGGACCCGAACGACGTGCTCGATTATCAGGTCGAGTATGCGCCCGCGGTCATCGGGAATGACGCGGATGGCATTGCAACGCTTGACGTGACCGTTTCGCCGAATGCGCCCGGCGACCTTCTGGTGACACGGACGACGGTCGATGGAACCCGCGCCGTTCTCTGGATGTCCGCTGGGCAGTCGGGCGTCGTGTACGTCGTCACGCTCGCAATGACGACGATGAATGGACGGGTGGTGCAGCGCAGTGTGTTGCTGCCGGTCGTCTCGCTGTCGTCCATCACGGTCAGCCCGCTTGCCCTGCTCACGAGTGACGGGGTGATGATCACCGATCACAACGGCAACCCGCTCCTGTCGGTGTGAGCCTGGCTGCACGCGTTTCGGTCACCTCTTTCCCACTTCTGAGGGCTGGGCGCTTCGGCCCCAGATGATGTAGCCAACCATGCCTACAATCGACGAACTTGCGCCGGCCACTGCGGCGGCCGACAGCGATCAACTCGTGGTCAGCCAGGCCGGCACTACGCGGCGGGTCTCGCGGGCCCAGATGATATCGGGCCTGCAGCCGGCCTTGTCGGTGCCAACCGGAAAGCTCCTTGGCAGGAGTTCAAGCGGGACGGGGTCCGCCGAGACGATATCGCTTGGCACGAATCTGACGCTGGCAGGTGGAACGCTCAATGCGGCGTCCTCTCCCTTCGTGGTGTCGCAGCTCCCAAGCGGTGTGGTCCCGGGCACGACTGATCTGATCCCGATTCTACAAGGTGGAACGACGGTCGCCGTCACGTATAGCCAGTTCCAGAACAGTCTCGGGAAAGTCGCCAACGTAGACGTCTCGCAGGCGCTGGTCACGCCCACAGGCGCGTCGGCGGGCCGACGGCTCGCGGATATCGCGCAGTCGATGTTGCCGGTCACTGGTGGCACGTTGACGGGCGCGCTGACCCTTGCTGGTGCCCCGACGGGCGGCTCGCAGGCTACGACCAAGGACTACGTCGATGCGGCAGCGGCAACCGCGCTGCCGCGCAGTGGCGGGACGCTCACCGGTCCGCTGATGCTCAGCGGCGATCCGAGTGCCGCGACGCAGGCCGCGACGAAGGCGTATGTGGACGGCCATGTCGGAACCGCGCTGCCCCGCAGCGGCGGAACGCTCACTGGGGCGCTGACGCTCAGTGGCGATCCGATTTCGGCAGCGCAGGCTGCCACGAAGCAGTATGTCGATACGCGCGTCGCGCGTGGCGGTGACACGCTGACCGGGCCCCTGACGTTGTCGGCTGCGCCGTCCTCCGCCCTGCACGCAGCCTCCAAGTCATATGTCGACCTCCAGGTGCAATCGTCGCTGCCGCTGGCTGGTGGCACGATGTCGGGTCCGCTGGTCCTTGCAGGCGATCCGACCTTCGCGCAGCAGGCGGCCACCAAGAGTTATGTCGACGCACATTCGGGGACGGGCCTGACACCCTCGGGTGGCACGATGACGGGGGCGCTGCTGCTTGCGGCCGACCCCGCCGTCCCGCTCCAGGCCGCAACGAAGCAGTACGTGGACGCGAAGCTGTCTCGTTCGGGTGGTACCCTCACCGGGCCGCTGGTGCTGGCAGCCGATCCAACGAGTGGTTTGCAGGCCGCGACGAAGTCCTATGTCGATGCGGTGGCAACCGCGTCCGGCGCGTTGCTCAAGACGGGCGGGACGCTCACGGGCCCGCTCACGCTCAGCGGCGACCCAACAGCGACGACGCAAGCGGCGACGAAGCGATACGTCGATGCGCAGGTTGCGACCGCTCTGCCGCTCACCGGCGGGACCGTGTCCGGAGCGCTCACGCTTGGCACGCAGCCGACTGCAGCGGGTCATGCGGCCAGCAAGCAGTATGTCGATACGCAGGTTACGACTGCGGTTCCCGTCTCGGGGGGCACGGTCACAGGGACGCTGTCACTGGCAGGAGCGCCGACGGCGTCCTCGCACGCGGTCACCAAGCAATACGTCGACGGCATCATCGGCACCTATGGTCTCAACATCAAGCTCGCGCCCTACACAGCGCAGCTCAATGGGGCGGCCGATGACACTGCGGCCTTCAAGGCGGCATATAACGCCGCCAGCGCGAACAGCGTCATTCATGTTCCCAATGGAGTCGCGGTCGTGCAGGACAGCGGCAGTTGGGGCATCCCAGTCACCAAGGCGGTGAAGTGGGATCTCGACGGAACCAGCCGCGCGGACGGAACTGCTCTGGCCAGCGCGATCCCGACGGGCACCAATCCTGCGGTGAGCAATCTCCCGGGCGTTGTGCAGGGACATTCGAGTTCCGGTGTGGCGTTCTCCCGTTCCACCTCTGCGACGACGGACCTGGCACTCCTGCACAGCTCGTACATCGTGGGTCACGCCGGCGGCAGTACGGCGGTGATCGCCAACGCGCGAACGGATACGCTGATCTACAACAGCCCCGCCAACTTCGTCTGGGCGGGGCTCGACCGTATGATCTGGACGGGTATTCAGGCGCCGTCGAAAACGGCCCTGACGCAGCATGTTGGGCGATACGTCCAGACGATCAGGCAGACAACGACAACCGACTCGACGGGTGCTCCGCTCCCCCAGCCGGAACTGTGGGCGGCGTGCCTCGAGTATCGAGACGTCACCAACAAGCCGTCCAGTGCGTGCGCGGCCTCCATCACCGTCGAGATGGATTGGGTCGGGAACGGGGCCGACGATGCAGGCAACCGGCAGATTCAGTCCTTGGTCGTTGCCCAGAATGATCCTGCCGGCGCGGCCGTGGAGGTCGCGAACATCATCGGCGTCTATCTGGCGGCCGGATCCAAGGGAAAGACAGGTCGGGTCTTCAACATCGGCATTCCATTCCAGACCGCCGTTCTGGACACCACCGCCGCGACACAACTCCCCGGTGCAGCCGCGATCCGTCTCGCAGCCGGCCACACGATCGCCTTCGAGCCCTCGGCGAATAATACCCTCGCGTTCGACAGCGCGACCGGAACCCTGCGGTGGAACCAAGGAACCTTGTCGTACCCCGTGGGCAAGGGGATCTCCGTCGGATGGGCGAATGTCTGCAGCGCCAACACGACGCTCCCCAATTGGCTTACAGGCAACATCGTCTTCCTGATCGGTTCGTCGACCTTCACCATCACCCTGCCAACAGCGGCCAGCACGCCGTCCGGCACAGGTTTCACGTTCTCGGTGCTCGGGACCTGCGTCGTGTCCATCGTCACCTCTGGTGGCGACATCATCGACAATGGTCCTGTCGTGCTACGCCAATCCGATCGCTATCATGTCGTTTCCGATGGAAGCTTTGCCTGGCGCGAAGTGTTTCGGACCAACTCCGTGAACCCTCGGTTCACAGGTCCCCCCGTCCTTCCGAACTACACGGTGGGGGGGCTGCCGTCCACGGCACCGACTGGCGCAAAAGCCTACGCCAGCAATGGGCGGAAGCCGAATGAGCCCGGCGGCGGTGGGACGGGCGTCGAGGTGTTCTACGATGGTGGACGCTGGATCTCGGTATGCTCGGGAGTCCAGGTGACATCGTGACCACGCAAGTCCCCGTCGCTCATCCTGCAGCGTGAACCGTCCCGCGGACGGACCCAAGAGGTACGATGCCGACCATATCGCAACTGCCCCGCGCCGATCTCGTCGATCCCGCGGATTTGGTGCCACTTTCGCATCAGGGGGAGGCACGCGGAATCAGCGTCGGAGACCTCCTGTCCGGGACGCAGCCTGCCATATTCGCGCGGAGTTCGACTCTGCTCGGGCGCACGAGCATCGGTCCAGGCGGTCCGGAGGAAGTCGATGTCGGTCCGGGGCTGGTGCTCAGCGAAGGCACACTCACGGCAGATCACGCGTCGTTCCCCACGCACCAGAGCTTCACGCCGCAAGATCTCCTGGTGCTGTCGACAGCGGGACAGCCCGCCCTGCTGCCAGTCGCCGCGCTGCGGGATTTGTTCTCCGCCGGCGCCAACGTCGCCATCTCTCCTGACGGCACGATCTCGGCGAGCGGTGGTGGTGGCACGAGTTCGACCGTTCCCATTGCGGAGCTCGCACTCGCCACCTCAGTCGGGGCAGGAGATCTCCTCCTCGTCTCCCAGGCCGGTATTGAACGAGCCGTTACCGTCGGCTCGCTGTTGAACGGCGAAACGATCGACATGGCGCAGCCTGCCGGCGCGCCGACCGATGGAGATTTGCTGTGGGTTGCCCAGGGCAGCTCGACGATGACCCGGCAGACGCTTGGTGCGCTTTGGCCATGGATCGCGAGCAAGCTCCCGACGCACCTCACTCCCACCGTTGAAGTCAGCAGTGCAACGACCCTCGATGGAACGCTTCACAATGGACGGCTGCTCGTCTGTAGCGCGCCGGTGTCGCTGTCGGTCATCCCGCAGAACATGGGAAACGGCTTCCGCTGTGAGGTTCTGAATCTGAGTGCGGGCGACGTGACATTGGATGCACGCATCCGCACATCGTCCGGTCGATCGCTCCTCGAGAGCGGCCAAGCGATGACGGTGCATGTGGTGACGTATTCGGGCGGGACCGTGGTGTTCGGTCGCATGTCCGGGCCAAGTGCTTCTGGTGCACCCGGCCAGGCCACCGGTCTCAGCATCGCGGGCCAGACTGCCACGACTGTCTCTCTGACCTGGGCGGCTCCGACTGCGGGAGACGTGTCGGGCTACGTGGTCAGCTACAGACAGGCGGGCAGCACGAATTGGGTCGCGGCGGCAACTGCGGTCACCATCACGCAGCACACCGTCGAATCGCTATCAGCAGCCACATCCTACGAATTCATCGTCACGTCGCTGAACGGAAACATCACCGGCTCGCCGTCCAACATCGTCACGGCAACGACGAACGGGGCCCAGAGCGCGATCACTGCGCCGGTCAACCTGGCCATCACGAGCGCCACGACCAGTTCGATCGCACTGTCCTGGGGCGCACCGACCACTGGCACCGCCGGGAGCTATACGATTCAGTACCGGATGACCGGCAGCGGCACCTGGACCGGAACGGTCTCTGGGCTCGTCGGCACGACCTATGTCGCGAGCGGGCTGAACGCCGGTCAGTCCTACGATTGGCGAGTCGCCGCCGTTGCAGCAGACGGTGCCTCCGCGGTCTCGTCGGTGGTGGTGGCGGCGACGCTGGCTGCCACCGGCGCGGTGACGTCCCTGAGCTGGAATCTGGTCCCGACCGGCCCGGTCGCGCACGGAGCCGGCGCCTTGGGGATGAATGCCCACGTCACGCCTGCCTCGGCACAGGTGCAGTTCGGGGTGTCGCAGTCGCCCACGGTGCCCCCGTCGAACTGGACGTCAGGGACCTACGTCAACACCGATCTCTGGGGGGCGTATGTCGCGACGCCCGCCACTGCCGGCACATGGTATGCGTGGGTCGAGGGCGTCGACGGCAGTTGTGCGACGGTCCACCCGACCGGGATCGTCGTGACATGAGCGTGCTGCTCGTCGCACCCGATCGGCCCATGGCGCTCGGCAACGGGCGGCTTGCCCTTTGGCGGAGCATGGGATCGACGGCTCAGTCTGGCTCAGACGGGAGCGGCTTGGCGGCGATTCCCGATCTCCAAGGTTGGTGGGACGCGAGCACGCCTGCCGGCGCGCGGGACGCGGTGGGAGCACCGCTCGTGTCCTGGGGCTCGGACGCGCACAGCGTCGGCGATCGGTCCGGGCGAGGCGCGCCGCTTCTCCGCTACGTCACGACGTCGAGCAGTGTGGCCGCCCGGCCCGTTGCACGAGTTGCCGGACTGCTCGGGGGCATCGGAGCGCTCGTCACGACCCCACAAACATGGTCCCCTGCACTTGATCCCGATCTGGGATGGCAAACCGACGCGGTGCAGGTCGGGTCGGCAACGGCGTGGTCGTGCTTTCTCGTCTGGTCTCGCCCCAACTGGAAGCAATCCGGCATCCCCGCGACCGGCGCATCGGTGCTCATCTCCGCATCAGGCACGCCGGTGCTTTCCGTGGAGGGGCGCGGCGGGGACGGCAACCTGATCCTGTTCCCGGGTCTATGGCAGACCGTCATCCGCTCAGGGTTTGCGCGACGCCACACGCACGCCGTGCTGCTGTGCCACACCCCGGGGCACGGCATTGACGTCTGGGTGGATGGACAGGAGGCGGGCACTGGTCTGCCCTGTCCCCTGCAGGCACAGGAACCGCCGCCACTGCTGCTTCTGCATGACGCGACGATCCATGGCGCGGCGCAATGCTGGTTGCATGAGGCCGCGGTGTGGAACCGAGCCATGACGGCGATCGAGGCTGCGACCGTCGCCACCCACGCGCGACGCTGGCCGAGCGGGCCACGTAAGGCCGTCTCGATCCTGGTGAACGGTCAGTCCAACGCCATCAACTACGCGATCAACGATGGCGCCGCATTGTTGCTTGCGAGAGGGATCGCGTGGCATCTGGGGGCGATCGCCTACAATGTGATCGCGCGCTTGGGGTCATCGGGTGGCTACACGATGGCGGCTGGGCATGGCCTCTATGCAGCACTCGGCAACTACCCAGGGGACTTCCTGCACGATCCTGGCGATGGTTCCTCCCCGTCAGGATGGGCACTGGGTGCGGATGGCCTGGCGCTTGCGAAGGCCCTGTCAGAGCTGTCGCCCGAGGATCTGGCTGATGTGCGGGCGATCCTGTGGCCCTGGAACGAGACGGACAGCCTTCGCGCATATGGCGAAAAGGCCACTTTCTCTGCCGCCGCGCCGCGCTTCCTGGGGTTGCTGCGGCAGATGATTGGTGATTCGGACGCCGCGGTGCCGCTGGTGTGGTGGAACGCGATCCCCTATGGGGGCATCGGCGGAATTCAGATGCATCGTGAAGTCGTCGCGAGCCTGGCCGCGGACAACTCGAAGAACGTGGTGATCGGCAATCCGCAGACCAGCGACAGTAATCCTCGCGGTGCAACCTGGGATCCGACCACCGGTGCCGTCGCTGGAGGCGATCCGGCGCATCGGGACTCGATCGACAACCAGCGCTTCGCACGACTGGCGGCACCCGTCGTTGCGCGGCACCTCCTGAGCTCGGGTTTCCATGACACGCTTCCGGTCATCCCGGCGGGGCTGACGATTCGCGGCGGTCCCCGTATCGCCCATGTCTATCGGCAGAGCGCCGACACGTTGATCCTGACGATCGTCCACGATGCCGGCACCGATCTGGAAGTGCCCCTCCAGGCACAGCATGGAGCCGGATTCGCAGTGATGGATGGCGGCTCGATGATCGCACCGGGGCCGATCCGGGCGGCCACGCTGTGCACGAGGATCGATTCCACGCACTTGCTCGTGCGGCTCGAGCACCCCCTGACCAGCAGCAGCGAGCGGTGCCGCCTGTATTATCCGTACGGCCCGGTCGCGATCGGACGTGGCAACTGCGTCACGGACAATTTTGCGGCGGTGGCCAAGCCTGCCGGATGGGACATCGCCGACGACCTCGGCACGGCGTGGCGGGAGAACTTCCCGCTCGCGGCCACGGATATCGGCCTTCCCCTGAATGACTCGTCCGGGTGACGCGCACGCGACGTCAGGCGTGGCCCGCAGTGTCGGACAGCAGCAACGGGTCGATCTTCAAGCGACCCAGGGCGCGCCGCCACTTCGTGTCATAGTCGAGGTCGAAGATGAGCGCGTCCTCCGGCTCGACGGACAACCAGGCGTTGGCCTGGATCTCCTGGTCGAGCTGGCCGGGCCCCCACCCCGCGTATCCGAGCGCAAGGAGGCAGGCGCGCGGGCCTGCTCCTCCCGCGACGACGCGGAGCACGTCCAGGCTGGCCGTCAGCGCCAGCGAATTGTTGACCGCAAGGCTACCCTCGCCGGTCCAGTCGGCGGTGTGCAGCATGAAGCCTCGGGCCGCATCCACCGGACCTCCGGCGCACATTGGCGCGGCGCGAACCGGCGGAGTTGGCTTGATGTCGAGCTGGGTCAGCAAGTCGGCAAAGGATGGTCGTAGAATCGGTCGGTTGAGCACCAGGCCCATCGCACCGTCCGAGGTGTGGGCACAGATGCAGATCACCGTCCGCGCGAAGCGGGGATCCGTCATGCTGGGCATCGCGATCAGCAATTGGCCGGCGAGGAACCCGGGGGTTGCAGTCGGGATCGGGTCGGTCGGAATGGGATCGGGTGGCGGGGACATCTGCTTGATGGTGCTCTGCGGCATTGACAGATTCTGGTGGTGCAGGGGCCCCCACGCAAGCACCCGTCGGCCTGCCCCTGGCCAGACGGGGCGGCGACAGGTAGGAATCGCGGGCCGGCATGGCACTCGCCTGCCGATCCGTTGTCCCAATGGGGGAGCTAGAGGGTCCATGACAGTCAAGATCGGCGACACGATCCCATCGATGAAACTGATGATGGCTACGGCTGACGGGCCGAAGGAAGTCAGCACGGATGAGATCTTCAAGGGCAAGAAAGTCGTGCTCTTCGCGGTGCCGGGCGCTTTCACGCCGACCTGCAGCGCCAAGCACCTTCCCGGCTTCGTCCAGCATGCGGACGAGCTGAAGGCGAAGGGTGTCGACACGATCGCCTGCATCTCGGTGAACGACGCCTTCGTGATGGGCGCGTGGGGCAAGGACCAGGGCACCGGCGACAAGATCATGATGCTTGCCGACGGTGCCGCCCAGTTCACCAAGGCGCTGGGCCTCGAGCTCGACCTGAATGCGCGTGGGATGGGATGGCGCAGCCAGCGTTATGCGCTGGTGGCCGAAGACGGCGTGGTGAAGCAGCTTGCGGTCGAAGCCCCGGGTGGGTTCGACGTCAGCCGCGCCGAGGCGATCCTCGCCGGTCTCTGATGAGGCAGGTCCCGCTCCCGACGACCGGGGCGGGACCGGTCATGAATCAAAGGGGTTCTTCGAGCCGCGGAACATGACTCGGATGGGAGTGCCGGGCAGGCCGAAGCTCTCCCGGAGCGCATTCGACAGGTAGCGCCGGTAATCCTCTGGCGTGGCTTCGGCGCGCGTGCCGAACACGACGAAGGTCGGCGGCCTTGCCTTGCTCTGGGTGATGTAGCGCAGCTTGAGCCGCCGGCCGTCTACCAGCGGTGGCTGATGACGCTCCAGCGCCTCCTCGAACCACCGGTTGAGCGCCCCGGTGGGAACACGCATGTTCCAGATCGCGTGCGCCTGCCGGACGGCGGGCAGAATGCGTTCCGTCCCCGCGCCGGTGAGGGCAGAGAGCGTCACCACGGGAACGCCCTTCATCTGCGCCAAGCTCTCGCTGAGCCGTTCCGCTATGGTCTGGCGGAGGGTCTGGCGATCCGGCACCACATCCCACTTGTTGAGGGCGATGACACAGGCGCGGCCTTCCCGCTCGATCAGGCGCGCGATCTGCAGATCCTGATCATGCAGTCCCTCGGTCGCATCGATCACCAGGACGACCACCTCGGCCATTTTCAGCGCCTCGATGCTGGCGCTTGCCGACATCCGCTCGAGCGGCGCCTCGATCCGCGCACGGCGGCGCAAGCCAGCTGTGTCGACCAGCTCGAACCGGTGGCCCTCGGCGTCCGTCAGGACGACCGCGATGGCATCGCGGGTGAGCCCCGGTTCGGGGCCGGTGATCATCCGTTCCTCCCCGATCAGCCGGTTCAGGAGCGTTGATTTTCCCGCGTTCGGGCGCCCCACGATGGCGAGCTTGAGCGGCTTCTCATCGTTGTCGGCGGTGGCTTCGGGCTCTGGCGGCAGCAGAGAGACGATCTCGGACATCAGGTCCGAAATTCCCTCTCCATGTTCGGCCGAGACCGCCACCGGCTCACCGAGGCCAAGCTCGTAGGCATCCAGCAGGGCGGAGGAAGCGGCGCGACCCTCGGCCTTGTTGGCGACGAGCAGCACCGGCTTGCCCTGGCGACGGAGCCACTGGCCGAAATGGCGGTCGGCCGGAGTCAGCCCCGCCCGTGCATCGACCACGAACAGCACCAGATCGGCCTGTGTCACCGCGGTCGCCGATCCGGCGCGCATGCGGCCTGACAGGGTCTCGGGGGCGGATTCCTCGAGACCGGCAGTGTCGACCAGGCGCACGGTGCGCCCGCGCATCAGCGCCTCGGCTTCCTTGCGGTCGCGTGTGACGCCGGGCGTGTCGGCGACCAGGGCCACCCGCCGGCCAACCAGCCGATTGAACAGCGTCGACTTACCGACGTTCGGCCGACCGGCGATGGCGACGACCGGCATCATGTGGTCAGCGCAGCGCCATCAGGCGCCCGTCATCGGCGATCAGCAGCAGCGTCCCCTCGGCGACGACGGGACCCACTGGGGCCGCGGGGTCCGAGAGCGGCTGCCGGCCCAGGATCTCCCCCGTATAGGGGCTGATCGCGAGCGCCTCGCTGCTGGTGCTGGTGACGACCAGTCGATCTCCAGCCAGGATTGGCCCGTACCAGGTGATCGAATCCTTCTGCTTCTCCGGGTTCTCCCAGCGGGGCAGGGCGGTCACCCACGCCACTCGGCCATCATCGACGCTGATCGCGGCCATTTCCTGCGAGGCAGAGACGACGAACATCCAGTCACCCGCCACATACGGGGTGTCCTCGCCGGCGATCTGACGTTCCCAGAGGCGGCGCCCCGTCGGCAGATCCAGACCAAGGGCGAGCCCGCCCATGCTGATCGCAAAAACGCGGCCGTTGCTGATGACGGGGAGGCCGCGAATCGAGGACAGGTCCGCCAGGCTCCCGCGTCCACGCGCGGCGCCCAGGCTGTCCGTCCAGATCAGGGTACCGCTATCGGCGCGCAGGCCGGCGATCTCGCCTGACCCAAATCCCGCCACCACGATGCCCCGCGCATAGGCCGGCGCGGGCTGGCCCAGCATCTCGGTCGGACCGCTCGATGCCTGGTGGCTCCACAGGGTTCGTCCGTCTTCGGCGGCGAGCGTGAGAAGCCGGTCCTCGATCGTGATCAGGAACAGGCGCCCTTCGGCAACCGTGGGCGCCGAACGTGCCGGAACGGCGATGTTGCGGCGCCACTTCACCGTGCCCTTGGTCGCATCCAGCGCCACGAGTTCGGCGATCCCGTTGACCGCGTAGAGCGTGCCCTGCTCGACGGCGAGACCACCGCCCGTATTGGTGCTGTCGCTGTCCTCCGGCTTGGTATCGAAGCGCCAGAGTCGCGAACCGTTCGACAGCGAGAAGGCGCTCACGACGGCCGCCGAGTCCATGGTGTAGACGACCCCGTCCACCACCACGGGCTGCGCCAGGATCTTGCGGCGGTAGCCTCCGCCCGCACCAATATCGGCGGTCCAGGCCTGCGCAAGCTGTTCCCCGGCGGCCAGATGGCCCATCAAATGGGATGGGTTTCCGCCCGCCTGCGGCCACGCCGCGTTGCGAACCGGCGGCGGCAGCACAACTTTCGGCACACCCTCATCGACGGAGAGCCCGCGACGGTTCGGGATCACCGGCTCGCGGTGACCGGGCAGAGGTTTCTTCGAACTGCCGAACCAGTCGTCGAACAGGCCGCAGCCGGCCAGGGCGAGCGGTGAGAGCAAGGCGATCCCACGTCCCAGGCCGCGTCGCGTCAGGTCCATACGCATCCCAGGGGCCACGCCGGGTTTCTCATCCATCGTCTCTCATCCACCCAGCTTGGAGATCAGGGAGCTGCTGCGCCCGCGTACGCCGGCGGGCGCGGTGACGTCGTCGGCAAGCTGCCGGAACGCGGTCTTGGCCGCATCCGTCTTGCCCTGGCGCAGATCAAGCAGCGCGAGCTGCTCGCGCGCCAGCGCCCGCCACGGATTGTTCGGCTGAGTCAGCGCTTGCAGCCGGGGCGCGATCTGCGCGGGATCGCCGTGGTCGATCTGGTGTTGCGCCCAGTTCAGCGTCGCCAGGTCTCGGAGCAGCGGATCGGCCGAACCGTCGGCCGCCACCTGATCCCAGAGGCCGAGTGCGCCCGGCAGATCCCCGGTTTCCGCCTTCAGGGCCGCCGCGCGCAGGCGGGCGAGGGTGCGATAGCCCTCGGGTGCCGCGCTGGCGAGGGCGTCGAGTGCGCCGATCGTGGCCGGACGCGCGGCGATGGCCGTGGGTGTGGACGCGTCGGCCATGGCCATCGCGTTCACGTAGCTGACCGCGGCGGCGGCGTCCTGCTTGGACTGCCACCAGCGCCAGGCCTGCCACCCGCCGGCGATGGCCACGACCAGGATCACGGCGCCAACGATGACGCCGCCATAGCGGAGAAGCAGTCTCTGCGCCCGTTCGGCGCGCAGTTCCTCTTCCACCTCGTCGAAGATATCGACCACGAACTCTCTCGCTGCCTCGTCGCTTGCCCTTCGGGGCGGCGGACCATACCCGCGCGGACTGCCGCGGGCAAACGCGGCGGCGTGAACGATCGGTTCATGATTTGGCGGCACCATCCAGGCATGCGTCGATGCCTCTTGCCGTTGCTGTTGCTCACCGCGTGCGGCATGACCCCCGAACAGGGTCTCACCGGGGCCGCGGGCACGATGATCGGCAGCATCGCCATCATTCATCGCAGCCCGTTCGACGCCGTCTATTCGCTGATTACCGGGCGGGACTGCTCGATCGTCCGGCTGGACGAAAACAAATCGTATTGCCGCCCGGTGGAACCGCCGCCGGAGCCGCCGCGGTTCTGCACCCGTAGCCTGGGCGTGGTGGATTGCTGGATGGACCCGGCGAAGCTGCCGGCTCCGCAGCAGGAGGTGGCGGACGGCCCGCGTGTCCTGACCGAGCAGCAGGAGGCGTACCGGACGCGGCGCTGGCCGTAGCCAGGCTCACCCGGCGAATTTCACCAGCTTGCCCATGGGCGCGCCCAGGACCGCATCCTCCCGCATGACGGTGCGGCCGCGGATGATGGTTGCCACCGGCCAGCCGGTGATGTCCATGCCAGCAAAGGGGGTCCAGCCGCAGGGGGAGACGATCCAGGACTCCTCGATTCGCCTCTGGTGCTTCATGTCCACCAGCGTGAAATCGGCGTCATACCCGGCCGCGAGGCGTCCCTTGCCGACCACGCCATAGACCCGCGCCGGCCCGGCGCACAGCAGGTCGACCATCCGTGTCAGGGACAGGCGTCCGGCATTCACGTGGTTCAGCATCACGGGGACCAGTGTCTGCACCCCGGTGAGCCCGGCAGGGCAGTCGGGCCAGGGCAACAGCTTCTTCGCCCGCGGATGCGGCGCGTGGTCGGAGCCGACGGTGTCCACGGTGCCGTCGTTGATCGCCTTCCAGGCCGCGTCCTGGTGCGCCTGGCCGCGGATCGGCGGGTTCATCACGCCGAACCCCTTCAGGGTCTCATAGCAATCGGGGGCCACCTGCGTGAGGTGGTTGACCAGGACCTCGCAGGTCGCGATGTCGCGGTAGTCCTTCAGGTAGTCGAGTTCCTGCGCCGTCGAGACATGCAGGATGTGCGCGGGACGCGCGGTTTTGCGGGCCAGCGCCATCAACCGACGCGTGCCGAGGAACGCGCACTCCTCGTCCCGCCATTCCATGTGGCAGGTGTAGGGATCGCCCGACTTGAACAGCGGCTTGCGGGCCTGCAGCCGATACTCGTCCTCGCTGTGATAGGCGATCCGGCGCCGGCCGGCGCGCATCACCTTCTCCAGGTGCTCGTCGTCCTCCACCATCAGGTCGCCGGTGGAGCTGCCGGCGAAGATCTTGATGCCGCACACGCCACGGCCCAGTTCGAGGTCGGCCAGCGCAGGGATGTTGGTCTTGGTGCCGCCGACATAGAGGCCCATGTCGCACCAGGCCTCGCGTTCCACGTAGTCCTGCTTCCACGCGAGCCGTTCGGCATCGACGATCGATGGGCTGGTGTTCGGCATGTCGAACACCGCCGTAAGTCCCCCCAGGATGGCCGCCTTCGTGCCGGTCGGGATCGTCTCGACCGCCTTGTCGCCCGGATCCCGCAGATGCACGTGCGGGTCGATCAGCCCGGGTAGCACGTGCAGGCCCGCCGCATCGATCACCTCGTCCGCGGTGGCGGCGGCCGGCACGCCCAGATCGGCGATCCGGCCGTTCCGCACCCCGACATCGGTCGCCTCGCTGCCCCACGGCAGCACGCAGGTGCCGTTGCGAATCAGCAGGTCATAGTGGGCGGACATGGCGGAAACTCCTGCAGGCGAAGAATTGGGCGGTCAGTCGCCGATCGCGGCCAGCACCCGGTCGATGAACTTGTCCGTGCTGCCGAGATAGGCTGCGGGATCGATCAGCCGCTCGATCGCGGCGCGATCCAGCCGGGAGGATACCGCCGGGTCGCGCTCCAGCGCGTCGGCCAGACCGATCCGATCCGAGAGCGCGACGTCGCAGGCGTGCTTGACCACATGGTGGGCCTCGCCACGGCCGATCATCGGCGCGAGCCCCATCATCACCGCCTCGGCCACGATCAGCCCGTGCGTGATCCCGAGATTGGCGCGCATCCGTTCGGCGTCCACCACCATGCCCTCGGCGATCGCGCGGGCATGCAGCAGCGCGCCATGGGTCAGCACGAAGGCCTGCGGGAGGGCCAGCGCCTCGGCCTGCCACGGGCCGGTCGCGCGCTCATGGTCCTGCGCCATGGCGCCCTGCATCACCGGCACCAGCGCCTGCACCGTCCGCGACGCCGCCAGGATGTACTCGCTGGCGATCGGGTTGCGCTTCTGCGGCATGGTGGAGGAGGCGCCGCGGCCGGCAACATACGGCTCCGCCACCTCGCCCACCTCGGTCTGCGCCAGCAGGATGATGTCGGTCGCGAGCTTGGCCAGGCTCCCGCAGATGAGCCCGAGCAGGCCGACGGTCTCGGCGAGGGCGTCGCGGCAGACATGCCAGGGCGCCAGCGGGACACCGAGGCCGAGTTCGTCGGCCAGCGCTTCCATCACCGTGATGCCCTGGTCGCCCAGGGAGGCGAGCGTGCCCGCGGCCCCCGAGAACTCCACGACCTGGACGCGGGGACGCAACTGGGCCAAGCGCTCGCGATGCGCCAGGAACGGCTGCGCCCAGATCGCGCATTTCAGCCCGAAGCTGGTAGGCAGCGCCTGCTGCAGATGTGTGCGACCCGCCATCACGGTGTGGCGATGCGTCGCGGCCTGCCGCGCCAGCGCGGTCAGGATGGTGTCCAGTTCGGCCTCGACGAGATCCAGCCCCTGGCGCACCTGCAGCACCGTGGCCGTATCCATGATGTCCTGCGTGGTGGCGCCCCAATGCGTCCACCCCCCGGCCGCGCCGGCCGCGCGTGACAGCTCCGCCACCAGCCCGATCACCGGATAGCCGACATTGCGTGCGCTGGCCGCCAGCGCCTCCGGCCGCAGGTTCTCCACCTTCGCCGCCGCCACGATCGCCTCGGCCGCGTCCCCGGGGATCAGCCCGAGCCGCGCCTGCACGCGCGCGAGGGCGGCCTCGGTGTCGAGCATGCGCTGGAAATAGGCCTGCTCGTCGAACACGGCACGCATCGCGTCGCTGCCGTACAGCGTGCCCAGGATCGGGCCGTCGGCGGGATTGATCGGCATGAGGTCTCGTTCCTGCTGCGGTCAGACGTCCAGGAAGACGGTCTCGCGTTCGCCCTGGAGGTGGATGTCGAAGCGCCACGTCCCTGGCGCACTCGGCACAGCAACGAGGGTGGCACGGCGGCTGGGATCCTCGATCGACTGCAGCAGCGGATCGGTATCGTTCAGCGCCTCTTCCTGAAAATAGGCGCGGGTCGCGAGCCCTGTCATCAGCCCGCGCGAGAGCACCCAGATCGCGATGTGCGGCGCCTGCTGCGCATTGCCGCGGCCGGCCACCGGCCCGGGCTTCAGGGTGACGAGCCGGAACGTGCCGCTCGCGTCGGTGTTGCTGCGCCCGAAGCCGGGAAACGTGTCGGAGGTGGGCGGGTCGGTCTGCCAGATCTCGATGCAGGCATCCGGGCAGGGCGCGCCGTCGCCGTCGTAGACCGTCCCGGTCAGCACGATCTTCTCCCCCTCCGCGCCGAAGCGTGTCAGGTCGGCCCAGTCCGCGTCCTCGATCAGGTGCCAGTACGGGCCGATTGTCTGGCTGGCGGTGGCGCTGGGCATGGCTCAGCCCTCCATCGGCGTGGCGGCGCGCCCGCGCAGGACGACGTCGAACCGGAACCCCAGCGCGAACTCGGGCTGCGTCACGTCGAGGTCGAACGCGGCGATCAGCCGATCCCGCGCCGCCGGGTCCGGCACGCCGTTGAAGATCGGATCGAGCGCCAGCAGCGGGTCGCCGGGAAAATACATTTGCGTGACCAGCCGGGTCGCGAAGGCCGGACCGAAGAACGAGAAGTGGATGTGGTTCGGCCGCCACGCGTTGCGGTGGTTCGGCCAGGGGTAGGCGCCCGGCCGGATCGTCAGGAAGCGGTAGTTGCCTTCGGCATCGGTGAACACGCGGCCGGCGCCGTGGAAGTTCGGGTCGAGCGGCGCGTCGTGCTGGTCGCCGGGATGGTCGTAGCGCCCAGTGGCGTTGGCCTGCCAGATCTCGACCATCGTATGCGGCACCGGCCGCCCATCCTCGTCCGTGATCCGCCCGGCCACGATGATGCGCTCGCCGATCGCGGCTTGCCCGGTGGTGTTGCTCGTCAGGTCCACGGAGGCCGGAAACAGCCGTTCGGAGAAGCGCGGGCCCGTCGTCTCGGTGATCGTGTGCGGGATCGGGTGCGGCGCCTGCTTCGGGAACCGGCGCTGCGTGCTGCGGTATCCCGGCAGATCGAGCGGCGGCTGGGTTCCCGGCGTGATCGGCCGGAAGGGCAGCGGATCGGTCATTCTCGGCTCCGCGTGGTCTGAGGGAGGCGCCGCGGCGCTGTGCCGCGGCCGACTGGCCGCACCTTGCCTCGCGGCTCGCGCCCTGGCAACGGAGCCGCGAGGAGGCCCGATCGTGAGCTTCGATGGCCTGTCGCCCGACGTGATGCAGGCCGGGCAGATCCTGACCGGCGCCACCATGGCGGCCTGGCTGCTGGCCGGCATGCTGCCCCGTCATCGGGCGCGAGTACGCGCCGCGCTGCTGGTCCTCTACCTCGCCGGCGTGGCCGGCTTCCTCCTCTACGTCGCGACCACCTGATCGAGCGACGCCACCAGGGCGTGCGCCTTGGCGCCGACCATGTCGGGGCTGTCCCCCGGCTTGTAGATCGACGAGCCGATGCCGAACCCGGCAGCCCCCGCCGCACGCCAGGCCGGGATGTTGGCCGCATCGATCCCGCCCACCGGCAGCACCGCGGTCCCGGGGGGCAGCACGGCGCGCAGCGCCTTCAGCATGGCGGGGGAGCCGGCCTCCGCCGGAAACAGCTTCAGCGCGTCGGCGCCGGCTGCGAGCAGCGCGAAGGCCTCCGCGGGCGTGAAGAAGCCCGGAACCGCCAGCAGCCCGTGCCGCTTGGCCGCCCGCACGATGGCGGGATCGGCGTGGGGTGTCACGATCAGCCGCCCGCCGGCCGCCGCGATCTCCTCCACCTGCTGCTCCGTCATGACCGTGCCGGCGCCGATCAGCAGCCGGTCGCCAAACCCGCGCGCGAGCCGCGCGATGCTGTCCAGCGGCTCCGGCGAGTTCAGCGGCACCTCGACGATCGCGATGCCCTGCCTCTCGAGCGCGGCCGCCACCGGCTCCGCTTCATGCGGCTGGATCCCACGCAGGATCGCGACCAGCGGACAGCGCAGCAGATATCCGCTCAGCCCCCCATCCCTCAATTCCATGCCGCCGCCGCCCCGATCAGGGCGAGGCCGCGAGCCGCCGCCTCCCCGTTGTGTCGTTCGGCGAAGGCGCCACAGGCGGCGATCGCGCGCGCGTACAGTGCGGTCAGGTCGGGAGCACCGATCAGGTGCACCACCGTTCCCGGCGTGCCGGCCAGCGCCGCCCGCACCTCGTGCCCGATCAGGATGCCGGAGAGATACGCGCCCGCGTCGCCGTCCGACAGCCGGCCGGCCAGCGTCTCCGCCCGCACCCCGAAGACGTGGTGCAACAGCCCCCCCGGTTCCGCCGACCGCCGCACGCCGGCGTCGAACGCCGCCCCGTCCGGCGGCCCCTCCCGCATCATGCGACCGAGAATCGTGTGTCCGCGCAGCGTGGCGTAGGTCTCGCCGGTCATGTGCGTGGTGAAGCGGACGATCCGCCCATCCTCCACCCGCGCCCATTTCGAGTGGGTTCCCGGCAGGCAGGCGATGCCGCCGGCGGGGAAGTCGGCGAGCACCCCGATCACCTCGGTCTCCTCCCCGCGCATCACCTCCGCCACGCCGGATTCGTCGGTGCCCGAGAGCCCCGGCACCAGCTTCACCTTCGCCCAGTCGAACGGAATCTCCACCAGTTCGGCGGCCAGCTCCGCCGCGCCGGCCGGGCAGGCGACGTACGGCGCCTCCTTCCAGCCCTGGCGACTGCCGATCATGCCGGAGAGCAGCACCTGGTCCTCTCCGGCCGCGAGCCAGGGTCCGATCTCCTCGCGCAACGTCTCGGCGAACCGGCCATCCGGCACGGCCAAGATCCCGCGTGGCCCGGCGCGACGGTCGCGGACCGCCCCGTCACGGCCGATCCGGAACGCGCGAAAGCGTGTGGTTCCCCAGTCGACGCCGATCATCGGGCGGTTCCCTCCGTCGTTGCCTCGCAGTTCATATAGGATGTGACCCACCCCCCGCACTCGCTGTTACGGAGCCCGCGCATGATTGTCGGCGAACCCGGAGATCCGCCCGAGGTGCTGGACCTGGAGGCGGCTGCCGAGGACCGGCTGCGTCGGGTCGATGCCGATCCGGCCGACGCGGTGAGCGCCGCGGCGGCGAGTCGGCTCCGCGCCCTGGCGGCGGAGCTGCGCGCCAACCCCGGCACGCCCTTGCTGCGCGAGTATCGCGCCATCTGCGGCTGGCTCGACGAGTTCGACGGCATGGAAGACTTCGCCCTGCTCGCGCACGAGTACCGCCAGGGCATCGGCGTCACCCGATCGCCGGCGACGGCGGACGACTACCTGCGGGGCCTGATCGAGCTCGCCAAGCGGACCTTTGGCGCGCCCTGATCCCGACGCACCGCGATCCAGACGTCATCCGCGCTCGGCGCCCTCGATCTCCGCGACCAGCGCCGCCGTCGTGACCTGCCGGCAATAGCCGCGGTTGTTGCGCAGCGCCCAGTCGTGCCGCTCCTGCGTCAGCGTCGCGCAAGCATCGGTCGGCACCGTGACGAGATAGCCGAGGTCGCAGGCGTCCCGCACGGCGGAGTCGACACATTGGTCGGTCAGGCATCCGGCCAGGATCAGCGATCGCACCCCGAGATTGCGCAGCACGTAGTCGACATTGGTCGACATGAAGACCGAGGACGAGGTCTTCGGCAGCACGATCTCGTCCCCGGCCGGTGCGATCGCGTCCAGCACCTGGGCGTCCCAGGAGCCCTTCGGCACGTACAATCCACTGATCTTGTAGTCGAGGCTCATGTCGCGCCCGTCCTGGGTGAGCGACTCGATCACCGTGTACATCACCTCGATCCGCGCCCGCCGGCACGCCGCCTGCAGCCGCTGCATGGCGGGCAGGGCGGTCTGCTGCATGGTCCGGAAGTAGAACCCGTAGCGCGCATCCCGCTCCGCCACGTCCATCCCGGCATATTCGCCGCCATCCGGCCGCGCATTGTAGTTCTGCACGTCGATGAACAGCAGCGCGGCGTGGTCGGGATCGATCGGCACCTCGCGGCTGAGCCCGGCCCAGCGACCCGCCCCGCTCATGCCGCCCCGCGCAGCCGGCGATCGGCCTCGGTCAGCACCCGCGCGAACCGCTCCGCCCATTCCGCCTCGCCGGCCTCGTCGGCGATCAGGTCCTGGCGGATCTCGATCTCCACATGCGGCAGACCCCGCTTCTCGCCATGGGTCGGGATGCCGTAGTCGCTCGCTTCGGTGATCGCGTAGGGCGCGTTGTCGCCCACCACCATGCCGGGTTCGGCCCGCAGCAGCTCCAACATGATCGCGGCAAACTGCACGTCCTTGTTGTAGAGCACCCCCACCTGCATGTCGCGCCGCTCACCCTTGAATGTCGGGGTGAAGCTGTGCATCGCCACCAGCACCGTCCTCCGGCCGGCATCCCGTCGCGCATCCAGCAGCGCGCCGATCCGCGCATGGTAGGGCGTGAAGATCGCGTCCACCCGCGCGGCCCGATCCGCGGCCGAGAGCCCCACATTCCCTGGAACCGGCGTGATCTCGCTGATCTCGGGCATTGCGGTCGCCCAGTCCGGGTTGCGATTGCAGTCGATCACCAGCCGCGAATAGACCTGCAGCACCGCGGTCGCGTCGAGCCGCGCCGACAAGCGCTCCGTCACCCCCGCGATCCCGATATCCCATGCGATGTGGCGTTCCCACTCCGCCGGCGGCACGCCGAGGTCGCCCAGTTGGCGCGGCACGCGCCGGCCCGCATGATCGGCGGTCAGGAACAGGTCCGACCGCCCCTCCGCCCGCAACACCCGCACGGGCGACGGTTCGTCCGCCGCCAGCAACCCCGCTCCAGCCATGCAGTCTCCTTCCGCCCCACCCCGGCGGCGTGCATAGGCACGCTCCGCCCCAGCCCCTATGCTGCGCCCTCCGCAGGAGGACCGCCGCATGACCTTGCCGCAGAGCATGACCTATATCCAGGCCGAGGGCGCTGGCGGTCCCGAGGTCCTGAGGCCGGCCACCGGCCCGCTGCCGACCCTGAAGCCCGACGAGGTGCTGATCCGCGTCGCCGCCGCCGGCGTGAACCGCCCGGACGTGGCGCAGCGCCAGGGCAGCTATCCGCCGCCGCCCGGCGCCAGCCCGATCCTCGGCCTGGAAGTCGCGGGGGAGGTCGTCCAGGTCGGCCCGGAGGTCACCACCCTGAAAGCGGGCGACCAGGTCTGCGCCCTCACCAATGGCGGTGGCTACGCGGAATACGCCGCCGCCCCCGCCGCCCAGTGCCTGCCGTTCCCGGCCGGCTACGACGCACTCCGCGCCGGCGCCCTTCCCGAAACCTTCTTCACCGTCTGGGCCAACGTGTTCGATCTCGGGCGGCTCGCGCCCGGCGAGACCCTGCTCGTGCATGGCGGCACCAGCGGCATCGGCGTGACCGCGATCCAGCTCGCCAAGGCGTTCGGCGCGACCGTCTACGCCACTGCCGGCTCCGAGGAGAAATGCGCCGCCTGCAAGCGGATCGGCGCCGATGCCGCGATCAACTACCGCACCGAGGATTTCGCCGACGCCATCAAGCGCCTGACCGGCGGCAAGGGCGTGAACGTCATCCTCGACATGGTCGGCGCGCCCTACGCCACCCGCAACATCCGCAGCCTCGCGATGGACGGACGCCTCGTGCTGATCGCCTTCCTGGGCGGCTCCAAGGCGGAGAATTTCGATTTCGTCCAGGTCATGACCAAGCGCCTGACCATCACCGGGTCCACCATGCGGCCCCGCACCACCGCCCAGAAGGGCGCCATCGCCGCGGAGCTGCGGGAAAAGGCCTGGCCGCTGCTCGCGGCCGGCAAGGTCGCGCCGCTGATCCACGCCACCTTCCCGCTGGCGGAAGCCGCCGAGGCGCACCGGCTGATGGAGAGCAGCGCCCATATCGGCAAGATCATGCTCCGCGTCGGCTGACGGAGGGCACGATCTCCCCGTCGAGCCCGGCACCGGCCGCCGCTGCTCCAATCGCGCCCGCCAGCCTGCCGATGGGCGGACTGGCCCAGCTCTTCGCATCGGTCGTGCTGCTCTCCAGCGCCTGGCCGCTCACCAAGATCGCGATCGGCGCCGGCGCCACCCCGATCTGGTTCGCCGAAGGCCGCGCCGTGCTCTCCGGCCTGGTCGCCGCCGCGATCCTCGCCGCGCGCGGTCGCCTGCGCCGGCCGCATCGCGCCGATCTCCCCGCCTTGTTCGCCGTCGGCGCCCTGCAACTCGGGGGCTACTTCGCCCTCGCGCATGAGGCCGTGGCCTGGGTGCCGGCCGGGCGCACCGCCATCCTCGCCAACACCACCACGATCTGGGTCGTGCCGCTCTCGCTGATCTTCCTGCGTGAGCCGATCCCCGCGCGCCGCTGGATCGCCGCCGGCCTCGGGCTCGCCGGCATCGCGGTGCTGACCAATCCCTGGGCCATCGACTGGCGCGCACCGAACGTGCTGATCGGCCACGCTTTCCTGCTCGGCGCCGCCCTCTCCTGGTCGATCGCCATCCTGGTGACCCGGGTCGCCCGTCCGCAGCTCAGCATGTTCGAGCTGCTGCCCTGGTGCTTCCTGGTCGCCGCCGTGATCCTGGCCCCGGTGGTCGCGCTGCGGGCGCCGCATGGCACGATCGGCCACGCCCACTCCGCCTGGCTTTCCCTCGCCTATATCGGCCTGATCGCCGGCCCGCTCGGCACCTGGTGCGTGATGGAGGCGACCGCGAAACTGCCCACGGTCGTATCGTCCGTGGGTTTCCTCACCACACCCGCCGTCAGCCTGATCCTCGCCAACCTCGTCCTGCAGGAGCCGTTCACGCCCGACCTGCTGCTGGGCGCCGCGCTGATCATGGTGGGGGTCGGTTTCGCCGCCTGGCCGGGAGCCCGCCGCCGATGATCCTGAACGCCCTGCAGGCGGGAGAGGGCCCGCCCGTCGTGCTGCTGCACGGCCTGTTCGGCCAGGCCCGCAACTTCGGCACCATCCAGCGCGCCCTGGCGCCGCGCTTCCGCGTGATCGCGCTCGACATGCGCAACCACGGGGCGAGCCCGCACGCGGCCGACATGACCTATCCGACCCAGGCCGCCGACGTGCTGGAGACCCTCGCATCCCTCGGCATCCCACGCGCCGCGGTGATCGGCCACTCGATGGGGGGCAAGGCGGCCATGGCTGCCGCCCTGACCAAGCCCGACGCCATCGGCCGGCTGCTCGTCTCCGACATCGCGCCCGTCCCCTACCAGCACGGCAACACCGCGATCGCCGCCGCGCTGCAGGCGGTGCCGCTCACCCCAGGCCTGACCCGCGCCCAGGCCGAAGCGGCCCTCGCGCCGCTGATCCCGGACCCGACCCTGCGGCCCTTCCTGCTGCAGAACCTGAGTTTCGGGCCGACCCCCGCCTGGCGAATCGGGCTGGACGAGATCGCCGCCGCGGTGCGCGATCTCGAAGGCTGGACCCCGATCGAGGGCCGCTATGACGGCCCGACCCTGTTCGTCGCCGGCGACCGCTCCGACTACATCTCCGCGGACGCGCGGCCGCTGATCCGCGGCCTGTTTCCGGCCGCGCGCTTCGTCACCGTCAAGCACGCCGGTCATTGGGTGCATGCCGACAACCCTGCCGGGTTCCTCGGCGTGGTCGAAGCCTTCCTGGCCTCCTGGCAGGGCTGACCCCGGCCACGCACCCGGCATTGGCGCAAGCGCCTGCAAACGTCTACGTAATGTCGGTGACGCGTGTTCTCGAGTTGCCTGATGCCCCTGCCGTCGTTGCAGGGCATGGTCGCGCCGCCATCCTCACCCCGGATGGCGAAGTGCTGCTCCTGTCCGCCGACCAGGCCGCCGCGCGCCTGCGCACGCTCCCCCCACCACTGCTCGTCCATGCGCCCGCGACCTTCCGCCGTCTGGGCATGCGGCAGGAGCCGGCCTTCGACCTGCTGGAGCTGTTCGCCTTCGCCTGCCCCGCCCGCAGCGCCGCCCCCACGCCGCGCGGCCTGGCCCTCGCGCTCGACCTCGATCCGCCGGGGCGCGGCCTGGAAGCCGAAGCGCTGCTGCTCCCCGATCTCGCGGCGACCCTGCTGAACCGGCTCGCCGCCGGGCGCGAGACGCCGTTCAACCGGGACGCCGCCAGCCTCGCCGCCCGCATGGGCAAGGCCGGCTGGGGCTGGGCCCCGTTCGTCACCGCCGCGCTGGGCCGCCCCGACGCGCAACCCTCCAACGAGCCGCTGCGCATCTGGAAGCGCCTGCCGGAATGGGAGGACGCGGCCCCGCTGCCGCCGCCATCCGCCCATCCCGTCACCGAGGCCGAAGCCCGCGCCCGCCTCTCCGACATGCTGGGCCCCGAGGCCGAACAGCGGCCCGGCCAGGGCGACTATGCCGGCGCCGCGACCGCCGCTTTCGCGCCGCGTGAAACCCGCGGCGACCCGCATTGCGTGCTGGCCGAGGCCGGCACGGGGACCGGCAAGACCCTGGGCTACCTCGCGCCCGCCAGCGTCTGGGCCGAGAAGAACAAGGGCGCGGTCTGGGTCAGCACCTTCACCCGCCACCTGCAGCGCCAGATCGACGGCGAGATCGGCCGGCTGATCCCCGATCCGCACCAGCGCCGATCCCGCGTCGTGGTCCGCAAGGGGCGCGAGAACTACCTTTGCCTGCTGAACCTGGAAGACGCCGTCAACACGGCGAGCGGCGGCTTCGCCCAGCCCCAGGTCATTCCACTCGGCCTGATCGCGCGCTGGGCGCTGGCGAGCGACGATGGCGACATCCAGGGCGGCGATCTCCCCGGCTGGCTCTCCGAACTGTACGGCGCCGCGCTGATCGCGAGCCTGGCCGACCGGCGCGGGGAGTGCATCCACGCCGCCTGCCCACATTGGAAGCGCTGTTTCGTCGAACACACGATCCGCCGCGCGCGCACGGCCGAACTGGTGGTCGCCAACCACGCGCTGGTCATGACCCAGGCGGCCTGGGGCGGGCTGGACGACAATGCGGTGCCCACCCGCTACGTCTTCGACGAAGGCCACCACGTGTTCGACGCGGCCGATGCCGCCTTCTCCGCCGTGCTGTCCGGCGCCGAGACCGCCGAACTGCGCCGCTGGCTGCTGGGCGCCGAAGGCGGCCGCTCCCGCGCCAGGGGGCTCAAACGCCGGCTGGACGAGCTGGTCGCCGACCGTCCCACGCTGGAAGCCCCGCTCGAGGCAGCGCTACAGGCCACCCGCGCCTTGCCGGCGCTCGGCTGGTCCGCCCGCCTGTCGGAAGACGGGCCGGAACTGGCCGGGCTCGACGCCGGCCGGCCGAACCCGACGGAGGCGTTCCTCCGCTTGGTCCGCCGCCAGGTGCTCGCCCGCACCGGGGGCGCCGATGGGGAGCCCGGACGCCCCGCGGCCTGGGGCGCGCTGGAATGCGACGTCTACCCGGTCGCCGAACCGCTGGCGGACGCGGCCGACCGCCTCGGCCGCGCGCTGTCGCGCATCGCCGAACCGCTGACCACGCTGCGGGAACGCCTGCTGGCGCGGCTCGAGGACGAGGCGGAGGACCTGGACGCCGCCACCCGCGCCCGCATCGAGGCGATCGGCCGCTCCCTCAGCCGCCGCGCCCTCAACCCGCTTGGCGCCTGGCAGGCGATGCTGCGGGCCCTGGCCGAACCATCGCCCGATCCCGGCCAGCGTCCCGGCACCGTGCTGTTCTTCAAGCTGGATCGCCGCGACGGCGGGCGCGATGTCGATGTCGGCGTGCATCGGCATTGGCTCGACCCCACCATTCCCTTCGCCACCACGCTCGCCGCCCCCGCGCAGGGCCTGCTGGTCACCTCCGCCACGCTGCGCGATTCCGGCGACGGCGACCCCGAACTCGCCTGGGCCGCCGCCGAGGCGCGGGTGGGTGCGCCGCATCTGCCATCCCCGGCCATCCGCGCGGCGGTGGCGTCCCCCTTCGACTACGCCAGCCAGACCCGCTGCTTCGTGGTGACCGACGTGGCCGGCGGCGATATCGGCCAGCTCGCCGCCGCCTACCGCGCCCTGTTCATGGCAGCCGGCGGCGGTGGCCTCGGCCTGTTCACCGCGATCCGCCGCCTCCAGGCCGTGCACCAGCGCATCGCGCCCGAGCTGGAAGCCGCCGGCATCCCGCTCTACGCCCAGCACGTGGACGCCATGGGGAATGCGACCCTGGTCGACATCTTCCGCACCGAGGAGGACGCCTGTCTCCTCGGCACCGACGCCATGCGCGACGGGGTGGACGTGCCCGGCCGCGCCCTGCGTCTGGTGGTGTTCGAGAAGGTGCCCTGGCCGCGCCCCGACATCCTGCACCGGGAGCGGCGCGTCCATCTCTCCGGCGGCGATCCCAAGGGCTATGACGACCGGATCGTGCGCCTGCGCCTGCGTCAGGCCTTCGGCCGCCTGATCCGCCGCGCGACCGACCGGGGGGTGTTCGTGCTGCTGGATCGGCAGGCGCCCAGCCGGGTGCTGTCGGCGTTCCCGGCGGGCGTGCTGGTGCGGCGCGTCGGCCTCGCGCAGGCCGTCGAGCAGACCCGCGCCTTCCTCGACGAGTCGCAACCTGTTTCAGTCGGCGGCGCGCTCCGGTAGGGTCGGCGCGACAGCAGCGGAGTCGATGCATGCGGTTACGTGACAAGCTGGATGCGCCCGAGGCCCTGGTCCTGACGATGGTGCTGGTCGCCGCCGCCGATGGCGGCATCACCGACCGCGAGATCGGCGTCATGTCCGGTCAGGTCCAGACGCTCCCGGCCTTCCACCACTTCCGCTCCGAGCAGTTCGAGCAGGTGACGGACGCGGCGGTGAACCTGCTGCGGGAAGAGGATGGGCTCAACCATGCCGCTCGCCTCATCCGCGACGCATTGACCGGCCGGCTGCGGGAAACCGCCTACGCGCTGGCCTGCGAGGTGGTCGCCGCGCACGGCAAGGCCGGCCAGGAGACCATCGCCATGCTCGACTTCGTGCAGAGCGAGCTGCATCTGGACGCGCTGATTGCCGCCGCGATCGGGCGGGGCGTGCGGGCACGCTACCAGCGCGTCGACAGCGTCCACTGACGCCGTCCGGTTCGGAGGCAGCGCATGCGTGCGGTCGGCGCTGCTCTCGCCCTGGCCTTCGTGCCCGTCGCCTGCTTTGCCGTGCTCGGCATCGGCGGCTGGCTCGCGCCAGGGCCCGCGCTGGTCGCCGCCGTCGCCACGCTGATCGCGCTGCTGGCCTTCACGGTGCTGTGGGTGCGCGATGCCGAGGTGTTGACCGATGCCCTGCGGCGCGTCGCGACGGACGATCCCGGCCTGGCCGTGCGGGAGAAGGCGGGGCTGGCCGTCATGGAGGCGATCGGCAGCGAGGTGGAGCGGCTGATGCGCCGCGTCGCCGCCCGCACCGCGCTGGTGGAACAGTTGCGCCGCGCCGATGAGGCGATCCTGGAGCGGCTGCCCGACCCGCTGATCGTGCTGGGTCCGGACCGTGCCGTCCGCCGCGCCAACTCCGCCGCGCGGGTCGCGTTCGGCGCCGACATTTCCGCCGTGCTGCGCCACCCCGGCCTGCGCGGCGCGATCGAGGGTGCGTTCGAGGCGGGCACGCCGCAAAGCGCGGAGATCACCGTTCGCGTACCGAATGCACGCGAATTGCACGCGACGGTCGTGCCGATGGATCCGCCGCTGGCGGATGGCGGGCGCGCGATCGTGGTGCTGTCCGACCGGACGCGGGAACGCGCGGTGGAGCGGATGCGCGCCGACTTCGTCGCCAACGCCAGCCACGAGCTGCGCACGCCGCTCGCCTCGCTGATCGGCTTCATCGACACGCTGCGCGGTCCGGCTGCGGACGATCCGCCGGCGCAGCAGCGCTTCCTCGGGATCATGGCCGAGCAGGCGGCGCGGATGAACCGGCTGATCGACGACCTGCTGAGCCTGTCGCGCGTCGAGCTGACCGAACACCAGGCGCCGTCGGAGGTCGTCGACCTGCGGGCGATGCTGCCGCGCCTCGCGGCCGGGTTCGAGCCGCGGCTGCGGGAGCGGTCACAGACGCTGGACCTGCAGGTGCCGGACGACCTACCGCCGGTGACGGCGGATGCCGACCAGATCGCGCAGGTGCTGCAGAACCTGCTCGACAACGCCCTGAAATACGGGCGCGACGGAGGTGTGCTCCGCGTCGCCGCGACCGCCGCGTCCGGGCTGGGGCGCTGGCCGGCGCGGGCCGGCGTGGTGATCTCTGTGTCCGACCAGGGCGCGGGCATCCCGCGTGAGCACCTGCCGCGCCTCACCGAACGCTTCTATCGCGTCGACAAGGGCCGGTCCCGCGCGGTGGGCGGCACGGGGCTGGGGCTCGCGATCGTCAAGCACATCGTCAACCGCCACCGTGGCCAGCTCGCGATCGAGAGCGAGCTGGACAAGGGCACCACCGTGAGCGTGTGGCTGCCGCAGGCGCCGGAGCCCTCCGCCGGCGCGCCGCGGTGAGCGGTTAGGCAGACTCGGCGCGCATCTCCGCGAAGACCTGCTTGGCGGTGAGCAACGCCTCCCGCACCAGCGGCGCGCCGATATAGCCGGCGAGGTGGAGGATCGCCTCCGACAGCTCGTCCTCGGTCCAGCCCTGATTACGGGCGAACCGCAGATGCAGTTCGAGTTCCGGGGTGCGTCCCTGGGCGGTGTCCGAGATGACGACGATCAGCGCGCGGGTCTTCAGGTCGAGGCCGGGCCGCGTCCACAGCGTGCCGAACACCGCTTCCTGCGTGTAGGCGGCGAACTTCTCCATCATCGGGTCGTCGTAGACCTGCTTGTCGAGCTTGGCGGCGAACGCCTCCCCCATCAGCTTGCGCCGCATCGCGCGGCCGGCTTCGCGTCTGTCGTCTGCCATGTGCGTCTCCTCCTGATTGTGCCTGTTCTCGTGTCGCCCTTGCGGGCGTGTGGCTCCCGCGCCCGTGTCGCCGGGTGCGACCCGCCTTCGCCGCCCTCCGTCATGGCCGGGCTCGACCCGGCCATCCCCGCGGCACCCTGCTGGTCGGGATGGCCGGGTCGAGCCCGGCCATGACGAGGGGGAAGGGTGGTGCGGCCGCCGCCGCTGGAGGTGTCGCCGTCGTCGTCGCTACAGCTCCACCACCACGTAGTCCTGCTCCACCAGCACCTTCACCGTCTCGGCGACGAACGGGCCCTTGGCCAGGGTCTCGCCGGGCACCACCGTCACCGGATAGGAGCGGGCCTTCACGCTCTCCGGATGGCACCAGGACTCGCCGGTCTTGATGTCGAACTCCCAGCCATGCCACGGGCAGCGCAGCATCTCGCCCTGCCGCGTCAACCGGTATTCGCCCGGCCGTTCCGACTCGAAGCGACCGACCACCGCGCCCTTGCACAGCGCGGCGCCCTCGTGTGGGCAGCGGTTGATCAGCGCATAGAACGCGTCGGCCAGGTTGAACACGCCGATCTCGCGCCCGGCGACGGTCACGATCTTGCTCTGGCCGGGCGGGATCTCGCCCACCGTGGCGACGACGTGGCGGGCCATGCGGTCAGGCCAGGTCGTAGAAGGCGAGCGCGTTGTCGCGGAACAGCATCTGCTTCTCCCGCTCGGGGACGCGCACCTTGAACGCGTAGCGCGGGTCGTCCTGGTCCCAGTGCGGATAATCGGTCGAGAACATGATGCGGTCCCAGCCGATCCATTCGCAGGTCGCCAGGATATCCTCGGGGCGCTCCGGCTCCTCGATCGGCTGGGTCGTCACCCAGATGTTCCGCCGCACGTATTCCGACGGCAGCATCTTCAAATGCGGCACCTCGTCCGGCATGCGCCGCACGTGCTTGTCGAGCCGCCAGCACAGCGAGGGGATCCAGGCGAACCCGCCCTCCACCAGCGCCACGCGCAGGTTCGGGATGTGCTCGAACACGCCCTCGAGCACCAGCGACGTCACCAGCGCCTCCTTGCTCTGCGGGTAGGACGGGTGTTCCTCATGGTAGAAGGAGGGCCAGCCGCCACCGGTCGAGGGATGCCCCGAGGTGCCGCCGAGATGCAGCGCGATCGGGTAACCGTTCGCCGCGCAGGCTTCCAGGATCTTCCAGTAACGCCGGCGGCCCAGCGGCTCCAGCCCGCGCGGCGGGATCATCACATGGGTGAAGCGCCGGTCGCCGGCGCGATGCTCGATCTCCGCGATCGCCGCCTCGGTGTGCTCGAGCGGGATCTGGATCGCGGCCTTCAGCCGTGGTTCGGGATCGCACCAGGTATGTGCTTCCCAGTCGTTCGCCGCACGGCACAGCGCGGCGCCGAACTCGGGGTTGCGCTCATCGGAGCCGCGGCCCAGCAACGGCATCATCATGCCGTAGGCGACGCCGAACGCGTCCAGCAACTGCTCGCGCATCAACGCGAGGTCCGATCCCGGATGGCTGCCGTCCTTCGGCCAGGCATCCATGCGCATCCCGGTGCCCGGCGACATCCGCGGATAGTTGGGCGCGCCGATGAACGGGGAGCGACCGCGCGATCCGACCGAGCGGCGCAGGGCACGCCAGCGTTCCGGCAGGAAGGCGTCGAGTTCGGCGCCCGACTTCATGTACGGGTGCACGTCGCAATCCACGAAGCCGAGACTGCTCTGCGCGGAGGTGTCGGGCCGGCGTTCGATGACGGGTACGTTCATCGCGGGACTCCTCGTGTCATCGGTTCAGGCGGGAATAGGTCGCGAGCGCATTGTCCACCTGGATCTTGCGCAGCAGCGACCCGGACAATCCATCGGGCACGGCGTCGGTGCCTTCGTAGTGCCAGTGCGGATAATCCGAGGAGAACAGCAGCATCTCCTCGGAGCCGATCTCTTCGATCACGCGCTGCAACTGGTCCTGCCTTGGCGGCGCGTCGAAGGGCTGGATGGTGAGCCGCACGTGTTCGCGGGCGTAGTCGGCGGGCGATTTCTCGAGCCAGGGCACCTCGGCGCGCACCCCGCGCCAGGTCTTGTTGGCGCGCCACATCCAGGCCGGCAGCCAGGTCACGCCGGATTCGATCAGCACGACCTTGAGCCGCGGGAACTCCACGAACACGCCTTCGGAGATCAGGCTGTTCAGCACGCCCGCGAAGCCGGTGGACCAGGAGACGTAGTCCTCGATGTAGTAGGACGGCCAGCCCAGATTGGTCGGCGCATGCCGGTACGAGCTGCCGGCATGGATGCCGATCGGCAGATCGAGCTGCTCCGCCACCCGGTACAGCGGCCAATGGAAGCGGCGCCCGAGCGGCAGCTCCTGCATCTGCCAGACGAGCACCTGGACGAAGCGAGGGTCGGCGGCGCAGCGCTCGACCTCCTTGGCCGCGAGTTCGGGGCTATGCATCGGCACGACGATCGAGGCGCGCAGCCGCGGATCGCGATCCAGCCACTCGGCCACGATCCAGTCGTTGATGGCGCGGCAGAACGCCGCCGCCAGGTCTTCGGAGAAGATCGTCGGCGTGCCGTGCAGCACGTTGCAGATCGCGAAGCGCGACTGGAAGGCGTCGAGCGCCTGGGCCTGCAGGCTGGCGAGATCGCTGCCGGCCGGCCCGCTCGCCGGCTTCCAGTCGGGGCGAGCGTTGATCGGCGCGTTGGGCGGGAAGGCGGCGGCGGTGTAGTCGTCCCGCTCGAGCCCGCGCATCGTGACGTGCTCGCGCCAATACGCATCCAGGTACGGCAGCAGCACGCGCGTGTTCGGCAGCGCCGGATGCACGTCGCAATCGATCGCGCCGGGGGCGGGAGCGCTCAAGGCCGTACCTCCGCGATTGTCGTTCCCGGTAGCACAGGCCCCTCCGAGGCCATGCGTCAAGGTCTGCACGATCACGGAGAGTGGCGCGCCGCCGCCCGGGAACCTACTCTGGGGCGGATTGTACGCAGGTGCTCGATGGCCGACGAACCGGCGGATTCAACCGCCGCACCACCGATATCCCCCCAGCCGGTATCTCCCCCGCCGCTGCACCCGCAGCCGAAATCCGCGCCGCCAAGATCCGCGCAGGCGATGTCCGCCCAGGAGAAGCGGGTACCTGAACTGGGCGATGGCGGGGATCGTCGACATCACCGCGGTCGCCCTCTACATGCGCTATTGGGAGCTCTTCAGTGTCGTCCCGCAATGGATGTTCGCGCTGGGCGTGGTCGGCGTGGTGGTGGGCACCAACCTGATCGGCGTGAAATGGTTCGGCGAGATGGAGTTCTGGTTCTCCATCGTGAAGGTCGCCGCTCTCGTGCTGTTCCTCGTGGTCGGTTCGGCGCTGCTCGGCATCGGCCATCCGATCGCGGGCCACGCGACCGGGCTGCATCTGATCTCCGACAATGGGGGCGTGTTCCCGCACGGGCTGCTGCCCGCCATCGTGATCATCCAGGGCGTGGTGTTCGCCTATGCCGGGATCGAGCTCGTCGGCACCGCGGCCGGGGAGGCGCAGGACGTGTCCAACGTGCTGCCGCGCGCCATCAACAGCGTGATGTGGCGAGTGGCGCTGTTCTATGTCGGCTCCGTGCTGCTGCTGGTGCTGCTGCTGCCCTGGACCGCGTATCGCGCCGGCACCAGCCCGTTCGTCACCTTCTTCCACGCGCTGGGCGTGCCGGGGATCGGCACCGCGATGAACGTGGTCGTGCTGACCGCGGCACTGTCCAGCCTGAATTCCGGCCTGTACTCGACCGGGCGCATCCTGCGCTCGCTGGCGATGGGGGGATCGGCGCCCGACCGGGTCGCCCGCATGAACACGCGCAACGTGCCGTCGCAGGGCATCCTGATCACCGGGTTCATCTACCTGATCGGGGTCGGGCTGAACTACCTGCTGCCATCCCAGGTGTTCGAGATCGTCCTCAACATCGCCTCGCTGGGGATCATCAGCACCTGGGCCTTCATCCTGCTGTGCCATCTCGCGTTTCGCCGCGCCGTGCGCCGTGGGGAGTTGTCGCCGGTGGGGTTCCGCATGCCGCTGGCGCCGGTGTCGAACTGGGTGACGCTCGCATTCCTGGCCGGCGTGCTCGTGCTGATGGCGTTCGACTATCCGAACGGCACCTTCACGATCGCGGCGACCCCGCTGCTCGCGGCGGCCCTGGCGGCGGGCTGGTTCCTGCTGAAGCGGTCCGCGCTGTTCCGCCTGCGCGCGTAGCGGCGCCCTACTGGGCGAGCGCCTGGCTGCGCACCAGGCGGGCGTAGAGTCCGTCCCGCGCCAGCAGGTCGGCATGCGTGCCCTGTTCCAGGGCGCGCCCCTCGGCCATTCCCACCACGAGGTCGGCGTCGCGCACGGTGGAGAGCCGGTGCGCGATCACGATCGTGGTGCGGCCCTGGCGGAGGCGTGACAGCGCGAGCTGCACCGCGGCCTCGCTCTCGGTGTCCAGGGCGCTGGTCGCCTCGTCCAGCAGCAGGATGCGCGGGTTGCGCAGCAGGGCGCGGGCCAGGGCGACGCGCTGGCGCTGGCCGCCGGACAGGCGCTGGCCGCCGGGTCCGACGCGGGTCTCATACCCGTCCGGCATTGCCGCGATGAAGTCGGCCGCCGCCGCGGCCGCGGCCGCCGCCTCGACCTCCGCCTGGGTCGCGTCCGGCTGCCCGACCCGGATGTTGGCCGCCACGGTGTCGTCGAACAGCAAGGCATCCTGCCCGACATAGGCGATCGCGCCGCGCAGGCTCGCGAGCTGCACCCCGCGCACGTCCGCCCCGTCGATGCGCACGGCGCCGCCGGTCGCGTCGTGCAGCCGCGGGATCAGCGCGAGCGCCGTCGACTTGCCGCCGCCGGAGGGCCCGACCAGCGCGACCGTCTGCCCCGGCATCGCGGTGAAGCTCAGCCCGTCCAGCGCGACCCGCCCGTCCGGGTAGACGAAGCGGACCTCCTCGAACACCACGTGGCCGCGCCCCTCGGGCAGCGGTTGCGCGTCCGGCGCGTCGGCGATGGTGGGCCGCTCATCGATCACGGCGAAGACGCGCACCAGGCCGGCCAGGCCTTCCTGCAGCGCGGCGTTCAGCGTGCCCAGCGCCCGCAGCGGGCGGGAAGCGATCAGCAGCGCGGCGACGAAGCCGGTGAAGTTGCCCAGCGTGTGGCTGCTCACCGCCGCGCGCCAGCCCTCGAACCCGATCACCAGCGCGACCGCCGCGCCGCCCAGCACCTCCAGCATCGGATCGACGCGCGCGCGGCTTCGGGTCATGCGCAGGAGCGCGCGATAGAGCTGCGTGAAGGCATCGTTGGCGCGGCGGGTCTCCGCGGCCTCGAGCCCATAGGCACGGACCGTGCGCGCCTGGGCGAAGCTCTGGTTCAGCAGCGCGGCGGTTTCGCCCACGCGTTCCTGCATGCCGCCCGAGGCGCGGCGGATGCGCTTGCCGATGCGCTGGATCGGCACCGCGGCGAGCGGATAGAGGATCGCCGCGATCAGCGACAGCAGCCAGTCCAAGTAGATCATCGAGGCGACGAGGCCGACCACGGTGATCACGTCGGCGACGCCGTTGACCACGCGGCTCAGCGCCTCCCGCACCGTGGCGGCGTCGGTGGTGAAACGAGCGGCGAGCTGCGCCGGCGCCTCCCGCTCTACCCGCGCGAGGTCGGCATGCGCGAGGTGGCTGAACATGCGTCCCTGCAGCCCGCGGATGACCAGCAGCACGATCTGCTGCACCTGCACGGTCTGGAAATACTGCGCGGCGGCCTTCACCGCGGTGACGATCACGACCAGGACGGGGATCTGATACAGGATCCGGCGGTCGCGATCGGTGAACATCTGGAACGCGTGATCGATCACCACCGGGTAGAGCGCGGTGGTCCCGGCGGTGAGGGCGGTGAGCACGATCACCAGCAGGATGCGCGAGCGCATGTGCCGGACATGCTCGCGCCAGAGGCGCATCAGCAGGGCGCGGGTCGAGTCGCGGGGCGGCATGCGGCCGCTGCCGTGTCGAGCCGCGCGCGTCGCGTTGCGCGACGGGGTGCCGCCGGGGGGAAGGCTCGCGTCCATGCGCGGCCGTTTAACAGGCTGGCCGGACGCTGCGAAGGGGGCGCCCGGGTCGGCCGGATGCGGCGCCGCTCCGCTTTCGATCACGATTCGTTCCGGGCTCCCGGGGGCATTTTCCGCATCGCGGCTAAACGATTGGTTCAGACTTGACTGCCATCGTCGCGCCAGAAAATGGCAGGCGCCCACTCCGCGTTCCGGCAGGGTGACGTGCGTCCCGCCCGACCCATGGCACGCGAGGACGGACTTCATGCCAACGATGACGGTGGCCCAGGCCCTGGCCAGCAGCGCGACAGGCATCACCATCGCCGACACGCCGGCCAACATCGCGGCCGTGGTCTCGAATACGGCCCTGCGCGCGCGGGTGAACCTGTTCACCTTCAATGCGAACGGCGCCTCGAACGCCAGCGATGCCCGCCTGATCGCGACCCTGGGCAGCGCGTTCAGCACCGGGCCTTATCGTTACACGGTGCGTGACACCGTGGCGGCGCTGACCGCCTCCAAGAACGCGGCGGGCCTCTCGATCGCCTCCGCCCTCTCGGTGTTCGACACGCTCACGAACCTGCTGGCCGCCGAGCACACGACGCTGATGCAACGCGCCAGCAGCGTGGTGCTGTCGACCGGCACCAGCCTGTCGCTGTCCGCTCTGCTCCGGCTCGAGGCGCTGCCGGCCTTCTCCGTGCTGCCCGGGCAGAACCTGACGCTGGCCGATTCGGCCACCAACCTGCTGGCCCTGACCCCCGCGCAGAATCGCGCCGCCATCAAGGCGTTCCAGGTCACCAGCAACGGCACGGTCACGCTGAGCCAGGCGAACACCCTGAAGGCGATGCCGAGCTTCTCGGTGGCGAACGGGGCGCGGCTGACCGTCTCGGGCGACGTCAGTACGATGACCGCCGGGAACAACGCCACCGCGATCAGCACGCTGAACGCCCTCGCGGGGATCACGATCAACGTCACCGACACGGTCGCCCGCGTCGTGTCGTCCGTCTCCGCGTTGACCGGGCTGGCGTCGCGCGCCAGCTCCACCTCGGTGACGCTGACCGGCAGCGGCACGATCAACGCCACCCAGGCGAACGGGCTGGTGCCGCTGGTCGCCCGCCTGTCCGCCACCAACGCCAACATCACCCTGGCCGACACGGCCACCAATCTGCTCGGCACGACGGGCAGCGTGGCCGCGCTCGCGCGGGCCACGTCGCTGACGTCCGATGCGACCGTCACCGCGGCCCAGCAGGCCGCATTGACGGCGATGCGCGGCTTCGCGGTCGCCAACGGCGTGCATCTGACCGTGAGCGACACCCTGGCCGCCTTGCAGGGGCTGACCGCGCAGCAGCGGGCCGCGGCGACCGAGGTCGTCCTGCGGGACACGCTGCCACATCTGCTCGCGGCCGCGGGGCTGCCCAGCGGCACCAGTGCGATCGTCGTGCAACTGGATCAGGGCACCTACACGGCGGCGCAGGCGGCGCAGATCGCGGCGCTCGCGAGCGACGGGGTGACCATGACGCTGCAGCCGACCGGCGGCGCCACCGAGATGGTGGTCACCGACACGGTGCAGGCGATCCTGGCGAACGTCGTCCGCCTGACGGCGCTGGCGGCGCACGGGCCGATCGTGGTCACGCCGACCAACCAGGGCGTCACGCTGTCCGCCGCCTCCGCCGCGGCGCTGGCCGGCCTGTCCGCCCTGGATATCGGGGCGGCGCGGATCGCCGTCTCCGACACGGGTGAGGCCGTCACGGCCGCGCGCGACGCGCTGTTCGGCGCCGACGTGCTCTCGATCACCATCACCGGCGGCGTGTTCCGGGGCAGCGTCGACCAGTTGCTTGATCCGCGGCTCCATCTCGGGACCACCCCGGTGGTCTCGGTGGCTCGGTTCGCGACCCTGGCGGTGGCGAGCACGCCGGCCGCGCATCTGGCGAGCGATGCGACGGTCAGCGCCGCGCAGATGATCTCGTTGTCGCTGCTGCCCGGGTTCTCGGTCGATCCCGGGGTCACCCTCACCGTCGCGGACACCCCGGCGGCGCTCGTCGCGGCCGCTTCGGCCATCGCGCCCTATGCGACGTCGATCTCGGTGGAGGACGATGCGACGCTCACGGTCGCCGAGGCGACGACTCTTGCGGATCTGCGCAGCGCGGTCGGCGCCGCGAACTTCACCATGGGCACGCACACGCTGACGGTCAGCGATAGTGCGGGCCATCTCGCCGCGACCGCCAACCCGGCCTGGGACATCCTGGCGACGGCGATCGAACTCGACTCGGACTCCGTCGTCACGGCGGCCGAGGCGCAGATCCTCCTCGCGTTCGGCGCGCGCTTCAGCCCCAACGGCCAAAGCCTCGTCGTCATCGACACCGCCACCGCGCTGTCCGGCCTCGTCGCGGACAGCGCCGCCGTGACCGCCCTCAATGGCTGGAACGTGCCGGTGCTGCTGTCCGCGGATGGCGTGCTCGGCGTCGCCGCGGTCGAGGCGCTGCTGCAGTTCGATGGGTTCGGACCGGGCTCGCACCGGCTGATCATTGCCGATACCGCCGCCAACCTGCTGGCCGGCGCCGGATCGCCGGCGCTCGCGCTCGCCTCCGCGGTGCGCCTCGGCGCCGACGCCACGGTTACCGCGGCCGACGGCGCCATCCTGATCGGGCTGCACAATTTCGCGGTCGACGGGCACGCGCTGACCGTCGCGGACACGCCGGCGAAGCTCCTCGGCATGAGCAGTGCGCTGGCCGCGCTGGCGACCGGCGAGTCGCTGGTGCCGAGCACCGTCGGCAACGCCGCGGACTACACCATCACCGCCGCGCAACTGACCCAGTTGCAGGCGATGACGAACCTGTCGGTCAGCGGCTTCACGGGGCTGATCACGGTCGCCGATACGGCGGCGGCGCTGGCCGCGCTCGCGCCCAGCTTCGCCAACGTCACGCTGGGTTCGCTGCTCGCGCGGGTGGTCGTGTCGCTCACCGGCGACGCGACGCTGGGGGCGAGCGCGGCGAGTGCGCTGGCGCAGTTGCCGGGATTTGCCCTGGGGGGCCACGCGCTCACGGTGCATGACACTCCGGCCGCGCTGCTGGCGGCGGGCGCCTCGACCGGCATCGGCATGGCCAGTTCGGTCGGGATCAGTGGTCCGACGACCGTCAGCGTGGCGACCCTGACCGCGCTGGCCGGGCTGCACGCCTTTGCCAGCGACGATTACGCGCTGGTCTGCGCCGACACCCCGACCGCGTTGCTGAACCTGGCCGGATCGGCGGCGGCCTTTGCCAGCCGGCTGGAACTCGCCGCGCCCGCGGGCAACGCCGCCGCCTATACACTCGGCACCAGCCAGTTCGTCGCCCTCGCCACGATGGCGAAGCTCTCGCTCACCGGCTTTACCGGTTCGGTCGTCGTGCTCGACACGCCGGCCAATCTCGCGGCGCTGGCGTCGAGCTTCGCGTCCGCGGCTGCCGGCTCTCCCTTGCTGGCGGCGCGCGCCGTGATGGCGGCCCAGGTGTCGCAGGATGGCAGCGTCAGCGTGGCCGAGCTGCAATCGCTGATCGCGCTGCCGCAGTTCCAGCTCAACGGCCACAGCCTCGCCCTGCAGGACACGCCGACGGCGCTGCTGGCGGCGTCGTCCAGCACGCTCGCGGTGGCGGCGTCGATCACGCTGGCGAGCAACGCCCAGGCCTGGACCGTGACCGCCGCGCAGGCGGCGCGCCTGGCCGCGCTGCCGAACTTCACGCCGGGATCGACGGGCTTCGCGGTGGTCGACACCGCTTCCGCGCTCCTGGCCGCCGGCAACGCGGCCGGCGTGGCGCTCGCCGACCATTTGCAACTCAGCACGCCCGCGACGCTGAGCGTGGCGGACGCCGTCACGCTGATCGGGATGACCGGCTTCCAGAACGGCGGCGCGTCGCTCGTGATCGCCGACACGCTCCCGCATCTGCTGAGCCTGGGTGGCATCACCCTGACCCACAACGACGCGGTGCTGCGTGGCACCTCGATTGGCCTGTCGGGGGACGCCACCGGCACCGCGGCCAATCTCGTGAGTCTCGGAGCGCTGCCGCAAGGTGCCTCCTTCTTGCGCAACGGGCATGCGCTGGTCCTGGCCGATACCGGTTCACGCATCGCTGGCTACACGCCGAGCGGCGGGGTGGCGCCGACGGGCTATGTGATGGTGGGGGACGCGACGCTGACCGCGGCCCAGGCGACGCTGCTGGCCGCCCGAACGGTGGATCTCGACGGCAATGCCCTGACGATCGCGGACGGCGTGACGGCGTTGCTCGACTCCGCCAATGCCGCGGGTGAGGCCATCGCGACGACGCTGCGGCTGAACGGCAACGCCACGGTCAGCGTGGCCCAGGCCGGCCTGCTGTTCGCCATGCCGACGTTCAACACCGGCGGATATGCGCTGACGATCTCGGGCTCCGCTTCCGGGCTGATCGGCCTCGGCAGCACGGCGAAGCAGTTCGCGACCACGCTCGCGCTCGCCGCCGCCGAGACGGTGGATGTCACGACGGTCACGGCTCTCGCGCAGTTCGGCTTCAAGTTCGATCGCGCCGGCCACACGCTGACGGTGCAGGACACGGCGAGCCGGCTCGTCACCCTCGACGATTTCGAGATCCCGCTCGTCGCCGCGCAAGTGCTCGCCACGTCCGCCACCGTCACCGCGGCCGTCGCAGAGACGCTGGCTGCGTTGCCGGCCTTCGCGCTTGCCAATGGCGTGACCCTGACGGTGCAGGACGACGCGGAGTCGCTCGTCGGGCTGTCGGCCGCGGCGCGCGCCATCGCCTCGGCCGAACGGCTGCCGACCGGCGCCGTCACGATCACCGCGGCGCAGGTCGCCGGGCTGCGTGCCCTGCCGCATTTCGTGAGTTCGGGGACGACGATCAGCGTGCAGTCGGACACCGTCGCCCATGTGCTGGCGTACGCGAGCGACGTCGCCGCGATCGGTGCGACGATCGCCATCTTCGATACCGCTGCCCATGTGCAGGCGTCGCTCGATGCGCTGCGGGCGCTGCCCGCCAGCCTCGTCAGCAGCATCACGCTGAGCGACGGCGGCACCCCGGCCCTGACCATGACCGTGGCGGCCCTGGCCGCCGATGCGGCGACGCTCGCGGCCATCGTCTCGCCCTACACGATCACCATCTCCGACACTGCGGCCCATATCCAGGCGGATCTCGCGAGCGGAGCGAGTTCCACGCTCGTACTGAACCGCACGCTCGTTGCCAGCGTCGTCGTGAGCGATGCCGGCACCGTGGCGCTGACCGACACGCAGGCGCTGGTCGCCGGCGTGGCCGACAGCACCGGTGCGGTGATGGCGAGGCTCACCGGCGGCAGCTTCACCGTGAGCAGTGCGACGATCGCGCATCTCGACGCGCTGGCCGCGCTGACCGTTCCTCCGGCGAGCATCGCGGTGGTGGACACCACCGCCGCGATCCAGAGCGACCTGGTCTCGGGATCCTCCCGCTTGCTCGCTCACCGCGCCGTGCTGAGCGGCATCGCCGCTAGCGGGGGCACCATCACTCTCACCGCGGCACAAGTGCGCGCGGCGCATGTCGATGACGGCGCGGGGTCGATCTTCTCCCTGCTCAGTGGCGCGACGCTGGTCGTCTCGGGCGTGAGCGTGGCCGATGCCGACACGATCGCCGGCCTGCCGGTGGCGCCGCAGAGCTTCGCGATCAGCGACACGGCGGCCGCCATCCAGGCCGATCTCGCCCTGGGTTCGGGTTCGCGCCTGCTCGCGCATCTGTCGGTGATCAGCGGGATCGGTATTTCCAACGCCGGCACCGTGTCACTGACGGCCACGCAGGCGCTCGTCGCCGGCATCGACGATGGTGCCGGGTCCGCCATTGCGAAACTCTCCGGCGGCAGCTTCGTGGTCACCGGCGCGACGGTGGCGCAGATCGCGGCCATTGCGGCCCTGTCGATCGCGCCGAGTTCCATCACCGTGAGCGACACCGCCGCGCACCTGCAGGCCGACCTGGCCTCGGGCAGCTCCGCGCTCCTCGCGCATGCCGGCCTGATCTCGACCGTCGTCAATGCCGACTCCGGGGTGATCGTCCTCACCGTCGCGCAGATCCGCGCGGCCGGCGTGGATGACGGTCCCGGCTCGGCCCTTGCCAAGCTGCAAGGCGGCAGCATCGCCGTGGCCGGCGCACAGCTCGCCGACATCGCGACGCTCCTCGCCCTGCCGATCGCACCCAGCAGCATCGCGATCAGCGACACGGCGGCGGCCATCACGGCCGATCTCGCCTCCGGTAGCTCCCTGCTGCTCGCGCATGCCGCAGCGATCTCCGGCATCGCCGTCAGTGATGGCGGCACGATCAGCCTGACCGTCGCTCAGATCAGTGCAGCGGGTGTCGACGACGGCGCCGGGTCCGTGCTGGCCAAGACGACGGGCGGGGTGCTCGCGGTCACCGGCGCGACGGTGGCGGATCTCGTCCCGCTCGCCGCCCTGACCCGGACGCCGACCAGCATCACGGTGGTGGACACCGCCGCGCACATCCAGGCGGATCTCGCCGGTGGCAGCCCCCTCCTGCTCGCCAACGCGGGGCAGATCACGTCCATTTCGACGATCGAGGCGTCCGCGACGTTCACCCTGAGCGTGGCGCAGCTCGCCGCGCTCCCGACCGTGCTGGCCGAGATCGCCACACCGTACCAAGTTGCGATCAGCGACACCGCCGCGCATGTCGAGGCGAGCCTGACCGGGGCGAACTCCGTGCTGATCCAGGCTGGCAGCAGCCTGTCCGGCATCACGCTCACCGATGGCAGCCTGCCGACCATCACCTTGTCGGTGGCGGCGCTGAGCGCGAGCACGACGGTGCTCCCGCTGATCGGGTCGAGCTATCACCTGGACGTGGCCGACACGACCAGCGCGGTCCAGGCCGACCTCGCCGCCGCGGTATCCGTGCTGCGCGCCGAGGCGGCCACCCTGCACGCCGTCGCCGTCACCGGCGGAACCGTGCTCAGTCTCACCGCAATCCAGGTCCTCCGCAGCGGCGTGGCCACGGTGCTGGCGGTCACCAGCGGGCTCACCAACGTCCTGGTCACCGGCGTCGCCATCTCCCAGGTCGCGACGATCGCGGGCCTCGGGATCGGTCAGCTCCTGATGGCGATCAGCGACAGCGGCGCGGCGCTCGAGGCCGATCTCACCAGCGGGACCCCGGTGCTGGTGAGCAACGTGAGCTCCATCTCCGGCATCAGCCTGACTGACGGCACGACCCCGACGCTGCATCTCCAGGTCGCGCAACTGGCCGCGGCGGCGACCGTCATCGCCCGGATCGGCACGCCGTTTGCCATTGCAATCAGCGACACCGCCGCGCATGTGCAGAGCGACCTGGCCAGCGGTGGGTCGGTCCTGCTCGCTCACGCAGGTGCCCTCACCGGCATCACCCTGACCGATGGTGGGGTGCCCCCCATCGCGCTCAGCATGACGCAGGTGGACGCCGCAAGTGCGGTGCTGGCGCTGATCGGCGGCAGCTTCGCCCTGAGCATCGCGGATACCGCGGCGAACGTCCAAGCCGATCTGACCTCCGCGACGCCGACGCTCCTCGCCATGCTGCCGGACCTCGCGGGAATCACGCTGACCGATGGCGGATCACCGACGATCACGCTGACCGTTGCGCAAATCGCGGCCGATGCCGCCGCGCTGTCCCTGATCGGGTCGTCCTGGACACTGGGCGTGCAGGATACCGCGGCGCATGTCCAAGTGGACCTGGCCGCGGGCGCGCTCTCGGAAATTCTGGCCCGCCTGGGCCGGCTGGGGACGGTGACCCTGACGTCGGGAAGCACGATCACGCTGACCGAGGCACAGGCGACGTACTCCGGCGTTGCCACCGTCCTCGCGGCGATCGGCAATCTCGGTAGCCTCGTCGTCACCGGCGTGGCCGTGGCACAGATCTCGACCGTGCTTGGCCTCGGAATCGGCAGCACCAGCATGCAGGTGGTGGACAGCGCGGCGAACGTGCAATCCGACCTGACCGGCGCCGGCACGCTGCTCACGAACGTCAGTCAGGTGAGCGCCATCACGCTCACGGACGTCACGCCCATCATCACGCTGACCATCGCGCAGGTCTCGGCCGACAATGCCGTGCTGGCGCGCATCGGCATGCCCTGGCACCTCGCCATCGCCGACACGGCTGCCCATCTGCAATCCGACCTCGCCGCCGGAGCCACCTCCGAACTCCTCGGCCATGCCGCGGTGCTGAGCGGTGTCACGCTGACCAGCGGCACGAGCATCACCCTCACCGAGGCACAGGTGACGTATGCCGGCGTCGCCGGGGTGCTGGCGGCGACCACCGGCCTCACCAGCCTCGCGGTGACGGGGGTCGCCGTGGCGCAGATCCCGACCGTGTTGGGTCTGGGGATCGCCAACACCAGCCTGACCATCGTCGACACGGCAGCGCAGGTGCAGTCCGATCTGACCGGGCCGGGCGCGCTGCTGACGCATGCAAGCCAGATCAGCGCGATCACGCTGACCGACGGCGGCACGCCGACGTTCGTGTTCTCGATCGCGCAGGTCGCCGCCGACGAGGCCCTGTTGTCGCGGATCGGCGTGCCATGGCAGCTCGCGATCCTCGACACCGCCGCCCATCTTCAGGCGGACCTCGCAGCCGGCGCCAGCTCCGAACTGCTGACCTATGGCGCGACCCTGACCAACGCCACGCTGATCATCGTCACGCTCACCAGCCCCGCCACGATCACGCTGACCGAGTCGGAGGTGACCCGCGCAGGCGTCGCCACCGTGCTGCAGGCGACGACGGGACTGCTCGGGCTCGACGTCACCGGCGTCACCGTCGGGCAGATCAGCACGGTGCGGGGCCTGGGCATCGCAAACACCCGTCTCGCCATCTCCGACACGGCCGCCAACGTACAAGCGGACCTGACCGGCGGCAGCTCGCTGCTGGCGGACGGCACGATCGCGCCGACGCTGACCGCGCTCACGCTGACCGACGGATCGGCTCCCACCCTCACGCTCAGCATCGCCCAGACGACCGCCGCCGCCACCGCCTTGTCCCTGATCGGCACCACGTGGCATCTCGCGATCTCCGACACTGCCGCCAATGTGCAGTCGGATCTCGCGTCCGGGGGTGCGTCCACCTTGCTGGCCCGCGCCACCGTCCTGAGCGGGGTTGCGCTGACCAGCGGCACCACCATCACGCTGACCGAGGCGCAGGCGACGCGCGCCGGCGTCGCTTCGGTGCTGGCCGCGACCACGGGCCTCAGCAGCTTCGTGGTGACCGGCGCGACCATCGCCCAGGTCGCCACCGTTCTCGCCCTCGGTGTCGCGAACACCACGATGACAGTGACCGACACCGCGGCGAACCTGCAAGCCGACCTGAACCTTGCGTCGGGATCGGTGCTGCTGACCAACGTCGCACAGGTGACGAACATCGCCCTGAGCGACGGCGGCACGCCGACCTTGTCGTTGAACGTCGCCGGCCTGACCTCTGCCTCGCCGGTCCTGACGGTGCTCACCTCGAGCTACAATCTCGCGCTCAGCGACACGGCGGCGAACGTCCAAGCTGACCTGGCCGCCGGGAACGGATCGGAAATCCTGAACCGGATCGGCTCCCTCGCGAGCATCACCTTGAGCAGCGGCAACACGATCACGCTGACCGAGTCGCAGGCCGTTCATGCCGGCGTGGCCAGTGCGCTGAATGCCACGATCGGCCTGGTGACGTTTGCGGTCACGGGCGTGAGCGTCGGCCAGATCGGAACCGTGTTCGGATTGAGTGTGACCGGAACCCGTGTCGCCGTCGCGGACAGTGCCGCCAACGTGCAATCCGACCTGAATGGCGGCGGCGTGTTGCTGGCGCATGTGGGCAACCTCAGCGGCATCACGCTGACCGACGGCAGCACGCCGACGCTCACGCTCTCGGTATCGACGTTCGGCACCAATGCCGGCGTGATCGCGCTCATCAGCACCGCGTTCAACCTGACGATCTCCGACACCGCCGCGAACGTGGTGTCGGACCTGACCGGCGGCTCGTCCCAGCTCGTCGCGCATGCCGGCGTGCTGACCGGCATCGTCCTCACCGATGGCGGCACGCCTGCCCTCTCGTTGACTGTTGCGGTGATCGCCGCCAGCGTCCCCGCGCTCACCCGCATCACGACACCCTATACGATCACTGTCAGCGATACGGCGGCCCAGGTGCAGTCCGACCTCACCTCGGGCTCGTCCGGACTGGTCACGATGGCCGCCGCGCTCGGCACGATCACGCTGACCGACGGCAGCACGCCGACGATCACACTGAGCGTCGCCCAGATCGGGGCGGCTGCGACGGTCCTGAGCGATATCGGCAGCGCCTACAACCTGGTCGCGGTCGACTCCGCGGCCCATGTGCAGGCGGATCTTGCGCTTGGAAACGGATCCGTGCTGCTGGCGCGGGGCGCCGCGCTCACCGGGATCACGTTGTCCAGCGGCAGCACGATCACGCTGACCGAATCGCAGGCGGTGCACGCTGGCGTCGCAACCGCGCTTGGCCTGGTCAGCGGAATGACCACCTTCGCGGTCACTGGCGTCACGGTGACGCAGATCGCGACCGTGCTGGGCCTCGGGGTCAGCGGAACGCGCATGGCCATTGCCGATACCGCGGCGAATGTTCAGTCGGACCTGACCGGTTCGGGAACCCTGGCCACCAACGCGGGGGTGATCACCGCGATCGCGCTGACCGATGGAGGGACGCCGACTCTCACCCTCACCGTGGCGCAGGTCTCCGCCGGGAACGCCGTGCTGGCGCTGATGAGCGGCCCCTGGTCGCTGGCGATCGCCGACAGCGCCGCCAACGTGGCATCGGACCTGGCGGCGGGCGCCGGGTCCACCATCCTATCCCATGCGGGCGTCCTCGGCAGCATCACGCTCAGCGGCGGCACGGTGATCACCCTCACCGAATCGCAGGCCGTACACGCCGGGGTGGCGGCCGCGCTGATCGCCACGACCAATCTCTCGAGCTTCGTGGTCACGGGCGCGACGGTCGCACAGTTCCCGACCGTCGTGGCGCTCGCGGTGCCGAACACGAGCGTGGCGATCTCCGATACTGCCGCGAACGTGCAGTCCAACCTGACCGGTACGGGAAGCCTGCTCGCCAATCTCAGCAAGCTGGGGAGCATCGCCCTAACGGATGGCAGCACGCCAGCGATCACCCTGAACGTCGCGCAACTCGGCGCCAACTCCTCCGTGCTGGCACGTATCGGCTCCGCCTACAATCTCGTGGTCGCGGACCTCGCCCAGAACGTGCAAGCCGATCTCGCGCTGGGCGCCGGGTCCACGCTGGTCGGCCACAACGCCGTCCTGACCCAGTTGAACGTCGCCTCTGGCGTCATCACGCTGACCAGCGCGCAGGTTCAGGCCGCCGGCATCGACGACGGCGCGTCGTCCGTGCTGTCCAAGATGTCGGGCGCAACGCTCCATGTCACGGACGTCGCGGTCTCGGAGATTGCGACGATCCTGGCGCTGAATTTTTCCCCTGCCTCCATCACGGTGCGGGACAGCGCCGCCAACATCGCCGCCGATCTGAGCGGCGCGGCTCTGATCACCTCCAATGCCAGCGCGATCACCTCGGTGCGAACCACCGAGACCACGCTCAGCGCGACCACCGCGACCTTGCTCTACAACGGGCTGCACAGCTCCACCATCTTCGACGAGAGCGCGCTGACGGTGACCGACACCGCGGCCGCCTTGCTGACGGCGCAGGGCAGTGCGCCGGCGATGCTGGCGGCCGCGCTGCATGTCACGATGAGCGACAATCCAACCGGACTGTCGGCTGCGCAGGCGACGACGCTGTCGAGCATTCTCGGCGGCGTGCTGCAGAACGCGCAGGCCATGGGCGTGAGCGACACGCTGGCGAACCTGCTGCTGCCGGGCAATGCCGCGGGGATCGCGCTGGCGACCAGCGTGACCCTGAGCGCGCCGACCACGACGACGGCGGCCCTGGCAACGCAGTTGGCCGGGTTGCATGCCTACACGGCCGGGCCGGCGCTGACCGTTCAGGACAGCGTCGCCAACCTGCTGGACGCCGCCTACGCGGCCGGCATCGCCGCCGCGACCACGGTCTCGCCCAACGCGAACGTCACGGTCAGCGCTGCCACGTTGACCGCACTGTCCGCCCTGAATGGCTACGCTGCCGGATCCTACACCCTGACGGTGCAGGATACCGTCACTGCGATCCTCGGGCTGAGCCAGCCGCAGCTCGCGCTTGCGGGGATCGTCTCGGTGCAGGACACCACCGCGGACGTGATGGCGAACGTCGCGGCGCTCCAGTCGGCGATTCCAGGCCAGGGCCACACGCTGTCGATCACGCTCACCGACGCCACGATCAACGTGCTCTCCATCGACGTGACCGCGACCGACTACGCGGCCGCGATCGCAACCTATGCGGCGATTGCCCCAGCCGGTGTGATACGGGTGACGGGCAACGCGGCGCAGCTTGCCGCGATCGCCGCGGCCCTGCAGTCCAACACGGCGGTGGGTGAGGTCGACGTGGTCGACACGGCCGACAACATCCTCTCGAATCTCACCGCGCTGGACAGCATCGGCAGCAAGTTCATGAAGGCGACGATCTCCGACACGGTCGTGAACGCCGCCGAGGTCGCGTCGCTGCTCACCGTGCCGCACCTGATTGCGAACGATCTCACGATCCAGGACACTGGGACCCAGATCGCCGCGGCGATCCTGGCCAACGGCACGCCCGGCATGACGTTCATGAACGCTCACGACGTCACGCTGTCGGCCGACTCGGTGATCGGTGCCGCCGACGCGGTGCTGCTCGAGCAGCTCACGAGCTTCAGCAAGAACGGGCATCAGCTCTATATCTGGGACACCGCCGCGCACCTGACGGATAGCGCCAGCGGCTATCTGGCCGCCGCCCAGCACGCCCTCATCGATGGGGTGTATCTGAAGGCGACGGGGCACATCGCCACCGTCTCCGCCTCGCTGGCCGCGACGCTGCTGTCGATCTCCGCGTTCAACCGCAACGATCCGCCGGCTCCGGCGGGCGATGGGGTGGCGAACACGCTGCTGGTGCAGGATACCGCCGCGCGCATCGAGACCTACTTTGCGACCTTGTCCGCCAACCGCGCGGCGCTGAGCGGCGTGGTGGTGAGCGCGAACGCAACGGTGAACGACTCGGTCTTCGGGCATCTCCTGGCGCTCGGTGCCACCATGGACAGCGGCAAGACCCTGACGGTGCGCGACACCGCGGCGAACATCATCGCCAACGCGCCCTCGCAAACCAGCGGGAGTCCGAGCATCACGCCGGTGGCGTGGCAGATTTCGGGGAGTGCGTCGGTGTCGACGGCCGGGGCGATCCTGCTGGGTGGCCTGCCGGGTTTCGCGGTCGGCGCCTATACGTTGACCCTGACCGACTCTGCCACCGTGACGGTTGCCCAGGCCAATACTCTCGGCGCACTCGGGAACTCGCTGCGATTGGGCGGCAATACGCTCGACGTCTACGGCACCGTCGCCACGATGACCGTTGGCCCCGGGCTGAGCAACAACGCGAAGCTCATCGTCACGCCGCACATCACCGATACCTTCGCCAACCTGGCGACGCTCACCCTCGGTTCCGGCCTGCTGGGCGGCACCATCGTCGTCAGCGACAGCGAGTCGGTGACGGTGGCGCAAGCCTCCGCCTTCCTGGGGCTGATCGGGGGATCCGGCATTCCGGCGGCCAACGTGGCGTTCGGTGGAAACGTGGAGAGCATCACCGACACGCTCGCCGCGATCCAGACGCTCACGGGCGGGGCGGCTTGGACCAGCACCGGATCCTTGCACGGCAGCTTCCATCTGGTGGTCGCCGACACGGTCGCGACGCTGATCAACGGCTCCAACACCGCGGCCCTGGCGGCGATGAACGGCACGACGATCGCGGCGAACGAGACCATCACGGCCGCCGCGGCGGAATCGCTGTTCGCCGTCAGCAGCGGCATCCATTTCAGCAAGGGCGCGCACACCCTCACGATCGAGGACACGGCCGCGAACCTGCTCAACCCGGCCTACTCCGACGGTGTTGCGCTGGCGGACGCGCTGCAGCTCTCCGCCAACGGCACGGTTGCCGCAGCGGATGCGGAGGCGCTGCTGACCAACAGCCGCTTCCACCTGAACCATACGCTGACCGTCGCGGACACCGCGGCGAGCCTGCTCGATGGCGTTCTTGCCGCCGACATTGCCGCGAGCCCCTATGCCGCAAGCATCGTCGTCCAACTGGCGGGGCCCGAGACGCTGGATGCGGGCACGGCGCGTGCGATCGTCAATCTCCCTGGGTACCAGGACACCGGCAACCTGACGATCGCGGACGGTGCGTCCTACCTGCTCAACAGCGCCAACCATGCGGCGGAGCTGCTCGCGACGAGCGTGACCCTGACCGGCGACGAGACGGTCTCCATCGCGACCGCGGAACGCCTCGATGCGTTGCCTCACTTCACCATCGGGTCGAACACGCTGCACCTCGCGTCGAACGACTTCGCGGATACGTCGGCGCTGGTGACCATCGGCGACCTGGGATCGCACTGGGACAGCGGCGGGTTCAACATCCGGATGACCCAGGACTCCCTGGCGCTGACGCCCAGCCAGTATGCCGCGCTGCAGGACGACAACATCGTCCTGAACGGGCACGCGTTGTCGGCGCTTGCGACTGGCATCGTGGTGTCGTCCGCGTCCGGGACGGTGCAGATCACCGGCAACGGCGTGGCGAACGCGACCCTCAACGTCTACGCCTCGAACGGCACCTTGCTGTCGCAAACCGCTGGCGTGGCGGAGTCCTTCACCGCAAGTGCCTCGGAGGTCTCGATCGGCAATGGCGTGGTGGTGACGCAGACGGTGGGCGCCTCGGCGGCAACCAGCGAGTCGGCCCCGATCATCGCGCTCGAGCGCACGGTGCTGACGAACGCTGCGACATCAGCGGGTGCCACCTTCGCGTCGTCGGGGGCGGTGCAGGTGGATACCGGGAAGTATGTCGATCTCTACACGAACAGCAGTGCGCCCGCGCATCCGTCCAGTCCGGTGCTCGTCTACGACAGCAGCAGCTACACGCTGTCGCTGTCGATCGACGGGCAGGCGGCGCTGACGCTGGTGACGCTGGGAACGGCGACCCACCCGATGTCGCTGATGGCGTCCGAGATCTACATCCAGCACTTCGTCTGAGACATCACCGTGCGCACCGCATCCTCCCTCCGCAGCACCGTTCTCGCGATCGCATCCCCCCTCGGGTGGGTCGCGGGATTCTCGTTCTTCCTGAACCTGATCTATCTCGCGGCCCCGCTCTACATGATGCAGGTCTACGACCGGGTCATGCATAGCCGCAGCGTGCCGACGCTGCTCTATCTCACGGTCGCGGTCACGCTGTGCTTCGTGGTGTATGCGATCCTGGACGCGGTGCGAGGGCGCGTCCTGGCCGGCGTCAGCGACATGGTCGAGGAGCGGCTGGGCCGCTCCGTCCTGCAATGCCTCACCACCACGAGTCCCAGCCGGCGCGAGCAGCCGCAGGCGGTGCATGTCGCCCGCGACCTCGACACCGTCCGCCAGTTCGCCGGCGGCGCTGGGGCGTTGGCCTTCATCGATCTGCCCTGGGCACCGATCTATCTCGGCGCCATCGCGCTGCTGCATCCGGTGCTGGGTGTCTATGCCTTCGGTGCGGCCCTGGTGCTGCTCTGCCTCAGCGTCGCGAGCGAGCGGGCAGCGCGCGGCCCGATGATGGAGGCCGGAAAGGTTGCCACCCGTGCCTATCAGTTCGGTGATTCCATCGCGCGGAACGCCGACTGCGCCCGCACCATGGGCCTCGGCGTCACGCTCACCGAACGCTGGCGGCGCCTGCGCGGCGACATGCTGGCGGCGCAGAACCGCGCCAGCCATCGTGCCGTCCTGCTTGGTGCGACGGGCAAATGCGCGCGGCTGTTCTTCCAATCCAGCATCCTCGGTGTCGGCGCCTGGCTCGCGATCCAGAACGAGGTCAGCGGCGGCGCCATCTTCGCCGGCTCCCTCCTGCTCGGTCGCACGCTCGCGCCGGTCGAGCAGCTCATCGGTGCATGGCGTCCCACCATCGCGGCGGGGGAGGCGCTGGGGCGGATCCGCCGCCTGATCGCGAATACGGATGGCGAAGCGCGGCAGGTCGCCCTGCCGACGCCGAACGGCGATGTGGAGCTCGAGAACGTGACGTGGTCTCCGCCCGGGCAGTTGCGGCCGGCCGTGCGGGCCGCCAATGCGCGCATCCAGGCGGGCGCGATCCTGACGATCGTGGGGCCGAGTGCCGCGGGAAAGTCGACGCTGGCGCGGCTGATGGTGGGCGCGCTGCGGCCGGATCACGGCGTGGTGCGCCTGGATGGCGCGGATCTCGCGACCTGGGACGTGGCGCAACTCGGCGCCGCCATCGGCTATCTCCCGCAGGAAGTTGCGCTGTTCCCCGGCACCATTCGGGACAACATCGCCCGCTTCGGTGCAGTCTCGGACGAGGAGGTGGTCGCGGCCGCGACGGCGGCCCATGCGCATGAGATGATCGTGCGGCTGCCGATGGGCTACCGGACGATGCTGGACGACCATGCGGCGACCCTGTCGGGCGGGCAGAAGCAGCGCATCGCGCTGGCCCGCGCGTTGCTGGGCGCACCGGCGGTCGTCGTGCTCGACGAGCCGAACGCCAATCTCGACACCGAGGGTGAGGCGGCGCTGACGCAATGCGTGCTCGACCTCAAGGCGCGCAAATGCACCGTGATCATGATCACGCATCGCGCCGGGCTCGTGCGCATCTCGGACTACGTGGCGACCATGAGCGAGGGCCAGCTCGTCGGTGTGCAGCGCGCGGCCGAGTTCATGGCCCAACTCTCCCCAACCGCCGTGGCAGGAGGCCGCGCATGAAGGTCGCAATCCGGGTCGGCGTCCTCACCGTCGCCGCGTTCTTCGGCGGGCTTGGCGCCTGGTGCGCGACCGCGCCGCTGGATGGTGCGGTGATCGGCAGCGGTGCGCTCGCCGTGCATGGCAATCGCAAGACGGTGCAGCACCGCGAAGGCGGGATCGTCGCGGAACTCCGCGTGCACGATGGCACCCGGGTGGAGCAGGGGGAGCTGCTGGTCCGGCTGGACGACACCCAGATCCGCGCGGCGCTGACCGTGCACCAGTCGCAACTGCTCGCCGACCAGGCGCTCTCGGCGCGTGACATGGCCGAGTTGTCGGATGCCGACGAGATCACCTTCCCCGACAGCCTTTCGCCCGATGATCCCGTCGCGGCGGCGGTGATGCAACGGGAACGCATCGTGTTCCGCAATCGCCGCGACCTCCTCGCGCGGCAGCTCGACGTGATCGATCAGCGCATCGCCCAGGCGCGCCACCAGGAGGCAGGGGCGCGGGTGCAGCTTGCCGCGGCGAGCAGGCAGTTGAGCCTCGCCGAGGACGAGCAACGGGCCATCGCGGAGCTGGAGCGCATCGGACTCGCGTCCAAGAACCGGCTGCTGGAGCTGAGCCGCGCCGTCGAGTCGCTGCGTGGTTCGGTCGGCCAGCTCTCCGCCGACGTGGCGCGACTGGGCGCGCAGGCGATCGAACTGGCGGCGGAGAAGCTGCGCTTGCGCGAGGTCTCCCAGGCCGATGCCACGCGTGAGTTGCGGGAGGCGCAGCTCCGCATCAACGACGTGCTGCCGCGTCTCGTCGCCGATCGTGACCTGCTGAACCGGCTGGAGATCCGCGCCCCCATGGCGGGGGAAGTGGTGAACCTGACGATCTTCACCAAGGGTGGCGTGGTGGAGCCGGGCCGCCCGATCCTCGACATCGTGCCGGCCGATCGCACGATCGTCGCCGAAGCGGAGATCCGCCCCGAGGATGTGGAGCATCTCCGCATCGGCCAGGCGGCGGAGGTGGTCGCGGTGGGCTTCAATCCGCGCGAGAACCCGCCGTTGCAAGGCGAGGTCCGCATCATCTCCGCCGACCGGGTGACCGACGGCAAGACCGGCCGCAGTTTCTTCAAGGCGGAGATCGCCCTGGTCGGCGATCGCCAGGGGGGAGCCCTGCTGTCCCGGCTCAGCCCCGGCATGCCGGTGGAGGTGGTGGTGCCGGTCGCGCCAAGGACGGCGCTCGACTACCTCATCTCGCCGCTGCGGGAGAGTTTCCGGGGCGCCTTGCGGGAACTCTGACCGTGGCGGCAGGGTCCGTTCAACTTCCAGCGCCTGGCGGGAACAAACCGGGGGCGCCGGCGTTGGTCGTGCATGAGCACGAACCCCAAGGTCCCGCAGGATCCCGAGACACCGAGCAACCTGGAAAAGCCGCCGGAGCAGTGGACCACCGGCGATGAGAGCATGACCGGCGCCCAGGCCTCCTACCTCAAGACGCTGAGCGAGGAGGCGGGCGAGACGTTCGATCCCGGGCTGACGAAAGCGGAAGCTTCACGCCGCATCGACGAGCTCCAGGCACGCACCGGCCGCGGCCGCGATCACTGATGCCCGGCGGCCTGATCCACGGTCCGCTCGGTCCCAACACGGCGCATCTGTGTGTCGACATGCAGACGCTGTTCGCGGAACGCACAGATTGGCACTTGCCCTGGCTCGAGCGCGTGCTGCCGGAGGTCGAGCGCCTCGCGCGGGCACGGGTCGATCGGACGGTGTTCACGCGGTTCGTGCCGCCGGAGAAGCCGGAGGACATGCCGGGCACGTGGCGCCGCTACTACGAACGTTGGCAAAGCATGACGCGCTCGGCGCTGGACGCCGGGATGATCGACCTGGTGCCGGCCCTCGCGGCCCTCATGCCGCCAGCGGTCGTGGTGGACAAGAGCCGATACTCGGCCTTCGCCGAACCCCATACGCATCGTCTCCTGCAGGAGCGCGGCGTGGATACGCTGGTGATCAGCGGCGCCGAAACCGACGTGTGTGTCCTCGCGACCGTGCTGGGCGCGGTGGACCTCGGCTATCGTGTGGTGGTGGCCGGCAACGCGATGTGCAGCGTGTCGGACGCAACGCACGACGCGCTGCTCACGCTCTATCACACGCGGTTCGGCCAGCAGATCGAAGTGGCCGAGGTGGACACGATCCTGGCGGCCTGGACCTAGGCGGGCCGGTCCGCGCGGAGCGCTCCGCATCGTGCCGTTTCGGTCCGCCGCGACCACCGTTGCCGCCCGCCATGGGCAACCATCCGTCACGCCCGCCATTCCCGCGCGCGGAGGCCCCCGCCGCCCGTCACGCCCGCCGCTCCCGCGCGCGCAGGCCCCCGCCGCCCCCGTCACGCCCGCCGCCCCGTCCACCGCCGCCCGGGCTCGCCCGCCTCCACACATCCCCCGCCTCGTTCCTCCTCCATCACCGGCCGCAACGGCAGCACCAACGGGTGGCCGTCGCGCCAGGTCTCGACGTCCGCCTCCACGCCGAACGCCTGGCGCAGCAGGTCCGGCCGCAGGATCGCCGCTCCCGGCCCGCATCCCAGCAGCCGACCCTGGTGCAGCAGCGCCACCTGGTCCGCGAACCGCGCCGCCGCGTTCAGGTCGTGCAGCGTCGCGATGATGGTCAGGCCGCGCGTCCGGCTCATGCCGCGCAGCAGGGCCAGCAGCCGGAGCTGGTGGGCGATGTCCAGTGCGCTCGTCGGCTCGTCCAGCAGCAGCACGGCGGGATCCCCGGCCAGCACCTGCGCCAGCAGCACGAGCTGGCGCTGCCCGCCACTCAAGGTCCCGATGCGCCGCGATGCCAGGTGAGTCACGCCCAGCTCCTGCATCACCGCCTCTGCCACCGCGAGGTCGCGTGGGGCGACACGCAGGTGCAGCTCCCGCATCCGGCCCAGCAGCACGATCTCGAACGCGGTCAGCGCCGGGCGCAGCGCGGTATCCTGCGGCATGTAGCCGACCCGGCCCGTCCCGCCGGCGTCCCACACCACTCGCCCGTCGTGCCGTTGCAGGCCCGCCAGGGCGCGGAGCAGGGTCGATTTGCCGGATCCGTTCGCACCCACCACCGCCATCACCGCGCCTGACGGCACGGCGAGCGTGACGTCCCTGAGCGCTGCCTCGGACCCGTACCGCACGCCGACCGACTCGGCCACGAGCCTCATTGCCGTCGCCCCTGCGACAGGATCAGCCAGCCGAAGAACGGCACCCCGATCAGCGCGGTGACGATGCCGATCGGGAACAGGGCGCCGGGCAGGATCAGCTTGCTGGCGACCGACGCGAGCGACAGCAGCAGCGCGCCGCACGCCGCTGAAGCCGGCAACAGATGCCGCTGGTCCTCGCCCACCAGCCGGCGCGCGACATGCGGGGCGACCAGCCCGATGAAGCCGATCGTGCCGACGAAGGCGACGGCGGCGCCGGTCAGCAGCGACACCGCGACCAGCGCGCGCAGCCGCACGGCGCCCACGCGGACGCCCAGCGCCCGCGCCCGCTCGTCACCCAGATGCAGCGCCGTCAACCGCCAGGCATCGCTCATCAGCACCGGCAGCATGAGCGCGAGCACCGCCGCGACGACGCTCACCTTCACCATCGTGGCGCGCGCCAGGCTGCCGAACAGCCAGAAGACGATCTGCTGCAGCGCCTCCGGCGAGGCGAGCACTTGCACCAGCGACAGCAGCGCCTGGAACAGGAACAGGCAGGCGACGCCTGCCAGCACCAGCAGCTCCGGCGTCGCCCCGCGCAGCCGCCCGATCCCGGCCACCAGGGCGCAGGCGAGGCCCGCGAACCCGAAGCTCGCGAGCGGAATCGCCCAGTGTTCCGGCAGCGGCAGGGCCGCCCCGAACAGGATCGTCAGCGCCGCCCCGAACCCTGCCGCGGCCGAGATTCCCAGCGTGTAGCTGCTGGCGAGCGGATTGTTCAGGATCGTCTGCATGACGGCGCCGGAGACTCCGAGCGCGGCGCCGACCGTGACCGCCATGAGTGCGACGGGCATGCGCAGGGTCAGCACGATCGCCTGCGTCACCGGATCGGTGCCCGACGCGACCAGGTTGCGCAGCACCACCCCGGGCGATAGCAGGGCCGGCCCGGTGGCGATGTCGGCCACCATGCTCGCGAGCAGCAGGGCACAGAGGCCGGCGGTGACGGCGCCGCGGCGGGCATTGGCAGCCCGCCACGCCAGCGCCGCGCTCATGTGCCGTCCGCGGTCAGCCGCGCCATCCAGGTGCCAGAGAACGGCACCGGCAGCCAGTCCGCGTAGAAGCGGCGCAACTCCTCCTCGGGTGCGAGGTCGGCGAAGCGGTCGGGAAGGAGCTGCTTGCCGATGTAGCCCATCGCCGCGTAGTCCGGCAGGCAGCGGCACAGCCCGTGCTCGATCGCGAAGAGCTGGCCGGTGCGGATCGCGCTCAGCTCCGCCCAGCCCTTGCGCCGCGCGTAGGGGGCGAGCGAGGTGCGGGTCTCCGCGAGCGTCGCGTCGAAGCCGGTGCGCACCGCGTTCGGCCGGTTCACCCAGGATGAGCCGGCGATGAAGATCGCCGCGGGGTCGGCGGCCAGCACCCATTCCGGGTTCAGCGGCCCCCAATTGCCGGCGATGTGTCCGGCCGCGATGTTCTGCAGCCGCAGCAGGTCGAAGATCCGCGCCCACATGGTCCCGGCATAGGTGTTGCCGATCGTGTCCGCGCCGCCCTGCCCGAGCTCAATGTAGACCTTGGGGTGGGTGGGGACGTCGCGGACACGGCGTTCGAGATCGGCGACCTTGCCGGCATAGAGCTGGGCGAGTGCCTCACCGCGTTCCGTGTTGCCGGTCGCCTGGCCCAGCGCTCGGGTGCTGGCGACATGCCGTTCCGGCACCTGGGCATTGTAGTCGATCGCCACCACCGGAATGCCGAGCGCCTCGAGCTGCGCGAGCTGGGGGCCGAGTTGCTTCACCGACCAGTCGGCGAGGATGAGCAGGTCGGGGCGAAGCGACAGCACCTTCTCGAGGCTGAAGGTCTGGTCTTCCGTGTTGCCGACATCCGGCATGTCGGCGAGACGCGGGATCACCGCCTGGTAGCGGATGAAGCTGGCCGGCCGCCACCCGGCCCAGAGCGCGCGGCTGAAGCCGACCACCTTCTCCCAGCCGGCGGGGCCGGCGACGGCGGTGAACTCCTCGAAATGGAAGCCGAGGACGATGCGTTCGGGCGGGCGGGGCAGCGACACGGCGCGGCCGTTCACGTCGGTGACGACGATCGGCGTGGCGCGGGCGACATGGGAGCGGGCGAGGGTCGGCACGCCTGCGGCGAGGGCCAGCAGGGCACGGCGGGGAAGCCGCGGGGGCAAGCGTGACATGGGGTGTCTCCGGACATGACTCGGGTGCGGCCGTGGGCAGCCGCGCGGAGGTCAGGCGGAGACGACGGGTGGGGCGCGAGGCGGTGGGATGCGGACGGACGCCGCCGGGGGGCCGGTTGCCGGCGGCAGCAGCGTCGCCGTGCGGCGCTCCGGGTGGAGCCGCGGCAGCGGGACCGCATGGCGCGCCGGCAGCAGCATCGGGGCGGTGGCGTGATGGCAAACCGGGCACAGCGCGCAATCGTGCCCGTGTGGCGCAGTCGGCTTTCCGGGGAGTTGGCCGGAACCGGCGTCGCCACCGTCGGTATGGCAGATCGGGATGTCGGCGAGCAGCGCCTCGGTGGCGGTCGGGAAGGCGGTTCGCACGCCCAGTCCCTGCGCGAGCACCAGCAGCAGCGCCAGCAGCAGACGCGCGGGCATGGCGGCTTCCGGGCGGGGAAAACGGGCAGTGGTGGACACGGCCCGCTTTTGTAGCACGCGCGGGCGGTCGCACCAGCGCGCGGTCGCCCGGCTCGCCGGTCCGTTCCGTGGGATCGATTGTTCCGGTTTGCGCCGTTCGTTAGAGTATGGCGCATGAGCGAACGCCGGAGTGGTTCGGTGCCCGAAGCGACGATTGAAGCGATCGTGGACCGGGTCACCCTGCCCGGTACCATCCATGGATGGGCGATCAGGCGTGTCGCCGGCGCGCTTGCAGGCGGCTTGCGCATCGAGGTGAAGCGTGGCGACCGGCTGATTGCGGCGGGAGAGCCGCGGATCCCGCGGCCCGACGTCACCAATGACCCGGATCATCCCGCCGGCTTCGTCATCGAGTGCGGCCCCGAACTGGAGGCCCAGGCACTGCTGGAAGGGGCGCTCTCGATCACGGTCGTCGATGAAGCCGGCCGCAGCCAGGAATACGGCGCCCGCATCATCGATGCGGTGGAAACCGGCACGCCATGCGTGATCTACGGCAACGTTCCCAATGCCGGGCTGATCGCCAACCTGCCCGAAGGCTGCTGTGTCGAGGTGCCCTGCCTGGTGGACCACAACGGCGTGCAACCGGTGCGCATCGGCGCGCTGCCGCCGCAGCTCGCGGCGCTGATGCAGACCAACGTGAACGTGCAGGCGCTGACGGTCGAGGCGGCGCTGACCGGACGGCGCGACCACGTGCTGCACGCGGCGATGCTCGACCCGCATACCGCGGCGGAGCTGTCCCTCGACGACATCGCCCGCCTGGTCGACGCCATGCTGGAGGCGCATCGGGACTGGCTGCCCCCGGCCCTGCGCGCGGGCTGAGCGCGGCACGCAGCGCGCTCGACACCACCTGGCACCAGGTCCTGGCACCGGCCGTCCTCCGCGCGACCCACCCGCCGTTTCCCGAGTCCCCCGAACTGGCCTAAGAACGCCCGAACTTCTCCGAGGGGGCTCCGCCCGTGACCGCACCGACCTACGACATCCTGGGCATCGGCAATGCCATCGTCGACGTGGTGGCCCGCGCCGACGACCAGTTCCTGTCCCGCCACGACATGCACAAAGGGGCGATGATCCTGGTCGACGAGGCCGCCGCCGAGGCGATCTACGCCGCCATGCCCCCCGGCCTGGAAGCCTCCGGCGGGTCCGCCGGCAACACCTGCGCCGTCGCCGCCGCCCTCGGATCCCGCGTCGCCTATATCGGCAAGGTCGCCGACGATCAGCTCGGTCGCGTGTTCCGCCACGACATCCAGGCCATCGGAGTCCATTTCCCGTCCGCGCCCCTGCTCGGCGGCGCGCCGACCGCACGCTGCCTGATCCTGGTCACGCCCGACGGGCAGCGGACCATGAACACTTTCCTCGGCGCCTGCGTGCACCTGGACGAGAGCGACATCGACACGGCCCTGGTCGCCTCCGCCGCGGTCACCTACCTGGAGGGCTACCTGTTCGATCCGCCGGCCGCCCAGGCCGCGTTCCGCAAGGCCGCCGCGGCCGCACATGCCGCCGGCCGCCAGGTCGCCCTGTCGCTCTCCGACGCATTCTGCGTCGACCGGCACCGATCCGCCTTCCGCGACCTCGTCGCGGGCCATGTCGACATCCTGTTCGCCAACGAGACCGAGATCACCAGCCTCTACGAGGAGAACACGTTCGAGGCGGCGGCAGAGGCGGCGCGCCGCGACGTCGCCATCGCCGCCCTGACCCGCAGCGAGGCGGGCAGCGTCATCCTGCGCGGGTCGGAAACCGTCGAGGTCGCGCCCAAGCCCACTCAGGTCATCGACACCACCGGGGCCGGCGATGCCTACGCCGCCGGCTTCCTGCATGGCCTCACCGCCGGCAAGCCGCTCCCCGTCTGCGGGCGGCTCGGCAGCATCGCCGCGGCCGAGGTGATCTCCCACTACGGCGCGCGGCCGGAGACCGATCTGAAGCAGCTCATCGCCGGGGTGGGCTGATCCACCGTCACGAACGCCCGGGCTGGCCCGACTCGGCGCGGGCCGACCCGGGACGCAGCTCCGATCTCAGGTGCCGGCGGCGCCCGCGCTCTGCGGCGCCGGCTCGATCATGGTCGGGCCACCTCGCTCGATGCGGAACACCGCCAGGCCACGGCGCACCTGCCCATCCGGGAGCAGCCCGATCCAGCCGTCCACGCCCAGGAATCCGGCCGGCTGGCTGAGCGCACCAATGCTGTAGCCGCCCTGGCCGGCCACCACGCGCGCGATCGATGCGGCATCGAAGGCGAGGTCGGCCAGCGGCGAGGGCTGCGTGTTGAACTTCGCCGCGTAACCCTGCTCGAGCCCACTCCGTGCCGCCGGGTCCGGCGCCGCATACCAGGCCCCGGTCATCGCCCCCGACCCGCTGGCCGGGGAGGCCCAGATCGCCGGCCCGATCACCTGCACCGCGCCGCGGTCGATGTCGTAATAGGGCAGCAGCGCGGCGACCTCGGCGAGTTCCTCGCCGGTATCGGCCAGCAGCAGCGCATTGAACGGCGCCGGCGGGATCGACGAACGGGCGAGTTCCTGTGCCTCTCGCCGGCCTTCGGGCGTGTTCAGGGCGCGGGCCGCCTTGATCTTCGCATCGATCGGGCCGCGGCGATTGGCGTAGCCCGACAGGTCGCGGGTCGCCGCGTTGATCGCGGCCATGCCCTTGGCGTGGGTGCGGATATCCGGGGCGGGCAGCCCGGCCGCCGTGGTGGCGCGGGTCAGCGCATCGCCCATCGCGCGGCCGAACTCGGTATCGGGAAGCAGGGCGGCGAACTGGGTCTTGCCCTGCGCCTGCGTCGCGGCGAGCAGGCGGCGGATCTGCTGGCCGGGCGTGATGCCCAGCGTCCACACGCCGGGCTGCGCCTGGGACGGGTCGTTGGTGAAGGCCAGCACCGGCACCCCGGCGTTGCGCGCGATCGGCGCGACCGCGGCGGTTTCGGCCGAGGTCAGCGGGCCCAGGATGATGCCCACCCCTTCGGCCATCGCCTGCTGCGCGGCCGCGGCGGCGCCCTCCGGCGTGCCGCGCGTGTCCTTCACAGACAGCGGTGGCGAGTCGGGCGCCGGCAGGGCAAGTTGGGCGGCCTGCAGCATCGCCTGGCCGAGATCGGCGCGCGGACCGCTGAGCGGCAGGAGAATGGCAACCCGGCTGCCGCCATGCGCCGACGCGTTGGCAGCCGGCGTGCCGAGAACGGTTGGTCCGGTCCCCGCTGGGCCGTACGACCCGCCCGAACCGCAGGCCGCCAGTGCGAGCGTGCCAAAAAGGACCAGGAATGCCCGACGAAGCATGCGTCCCGTCTCCCGATGCGCGGCCGGAGCAAGCGGCCGGTCCGCCTCAGGGTCTTGTGCTGGTTTCCACGCCGATCGGCAACCTCGCGGATCTCACGCCGCGCGCGCGGGAGGCATTGCGCAACAGTGATGTGATCCTGTGCGAGGACACGCGCCACTCGGCGCGGCTGCTCGCGGCGATCGGGGCGCAGGCGCGGACCGAACCGCTGCACGAGTACAACGAAGACGCGCGGATCGCCCCGGTGCTGGCGATGCTGCAGGCCGGCAAGCGCATCGCGCTGATCTCGGATGCCGGGACACCGCTGGTGTCAGACCCGGGTTTCCGCCTGGTGCGTGCGGCGATTGCGGCCGATCTGCCGGTCACCGGCCTGCCGGGGGCGAATGCCGCGGTGCTCGCATTGGTGCTCTCCGGCCTGCCGCCGCAGCCGTTCCTGTTCCTGGGCTTCCCGCCGCCGCGCCAGGCCGCCCGCCGCGCCGCGTTCGGGGCGCTGCGGGCCGCCGAACGGGCCGGGCTGTCGGCCACGCTGATCTGGCACGAGGCGCCGCACCGGCTGGCCGAGATGCTGGCGGACCTGCATGCCAGCTTCGGCGATCGCCAGGCCGCGGTCGCGCGCGAACTGACCAAGCGGTTCGAGGAGGTGCGCCGCGGGCCGGTGTCGGCGCTCGCCGCGGCGTATGCGGATACCCCGCCGCGCGGCGAGATCACGGTGCTGGTGGGCCCGCCCGAGCAGGATGACCCCGAGGACCTGGATGGGCGGCTGCGCGCCGCGCTCGCGACCCAGAGCGTGCGGGATGCGGCGGCGACGGTCGCGGCGGCGACGGGCTTGCCCCGCAAGACGGTGTATGCCCGGGCGCTGGAACTCGCCGCGGAGGGGTGAGGCGTCACCCGTCCCCGGAGACTCCCACCGGGTCGCGGGGCCAGAGCCGCCGCGCGCTACAGCAGCAATGCGCCCAGCAGGGCGTCGAGTCGGAGACGGCCTTCGCTGGTGGCGATTAGGCTTCCGTCGCGCCAGTCCAGATAGCCCTCGGCCTCGGCCTGGGCCAGTACGTCGGGGTCGACCGCCTCGGCGATGCTGCGGCCGGTGCGGCGATGGAAGCGGGCCGCGTCGACCCCCTCGGTGAGCCGCAGGCCCATCAACAGGGCTTCCCGCGCGCGCTCCTCGGGCTCGAGCGGGATTTCGTCCGTGCTGCCGTGCCCCGTCGCTTCGACCCGATCGGCCCAGAGTTCCGGGGCGCGGTGCCGGCGGATCGCGGTGAGTTGGCCGTCCAGCGTCAGGCGTCCATGCGCGCCCGGACCGATGCCCGCGTAATCCTGGTAGCGCCAGTACACCAGGTTGTGCCGGCTCTCGGCCCCCGGCTGCGCATAGTTGGACACCTCGTAGGGGCGCAGCTCGAAGCGGGCGGCCTCCTCCGCGGTGGCCTCGTAGAGCCGCGCGGCCAGCTCCGCGTCGGGCAGCACGAGTTCGCCGCGGCGATGCAGGGTTTCGAACCGCGTCCCCGGCTCGATCGTGAGCTGGTAGAGCGACAGGTGGTCCGCCGCCAGCGCCAGCGCCGACCGGAGTTCATCGCGCCACGCCGCCTCGGTCTGGCCGGGCCGGGCGTAGATCAGGTCGAACGACAGGCGCGGGAAGGTGGCGCGGGCCAGTTCCAGCGCGGCCCGCGCCTGCGGAACGGAGTGTTCGCGCCCGAGCAGGCGCAGCGCGTCGGGGTCGAGGCTCTGGACGCCGAGGGAGAGGCGGTTGACCCCGGCGGCGCGGAAATCGCGCAGGCGGGCGGCTTCCACGCTGGTGGGGTTGGCCTCGAGGGTGACCTCGAGATCGGGCGCCGGGTCGAACAGGTCCCGCGCGTCGGCGAGCAGGGCGGCGACGGTTTCCGGCTCCATCAGGCTGGGCGTGCCGCCGCCGAAGAACACCGAGAGCAGGGGGCGCCGGCCGATTCGCGCCGCCTCCCAGGCGAGTTCCCGGCGCAGCGCGGCGCGGAACCGCGCCTGCGGGATGCGGTCCCGCACATGCGAGTTGAAGTCGCAATAGGGGCACTTGGCCAGGCAGAACGGCCAGTGGATATAGAGTGCGAGCGGTTCCATTGCGGGGGATATAGTCAATGTCGGGGTCGGGTGGGTCGGTGGAGCGGGTACGGGCTGCATTGCTCGCGGCGGAGCATCCGGACACGATCGTCGCGTTCCCGGCCGGCACCCGCACGGCCGCCGATGCAGCGGCGGCGATCGGCTGCGAGGTGGCGCAGATCGCCAAGTCCATCGTGTTCCGCGCCGGCGATCGCGCCGCCGTGGTGGTGATTTCCGGCGCGCTGCGGGTGGACCAGGCCAAGGCCGAGGCGGCGCTGGGCGTGCGGCTGGCGCGGGCGGATGCCGATTGGGTACGGCAGGCGACCGGATTCGCGGTGGGCGGCGTGGCGCCGGTCGGTCACGTGTCCGCGCCGCTGCTGCTGCTCGACGAAGGTCTGCTGACGCTGGATCCGATCTGGGCGGCCGCGGGCTCGCCCAGCCACGTATTCCGCACGACCGCGGGAGAGTTGGTGCGCGTCACCGGGGCGACCGTCGCCTCCGTCGCGGCCTGATCCGGCATGGCGGCGCCCTGACCGCGCATGACGGCGGCCCGGCCTGACGGAAGGAAGACCCGGTCGGGCAGGCGGGCGCTCGGCGTACACGGCACCGCGGCGGCCGGCGCACGGCGCGGCGGCGGGCGGGGCAGGGCGCGCGGCCGGGGGCGGATCAGGCCCGCAGATGGTCGGGGATGCGCAGGCCGAGGCGGGTCGGAACGTTCCACACCTCGCGGACCTGGCGGACCGGGCGGAATCCGGCCCGCAGATAGGTCGGCAGGGCACGCGGATGGTCGGCGGTGCACGTGTTCACCGTCATGCCACGCGGCTGCTGCCCCCAGACCGTATCGACGGCGCAGCGCAGGAAGGCGTAGCCGACGCCGTTGCCGACCACGTGCGGCATGAGGCCGAAATAGCCGAGGTTGATGTCGGGCCGCATGCGGGCGTCGAGCTCGAAGAAGCCGGCAGGCTCGCCGTTTCCATACAGCACGTGGATGGAGACCGCCGGATCCCGCAACAGCTCCGCCAGTTCGGCGTCAGGCATGGTGCGGCGGAGCCACCAGACGTAGTCGCCGCCGACGGTATTGTAGAGGTAACGATAGAATCCGACCGTGGGCGCCGGCAGGCGGATGACCGTGTAGCCCGGCGGCAGCACGGGGGCGGCTTCCGCGGGTGGCCGGTCCATCCGCAGGAACGTCACCGTGACGGCGACACGTACGATCGGTTCCATCCGCGCTCCTCTGGCGAGCGAATAGGGTTGGACGCTGGCGCAAGGCTTGGCAAGCGGCGGATGCACGGGCCGGGAGGGAAGCGCCACCGCGCGCTGTCCGGCCGCCGGCGCCGATCGGAGCGCCAGGGCCGGTTCGCCACTCATGTGAGGATCGCGGCCGAGGGACGGCCCCGGGCCTGCGCGTCGCGCGGTGCACGCGCGCTGCACATCGTCGCGCGGCTCAGGCGGGCCGGCAACGCCGCCGCCGGAACCGGCCGGACGCAGCGTGCTGGCTCAGCCCTTGGCTCGGCGTCCACCCTTGCGCGGCGCGGGCTCCCGCGGCGCGTCGGCCGACCGGCTGCGACCCAGGCCGATCTTCTTGGCGAGTTCCGACCGTGTCTCCGCGTATTCCGGCGCGACGACCGGGTAATTCGAGGGCAGCGCCCACTTCCCCCGATACTGATCGATCGTCAGCCCATGCTCGGTCATCAAATGGCGCTTGAGCATCGTCAGGCTCTTGCCGCACTCGAGACAGACGATGTGGTCGGGGAACACCGACTTGGTGATGGGAACGGCCGGCTTGGACTTCTCGGGCTCCGCGGGTTCATTTCCGACACTCGCCAGGGTCTTGTAGACCTCGCGGATCAACGACGGCAGAGCCTCGGTCGAGACTTCGTTCTTCGTGACGTGGGCGCTGACGATCTGCGCCGTCAATGCCAATACATCCTCATTCATCAATTTCGCCCCATTCACCAATGTTCTAGAGTATTACCCAATCGCGAACCTTGGCGGTGCTTGTCATAGACATCCATGAGCCGTCAAGAGAATACCGTGGTCAAAAGCGTAAAAGTCCCTGCTCGACTGTCCAATCAGCAATCAATTATCTTGCATCTCCTCTCGACCGACCCGCCTCGACCGCAACGGGAATGCGAATCGCGTCGCTCGGCAGCGGGGGCGATTGCGACGCTTTACCGGAAAGATTGCGGTGCTTTACTTGCGGCCCGCCCGCGACCCTCATTGCGAGGGGGTCTGAGCGACGGTCGCGCGGCATGGTATGATGGCCTGTCATCAACAGTCGGAGGGGTCGCTACCCAGGTATGAGCATCGGCATCGAAGTCGTCGTGATCCTGTTGCTCATCGTGGTGAACGGACTGTTTTCCATGAGCGAGCTCGCCCTCGTCTCGGTCAGGCGCGCGCGCCTCGCAGTGCTGGAACGCAAGGGGGTCGCCGGCGCCGCCGCCGCGCGCGCGCTCGCGGACGATCCGCAACGCTTCCTGCCCACGGTGCAGGTCGGCATCACCCTGGTGGGCGTGCTCACCGGCGTGTTCGGCGGTGCCCGCATCGCCGCCCATGTGCAGGCCGGGCTGCAGACCATCCCCGCGCTCGCACCCTTCGCCGAATCTCTGGCGCTCGCCCTCGTGGTGATCGTGACCACCTACATGACCCTCGTCTTCGGCGAGCTGGTGCCCAAGAACCTGGCCCTGCGCCGGCCGGAGGAGATGGCGGCCCGCGTCGCCGTCCCGATCGGCGTGATGGCGACGATCACCGCGCCCGCCGTCTGGGTCCTCGGCTGGTCTTCCACCCTGATCCTGCGGATATTCGGCATGCAGCGCGCCGCCACGCAGAGCGTGACGGAAGAGGAACTGCGCGCCCTGCTGGCGGAAGGCGCCCAGGCCGGCGTGCTGGAGATCGAGGAGCGCGACATGATCGAGCGTGTCCTCCGCCTCGCCGACAAGCCGGTGCGCGCCATCATGACGCCACGGACCGAACTCGCCTGGATCGACCGCACCGATCCGCCGAAGGAGATCGCTGCCGCGCTGAAGGCCGCACCGCATTCGCGCTTCGTCGTCTGCGAAGGGTCGGTCGACAACGTGGTGGGCGTGGTGCAGGCGAAGGACCTGCTCGATCGGATCCTGGGCGGCAACGAACTCTCGGTCGGCGCGGCGCTCCGCCAGCCGATCGTGGTTCCCGACACGGTGACGGCGCTGGACGCGCTGGAGCGGCTGAAATCCGATCCCCTCGGGCTGGCGCTGGTGATGGACGAATACGGCAGCTTCGAGGGCGTGGTCACCGCCGCCGACGTCCTGGAGGCCATCGTGGGAGACCCAAGCGACGCGGCGTCGGGCGGTTCGGGGCCGGGCACGGAGGGGGAGACCTCGCTGGTCATGGACGGCATGATGCCGGTGGACGAGCTGAAGGCGCGGCTGTCGCTGCCCGACCTGCCGGCCGAGGGCAGCTATCACACGCTCGCCGGCCTCGTGCTCGCGCTGCTCCGCCGGGTCCCGCGGGTCGGCGACCGCATCGTGTTCGCGGGCTGGCGCTTCGAGGTGCTGGCGATGGATGGCCGCCGCGTGGAAAAGGTCCGCGCCGACCGGGAGGCGGTGCCCGAACCGGAGCCGGTGCTGGGCGCGTGACACCGATGCGCCGCCTCGCGCGTCGGTGCCCGGCGGCCGCCCCCGGTTGACCGTTCACGCGACGCGGGGCAGGGACGATCCATGCCGGCCACCATCCGACAATGCGCGATCCTCGCCGGCGGTCTCGGCACCCGCCTGGGCGACCTGACCGCCACGACGCCGAAGCCGTTGCTGCCCTGCGGCGACCGGCCGTTCCTCGCCTGGTTGATGCGCGAGTTCCAGCGCTTCGGCGTCGAGGAATTCGTGCTGCTGACCGGCCATCTCTCCGACGCGGTGGAACAGGCGGTCGAGGCGCTCGCCCGCTCCCTGCCGCGCCCGGCGCGAATCACCCTGTCGGTGGAGCCGGTGCGAGCCGGGACCGGCGGCGCGGTGTTCCATGCGCGCGACCGGCTGGACGAGCGCTTCCTGCTCTGCAACGGCGATTCGCTGTTCGACGGCAACCTCTCCCGTCTGCTCGCGGCCGCCGCGGCAACCCCGGCGCTCGGCTGGATGATGCTGCGGCGGGTGCCGGATGCGTCCCGCTACGGCGTCGTGACGCTCGAGGGCAACCGGATCACCGCCTTCCAGGAGCGGCCGGCCCCTGGTGCGGCCGGGCTGATCAATGCCGGCGTGTACCTGCTGGACCGGACGGTGCTGGATCGGCTCGCACCGGTGTGCTCGCTGGAGCGCGACCTGCTGCCGCGCCTGGCGGCCGAGGGGGCGCTGCGCGGGGTGCAGGCGGACGGGTATTTCCGCGACATCGGCATCCCGGAGGATCTGGCCCGCGCGCGGTCCGAACTGCCCGCGGTGCTGCGCCGCCGCGCCCTGTTCCTCGACCGGGACGGGGTGATCAACGTCGATCACGGCTATGTCGGCTCACGCGACCGGTTCGAGTTCCTGCCCGGCGCGCTGGAGGCGATCCGTGCGGCGACCGAAGCGGGGTGGCACGTGTTCGTGGTCACCAACCAGTCGGGCGTGGCCCGCGGCCTCTACACCGAGGCGGCGGTGCAGGTGCTGCTCGCCTGGGTGGCGGACGAGGCGCGCGCGATCGGTGGCACGCTGGACGACGTGCGCTACTGCCCGTACCACACGGATGCAGCCCTGCCGGAGTACCGACGCGAGAGCGACTGGCGCAAGCCGGGACCGGGCATGCTGCTGGACCTGATCCGCGCCTGGGAGGTGGACCCGCTGCGGTCGGCGATGATCGGTGACCAGCCGACCGACCTGCAGGCCGCCGCGGCGGCAGGCGTGCCGGGCCATCTGTTCGGCGGTGGCAACCTGCTGGACTTCGTGCGGCCGATCCTGGCGCGGTGAGGCGCGCCGGGATCAGAACAGCTTGCCGCCGGTCGGCACCTTCAGGTCCGGCTTGACCAGCACGACCGCCCCGTCGGCGTCTGGCATGCCCAGCGTCAGCACCTCGCTGATGAACGGGCCGATCTGCCGCGGCGGGAAGTTCACCACCGCGCAGACCTGGCGGCCGATCAACTGGTCCGGCTTGTAGTGCACGGTGATCTGGGCGGAGGACTTCTTCACGCCGATCTCCGGCCCGAAATCGATCGTCAGCTTGTAGGCTGGCTTGCGCGCCTCGGGGAACGGCTGCGCGTCCACCACCGTGCCGACACGGATGTCCACCCGCTCGAAGTCGCCATACGCGATCGTCTCTGCCATTCCCCGCTCCCCTGCCTTGCCCAGTCGCCAGATTGCCAATCGATGGCGCAGCCTTCAGTCTGCTCCCGCATCTACACCGCCCCACTCTCCGCTCGAGGACTGCCCATGCGCGATTTCCACCTGCCCGGCCGGAGCCCGGTCTACGCCACGCACGGCATGGCGGCGACCTCCATGCCGGCCGCTACGCTGACGGCGCTGGACGTGCTGCGCAACGGGGGAAATGCACTGGACGCCGCGGTCGCCGCCTGCGCCGTGCTCTGCGTGATCGAGCCGCAATCCACCGGCATCGGCGGCGACTGCTTCTGCCTCTACGCGCCGGCGGGCACCGGCAAGGTGCATGCGCTGAACGGCTCCGGCCGAGCGGCGGCGGCCGCGACGATCGACTGGTACGAGCGACAGGGGATGACCGCGCTCGAGAACACCTCCGCGCATTCCGTCACCGTGCCCGGCGCGATCAACGCCTGGGAGACGCTGCTGGCCGCGCATGGCCGCAAGGGGCTGGACGAGCTGCTGCAGCCGGCGATCCGCTACGCCGCCGAGGGCTGGCCGGTGCACGCCAAGGTCGCCTGGGACTGGGAGCGGCTGGAGGGCAAGCTGCGCAAGAACGGCACGCAGGCCTTCCTGCCGAACGGTGCCGCCCCGAAGGCGGGCGACGTGTTCGCCCAGCCGGCGCTGGCCGAGACGCTGCGCGGCATCGCCAAGCATGGCGCCAAGGCTTTCTACGAGGGGCCGGTCGCCGCCGACATCGTGGCGACGCTGCGCGCCCGCGGCGGCCTGCAGACCGAGGCCGACTTCGCCGAGGGGCTGAACAACGCCCAGTTCGTCACCCCGGTGACGCTCCATTGGAAGGGCTACGACGTCTACCAGTGCCCGCCCAACGGGCAGGGGCTCCTGGTCCTGATGATGCTGGGCATGCTGGACAATCTCGAGAGCGCGCATGACGGCTGCTCCGGCGTGATCCGGGCGCACCGCCATATCGAGGCGGCGCGCCTCGCCTATCGCGACCGCGATGCCTTCCTGGCCGACCCCACCCAGGTGGACGTGCCGACCCACAAGCTGCTCAGCCCCGAATACCTGAAGGCCCAGGCGGCGCTGATCTCCGACGAGCGGGCGATCCCGGTGCTGCCGAATGCCGGCGAGTCGCTGCTGCCGCCGCATCGCGACACGGTCTATCTCTGCGTGGTCGACCGCGACGGCAACGCCTGCTCCTTCATCAACTCGCTGTTCGAGGGGTTCGGCTCCGGCATCCTGGCCGAGAAGTCGGGCGTGATGCTGCAGAATCGCGGGTTCGGCTTCCGGCTCGAGCGCGGGCATCCGAACTGCATCGCGCCGATGAAGCGGCCGATGCACACGATCATCCCCGGCATGCTGATGAAGGACGGCCAGGCGGTGATGCCGTTCGGCGTCATGGGCGGGCATTACCAGCCGGTGGGCCAGTCCTGGTTCCTCACCAACTTCCTGGAATACGGGCTCGACATCCAGGAGGCGATCGACCTTCCGCGGCTGTTCCCCTTCAAGGGCAAGCTGCAGGTGGAACGCGGCGTCCCCGCCGACGTGGTCGCGAAGCTGGCCGCGATGGGCCACGATCCGGAACTGGTCGAACGGCCGCATGGCGGCGGCCAGGCGATCTGGATCGACCGCGCGCGCGGCACCCTCGTCGGCGGCTCCGAACCGCGCAAGGACGGCCTCGCCCTCGGCTACTGACGCCGATGCGCCGCTTCGCTCATCGCGCGACGCGCGGGGGTGGCGAGGCGGCCGCGCGTGACCTCGAGCTCATTCCGACGACCAAGGATACGAACGCTCCATGACCGAACCCTGCGACCTCACCGCGATCGATGCGCGCGCGCTGATCGGGCGCAAGCAGCTCGCCCCCTCCGAATTGCTGGAGAGCTGCATCGCGCGCATCGAGGCGGTGGACCATGCCGTCAACGCCATGGTGGCGCGTGACTTCGACCGCGCCCGCGGCCTCGCCCGCCAGCAGGACGACGTGGTGGCCAAGGGCGGCCCGCTGCCCGCCCTGTTCGGCCTGCCGATCGGCGTGAAGGACCTGGAGGACACCGAGGGCCTGCGCACCACCTTCGGCAGCCCGCTGTTCCGCGACAACGTGCCGGCGAAGGACGAACTGATCGTCGCCGCCGTGCGCCGCCACGGCGGCATCGTGGTAGGCAAGACCAACACCCCCGAATTCGGCGCCGGCGCCAACACGCGCAACGCCGTCTACGGGGTGACCGGCAATCCGTTCGACCCGCAGAAATCCGCGGCCGGCTCCTCGGGCGGGTCGGCGGTCGCCCTCGCCACCGGCATGGTGCCGCTGTGCACCGGCTCCGACACCGGCGGGTCCTTGCGCAACCCCGCTGCGTTCTGCGGCATCGTCGGCTTCCGCCCGACCCCCGGCCTGGTGCCCAGCGACAAGCGCGGCCTCGGCTGGAGCGGTCTCCCGGTGCTGGGACCGATGGCGCGCACCGTCGCCGACACGGCGCTGATGCTGGGCGCGATCGCCAGCGACGACGCGTCCGACCCGCTCGCCACCACGGTGCACGGCGCGACGGTGCGCCGGCCCGGCGACTTCACCCCGGTCCCGGCCGTGGACCTGTCGCGCCTGCGGGTCGCGCTGACCCCGGATTTCGGCTTCGCGCCGACCGAAGCGCAGATGCGCGCCGCCTTCGCCGAGAAGACCGGGCTGTTCCGCCACGTCTTCGCGCGGGCGGAGGACACGACGCCCGATTGCAGCGGCACCGACGAGACGTTCGAGGTGCTGCGCGCGCTGGCCTTCCTGTCCGCGCACAAGGAGAAGGTGGAGAAGACGCCCGACCAGGTGGGCCCCAACGTGCGCGCCAACGTGGCCGAGGGCCTGGGCTACAGCGCCGCCGACGTGGCCCGCGCGATGACGGTGCAGACCGCGATCTACCGCCGCTGGCAGGGCTTCTTCCGCGACTTCGACGTGATCCTGACCCCGGCGATCACGGTCAGCCCGCGCTCCTGGCGGGAGCTGTATCCCGCCGAGATCGACGGCAAGCCGACCCGGACCTATTTCCACTGGCTCGCCATGGCCTATGCGGTGACGGTGGTCGGGCACCCGGCGATCTCGCTGCCGGTGGGCCTCGACAAGAACGGCATGCCGTTCGGGCTGCAGATCGTCGGCCCGCGCGGCGGCGACGCGCTGGTCCTGTCGGTCGCCGCGGCGCTCGAGGCGATGCTGGCCGGCGATCCGCGCACCGCGCGGCCGGTCCCGGACCTCGCCCGCCTGCGCGCCGCGCCGAACCTGTCCGACAGCCCCGGCTTCCTCGGCTTCGACTGATGGGGGTGCACCCGACATTCCCCCTCCCCTCGCGGGAGGGGGCGATCGGGGCGAGCGCACCGGCGGTGCGTCCCCACCGCCGCCCCCTCCCGCTGGCCCCCGCCCGCGAGGGGAGAGGGGGCGTCGGGTGATCGGTTCCTGCGTTCTTTTCGGAACGATACGATTTTTCCGCATCTCGGATCCGCGTCATGCCGTCCTATGACCTGATCGTCATCGGCGGCGGGCTGGTCGGCGGCGCCATCGCCTGGGGGGCCGCGGCGCAGGGCGCGTCGGTGGCGCTGCTCGACGAGGGGGACGTCGCCTTCCGCGCCGCCCGCGGCAATTTCGGCCTGGTCTGGGTGCAGAGCAAAGGCGCGGGCATGCCGCCCTATGCGCATTGGACCCGGCGCTCCGCGGCGCTGTGGCCCGACCTCGCCGGGCGGCTCGCCACCTCCACCGGTGTGGATGTGGCGCTGGAACAGCCGGGCGGGCTCGCCTTCTGCCTCAGCGACCAGGAGTTCGAGACCCGCGCCGCGACCATCCAGCGCATGCACAACGAGAGCGGCGACATCGGCACCCGCATGCTCGACCGGACCGAAGTACGGGCCATGGTGGCCGGCTTGGGGGACCGGGTGGTCGGGGCCGCGTTCTGCCCGATCGACGGCCATGCGAGCCCGCTGTTCCTGCTGCGCGGACTGCATGCCGGCCTGCACGCGCTGCATGCGGACTACCTGCCCGGCCGGCATGTGGACCGGATCGATGCGGCCCCGCACAGCTTCACCGTGCATGTCGGGCCGGAGCGGTTCACGACCGGCAAGCTGGTGATCGCGGCGGGCCTGGGCAGCCGCGACCTGGCGCCGCTGGTCGGGCTGTCGATGCCGGTCAAGCCGTTGCAGGGGCAGATCCTGGTCACCGAACGGCTCGCGCCGTTCCTGCATTATGCGACGCATGTGATGCGGCAGACGGCCGAGGGCACCGTCATGCTGGGCGACAGCCAGGAAGACGTCGGGTTCGACGTCACCACTCGGGTCGCCGTGCTGCGCAAGATCGCCGACCGCAACATGCAGGTCTTCCCGGCACTGAAGGATGCCGCGATCGTGCGCATGTGGGCGGCGCTGCGCGTGATGTCGCCTGACGGGTTCCCGATCTACGAGCAGTCGCAACGCTTCCCCGGCGCGTTCTCCGCCACCTGCCATAGCGGCGTCACGCTGGCGGGCGCGCATGCCCTGGCGCTGGCGCCGGCGATCCTGGCCGGCGCCCTGCCGGAGGATCTCGCCGCCTTTTCCGCCGCACGTTTCGCGCCCGCCGCATCGGGCTGAGCGAAACCGGCGCGGGCCGCCGGCGTTTCGCTGGGCGGGAGAACGATGCGATGAGGACGGTCTGGGCCCTGACCAGGGATACGGTGAACAGCTTCCTCGACAACGGGGGGCTGAGCCGCGGTGCCGCCATCGCGTTCTACGCCATCACCTCGATCGGTCCGGTGCTGCTGATCATCGTGGCGGTCGCCGGCCTCGTGCTGGGCGAGGAAGCCGCGCGCGGCGCCCTGATGGGCAAACTCGAGGCCATCATGGGTGCCCAGGCCGCCGGCTTCCTGCAGAGCGCGATCGGCAGCGCCTCCAACCATGGCGCCGGCGTGATCGCCACGATCGTCGGCATCGTCTCCCTGATCATCACCGCGAGCGGGGTGTTCGGGGAGATGCAGACTGCGCTGAACGTGATCTGGCGCGCCCAGCCCGAGGGCGACACGGTGGGGCGGCTGGTGCGCGCCCGCCTGACCAGCCTCGGCCTCGTCGTCGCCCTCGGTTTCCTGCTGTTGGTGTCGCTGGTCCTGGGCACGGCGGTGGCGGCGGTGGGCCAGCAGCTCAACCGGATCATGCCGTTCAGCGAGCTGCTGCTGCACGTGCTGAACTCGGCGCTGTCGCTCGCCATGCTCGCGGTGGTCGTGGCCGCCGTCTACAAGGTGCTGCCGGATTGCAGCCTGCGCTGGCGGGACGTGCTGGTGGGCAGCGTCGTCACCGCGCTGCTGATCACGATCGGCAAACTCGCGATCGGCATCTATATCGGCCATACCGCCCTGGCCTCCAGCTATGGCGCGGCGGGCTCCGTGCTGGCGGCCCTGTTCTGGGTCTATTATTCCGCCCAGATTTTCCTGCTGGGCGCGGAATTCACCCGTGTCTACGCGGACGCCCGTTCGGCGCGGCGCCACCGCGGCGTGCAGCCGGTGCCCGCATCGGCCTCGGCACGCTCCTGACCGGTCCGGTCCGCCGCGCGTTTTAAGCCGGCGTTAACCCCCCCGAGTTACCACCGCATGCGGAGCCAAGGCGTTCCGCAGGTCGCCGATGCGACTGTGGCGTTGCCGTTCCGGGCTCCTGTCACGCGGAGACCGACGGGTGAGCCACGCCATACGCGCCTGGAGCGCACGCTGTGCCGAATTGGCCGATCCGACCCTGCAACGGCTGCTGGTGCTCGCACGTCGCGTGCAGGCGCACTCGCCCTTCTGGGGCCAGGCGCTGCGACGGTCGGTGCTGCTGGTCTGGTGGACGCTGACGCTGCAACTGCACGTGCATGCGCGCTACTGGATGCGCGCGCGCCGGCTGCGGCGCATGCCGACGCCGATGCCGCCGATGCCGCTGCTGGACAGCGTGCGGCCGGAGACGATCCGGGTGCCGCAGGCGGCGCGCCCGCTGGTTTCGGTGATCGTGCCGACCTTTGGCCAGGTCGAGTACACGCTGCGCTGTCTCGCCTCGATCGCCGCGCACGCGCCCGCGGCGCCGATCGAGGTGCTGGTGATCGACGATGCGTGCCCCGATCCGTCGGTCGCCTGCCTGGATCGGGTCGGCGGCATCCGGCTGCTGCGCAATGTCGCCAACCAGGGCTTCATCCGGTCCTGCAACGTCGCCGCGCGCATGGCGGAGGGACGCTGGCTGCTGTTCCTCAACAACGACACCCAGGTGCTGCCGGACTGGCTCGACAGCATGCTGGCGCTGTTTCGCACGCGGCAGGACGTGGGGGCGGTCGGATCCTGCCTGCTCTATCCGGACGGGCGGCTGCAGGAGGCCGGCGGCATCATCTGGAAGGATGGTAGCGGCTGGAATTTCGGCCGCCACGACGACCCGACCCGCCCGGCGTATAACCACGTGCGGGAGGTGGATTACTGCTCCGGCGCCTCGCTGATGGTGGAGCGGGCGGTGTTCCTGGAGATGGGCGGGTTCGACGAGCGCTATGCCCCGGCCTATTTCGAGGACAGCGATCTCAGTTTCCGCCTGCGGGCCCGTGGCCTGAAGACGCTGTACCAGCCACGCTCCCGGGTCGTGCATTACGAGGGCGTCTCGCACGGCTGCGACGTCGCGGTGGGGGTCAAGTCCTACCAGGTGACCAACCATCGCACCTTCGTCGCCCGCTGGGGTGCGACGCTGGCGCGCGACCACTACGACAACGGCACGCACGTGCTGCGGGCGCGAGAGCGGGCGCGGCATCGCAAGGTGGTGCTGGTGGTCGATCACATGGTGCCGTCGCCGGATCGCGACGCCGGCTCGCGCAGCATGGTCGGGTTCCTGCGTGCGCTGGTCGATGCCGGGCTGGTGGTGAAGTTCTGGCCGCAGAACCTGGCGCGGTTGCCCGGCTATACCGAGGCGCTGCAGGACATGGGCATCGAGGTGTTCCACGGTCCGGATCATCCCAGCCCCGCGGCCTGGATGCGCGAGCATGGCGGCGATCTGGACTTGATCCTGCTGAGCCGGCCCGACGTCGCGGAAGAGTGGCTGCCCGGCCTGCGGCAGCGCACGCGGGCGCGGGTGCTGTACTATGGCCACGACCTGCATTTCCGCCGCATGCGCCTGCAGGGCGAGCTGCTGCAGGACGAGGCGATCCTGCGCGCCGCGGACCGCATGGAGGAGCGGGAGCGCGCGATCTGGCGCAGCGTCGACTCTGCGCTGTATCCGTCGGAGGAAGAGGCGGGGATCGTCCGGATGCTGGAGCCGGACGCGGCGGCACGCGCCGTGGTGCCCTACGGGTTCGAGCAGTTCGGCGTACCCCGCCGTGCGGTCGCGGGGCGCGTGATGGTGTTCGTCGCGGGGTTCGGCCATCCCCCCAACATCGAGGCGGTGTGCTGGTTCGTGCGCCACGTGCTGCCGCTGGTGCAAGTGCGGGTGCCCGAGGCGCGTCTCGCCATCCTCGGGTCGCATCCGAGCGAGACGGTCCGCGCGCTGGCCGGCCCGGCGGTGGAGATCCATCCCGACCTCAGCGATGCCGATCTGCGCGACTGGTACCTGCGCGCTCGCGTCGCGGTCGTCCCGCTGCGCTGCGGGGCGGGAGTGAAGCTGAAAGTGGTCGAGGCGCTGCGCGAGGGCGTGCCGCTGGTCACCACGCCCGTTGGCGCGCAGGGGCTGCCCGGTCTGCAGGATCATGCATCGATCGCCCTGACCGCGGACACCTTCGCCGCCGCGGTCTGCACCCTGCTGACCGACGATGCCGCCTGGGAGGCCGCGTGTGCTCGGCAGATCGCCTATGCCCACGACCGGTTCGCCGCGACGACCCAGGCGCGCTCGCTGCTCGCCGCGATGGGCATTGCCGCGCCGGTGCGGCCGACGGTGACGGAGGCGGAGACGGAAATCGTCCCCGGGGAGTGATGCTGCCGGGCGCCGCGCCGCGCCGGGATCAGTAGCCGCCCGGCAAGGCCACCATGGTCGGGCGTGCCGGCAGCGTGCTGCGTGAGAGTTCCAGCGTGGGACTGTCACGCAGCTCGATCGCATAGTGGTCGCGCATGCGGTCGAGGAAGCGCATCAGCACGTCCCGGGTGAAGTAGTGCATCGGCAGCACCAGATGCGGCTGCAGCGCCTCCAGCACCTTGGCCATGTCGGCCTGCCCCAGCGTCCAGGCCCCATCCACCGGCACCATCACCACGTCGATGCGGCCGAGCGCGGCGAGGTCGGCCGGCTCGAGCAGGTGGTGCAGGTGGCCGAGATGGGCGATGCACAAGCCTGCCGTCTCGAACACGAAGATCGAGTTGCCGTTCGGCTCCGTCCCGCCGTCCCAGGTGCGGATGTTGGTCGTGAGGTTGGTGATCCGCACGTCGCGCAGCACCAGGTCCCACTGCGGCACCACGCCGTTCTCCGCCCAGCCGTGCAGCACGTGCGGGATGCGCGGGTCCGGGCTGAGCGTGTAGTGCGTCGCGTGGGCGTGGTTCATCGTCGCGATGTCGGGCAGCGTCCGCGGCCGGTTCACGCCGTTGTAGTCGGTGACGATGCGCACGCCTTGCGGGCTGACGATCTCGAAGCTGGCATGGCCCAGGAAGGTGATCGTGACCGTGTCGTCGCCGTTGGCGCGCGGGATCGTGTCGTCGCCGCCGGCGCGCGGGATGGTGTCGTCGCCGCCGGCGCGCGGGATGGTGTCCGTCGCGGCGGCGCGCCAGATCCGCGGTGAGTCGAAGGCGATCGGCGCGCAGCCCGCGACCGCGAGCCGCGGCAGAAGCAGCAGCAGCGCGGCCGCGAGCAGGTGCCGCACCGGTCAGGCCGCCAGCTCGTCGGGCACCGTCGGCCGCCCGTCCGACACCGTGGTGCGCCGCATGTCGCGCACCTGCGCTTCGTCATAGAGGCGGGCGCGATGCATGGTGCTGCGATTGTCCCACATCACCAGGTCGCCGACGCGCCAGCGATGCGTGTAGACGAAGGCGCGCTGCGTCGCGTGCTCCATCAGGTCGAGCAGCAGCATGCGCGCCTCCGGCTCCTCCATGCCGCGGATGCGCCCCGCGTGGGAGGACAGGAACAGCGACTTGCGGCCCGATCCGGGATGTGTGCGCACCAGCACCTGCGGCACCGGGGCCATCTTCGCGAGCTCGTCCTCCGACCAGTCGGTGAAGCCGATCTTGGCGCGGGAGAAGAGCTGCGTGTGCTCCGCGATCAGCCCCTCGAGCTGACGCTGCATTTTCGGCGGCAGCGCGTCCCAGGCGGCGCGCATGTCGGCGAACTCGGTCTCACCGCCCTCGTCCGGAACCGCACGCGCCGACAGCAGCGAGAACCGCGCCGGAATGCGCTTGAAGCTGCTGTCCGAGTGCCACAGCCGGTTGCCCAGCGCGTTGAGCCGGCGGCGATCGTCCTTGGCCAGGACTTCGTTCTTCTCGTTCAGGTTGGAGATGTCGGCCATGTGCAGGTCGAGCCGCGGCGTGAAGTCCTTGCGGTAGGCGCGCACCGTCGTCTCCAGCTCGCCGAAGTTGCGGCTGAACGCCATCTGCTGCTCATCGGTGATCGCCTGGTCGTGGAAGACCAGCACGGCGTGGCGGTTGATGGCGTCCTCGATCGCGGCGACGGTGTCCGGGTCGAGCGGCTGGCGCAGGTCGACGCCGCTCACCTCCGCGACGAAAACATCGTGGATCTGCCTGACCTTGACGTCGGTGACGCTGGTGCTCACGGCACTCTCTCCTGGTTTCCTCGCCGCCGAGGATAGGAGGCAGCGGCGGCGAAAAGCCAGCCTCGGGCTTGCCTGCTGCGGTGCAACGGACAATGCTCAGCGCAAGAACGGAGGACCAGGTCGATGCACGACATCGTCATACGCGGCGGCACGATCGTCGACGGAACAGGCAAGGCACGCTTCAGCGGCGACGTGGCGATCGACGGCGACCGCATCGTGCAGGTCGGCGGCAAGGCCGGCCCGGGCCGGCGAGAGATCGACGCCGTCGGCCAGCTCGTCACGCCCGGCTGGGTGGACGTGCACACGCATTACGACGGCCAGGCGACCTGGGACCCGGTGCTGGCGCCGTCCTCCTGGCACGGCGTCACCACGATCCTGATGGGCAATTGCGGCGTCGGCTTTGCCCCCGTGCGCAAGCGCGACCATGACTGCCTGATCGACCTGATGGAGGGCGTGGAGGATATCCCCGGCATCGCGCTGGCCGAGGGCCTGCGCTGGGACTGGGAAACCTTCCCCGAATATCTGGATGCGCTGGACCGCACGGAGCGCACGATCGACGTCGCGGCGCAGATCCCGCACCACCCGCTCCGCGTCTACGTGATGGGGGAGCGTGCCATCCGCCGTGAGGCGGCCACGTCCGACGACATCGAGCAGATGCACCGGTTCACCGCCGAGGCGCTGCGTGCCGGCGCGTTCGGCTTCACCACCTCCCGCACCGACCAGCACAAGACCACCAGCGGCGACCTGGTGCCCGGCCGCTACGCCGAGGAGCGGGAACTGTCCGGCATCGGCCGCGCGCTCGGGGACGTCGGTGCCGGCGCGTTCGGCATGCTGAGCGACTTCGACGACGAGCAGGGCGAGTTTGCCTGGATCACCGAGATGACCCGGCAGATGGGGCGGCCGTTCTGGTTCCTGCTGACTGACCGGTCCTACGACCCGCAGCGCTGGCGCCGGCTGATGGACGGCGTGCGCCAGGCGCGTGCGGCGGGCGCCAACGTGGTCGCGCAGGTGGCGGGACGACCGGTGGGCGTGATCCTCGGCCTGACCACCTCGCTCACGCCGTTCGCGGCGCGCCCGAGCTTCGCGGCGCTGTCGAAGCTGCCGGTGACGGAACGGCTGGAGCGGCTGCGCGACCCGGCACTGCGCGCGAAGATCCTGGCGGAGACGCCCTCCGAGGAGCTGCTGGCGATCATGCCGCCGCTGCAGCGCCCGATCGCCACGCGCTGGGACCGGCAATACGTGCTGGGCGATCCGCCGGATTACGAGCCGGACGAGAGCCGCAGCATCGCTGCCATGGCGGCGAAGACGAACCTGACGCCGGAGGAGTTCTGCTACGACTACCTGATCGGCGGCAACGGCGACCGCATGCTGTTCTACCCGGTCACCAACTACGTGTTCGGCGACCACGGGGTCGTCCACGAGATGATCACCGACAAGGACACGGTTCTCGGGCTCAGCGACGGCGGTGCGCATTGCGGGCTGATCTGCGACTCCAGCCTGCCCAGCTACATGCTCACCCACTGGGTGCGCGACCGGCAGCGCGGGCCGCGCATCGGGCTGGAATTTGCGGTCAAGCGGCTGACCAGCGAGACGGCGGATTTCTTCGGCTTCCGTGATCGCGGGCGGCTGGCGCCGGGCATGAAGGCGGACGTCAACGTGGTCGATCTCGACGCGCTGCGGCTGCATCACCCGGAGATGCGCTACGACCTGCCGGCCGGCGGCAAGCGGCTGGTGCAGCGGGTGGACGGCTACACCGCGACCATCGTCTCGGGCGTGCCGATCTTCGAGCGGGGCGAGGAGACGGGCGCGCGGCCAGGCAAGCTGGTCCGCGCCTGACCCGGCCGCCGAGGCGCGGACATGGAGCTCTGGGTCACCGACGTCGCCTCCCCGCGCCGCAGCGCGCGGGCGGCGCGGCAGGCGGAGGACGCCGGCTGGGACGGGTTCCTGGTGGTCGATTCACAGAACCTGTCCGGCGATCCGTACGTCGCCCTCGCCATGGCCGCCACCTCCACCTCCCGCATCGGGCTCGGCACCGGCGTGACCAACTCGGTGACGCGGCATGCCGCGGCGACCGCGACGGCGATCACCAGCGTCAACCGCCTGTCCAACGGGCGCGCGGTGCTGGGGATCGGCCGTGGCGATTCGGCGCTGGCGCATCTCGGCCGCGGTCCCGCGCGGCTCAAGCCGTTCGAGCGCTATTTGCGGCAGTTGCGCGCCTATCTCGCCGGCGAGGCGGTGGCGTTCGAGGACATCGACATCCCCACCCAGGTGGCGCCGCCGCTGTCGGAGCTGGAACTCGCCGACGCCCCGCCGTCCAGCCGCATCGACTGGATCCGCGGTGGCACGCCGGTGTCGCTCGAGGTCGCGGCGAGCGGGCCCAAGGTGATCGCGCTCGCGGCGCTGCACGCCGACCGGGTGATGTTCACGTTGGGCGCGGACGTGGAGCGGATCACCTGGGGCATCGGGCTTGCCCGTGCGGCCCGCGAGGCGGCGGGGCTCGACCCGGACGGGGTCGCCTTCGGTGCCTATGTGAACGCCGCCTGTCACCCGGACCCGGCGGTGGCGCGCGCCGTGGTGCGCGGCGGGCTGACCACCTACGCCCGGTTCTCGGTGATGCATGGCAAGGCGGCCGGACCGCTCGCCAGTCAGGATGCCGAGGTGCTGCGGACGTTGCGTGACTCATACGACATGCGCGCCCACACGCGGGGGGATTCGCGCCAGGCCGGCACCCTGACCGATGCCTTCGTCGACCGCTTCGCGATCGCCGGCCCGGCGGAGCTCTGCATCGCGCGGCTGCAGGCGCTCGCGGCACTTGGGCTCGACAAGGTCGCGATTTCCGGGGGCATGCGCGGCACCGACCCGGAGCAGGCCGCGACGGCACGGCGCCTGCTCGAAACGGAGGTGCTGCCGGCGTTCTGACCTGTCCGGTGTTCCGTTGCAGGTTCTGCTTGTCCTGACCCGACCCGGCGCGGCAGTTTCCGGCCCATGAGCGCAACCACTCCTTCGCCTGCTGGAACCGCGGCCGGACCGTCCGGTGCACCCATCCCGGCCATTCCCCGGCCCGCGGCGTCACCGCCCGCTCCGGCGGCGCCCGGAATGCCGGAAACACCCGAACAGGCGCTCGCCCGCGCCCAGGCGGCCGCCCAGGCGAAGCGGTATCACGAGGCGGACGGAATCTGCCGCGACGTGCTGGCACAGAAGCCGGATCATCCGGCCGCTCTCGCGCTGCAGGGCATCATCGCCGCGTCGCAGAACGACCCCGAGACCGGGGTCGAGCTGCTGCAGCGCGCCATCAAGCTGCGGCCGGGAAATCCGAGTTGGTATGCGCATCTGAGTTCGCTGTGCCGGCTGACCTATCGCATGGACGAGGCGGTCGCAGCGGGCAACGAATCCATCCGGCTGGATCCGAACAATCCCGACCACCTGGTGAACCTGTCGCTGATCTACGCCGACGTGGACGACCGGGAGCGCGCGACCGCCTGCCTGCTGCGTGCGATCGGGCTCAAGCACGAGCATGCGGATGCGCGGCTGGCGCTGGCGCAGAACCTGCTGGCGATGGGCCAGTTCGCCCCGGGCTGGATCGAATACGAATGGCGCAACATGACCGAGGCGGGAAAGGCGACGCTGCCTGCCATGACCTCGGCGCCCTGGAACGGCATGCCGGTGCCGAACGGGCGGCTGCTGCTGGTGGGCGACCAGGGCTATGGCGATACGATCCAGTTCGCGCGCTACATCCCGATGGCGGCGGCACTCTGCCAGGAGGTGGTGCTGGGCTGCAGCGCCGAGATGGGGCCGCTGCTGAGCAAGATGCCGGGCGTGGCGCAGTACCACCATCGCTGGAACGAGATCCCCGGCCACGCCATCAACTGCCGGCTTTCGAGCCTGCCTTACCTGTTCCAGACCCGGCTCGACACCATCCCGGCCAAGGTGCCCTATCTGTACGCCGACCCGGCACGCGTCGCGCATTGGCGGGAGCGGCTGAACGCCACGCTGCCGCCGAAGCTGCCGCGCATCGGCCTCGCCTGGACGGGCCGTCCCACGCATCCGAACGACCGTCGCCGCTCCGTTCCGCTGGAGCAGTTGTTGCCGTTGGCGGATATCGGGTCGGCCGTGTTCGTCTCCTTGCAGAAGCCGATGCCGGCGCGCGACCTGGCACTGATCCCGCGCTTTCCGGGGATGACGGATCTGTCCGAGGCGCTGACCGATTTCGGCGAGACCGCTGCGGTGATCGAGAACCTGGACCTGGTGATCACCGTCGACACCTCCATGGGGCACCTGACCGGGGCGCTGGGCCGGCCGGTCTGGATCATGATTCCGAAGGCGGCGGACTGGCGCTGGCTGCTCGATCGCAGTGACAGCCCCTGGTACCCGACGGCGCGGCTGTTCCGCCAGCCGGTGCCGGGCGCCTGGGGGCCGGTGCTCGCCGATATCCGCACCGCCCTTTCCGACTGGCTCGGCGCGCGCGCCGCGGGGACGATGCCGCCGGTGCGGGTGGCCGGCTGAGCGACGTGATGTCGGTGGACGCCGAGACGGCCGGCGAGCTGGTGGAGGCCGGGGTGATGGACCCGGTCTGGTATCGCGCGCGCTATCCGGACGTGGCGCGGTTCGACCTCGACCCGACCATGCACTACCTGCATTACGGGTGGCGCGAAGGCCGCTGGCCCAACCGCTGGTTCGACACGGCCTGGTATCTCGAGACCAATCCCGAGATCGCCGCCGCCGCGTTGAATCCGTTGCTGCACTATTTCCGCAGTGGGGACCAGGAAGGGCGGCGCCCGCATCCCGCCTTCGACCCTGCCTGGTACCGACAAGCCTACGAGTTGCCGGCCGAGACGCTGGCGCTGGCGCATTTCCTGACCCTGCGCCACACCGGACGATTCGCGCCGTCGGCGGAATTGTGGCCCGTGCCGTATCTGCCGGGGCGAACCGTGGCGCCCGGCACCGACCCGTATGCGGCGTATCTGGACGCGACGGCAACGGAGGGGCAGCCCGTCTTCCCCGACTATGCGCTGGTCCAGCTCTCCGGCCTGCTCGACGTCAACTACTACCTCATCAATGGCAGCGACGTGCATGCCGCCGATGTCGACCCGTGCAACCATTTCTGCCGGTTCGGCTGGCAGGAGGGGCGGCGCCCGAACATCTATTTCGATCCGCTCTGGTATACGCGCACCAATCCGGACGTGGCCCGGCTGCGCATCAATCCGTTGGTGCACTACATCGTGGTGGGTGAGGCCGCGGACCGCCGGCCGGTCCCGTATTTCGAGCCGATCTGGTACCGGACGGCGCATGGTGTGCCGGACGGCGAGCTGGCGCTGGCGCATTTCCTGACCCATCGGCGGCGCCAGCAGGTCAGCCCGAACCACCTGTTCGACGTGCGCTGGTACGTGGCGCAGCACACCGAGGACCTGGGCCCCAATCGCGACGCGTTCGCGCACTACCTGCAGGCGGGCACGTTCCGCGACGTCGATCCGTCTCCCGGCTTCGATGCGGGGGCGTATCGCCGCACCCATCTGGGCCGCCCGAGCCGCGGGTTCCGGCGGGTGATGACGCCGGACGAGCACAATCCGCTGGTGCATGCGCTGCGCAGCGGGTACCCGGTGCAGGCGGTGACCTGAACCGCCGCAATCGGCGGAGGGCGGGACGCCACCGGCCGTGCCACATCGCCTGCCTGCATGGGAGGGACCAGCGATGTCCGAAAGCCTGCACGCCGAGACGCCGATGCCGGACGAGCTGGGCCATGCCGGCGAGGCGCGGATGCCCGCGGATCGGGCCGCCGCGCGCCTGCGGGCCGAGGACCTGGCCGACGACATCGCGCGGCAGGGCTATGCGGTGCGGCCCTTGCTCGACACGGCCGCCTGCCATGCGCTGGCCGCGTTGTACGAGGCGGACGGATTGTTCCGGCGCCGCGTGGTCATGCAGCAGCATGCGTATGGACGCGGCGAATACAAATACTTCGCCGCGCCGCTTCCGCCGGTGATCGCCGACCTGCGCCGGACGCTCTACCGCTCCCTGGCGCCGATCGCGAATGCCTGGCGCGCGGCGCTGGGGGAGGCGGCGGCGTTCCCGCCGGACCTGGATGCGTTCCTCGCGCGCTGCCACGCGGCCGGCCAGACCCGGCCCACGCCGTTGCTGCTGCGCTACGGGCCCGGGGACTACAACTGCCTGCATCAGGACCTGTATGGCGAGCTGGTCTTCCCGCTCCAGGCCGCGGTGCTGCTCAGCGCTCCCGGGACGGATTTCACCGGCGGCGAGTTCGTCATGACCGAACAGCGGCCACGCATGCAGTCGCGGGCGAGCGTGGTGCCGCTGCAACAGGGCGCGGCGGTTATCTTCCCGGTGCACCATCGGCCGGTGCAGGGCGCGCGGGGCCCCTACCGCGTGATCATGCGGCACGGCGTCAGCGAAATCCGTTCCGGCGAGCGGCGCACCCTGGGCCTGATCTTCCACGATGCCGCCTGAGCGTCGCCATCCCCGATTGCCCTTCCGGCCGCCCTGCGCCACCTTGCCCGCAGCGCCCGAAAGCGAATCCCGAAGATGTCCTGTCCATGACCCAATCCGCCCAGGCGGAGCCCAAGCCCATCGCCAAGCCGGTTCGCCGCCGCCGCACCCGCGCGCCGAATCCGGCGACTCCGACCCAGGCCACGCCGGCTCGGGCCACGCCGACCGGGTTCCAGCCGATCGCCACCGAACGCCTCACGCTGCGTGCGCTGCGGCCGAGCGATGCGCCGGCGCTGCACCGGCTGATCAACGACTGGGAGGTCACCCGCACCCTCGCGGTGGTCCCCTTCCCGTACAGCCGGGAGGATGCGGACGCCTGGATCGCCTCGGCGCGGCGGGACCTCGACGAGGGCACCGCCTACCACCTCGCGATCACCGGCCATGAGGGCGAGAAGGAGACGCTGGTCGGCGCCGTCGGCCTTCGCCTCGACCCGGCCGACCGCCTCGGGCGGCTCGGCTACTGGGTCGGGCGGCGCTTCTGGGGCCATGGGGTGGCCAGCGAGGCCGCCGGCAAGCTGGTGCGCTGGGGCTTCGCCAACCTCACGATCGACCGGATCGAGGCGCAGGTCGCGACCGACAACCCGGCTTCGGCCGCCGTGCTGCGCCGCATCGGCTTCCGCCAGACCGGGGAGGGGGTCGGCCACTCGGTGGCGCGCGGGGGCAACCACCCGGTCTGGCTCTTCGAGGCGACGCGCGACGACATCTTCGGCGCGCCGGACGCCCCCGAACCGGCGCTGGAAGGCGCCCTGCCGCTGCTGCTGGTCGCCGCCTGCGCGCTGATCGATACCGATGGGCGCGTGCTGCTGGCGCGCCGCCCGGAAGGCAAGAAGATGGCCGGGCTCTGGGAGTTCCCGGGCGGCAAGCTCAACCCGGGCGAGACCCCGGAAGCCGCGCTGATCCGCGAGCTGAAGGAGGAGCTGGGGATCGACGTCTCCGCCGCGTGCCTCGCGCCCTTCGCCTTCGCCTCGCACGCCTATGACCGGTTCCACCTGCTGATGCCGCTGTATTTGTGCCGGCGCTGGAAGGGGACGCCGAAGCCGCGGGAGAACCAGACGCTCGCCTGGGTGCGGCCGCAGAAACTCGGCGAGTACGAGATGCCGCCTGCGGACAAGCCGCTGATTCCGTTGCTGCGGGACTTCCTGTAGCGCCGCCAGCGGTGGCACGCTGCGGCGGAATCGCCCCGAGGAGAGCCAGCCCGATGACCGCGACCAACCCCACCGCCTGCCTGCTGGTGATCGGCAACGAGGTGCTCTCGGGCCGCACCCAGGATGCGAACATCCGTTTCCTGGCCACCCGCCTGGGGGAACTCGGCATCCCGATGCGGGAGGTGCGGATCATTCCCGACGTGCCGCAGACCATCATCGACACGGTCAACGAGGTGCGGGCGAAGTTCACCTACGTGTTCACGACCGGCGGCATCGGGCCGACGCATGACGACATCACCAGCGAATGCGTGGCCGCCGCGTTCGGCGTGCCATGGGAGCCGCATCCCGAGGCCTGGGCGCGCATGGAGCGCAGCTATCCGCCCGGTGGCTTCAACGCCGCCCGGCAGCGCATGGCGACCATGCCGCGCGGCGCCACGCTGATCGACAACGCGCTGTCGGTCGCGCCGGGGTTCCAGATCGGCAATGTCTACGTGATGGCCGGTGTGCCACGGGTGATGCAGTCGATGTTCGACTGGCTTGCGCCCAAGCTGCAGGGCGGCCCGCGGGTGGTCTCTCGCGCGGTGCATGCGATCGGGCTGGCCGAGGGGCTGATCGCCGAGGGCCTCACGGCCGTGCAGGCCCGTTACCCGGAGCTCGACCTGGGCAGCTACCCGTTCTACCGACCGACCGGCAATGGCGTGTCCATCGTGGCCAAGGGCACCGACGCCGCCAAGGCCGAGGCCGCGATCGCCGAAGTGACGACGCTGATCGCGGATCTCGACCGGACCCCGGTGCAAGGCGAACCGCCGGAGTGAGCGAAGCGGCCAGGACGCGCCGGATGCCGCCGGAACTGGTGATCTTCGATTGCGACGGCGTGCTGATCGACTCGGAGCTGCTGTCCTGCGAGGCGGAGGCGGCTTGCCTCGAGGCGGCCGGGATCGAGCTGTCGGTCGCGGAGATTCTCGACCTCTATGTGGGAATCAGCCTGCGCAGCATGATCGAGAAGCTGGAGCGGGACACCGGCCGCCGGCTGCCGGCCGATCTCGCGGACCAGATCCGCGCCGCCACCCATGCGGCCTTCGAGGGCCGGCTGCAGCCGGTCCCCGGCATCGTCGCGGCGCTGGACCGGCTGACGCTGCCGTCCTGTGTCGCCTCCGGCAGCGAGCCGGCGCGGCTCGCCCACACGCTGGGGCTGGTCGGGCTGTGGGACCGTTTCGCGCCGCGGGTGTTCAGTGCGACCCAGGTGGCGCGGGGCAAGCCCGCCCCGGACCTGTTCCTCTTCGCTGCCGATCAGATGGGGGTTGCGCCGGAGGCATGCGTGGTGGTCGAGGACAGCGTCGCCGGCGTGCAGGCGGCGCGCGCCGCCGGCATGCGCGCCCTCGGCTTCACCGGCGCGAGCCATTGCGGGCCGCGCCATGCGGAGCGGCTATACGCGGCCGGGGCGGACACCGTGTTCGACACGATGTCCGCCCTGGATCGCCTGCTGACCTGAGGCACGCCGGCGCGTGGCGACCCGCGCAGAGGGCGATCCCGCGCGCCTAGTCTAGCGGATGAAGCCTGCCAGCTCGTCCTTCGCCCAGGCGATGGCCTGGTCGATGCTCTGTCCCGCCACCAGCTTCGCCACCATCGTCGGCACCGTGCCGCGGTTCCACATCTGCACCGCGATGTCCGGCGGCCCCGAGGAGCCGGTGATGTAGTACTCGGCGTCGTGCCAGGGGCGGATGGGATAGTTGAAGACGGTGCCCTTCGGCGGCTCGACCTCGCTCCAGATCTTCATGTCGGACATCGAGAGGAAGGGCGGGATGTCGTAGCCGACCACCGCCTGCTCCAGCACTTCGACCTGTTCGCGTTCGGACAGCCAGGTGATCAGCTCCTTGGCGGCGCTCTTGTTCTGGGCGAACTGCCAGATGCCCCAGAAATACGGCCGCAGCGGCACGAGCCGGCCCTTCGGCCCTTTCGGATTGGGGAAGGTCCAGCAGTCGGCGGCGATCTCGGGCGAGTCGCGCTTGGCGACCGCCCAGGCGGAGGGCGGGTTCCAGATCATCGCCGCCTTGCCGGAGATCAGCGCGCGGTTGTTCGAGGCGTCGTCGAAGCTGACCGTGTCCGGCGGCAGGAACTTCACGAGCTTCTGGGCGTATTCCAGCGCCCTGCGCACGTTGTCCGAGTCGACGGTGACGTTGCCCTTGGCGTCGATCAGGTCGGCGCCGAACGCGCCGAAGATCGCTCCCCAGGTCTGGCAGGAATCGGTCGTCGTGCCGCTGCCCAGGGCGAACGGATACCCGCCCTTGGCGCAGGCCTCGGCGAGCTTGAGCTGGGTGTCATAGGTCCAGTCGGCCGCGGCGGCGGGGGTGGACTCGTGGTCGGGGTACCATTTCCGCACGTCCACGTTGCCGTATTTCTGGAACATGCTGATCCGCGCGCAGGCCGAAAGGGGGGACGAACCCCAGCCCACCGGAACCGCCATCCAGTGGCCGTCGACCTTGCCGAGATACTCCACCGCCTTGGAGATCTTGCCGTATTTCGCCGAGAGCTTGCCCACGACGTCGTCCATCGGATCGAGCTTCTCGGCGAACTCGTGCACGGTCCACATGTCGAAGGCGTAGACGTCGTGGCCGGTACGGGCCTGCGCCTCGGCCGCCATGGTGATGTTGATCTTGAAGCCGATGGCGGTGAGGAAATCGAGCTGGATGTCGACCTTGTTCTTGGCGGCCCAGGCGTCGACCAGCTTCTTCATCGCGGCATTGCCGGCCGGTACCCAATGGTCCCACAGCGCCAGGCTGAGCTTGCCCGCGGCGCCGGCCGAACGGATGTGCACCAGGGGCAGCGCGGCGGCGCCGGCCGCGGCGGCGAGGGCGCGGCGGCGGGTGAGCCCCGCCGTGCGAGCGGGTGGATCGGACGCAGCGTCCGGCGCGCCGCCAGGCGCGGCGGCCGGGGCAGGAGCGGCAGGACGAGTGGAACGCGCAGCGGGCGGCACGCCCGCGCGCGGGCGCGTGACGGTCTGCTTCATGAACGGATTCTCCCTGTCGGACGGCGCGTTGGCCGGCCGTTCTTGTGCTTGCGGACGTCAGGCCACGTCTGCGACGCGTCCCGTCCGGCTGGGCAGGGACCCCAGCCGCAGGCGTGCGAGCGGAGTATCTTCGTCCCCACGCCGATGCACAACCGTTACCTGCGGTCACAGAACATGATCGGGCGGAGGGTATGCCTGCACCCCGGCCTGGGTTATAGGGGCGCGCATGCCTGCGACGCGCTCGCTGATCCGCATTGGCGTCAACGTCGCCCTGGACGGTCTGCTCGCCGCAGCCGCGGTTCCGGTGGCGCGCTGGATCGCCGACCCGGCAGCTCCGATCCTGCATCCGGCCTGGATGATCCCGACCGGCGCGCTGTGCCTGCTGCTCGCGGGCCTGCCGTTCCGGCTGTCCCAGCAATACTGGCGCTTCGCCGGAATCGGTGACCTGTTGACGGTGGCGGCGAGCAGCGCGATCGCCGCCGCGCTGTTCGCCCTGGTCGCCGTGCCGACCGGTGGCGCGTCGCCGAATCCCACCTTCCCGCTGATCCACGCGCTGTCGCTGCTGGTGCTGCTGGGCGCACCGCGGGTCGCCTACCGCCAGATGCTGATCCGCGCCGGGCTGCGCCCGAATGACGGCCAGGCCACCTCGGTGCTGCTGATCGGGGAGGGCGAGGATGCCGACCTGTTCCTGCGCGCCCTCGCCCAGAGCGGCCGGTCGGGCGGACGGCGGCCATCCTTCCATGTCGAGGGGCTGCTCGCGCTGAGCCCCCGGCAGGTCGGACGCCGCATTCAGGGCCACACCATCCTGGGCGCGATCGGTGACCTGCCCGCCGTCCTCGCGCGGCTGCAGGAGGAGGAGCGACTCCCCGACACGCTGGTGATCGCGACGCCGGACCTGTCCGGCAACGCGCTTGCCTCGGTGGTGGAGCAGGCGGAGCGATTCGGGCTCAGCCTGCGCCGCGCGCCGCGCCCGACCGCGCTCGACCCCGCGCTGCCGGCTGGCCGCACCCGGCCGCTCGAGCTCAAGCCGGTGGCGATCGAGGATCTGCTGAACCGGCCGCAAGTGCCGCTGGACCGCGACGGGATGGCGCGGTTGATCCAGGGCCGGCGCGTGATCGTGACCGGCGCCGGCGGCACGATCGGCAGCGAGCTCGCCCGTCAGGTCGCCGCATTCGGCCCGGCCGCGCTGATGCTGGCGGACAACGGCGAATACGCGTTGTGGCAGATCGACCTCGAACTCGCCGAGAGCCATCCGGCCGTGTCGCGCCAGGCCATGCTGGTGGACATCCGCGACGAGGCGCGCGTGCGGGCGGTGTTCGACGTGTTCCGCCCCGAACTCGTGTTCCACGCCGCCGCGCTCAAGCACGTGCCGATGGTGGAAGCGAACCCGCTCGAGGGGCTGATGACCAACGTGGTCGGCACCCGCCACGTGGCCGATGCCGCACGCGCGGTGGGGGCGCTCGCGATGGTGCTGATCTCCACCGACAAGGCGGTGAACCCGACCTCGGTGATGGGCGCGTCGAAGCGGCTGGCCGAGATGTACTGCCAGGCGCTCGACCTGGCCGCCCGCGCCGGACGCCCCGCCGCTGGCTCTGCGCCCCCCTCCGTCATGCGCTGCGTCACCGTCCGCTTCGGCAACGTGCTCGGCAGCACCGGCTCCGTCGTGCCGCTGTTCCAGCGCCAGCTCGCCCGCGGCGGACCGCTGACCGTCACCCATCCGGACATGCGCCGCTATTTCATGACGGTGCGGGAGGCGGTGTCGCTGGTCCTGCAGGCGAGCGTGCTGGGCGTCGGCGACGTCACGCTGCCCTCCGGCCTGGACGGCGGCATCTTCGTGCTCGACATGGGCGAGCCGGTGAAGATCGTCGATCTGGCGCGCCAGATGATCCGTCTCGCCGGCCTGCATCCGGACAAGGACGTGGAGATCCGCTTCACCGGGCTGCGCCCCGGCGAGAAACTGTTCGAGGAGCTGTTCCACGGCAAGGAACCGCCCGTGCCGACCGGCTATGCCGGGCTGCTGATGGCGATGCCGCGAACCGCCGACCCGGCGATCGTCGGCCGCGCCATCGACGAGATCGCCAGCGCCTGCCGCAACGGCCAGCCGCGCCAGGCGCTCGCCCTGCTCTCCCGCCTGATTCCGGAGTTCGAGCACAACGCCGACGGCAGCGTCGGTGAGGCCCGTGCTTGAGGCGAGCGACGGGGATGCGGCGGCCCGCGCCGCGGCCTCGCCCCCGGCCTTGCCGCCAGTCACACCCAGTTCGACCCCGCCCACGAGGGACATGATGACCGATACCGCTCCCCAGCCGATCCCGTTCCTCGATCTGAAGGCGCAGCAGGCGCGCATCGCCGCCGATCTGCGCGGGCGGCTCGATCGGGTGCTGGGCCATTGCCAGTTCATCCTCGGCCCTGAGGTGACGGAACTCGAGCAGGAACTCGCGCGGTTCTGCGGCGCCAGGCACTGCATCGGGGTCAGCTCCGGCACCGATGCGATCCAGATCGCGCTGATGGGGGCCGGGATCGGCGCCGGCGATGCGGTGTTCCTGCCCGCCTTCACCTATACGGCGACGGCCGAGGTGCCGCTGGTCCTGGGTGCGACGCCGGTCTTCGTCGACGTCGACCCGCGCACGTTCCAGATCGATCCGGCGCATCTCGAGGCGCGTATCGAGGCGGTCAAGGCCGCGGGCCGGCTGCGCCCGCGGGCACTGATCGGTGTCGACCTGTTCGGCCAGCCCGCCGATTGGCCGGCGCTGCGCGCCATCGCCGCGCGGCACGGCCTGTTCACGCTCGACGACCTGGCGCAGAGCTTCGGCGCCACGCTGCACGGCAAGCCGTTGGGCACCCAGGCGGAGGCGACCGCGACCTCCTTCTTCCCGTCCAAGCCGCTGGGCGCGTACGGCGACGGTGGCGCGATGTTCACCGACAGCGACGAGCTTGCCGCGCTCTATCGCAGCCTGCGCACCCATGGTGAGGGCACCACCCGCTACGAGGTGCTGCGCACCGGCATGAACGGCCGGCTGGATTCGCTGCAGGCGGCGGTGCTGCTGGCCAAGCTGACGGTATTTCCCGAGGAACTCGCGGCGCGCGAGCGCATCGCACAGGTCTATGACAGCCGGTTGGGCAATGCGGTGCAGACCCCGGTGCGCGTGCCGGACAGTACCAGCGCATGGGCCATCTACGCGATCCTGCTGCGCGACGGCGCCGCGCGCGAGCACGTGCAATCGGTGCTGAAGAGCCGCGGCGTGCCGACGGCGATCTACTACCCGCGCCCGCTGCACAAGCAGCCCGCCTATGCCGGCAGCCATGATGGCGCCGGCCTGCCGGTGGCCGAAGACCTCGCCACGCGGATTCTCGCATTGCCGATCCATCCCGACCTGACCGACGTCCAGGTCGGCCGGATCTGCGACGCGGTGCTGGAAGCGGTCGGGTAGGCGCGGCGCGTCCGGTTCGGGCTAGCCCGGGACGCTCGCCCGCACCGTCGTCTCCCATTCCGCCAGGGCCGCCAGACTCTGGTCCATCAGCGCGGCCAGCCCTTCGATCTGTGCCACATCCGGCCGTGCACGTTCGGCTGATCGCTGCATGGTGCCGGCGGCATGTCCGAGCGCGACGAGTCCGAGGTTGCGCGCGGCGCCCGCGAGCGCATGGGCTTCACGCCGGAGCAGTGCCGGATCCTCCGCCGAGGCGCGGATATGCGCCAGTCGCGCCGGCCCATCCTCCCGGAACAGGGCGATCGCCTCCAGGGTGCCATCGGTCCCGATTTCCGCCGCGAGCCGCGCCAGGAAATCCACGTCCAGCGCCGGGCCGGTGGGCGCCGGCGCGGCCGATCCATCGGCGGCGGCCGGCGGCGGCGGAACCGCGCGAGCGATCGCCGCGGCGAGACGTTCGGCGGTGAACGGCTTGGTCACGAACCCCTGCATGCCCGCCGCGCGGCAGGCCTTCTCGTCCTCCGGCTGGGCGTTCGCCGTCAGGCCGATGATGGGAGTCGCGCTCCGTGGTCCCGCCATCGCGCGGATCTCGCGCGTCGCGGCCAGGCCGTCCATGACCGGCATCATCACGTCCATCAGCACGAGGTCGTAGGGGGCGGCCGCCACCGCGCGGACTGCCTCCGCCCCGTCGGCCACCGCCTCCACCGCGTGGCCGAGCCGGTCGAGGATGCGGACGGCGACGAGGCGGTTGGTGCTGTTGTCCTCGGCCACCAGCACGCGCAGGCGCCGCGCGATCTCCGGTTCCCAGGGCGCCGGGACGTGGGTCGGCGGGACGGCGAGGCGATAGGGCAGGCAGAATCGGAATGCGCTGCCCTGGTTCAGGAGGCTGTCCGCCTCCAGCGTGCCGCCCATGTGCTCGACCAGGCGTCGGCAGATGGCGAGACCCAGGCCGGTGCCGCCGAAGCGGCGTGACATCGACCCATCCGCCTGGCTGAACGGCTGGAACAGGCGCGCCTGGGTCGCCGCAGTCATCCCGATGCCAGTGTCCCTCACGGTGACGGCGATTTCCGCGTGCGTGGCGTCGCGCCTGGTGACCGTCGCGCTCACCGTCACCTGCCCGCGTTCGGTGAACTTCACGGCGTTGCCGATCAGGTGCAGCAGCACCTGCCGCAGCCGGCCGGGGTCGCCCGACACCCAGCGCGGGAGGTCGTCGGCCAGGTCACAGGTCAGCGTCAGTCCCTTCGCGTCGGCCGGCGTCTTCAGCAGCGCAACCGCGGCCGCGATCTTCTGCGGCAGATCGAACACCGCGATTTCGAGCTCCAGCCGACCGGCGTCGAGACGGCAGAAGTCGAGCAGGTCGGTGATCAGCTCCAGCAACTGGTCTCCCGAGGCGCGGATCAGTTCGAGGTAGTTGCGTTCCTCCGGCGCCGGCTGCATGTCCAGCATCAGGCCGGTCATGCCGAGGATGCCGTTCAGCGGCGTGCGCATCTCGTGGCTCATGATGGCGAGGAACTCGGCCCGCCGCTTTTCCGCCGTTGCCGCGGCCTGCTGCGCGTCCGCGAGGGCGTGCTCTGCCGTCCGCAGCGGGGTGAGGTCGGTGAGGGTTCCCACCGTCAGCGCGTCGCCCTGCCTTTCCGCGTGCAGGGCGTAGATCGATCCCTCGACATGGAAGACGCAGGCCGAGGGCAGCGGCTGGTCCGGATCCAGCAGTGGGGCGACCGCGGGCGGCAGGCCACGGGTCGTGGCCTGCCACCGGCGCCATGCGGTCAGGCTGGGCTGACCGCGCAGCAGGCTGAGCGGCAGGTCCAGCACCTGCTGTGCCCGCCGGTTCAGCAGGATGCGGTCCGCGGCGCGGTCGGCCAGGATGATGCCCTGGCTGGACGCGGCGAGCGTCGCCTCCAGCAACGCCCGCGTCCGTCGCAGCCGCCGGCGGGTGACGGCCAGCGCGCCCAGCAGCAGGCCCAGCACGACGGCACCCAGCGCCTCCAGCGTGGGCGCAACCAACCCCCACTCCGCCAGTCCCGGAACATCCAGGTTCGGCGGAGTCATGCCCGGCACGACGAGGCCTGGCGCGGCGACACCCGGCGCAACCACGCTTGGCGCGGCGACCCCGGACGCAACCAGGCTTGGCGCGACCAGGTTCGGCGAAGTCAGGTTCGACGTGATCAGGTCTGGCGCGAGCTGGGCGATGCGCAGCAGGTGCACGCCTGCCAGGGCGAGGGTGGCGCCGATCATGGCCGTCTCCGGGCGCGGCGTGCGTGGCTGCGCATCGGATCAGGCGACCGCGACCAGTCGCGCTGCCATCCATTCGAGCAGCCCGTCTTCCGGCATCGGTCGGCCGAAATGCCAGCCCTGGCCGATGTCGCAGCCGGCGGTGCGCAGCCGCGCCGCCACCTCCTCGGTTTCGACCCCCTCCGCCACCACGGTCAACCCGAGCTCCCGCGCCATGGAGATGGTGGCGCGCACGATCTTCCAGGCTTCCGGGTCGGTATCGCAGTGGGAGACGAAGGAGCGGTCGATCTTGAGTTCCGAGAAGGGCAGCCGCAGCAGCGTCAGCAGGGACGAATGGCCGGTGCCGAAATCGTCGATCGACAGGCTCACGCCCTTGATGCGCAGCCGGGTGAGCACTTCGGCGGCCACCAGGGGATTGGCGATCACCGAACTCTCGGTGATCTCGGCGACCAGGGCGCCGGGCCCGAGATGGGCTTCCTGCAGCAGATGATCGATGTATTCGGGCAGGTTCGCGTTGGTCAGCACGAGCGGGGAGATGTTCACCGCCACCGAACAGGTCGGGTGGCCGGGGCGCCAGCGGCGGCACGCGGCAAGGGCGTATTGCAGGATCTGCGCGGTGAGCGCTTCGATCAGCCCGTTCTGCTCCGCGATCGGGATGAACAGGTCGGGCGGGATGACGGTGCTGTCCGCGCGTCGCCAGCGTGCCAGCGCCTCCACCCCGACGATGCGGCCGTCGGGCAGGGCCACCTTGGGCTGGAACTCCGCGCCGAGTTCGCCGCGGGCGAGCGCGCCGGCCAGGTCCTCCGCCGTGGGCGCCGAGGCAGCGGGACGCGGGCGACTCGGCAGGGACGGAGGCTCCGACCGGAGCAGAGCGCGCAGGGTGCCGGGCGCGACCGGCTTCTCGAGCGCGCCGGCGACCCGCAGCCCGAACGCGGCAGCCAGTCGCGTCGACGCGGCGCGCACCCGCGAGTCGAGCCGCGAGATGAAGATCACCAGCGGATCGCCGGCGGAATCACGCAGCGCCTGCAGCAGGCTGATCCCCTCTGCCTCGCCCAGCGAGAGGTCCAGCACGACGGCGTCGTAGCGCTGGCTGCCGAGGAGTGCCGCGGCTTCCTGCAGAGTGGCCGCCGCGTCGGTGGTGAAGCCCAGGGTTTCGACCGCGCGGGCGACGATCAGCCGCTGGATGCGCTCGTCATCCACGACCAGCAATCGGCGCATCTGGCCCGTTCCGTCTTCCACGCGAGGCTCCCGCCGGCTGAGGCCGGTCCCGCCGCATCCTTCGCCGCAAACGTGAAAAACGGATGAACGGGGACCGGCCCTGCCGCGCCGCGGATTTGGATTGACACGGTGCCGTATGGGTTCCTCATGTGGCGGCCATGCAGAGGCGATGGCTCCGAGTCGGGATCGTGCTCCCGCTGCTGCTCCTGGCGTTGGCGGTCCCGCTCGCCGGCGATGCACCGGCGGCATGGGCAAGCGGTCCGGTCCTCGACCGCGAGTTCGTCACCAGCGACGGGGTGCGGTTGCACTACCTCGAAGCCGGTCCCTCCAGAGGCCACACGATCGTCTTTATCCCCGGCTGGACCATGCCGGCCTGGATCTGGGCGGCGCAAATCAAGGCGTTCAGCCAGAGCTATCACGTGATTGCGTTCGACCCGCGGGGGCAGGGCGACTCCGAGGCGCCGGCGCGTGGCTACGACCCGGCGCGACGGGCCCAGGACATCGCGGAGCTGATCGCCAACCTCACGCCGGTTCCGGTGGTGGTGGTGGCCTGGTCGCTGGGCGTGCTGGACACGCTCGCCTACGTGCACGCGAACGGGGATTCGCTGCTCGCCGGCCTCGTGCTGGTGGACAATTCCGTGGGCGAGGAGCCGCCCCCGGCCCCACTGCCGCCGCCCCGCCACCCGGCGCCCCGGCTCTCCTATCCCGAAGCGATGCGCCGCTTCGTCCAGGGCCTGTTCGTGCGCTCGCCAGGGGAAGCCTATGTCGAGCGGCTGACCCAGGCTTCGCTGCGCACGCCCCAGGCGGCGGCGCGGCTGCTGCGCTCCTACCCGCTGCCCCGCAGCTACTGGCGGGAGGCGGTGTATGCCACCGACCGTCCCGTGCTGTATGTGGTGCGCCCGCGTTGGGCAGCCCAGGCCGCGAACCTGGCGCGCAACCGCCCCGGAACGGAGAGTGCGATCTTCACCAGTGCTGGCCATGCCCTGTTCGTAGACGAACCGGCGCGCTTCAATGCGCTGCTGGCGTCGTTCCTGCGCCGCCGGGTCTGGCCATGAGGCCTTCGTTCGTCCTTCTCACGCCGCCGGACATCGGCCCCGGTCGCCGCCTCACCGCATTCCTCTCCCGCGCAGGGAGAAGGGGATCTCGCGTCGCATCGCGCGGTCGCGGCTGACCCCATGAACCTCCTGCCGCTCTTCCTCGTCTCACTGGCCGCAGTGGGATACGAGACCGCGCTGACCCGGTACTTCGCCGTCGCGAAGTGGTCGGAATACGGCTACTGGGTCATCTCCATCGTCATGGTCGGGTTCGCGCTGAGCGGGGTCGTGCTCGCCCTGGCGCGCGACGCCTTCGCCCGCAACGGCGCGCGCCTGCTCGCGATCCTGCCGGCGCTGCTGGTGATCAGCGCTGCCGCCGGCTACCACTTCACCACCACCAACCCGTTCAATCCGCTGCAGCTCCAGAACCCCGCGACCTGGGAACCGCAGCTCTGGAACATCGCCGGCTACTACGCGGCGCTGCTGCCGTTCTTCTTCCTGGCCGGCTGCTTCATCTCGCTCTGCTTCGTGCTGCAGGCCGAGCGCATCGGCATCGTCTATGCCGCCGACCTGGCCGGCGCGGGCGCGGGGGCCGCCCTGGTGCTGGCCGCGATGTTCGCCGTGCACGCGTTCCAGCTCGTGCCGCTGCTGCTGGTGCCGCTCGCCTTGGCGGCGTTCTTCGTGCCGCGCTTCAGGCTGCGCGCCACCGCCGCCGCGCTGCTCGCGCTCGTCGCGGCCGAGGCGGTGCTGCTGCTCGACGACCAGGCTGCCTTCAACGACTTCAAGGCGATCTACGCGCCGCTGCACACGCCGGACGCCAAGGTCACCGCCGAACGCCTCTCGCCGCGCGGCGACTACGCCCTGCTCGACGACTTCACCGAACGCGTCGACACCGACATCTCCAACAATGCCGGCATGCTGGGCGTGGAGGGGCCGCCGCAGACCTTCGGCCTGTATCGCGACGGCAACCGCATCGCCGCCCTGCCCAAGCCGGGGCCGGTCGATGCCGGCTACGCCCAGGCGACGCTCGCCGGCCTGCCCTACACGCTGCTGCCGCATCCCAGCGTGCTGCTGGGCGGCGGCTCCGGCGGCTTCCGGGTGCAGGAGGCGCTGGCGCTGGGCGCCCGCCACGTCACGGTGCTGGAGCCGGAACCGGTGCTGGCCGGCGCGCTGCGCCACGGTTTCGGACCGTCGCCGGCATTCCCGGCCGATCCACGCGTGACCGTCTCGGCCGAGAGCCCGATCGCGGCGGCCGAGACCGGGCACTACGACCTCGTGGACCTCTCGGCCGACTTCCTCGACCAGGCCGAGGCCAATGTCGCTGCCTTCAGCGCCGAGGCGCTCACCACCTATCTGCGCGCGCTGACCCCGGACGGGCTCGTCTCCATCCCGGTCTCGATCCGCGACTTCCCGGTCTATGCCCTGCGCATGCTGGCGACCGCCCGTGCGGCGTTGCTGGCCGCCGGCGTCGCGGACCCGGCCGCCCACACGGTCGTCTACCGCTCCGCCTGGGGCGTGCGCATCCTGCTCTCCCCGTCGCCCTGGACCGCTGCCCGCATCGCCGCGCTGAAGCACTGGTGCGACGATCGCTCCTTCGACGTCTCCTGGTATCCCGGGCTCGACGTGCGCGCCGCGCGGGGCGACATCTACAACGACCTGCCCGCCGTCTCCTTCGCCAAGGGGCAGGTCGAATCGGACGGGCCCGCGGACGCAATCGCCGACGAGGCGGAGGCTGTGCTGCGTGGCACGCCCACACCCTCCCGCGACGCGTTCAATCTCTCGCCGGTGACGCTGGATCGGCCGTTCTTCTACGCGATCCTGCGGCTGGACCAGATCGGGCTGATCCTGAAGCGGCTGGAAATCCTGCCGCAGCAGGAGGTGGGCGCCCTGGTCAATCTGGCCGTGCTCGCCCAGGCGGTGGTGCTCGCCTTGCTGGTCCTGCTGGTGCCGCTGGCCGCGCCTGGCCGCCTGCGCGGATCGGGGGACGCGCCGCTGCTGCGCGCGGTGCTCTATTTCCCCGCCCTCGGTCTCGGCTTCCTGTTCCTCGAGATCTTCCTGATCGAGCAGGCGAGCCTGTGGCTGAACGACCGGACCAGCGGGTTCGCCCTGGTGCTCACCGGCATGCTGGTCGCCTCCGGCTGCGGCAGCCTGCTCGCCGAGAAGGTGCGGCCCTGGGCGGGACGCGCGCTCGTGGTGGTGGCGCTGGTGGTGCTCGCCTGGTGCGTGGCGGTGGGGCTGTTCCTGCAGCCGGTGATCCTGGCGACCCTGGGCTGGTCGTGGACCGCGCGCGCCGCCCTCGTGCTGGCCGTGCTGGCCCCGGTGTCCATCGCCCTCGGCCTGCCGTTCCCCCTCGGCCTCGCGCAGACCGGCCGGAGCGGGTTCCTGCCTTGGGCCTGGGGGCTGAACGGCGCCTTCTCCGTGGTGGCGACGCCGCTCGCCAATTTGATCGCGCGGGAAGCGGGGTTCGGCAGGGTTCTGTTGTGTGCCGCAGTGCTGTATGGGATCGCCCTGATTTCATTCCCGGCAGCAAGGAAGCGTACCGCGTGGCAGCACAACTCGGCCCGATTACCCGCCGCGGACTGATCTCCGCCGCGGCCGCCACCGCCCTTGTGCGGCCTGCCGCCGCGATCGCCACGCCCTGGACCAAGGCAGCCTACGAGAAGGCGATGCAGGAGTCGGGCCGGCCGGTCAGCCTGACCGATGCGCAGTTCGATGCGATCCAGAAGCGCAAGCCGGCCGCCATGAAGCGGATCGAGAGCTACCTGAAGGAGCGTCTGGGGTCCGCCGATCCCGCCGTCATGGCGGCGTTCGAGGCGGTGCCGCGCGAGTATTTCCACTACATCTACAGCGAACACCGGGCGACCCCCGGCGACGCCTACGAAACGGAGCCCAAGCCCTGGGCGCTCGGCTATGGATCGGCACTGTCCGACTATCTGGGACAGGCCTACATGACCCAGATCTGCAAGCCGAAGAAGGACGACGTCACGCTCGAGATCGGCACCGGCAGCGGCTTCCAGAGCTCGCTGCTGTCGCGGATCGTCAAGCAGGCCTACTCGATCGAGATCATCGAGCCGCTGGGCCGCGCCGTCGGCAAGATCTTCGCGCCACTCGGCTATGACAACGTCCACACCAAGGTAGGCGACGGGTATTACGGCTGGCCCGAGGTGCAGGGCGGCTTCGACATCATCATCTTCACCTGCGCGGCCACCTTCGCGCCGCCGGACCTGTTCAAGCAGCTCAAGCCGGGCGGGCGGATGATCATCCCCATCGGCCAGCCCTTCAAGCGCGGCCAGGTGCTCTACGTCTACACCAAGGACGAGGAAGGCAAGATCCACTCCCGGCGCGACGTCGGCGTGTTCTTCATCCCGATGACCGGCGCGATCCAGAAGGCGCAGCCACCGGCAGGGGCCGTGCAGGCGCGCCCGCCCGCAGAGAAGACGTCGGACAAGCCGGCTGTCGGCGCGGCGGAAACGCCGGCCGCGGTCGCGCCCAAGCCGAACGCGGACGCCCCGGCCAAGCCTGCGACGGAGTGAGCCGGAGCAGCCTCCGGCCACATCGCGCGTCCAGCGCCGGCCGCGCCTGCGCCTGTCGGGCGTCGGCAGCGACGCGCGGATCTCTGGTGTAGGATCGCACGCTCCCGCAGCCGCCGAGAGGGCCCGCTTCCAACATGGCGCCACATCCGCAACGACTGACCGTGACCCGGCGTGCCTGGCCGCTGGCACGGCCGATCACGACCCCGCAAGGCGTCGTCCACGCCGTCGATACCGTCGTCGCCGAGATCTCCGATGGCGACTCGCGCGGGCGCGGTGAAGGCGTGCCCCTCGCGCGGTTCGGCGAGAGCATCGAGAGCGTCGTCGCCACGCTCGAGGGGACCAAGGGCGCCGTGCTGTCCGGGCTCGACCGCGAGACCCTGCAACAGGCCTTGCCGCCCGGCGCGGCACGCAACGCGCTCGATTGCGCCTTCTGGGCGATCGAGGCGAACCGCGCCTATTGCCCGGTCGCCGACCTTGCCGGCGTGGGCGAGGTGGCGCCGGTCGCCACCGCCTTCACCATCCAGCTCGACACCCCGGAAGCCATGGCCGCGCAGGCCGCCAGCCAGCGCACGCGGCCGCTGATCCGGCTCGAACTCGGCGGCGCGGACGACCTCGCGCGGGTCCAGGCGGTGCGCGCGGCGGCCCCGGCCGCGCGCCTGATCGTCGACGCCAACGAGAGCTGGGACGCCGCGCAGTTGGCGGAATTCCTGCGTCACGCGGCGGATTTGCGGGTGGAGCTGGTGGAGCAGCCGCTGCCGGCGGGCGCGGACGACGCGCTGGCGGGCTACGATGGGCCGGTGCCGCTCTGCGCCGACGAAGCATGCCGGACGCGCGCCGATCTCGACCGCCTGGCGGGACGCTACCAGGCCATCAACATCAAGCTCGACAAGGCCGGCGGCCTGACCGAGGCATTGGCGCTGGCGGCGGACGCGACGCGACGCGGATTCAGGATCATGGTCGGCGGCGCAGTCGGCACCTCGCTGGGCACCGCGCCGGCACTGCTCGTCGCGCAACGGGCCGCGTTCGTGGACCTTGCGGGACCCACCGCGTTGGAAACGGACCGAGCGCCGGGGCTGCGCTTCGAGGGCGGCACGATCATGCCTCCCGAACCGAGGTTGTGGGGCGGCCCCTGACGGCGCGCGCCGCTCCGGCTCAGCCCGCCTTGCTCCGCGCATAGTGCCGCTGCGCCTTGGCGCGGTTGCCGCAGGCCGCCATGTCGCACCAGCGGCGCGTGCCCGCCTTGCTGCGATCGATGAACAGCCAGCGGCATTTCTCGTTGGCACAGCGGCAGATGCGATGCGCGGACGCCGCTGCCAGCAGGTCGGCGGCAGACCACAACACCGGCGCGAGCAGCACCGGCAGCGTCACCGCCCCCTGGCGTAGCGCCCAGGCGAACCCAGACTCGGCAGGCACCAGCGCGCCACGCGGCGGTGCCGCCGCCAGCGCGTCGTTCAGCGCGGCGAGATCCGCCATGGGCGGCGTCTCCCCCCTCGCCACCGCATCGAACAGCCGGTGAATCGTCTCGCGCAACGCCAGCGCCGGGGCGTGCAGGTCCGCCGGGTCCGGTGCCGCGCCCAGCACGGCCGCCGGCAGGTGAACCGTTCCGCGCAGCCAGGCGATCAGGTCCTGTGGCGCACCGAGCGTCTCTTCGGGCACGTCGCTGCCGCGCCAGAACCGGGTGTTGACGAAGTCGAGGCACAGCTCGATCCGCGCCGCGGGCAGGGAGGAGGCGACGGGCGCAGGGCGGCCGGTCATCGGTCGATTATAACCCCCAAGACGGTTGACTCCTCATCCAACTGGTCGCATCCTCGCGTTGCCTAACCCGATAGGGGGTTAAGGTCCAGACTCGTCAACCCCGTCAGTGCAGGAGGACTCGTCAATGTTGGACCACATCTCGATTGGCGTCGCCGATGTCGCAAGAGCGAAGCGCTTCTACGACGCTGCCCTCGCCCCGCTCGGCTATCGCTGCCTGCATGAGGGGGCGGACTCGCTCGGCTATGGCGATTCGGACGCCGATTTCTGGGTGATCGCCGCCGCGCGGCCGGTGCCCGCGGACGATGCCTCGGGCCTGCATGTCTGCTTCCGCGCGCCCTCCCGCGCGGCGGTCGACGCGTTCCACGCGGCAGGGCTCGGGCAAGGCGGCCGCGACAACGGCGCCCCCGGCCTGCGGCCGGATTACGGCGCCGGCTACTACGCCGCCTTCGTGGTCGATCCGGACGGATACCGGATCGAGGCGCATACCGAAGCAGCGTAAGGAGGGGGCGATGCACACGCTGGACCCGCTGCTGGCGGAGGGACCCGCCGCGGATCGTGACGGCAAGATGGAACTCTATGGCTGGCTGATCGGCGCCTGGACGATCGACTACACGGAGTTCCTGCCGGACGGTTCGCAGCGGCGTCGCCCCGGCGAGTGGCATTTCGGTTGGGTGCTGGAGGGGCGCGCGGTCCAGGACGTATGGATCGTGCCGCCCCGCGGCAACCGCCACCCGGCCGAGGCCCTCGGGCGCGCGGAGTATTGCGGCACCACGCTGCGGGTCTACGACCCGCGCATCGACGCATGGCAGGTGCAATACACCGACCCGGTCGCCCAGGTGTACCTCTCGATGGTCGCCCGCCGTGAAGGCGACACGATCGTGCAACTGGGCCGCAGCCCGGCCGGGGAGCCGATCCGCTGGAGCTTCTCCGAGATCACGCCAACGTCTTTCCTGTGGCGCGGGGAGTACTCGCCGGATGACGGCACGACCTGGCGCACCCGCTCCGAGTTCCGCGCCCGCCGCGCGGAATAGCCCGCCCCCGCCCCCTCTCCCCTCGCGGGAGAGGGCCGGGGTGAGGGGGCGATCGGGGCGTGCGCAAGAAGGTGCGGACCGCGACCGCCCCCTCTCCCCTACCGGGAGGGGGCCGGGGTGAAAGGGCGATCGGGGCGTACACACGAAGGTGCGAACCGCGACCGCCCCCTCTCTCCTCGCGGGAGAGGGCTGGGGTGAGGGGGCGATCGGGGCGTGCGCAGAAAAGCGCAGACCTCCAGATCCCGGGCTACGCTCGATCGACGCGGGCGGCGTAGCAGCCGGGTGCGGCATAGTGCACGTGCAGGTAGGCCGTACGTGCATCGGCGAACAGGCGCGCGATGCTCGCCTCGAGCGCCGTGCCAGGCGTGAGTTCGCGGCCCACCATCATCCCCTCCGCGTCGAACGCCCGCACCGCGAGCTCGCGGGTCCGCAATTGCATCGGCACGTCGTCGCGCGCGTCATATTGCGTCTCCCCGCGCCGCACGTAGATCGCGAAGCGCATGCGGTACGGCGAGGCAACCGCATGGTGCTCGTAGTTGAGCAACAGCAGTTCGTCGCCCGGCTGCGAGTCCGTCAGGCTGATGCGGCACGGGTACGCGCCGTCCGCGATGCGGCGGACGGCTCCCTGTGCGGCCAGCTCCGCATCGCTCAGCTCGAACAGGGGTGCAAAGGGGGCGGCCGGAAGGCCGGTGATGCGGAAGGCCATGATCGTATCTCCTGAAACCGTTGGCGCCGGTTCAGGTAGCGCACCCACCGCGTCCGCGCCTTCCGGCGCGTGCGCTGGCTCTCGGGAGCCGGACGGTCGCGCCGCATGGGCGGAGGCCGAGGCGCCGCCCGGCCGTGGATCAGGCCGGTCCCGCTGAGACGATCGTGCCGAGCGGATCCGCGGATCGAGGCCCGCGGATGCCGCGTGCGTGGTTCTACTCGAACCCGATGCGCCCCCTCCGCATGTCGAACGCCACCGCCACATAGCGGAACAACAGCGTGCCGCTGTTCGATCGCGGCGTGGCCTTCGGCTTGATGTACATCGAGCGATCCGTGCGGAGGCGCAGATGCAGCGCGCCCGGCACCTCGAGTTCGAAGCTCTGGTCGGGCAGCAGGAATCCGTGCGGACCCAGCCGCATCGTCTGCGCCGATCCGGGGTCGAACACCGTGTCCCACTCGCCGGTGTCGAAGATCACCTCCTGGCAAGCGGCCGCTTCGCCGTTCACCCGGTAGCAGCCGCGCACCGACCCCCCATCCCACGACGGCAGTCCGATCGTGCTCGGGCGTCCGGGACGGAGATCGGCAAATCGGAACGGCGCCAACGTGCCGGCCGAAGGGCCGAAGGTGATATGCGGCGCGCCACCCGACCGTGCGTCGACCACGAAGGCGGACCCGGCCTGCCCCGGAAGTTGCGCGAAGGGGCTGGCGAGCCGTCCGCCCGTGTCCATGCCGACGCCCATGACACCCGGCTTCTGGTCGCTGCCCGGGCAGCGTGGCTGTTCCGGTGCGCAGGACACCTGGGTGATCACCCCGATCCTGATCTTGCCGGTGGCAAGGCCGCTGCCGGGAAAGCGCACGGTCGCGAGGCCGACATAGCCGTCGAACCGCGTGCCGTCGACATAGGCCTGATGGATCGGGGTATCGGTGCGCTCCACCTCCGGCCCCACCTCGCGCTGGAACACGTAGAGACCCACCGATCCGGTATCCACGGACACCGGCGCCGCGGGACCATTGCCGATGCTGACCCGCACATAGTGCGGATTGCCGCCGGCTTCGCGCGCCACGAGGGGAACGGACGTCTCGCCCTGCTGCGCCCTCGTCGGCGTCGCCACGGCGAGGGCGAGCAGCACCAGCGGCGCGACACATCGGAGGCGCCGCGCGATCGTGCCCCGTGCACGGCGCGGGCGTCGTGCGGGTTGGGCGTGAGAGGGACGAAGGGAGGTGCGAAGTCTCAGGCTCGACGCGTCCATGCCTTACGATAACCGCCGCTGCGCGCCGCACGCCTTGACCATGTCGAGAGCCTCGCTGCGCGTCGTCGATGCGAGCCGGTCGGTCGTCAGCGCCCCTCGGGTCCCGCATAGGCGCGCTCGACCTTGGCGATCCGCATCTCGTAATGCGCATACCAACGCTCCTGCCCGGCCTTCTGCGCGGCGCGATGCGCGGAATGCGCCTTCCACGCGGCGATTGACGCCTCGTCGGTGAAATACGCGACGGTGATGCCGAGGCCGGACGGATCGCGCACCGACTCGGCGCCGAGACATCCCGGCTGCTGCAAGGCGAGCGTCGCCATCGCCTCCGCCATCGCGGCGTAGCCGTCATCACCATCCGTCCGCTGCGAGGTGAAGATCACCGCGTAATAGGGCGGCTCGGGGGTGCGGGCGAAACCAGGACGCATCGGCTCACTCCGGACAGGTGACTCGGGTCGACCTCGATCGCATGCCGGCGTGGTTCAGCCGACCTGCTCGACCGCCAGACTACCAGCCGGCAACGGTTTCAGCAGCGTGTTCGCTGCAACCGAGGGATCCAGCCACGCCGCCCAATCGGCGCGATCCAGGATCGCGATCTGTCGGTCGTGGTACGGCGCGACGTCGGGGCCTGGTGGCATGGTCAGCATGGTGAAGGCTTCGCCCACCTCCGGCGTCGTCCGCCAGATCCCGGCGATGCAGAACCAGCGCGCGCCTGTGCGGGTGAACAGCCACTTGTCCTTGCGCTTCTTCTTCCGGTCGGCCGGATCGGTGAATTCGTAGAACCCGTCGGCCGGGATCAGGCAGCGACCGGCAGTGATCGCGCGTCCGTCGGAGCGGAAATTGTAGACCGGCCGGCCGCCGGGGCCCGGCCAGCTCCAGCGCCGCTGCACCAGGTCGCCCGCGCCCAGCTCCCCGGCGATGCCGCGCACGATGGGCGCCGTGTCGGTGATCCTGATATCCAGGCGCGGCTGGATGTTGGGCACGCCCTCCGAGAAGCGGATGGTGATCCGCAGGTCCGCGAACTCCTCGAAGATCGTGGTGGTGTCCACGTCCAGCCGGTAGTTGTTGCACATGGGGGCCTCCATGCGGCGTCGGCGTGCACCGCGCCGGACGGCTGTCTATCCATACACGGCGTTCGGCAGCCACAGCGCGATTCCCGGCACCAGCGTCAGGATCACCACCGCCACCGCCATCAGCAGCACGAAGGGCAGCGTGCCCCAGATGATCGGCGACAGCCCGATATCCGGCGCGATGCGGTTGATGACGAAGATGTTCAGCCCGACCGGCGGATGGATCAGTCCCATCTCCATCACCACCGCCATGACCACGCCGAACCAGATCAGGTCGAACCCCGCGGCGCGCAGCGGCGGCAGGATGATCGGCGCCGTCATCAGGATGATGGAAACGGGCGGCAGGAAGAAGCCGAGCATCACGACCAGCAGCAGGATTGCGGTCAGCAGCAGGTATTTCGACAGATGCAGCGACACGATCCAGGCCGCCGCGCCCTGGCTGATGTGCAGGTAGCTCATCACGTAGCTGTAGAGCAGGCTCATGCCGATGATCATCAGCAGCATGCCGCTCTCGCCCAGCGTGCCGGTGAAGATCGGCACCAGGTCGCGCGGCTTCCACGCGCCGTAGACGACTGCGATCAGCAGCAGCGCCAGCACCGCGCCCAGGCCCGCGGTTTCCGACGGCGTGGCGATGCCGCCGTACAGCGCCACCATCACGCCGGTCAGCAGCACCAGGAACGGCAGCACGCGGGGCGCCGCGGCCAGGCGCTCGCGCATGGTGAAGCGTTCCTCGCTGAGCAGCGGGCTGCGCGGACCGCCGGCCTCGGCCACCGCGGCGGCGGCGTGGCGTTCGGTGCGCCAGCGCAGCATGGCATAGCCGCTGAACAGCACGACCAGCAGCACGCCGGGGCCGAGGCCGGCGAGGAACAGCCGGCCCAGCGATTGTTCGGCGGCGACGGCGTAGAGGATCAGCACGATCGAGGGCGGCAGCAGGATGCCCAGCGTGCCGCCGGCCGCCACCAGCCCGGCGGCGAAGCCGGGGGAATAGCCGCGATGCCGCATCTCCGGGATGCCGGAACTGCCGATCGCCGAACACGTGGCGGGTGACGATCCGGCCATGGCGGCGAACAGGCCGCAGGCCAAGGTAACGGCGACGCCGAGCCCGCCGGGGATGCGGTGGAGCCAGGTGTGCAGCGCGTCGTAGAGGTCCTTGCCGGCGCGGGACTTGCCGATCGCGGCGCCCTTCAGGATGAACAGCGGGATCGTCAGCAGGGTGATGCTGGCGAGTTCCTCGTACACGTTCTGCGCGATCGTATCGAGCGACGCCGCCGGCATGAACACCAGCATGAACAGCGTCGCGACGGTGCCGAGGGCGAAGGCGATCGGGATGCCGGAAAACAGCACGGCGAGCGTGGCGCCGCCGTAGAGCAGGCCGATCTGCAGGGTGTTCATGCGCGTGCGGTCCGGGGGCCGAAGGTCTGCAGCAGCAATTGCAGGGCGAGCAGCGCCATGCCGAAGGTCATCGCCGAGTAGGGGATCCAGAGCGGCGGCCCCCAGGCGGAGGGCGTGGTCTGCCCATCGACCCAGGCCTCGACCAGCAACTGCCAGCTCTTCCAGGCGAAGAAGCCACAGAAGACGCCGGCGATCAGATCGGCGAGGCGGCGACGTACCCGGTCGGCGGCGGGCGGCAGCAGCGCGCCCAGCGCCTCGATGCCGACATGGCCGCGCCGCGCCTGGGTCCAGGCGGCGGAGGCGAAGGTCGCGCCCACCAGCAGGAACACCGACAGCTCGTCCTGCCAGTCGCTCGGAATCTCCAGGAAGTAGCGGCCGATCACCTCCCAGGTCAGCACGCAGCCGGCGGCGGCGAGCGCGATGGCGGACAGGAAGGCCATCAGCGTGTTGACCGCGTTCAGCGCGCGCTGGATCGCGCCGAGAACCCCGGTGGTCGGCACGTCCTCGGGCGTGTCGGGCAGCGAGTCGAGCGGCTCGTGGACGGTCACGCGCAAGCCTCCGCGTCGTGCGAGGTCCGCACCACTCCCTCCCCCCTCGCGGGGCAGGGCCGGGGTGGGGGGGCGCCGCGAAGGACGCACCGCCGGTGCGCATGCCCCGACCGCCCCCGCCCCCTGACCCCCTCCCGCGAGGGGAGGGGGGACGAACCCGCGGGAACCACCCCCTCCCGCGAGGGGAGGGGGGACGAACCTGCGGGAACCACCCCCTCCCGCGAGCGGAGGGGGGACGGCGCGTGCATCATCCCACCGCCTCGGCCAGTTTCAGCAGATTGGCGCAGGCGGCGTTGCGGGCGGCGAAATCCTTCCATGCGGTGTCCCGCGCGATCGCGCGCCACTTCTCGAGATCCGCCGCGCTCATGTCGGAGACCTTCACCCCCGCCTTGCCGTAGACGGTCGCCAGCTCTTCGTCGTCCGCCTTGGCCGCCTGCAGCGCGAACGGCTCCTGCGCCGTGCCGGCTTCGGTGATGGCGGCCTGCTGGTCCGGCGTCAGCGCGTCGAACACGTTCTTGGACATCAGCAGCGGCTCGAACATGAACCAGAAGCTGCCCTTGCGGCCGGAGGTGACGTTCTTGGCGATCTCCTCCAGCCGGAAGCTGATCAGGCTGGTCGAGGAGGTCACCGCGGCATCCAGCGAGCCGGTCTGCATCGCCGGATAGATCTCGTTCGACGGCACCGAGGAGATGATGCCGCCCGCCTGCTTCAGCATCAGGTCCATCTCGCGCGAGCCGCCGCGGAACTTCAGCCCCTTCACGTCGTCCGGCGCGGTCACGGCGCCGGCGCGGGAGGCGATGCCGCCGGCCTGCCAGATCCAGGTGAGGATCTTCACGCCCTTGGCGTCCAGCAGCGCGGAGAGCTGCTTGCCGACCTCCGCGGTCTTCCAGGCCATCCCCTGTTCGTAGGTGCTGACCAGGGAGGGCATCAGCCCGATATTGACCTCCGGCAGCTCGCCGCCTGCATAGGCGAGCGGATACAGCGAGAGGTCGAGCGCGCCGCGCCGCAGCGCCGAGAACTGCGCGACCGTCTTCATCAGCGACGAGCCGGGATAGATCTCGAACTTCAGGCTGCCGTTGGTCTTCTGCTCGACCGCGGTGGCGAAGCGGCGCACCAGCCGGTCGCGGAAGTCGCCGCTATCGGCGCTGCCGCCCGGGAACTGGTGGCTGATCTTGAGCACCTTCGCCTCGGCGGCGTGTGCGGCGGGGCTGCGCAGCAGGGCCGGAGCGGCAAGCGCGGCAGACAGGGCAGCGCCCAGCGAGGCACGACGGGTCAGGGTCATCTCGAACGTCCGGATGTTACATCTCTGCGGCGCACGCTACCGATCACATCGGCCGAACGAAAGGGGGAGGGACCCAGGCGGCTTGACCGCGCCGCGCCGATCCGCCTCCCTGATCCGAACGGCCGGCACGCTCCGGCCCAACACGGGAGGAAGCGGCAATGCAGCGCCATTATGGCTGGGTGATCGTCGCCGCTGGCGCGCTGACGACCTGCATCGGCATGGGCGCCATGTTCTCGCTGGCCGTGTTCCTGCAGCCGATCGCCGCGGACACCGGCTGGTCGCGCGCCGGCATCTCGAGCGCACTCACGATCGACTTCCTCGCCATGGGTGTCGCCGCGTTCGGCTGGGGCGCGCTCAGCGACCGGTTCGGGCCCAGGCCGGTGGTGCTGAGCGGCGCGGTGCTGCTGGGGTTGGGCCTCGTGCTGGCGCGGTCGGCGACCACGCTGCTGCAGTTCCAGCTCGCCTACGGGCTGCTGGTCGGCATCGCGGGGGGCGCGTTCTTCGCGCCGCTGATCGCGACCGCCTCGTCGTGGTTCGACAAGCACCGTAGCCTGGCGGTGTCGCTGGTCTCCGCCGGGATGGGGGTTGCGCCGATGACGGTGTCGCCCTTCGCCCGCTGGCTGATCACCACCTATGATTGGCGAACCGCCCAACTCGTGATCGGGCTGGTGGCCTGGGCGGTGCTGATCCCCGTCTCGTTCCTGATGCGCCGCGCCCCGGTCGCGGCATCGGCCCCCGGCATCGGGGCGGTGGCGGCGCCCGGATTGACCGTCGGGCAGGCGTTGCGGTCGACGCCCTTCGTCGTGCTCGCGCTCACCTTCTTCGCCTGCTGCGCGACGCATTCCGGGCCGATCTTCCACACCGTCAGCTACGCGATCAGTTGCGGGCTGCCGCCGCTCACCGCGGTGACGATCTACAGCATGGAGGGGCTGGCGGGCCTCGGCGGGCGACTGGTGCTGGGGCTGGCGGGGGACCGGTTCGGCGCCAAGCCCGTGCTGGTCGTCGGGCTGCTGGTGCAGGCCTGCGCCGCGGGGGCGTATCTGTTCGCGCGCAGCCTCGGCGAGTTCTACGCCGTCGCCCTGGTGTTCGGCATGGCCTATGGCGGGGTGATGCCGCTCTACGCCGTGCTGGCCCGCGGCTATTTCGGGCCTCGCATCATGGGCAGCGTCTTCGGCGCCGCCACCATGATCTCTTCGCTCGGCATGGCGCTGGGACCGGTGCTGGGCGGCTGGATCTTCGACACGTTCGGGGCGTACGGGTGGCTCTACGTGGGGTCGTTCGCGATCGGCCTGGGCGCCGCCGCGATGGCGCTGTTCTTCCCGCCATTGCCGGAGGCGCGCCGCGTCGCCCTGCAAGCCGCGTAGACGCCAGGGGCGAGGGGGGCACGCGTGCCCCTCCGCCCACCGCCGCGGCGAACCGGCGCGTTCGCATCACCCGAGCATGATCAGCCGCGCCAGCGCCGCGGGCTCGGTCAGCATCGGATAATGCCCCGTGTCCAGTTCGTGCCACGTGGCGCGGAGCCGCGTCGCCGCCCGCTCCTGGTGCGCGCGCGGCGGGTTCGGGCTCTGCCGGCACCAGATCACCGAGGCCCGCCAGTCTATGTCCCAGAACCGGTCGAGCTTCACCGGCGCCGTCATCGCCGCGACCGGATGCGGGGTCACCCGCGCCAGCGCCCAGTCCTTGGTGGCCGGGTCGAGCGAGGCGAACATCCGCCCCGCCGCGTCCTCGGGCGACGGTCCGGTCGCCAGCGCCGTGGTGACCGCGGTCGGCCGCTGGACGTGATCCGCGAGCGTCTCCCCGTCGAACAGCGCCAGCGCGTCGGCCAGCACCAGCCGGCCGACCCGGTCCGGCACCTGTTCGGCAACCCGGCACAGCACCATCCCGCCGCAGCTCGTGCCGACCAGCACGACGTCGCGCAGATCCTCGAAGAACAGCAGCTCCGTGATCTCGGCCGCGTGGCTCTCGGTGTCGATGCCCGGGCGCAGCGCGTGCCGCCGCTCCGCGCAGCCGTCCAGCGTCGGCGCGAACACCGTGTGCCCCGCCGCGCGCAGATGCGGCGTGACGCGCTGCCAGATCCAGCCGCCTTGATACGCGCCGTGCAGCAGCACGATCGTCGCCATGGCTGTTCCTCCCCCGGGGCCGTTCCTCTCGTTGCGCGTCAGCGTGGCGCCGGACCCGGCTTGCGTCAAACCCGTGGGTATGTGAAGCACCCCGCCAGTACAACCGGCTCCAAAGGGCAGATCATCATGCAGCGCGACGTCGTCATCGTCTCGGGTGTGCGTACCGCCATCGGCGATTTCGGGGGCAGCCTGAAGGACATCCCGCCGACCGAACTCGGCGCCCAGGTCGCGCGCGAGGCGCTCTCCCGCGCCGGCGTCGCGGGCGAGGAAGTCGGCCACGTGGTGTTCGGCAACGTCATCCATACCGAGGCGAAGGACATGTACCTGTCCCGAGTGGCGGCGATCGGGGCCGGGATCACCCAGGACGCGCCGGCCATGACGCTGAACCGGCTGTGCGGCTCCGGCCTGCAGGCGATTGTCTCGGCGGCCCAGGCGGTGACCCTGGGCGACGCGGACATCGCGGTCGCCGGCGGGGCGGAGAGCATGAGCCGCGCCGCCTATCTCGCCTCCGGCATGCGCTGGGGCGCGCGCATGGGCGACGGCAAGATGATCGACATGATGACGGCCGCGCTGCACGACCCGTTCCACAACATCCACATGGGCGAGACGGCCGAGAACCTGGCGGAGAGCCACCAGATCACCCGCCAGCAGCAGGACGAGCTGGCGGTCGAATCGCACCGCCGCGCGGCACGCGCCATCGCCGAGGGCCGTTTCAAGGCGCAGATCCTGCCGGTCACCTTGAAGACGCGAAAGGGCGAGACGGTGTTCGACACCGACGAGCACGTGCGCCCCGACGCCAAGCTCGAGGACATGCAGAAGCTGCGGCCGGTGTTCCGCAAGGACGGGACGGTGACCGCCGGCAACGCCTCGGGGATCAATGACGGCGCCTCGGCCGTGGTGCTGATGGATGCCGAGACGGCGGCGAAGCGGGGCGCCAAGGCGATGGGACGCCTGGTCGCCTACGCGCATGCCGGGGTCGACCCGAAGATCATGGGCATCGGTCCGGTGCCGGCCAGCCGCAAGGCGCTGCAGAAGGCCGGCTTGACGCTGGACGACATGGACGTGATCGAGAGCAACGAGGCGTTCGCCGCTCAGGCCTGTGCGGTGGCCCGCGACCTGGGGTTCGCCCCGGACAAGGTGAACCCCAACGGCTCCGGCATCTCGCTGGGCCACCCGGTCGGCGCCACGGGATCGATGCTGACGGTCAAGGCGCTCTACGAGCTCGAGCGCATCGGCGGCCGCTACGCGCTGGTCACCATGTGCATCGGCGGCGGCCAGGGCATCGCGGCGATCTTCGAGCGGGTCTGAGCCGATCGACGGGGGGCGGCCCACCCCCGTCATGGCCGGGCTCGTCCCGGCCATCCGTGAGGCACCGTGCCCACCCCGGCCATGACGAAGAGGCAGACTAATGGCCGGGACACTCCCCGCCATAGCGGTGGCCCGGCCATGACGGAAAGGGAACGCAAGGCCAGCGGTCGGAACAGGCGCCTTGCCTCAGGGCGCCACCACGACCTGCCCCTTCATGTGCGGATGCAGCCCGCAGATATACGCGAACGTACCTGCCTTCTCGAACCGGTACGCAAAGCTCGCATCGGTATCGAGCGTCGGGGATCGGACTCCGGTCGCCCCGAGCACCACGCTGTGCGGAATGTCGTCGTGGTTGGTCCACACCACGCGCGTGCCGGGCTTGATCCGCAGCACGGCCGGCTGGAACGTGAAGTTGTCGATCGTCACCGCCTCGGACGGAGCCTCGTCGGCCCGCAGGGGCAGCGCGAACGCGAGCAGCAGCGCGGCGCAGAGGCCGCCCAGGATCTTGCGTCGCATCACCCCTCCAGCGGCTGGTCGATGATCGCGAGCGGCGCGCCGGTATCCACCAGGCTGACCCGCGATACGCCGAGATAGGTCTTCAGCGCGCCCGGTGGCACCGCCGCCGGTCCTGGTCCCTTGGCCTGGCCGGGCACACCTTGCGGGAATGCCGTCGAGCGCGCCGTGTGGAACGCGACGTGTCCCTCGACCTTCTGCATCACCTGGTGGATGTGTCCGTTCAGCACGGTGACCGACCCGAACCGCTTGAGATACCCGATCGCCTGCGCCCCGTCCGCCGTGCTCCAGCCCCACTCGGGATAGACCAGCCACAGCGGCACATGCGCGAACACCACGATCGGCGTGCTGGCGCTGCGGCCGCGCAGGTCGCGCTCGAGCCATTCGAGTTGCGGCTTGCCCAGCGCCCCCAGCCCATTGCCCTGCAGGTCGATGACGTTCACCAGGCCGATGAAGTGCACGCCGCCCGCGTCGAAGCTGTACCAGCCGTCGCCCAGCGTGCCCTTGCCGTAGCGGTTCAGGTAGCTGCGCCGCTCCTCCTCCAGCACGTCGTGCTCGCCCGGCACGGTGTACGTCGCAAGCCCGGTGCCCTGCATGAGGCTCCGCGCCGCGTCGAACTCGGCCGGCTTCGACAGATGGGTGATGTCGCCGGTGTGGATCAGGAAGGCGGGCCGCTCCGGCATCGCCGTCACCTGGTCGAGTGCGGCGCGCAGCGTCGCCGTCGGGTCGGGGTTCACCGGCTTGTCGAAGCCCAGATGGCTGTCGCTGATCTGCGCGAAGCTGAACCCAGTGGCCGGGGCGGCCGCCTCGGCCCGATCGACCAGCCGGGCGCGCGGGATGCCGCCCGCCACGGTCCAGAGCGCCGCCGTTCCCGCCCAGGTCATGCAGCGCAACACCTGCCGCCGCGCCGGATCGGATATCCCATCGGTCTCGCGAACCATCTCGCTCTCCTTCGTCGGACGCCCCAGCGGCCTCCGTCGACGGTCAAGACCGGCGCCTCTGCGGCGCTATTCCCGGAAAAGAATTTCCGTGGTCCTCGGGAATAACCGCGCGCAGGCGGCGGTAAGACACGGCAGGCAGAGCAGGAGCCGCGCGTGACCGCCACCGACCGCCAGCGTCGCTTCGAGCTGCTGGTGCTGCCGCACCTCGATGCGGCGTACAACCTTGCGCGCTGGCTCGCCGGCAATCCCGCCGATGCCGAGGACGTGGTGCAGACCGCGTACCTGCGGGCCTTCCGCTACTTCGAGACCTGGCGGGGCGGCGACGTGCGGGTCTGGCTGCTGGCGATCGTGCGGAACAGCTTCACCGACTGGGCACGCGAGAACCGCTCCGCGCGGCTGGTGTTCCGCGCCGAACCGATCGACGCCGACCACGATCCCACGCCGCCTTTATGGACCGAACCGACACGTGACCCCGAGGCCCAGGTCCTGGGGGAGCTCGATGGCCAGAGCCTGGCGACGCTCGTCCAAGGGCTGGCGCCCGAATATCGGGAAGTGCTGATCCTGCGGGAGATGGAGGACATGTCCTACAAGCAGATCGCCGCGGTGGTGGGGGTGCCGATCGGCACGGTGATGTCCCGCCTGGCGCGTGCGCGGGCGCTGTTGCGGCGCGCCTGGCTCGCCATGGAGGTCGCATGACCCCTCACCCCGCCTGCGCGCGTTCGGACCTCGAGCTCGGCCGCCTCGCCGACGGCGAGGTCGGCGTCGTCCGTCGCTTCCTGCTCTCGCGCCATCTGCGGCATTGCGCGGCCTGCGCGGCGCGTTACGAGGAGATCCTGACCATGCGCCGGACCTTGCGCGAGCGGCTGCCCGCGCACCGCGCTCCTCCGGCGCTTGCCGCGCGGATCGGGGCCGCGCTCGCCGCCGAGAACCGACCGGCCCCCGTGCCGTCCCATCCGCGCCGGCCCGCTGCGTTCGGGGCGCGCTTGGGCGGCGTGCTGGCGGGCGGCGGCGTGGGGGTGCTGGCCGGAATTGGGCTGACGCTGCTGGTGATGGGCGGTTCCGCGCGCGGCGATCGGCTCACCGAGGACGTGCTCGCCAGCCATCTGCGCTCGATGATGGGCGATCATCTGACCGACGTGCCGACCTCCGACCGCCATACCGTCAAGCCGTGGCTCTCGGCGCGGCTCGACGTCTCTCCGCCGGTGCACGATTTCGCCGCCGAGGGGTTCCCGCTGGTCGGCGGACGCCTCGACTATCTCGACGGGCATCCCGCGGCCGCGGTCGTCTATCGAAGCGACCGGCACGTCATCAACCTGTTCGTCTGGCACGATCCGCAGGGCGGCGAGGCGCCCCCAGCCGTTCGGCTCCGGCAGGGATTCACCGTGATCTGCTGGCGGAAGGCCGGGATGGGCGCCTGCGCCGTCTCCGATGTGGAGCGCGCGACGCTGGAGCGCTTCGTCAGCCTGGTCGCGGCCGCGGGCTGATGCCTGCGGGAGGAGGCCGGCAGGTCAGACGGTCGAGGCGGGGCAAATCGAGGCGGCTGACCCTCCGGACACCGATGCGCGTCTGCGCTCATCGGCACGGCGTGCGGCGCTGGTGTGCCACCCCGCTCTCGAGCGACGGCGGGATCAGCCCGCGTGCGGCCGCAGGTCGTTGTTGGTGCGGTGGTCACCGGCCACCCAGCGCGCCAGTTCGCTATGCGCGTCGGCGCGGCGGATCCGGTCGATCTCGGCCGCGTTCGGCGGGTCCACGGTGAACTCCACCCCGAGTCCGTCGGGCGAGGTGCAGTAGATGGAGCGGCAATAGCCGTGGTCGACCTCGCGCACGGGCTCGCCCGCCGCGCGCAGCCGCGCCACCAGCTCGTCGCAGGTCGCGTCGTCCACCTTGAACGCGACGTGGTCGAAGTTGCGGATCTCCGCCGGCTGCGCCGCCTGGCACTTCCGGTAGACCTCCTCGTCGGCAAAGGAGAAGAACGCCAGCGCGCCGCCATCGCCGATGCCGTAGAAGGTGTGGCACATGGGCACTTCGCGCCCGACCCAGGGGCTGTGATGGGTCTCGCACCAGGTCGCGACCAGCGGGATGCCCAGCACGTCCTCGAAGAAGTGCCGATTGGCTTCCTGGTCCTTCACGACATAGGCGTGGTGATGCAGGCGTTCCGGCAGGCGGGACAGCAGCTTGGCCACGGCGCTCCTCCTGGTGGCGGTTTTCCGAACTCTGCGCTCGGCCGTCCGACGGCGGCAAGGCTCATACCGGCTGCGGCACCCCGCGCGGCGCGGCGTAGCGCGTGCGGCGATGCAGCAGCCAGAGCGCGATCAGGGCGTTGAGGAGGTTCCAGGCGACCCCGTTCGCGAAGGCCGCGCGATAGGAGCCGGTCATGTCGAAGATCACCCCCGACATCCAGCCGCCCAGCGCCATGCCGAACAGCGTCATCGCCATGATCACGCCGACGCGCCCGCCCGCCTCCTTCGCCGGAAAACACTCCCGCACCACGATCGCGTAGCTCGGCACGAGCCCGCCCTGGAACAGGCCGAACAGGGCGGAGATCACGTAGAGCGAGGTCAGCCCGTCCATCAGCAGATAGAGCACCAGGGCGCTCATCTGCGCGACGGATCCGATCAGCAGCGTGGCCAGGCCGCCCAGCCGGTCGGCGAGAAAGCCCGACGCGATGCGGCTGACGATGCCGGCCGCGAGCATGAGGGAGAGCATCTGCGCGCCGCGCGCGACGCCATAGCCGAGGTCGCCGCAATAGGCGACGATGTGGACCTGCGGCATCGACATGGCGACGCAGCAGCACAGCCCGGCGAAGGCGAGCACGCCCTGCAGCACGCGCGGCGAGAGGCCCAGCGTGCCCAGGGCGGGCGGCGCCGCGGCGCCGCCGCTGCCCGGGCCGGCGACGGGCGGCCGGCCGCGCAGGCACAAGGCGAGCGGCACCATCGTCACCAGGCAGACCACCGCGATGCCGAGATGGGTCGCGCGCCACCCGTAGGTGCCGATGAAGTGCTCGACCGCGGTCGGCCAGAACGCACCGGCGAAGTAGTTGCCCGAGGCGCAAAGCGCGACCGCGATGCCGCGCCGCCGCTCGAACCACTGCGAGATGTCGGAGATCAGCGGCACGAAATTGGCCGAACTGCCGACGCCGATCAGCAGGCCCGAGGCGGCCGCGAACTGCCACAGGTTGCTTGCCTGGGCGGCGAGCGCATAGCCGGCGGCGATCGCGACGGCGCCCACCAACAGGGGGAGCAGGACCCCGCGCCGGTCGGCGAGCCGCCCCATCAGGACGCCGCCCAGACCGAAGCCGATCATGGTGAGGGTGAAGGGCAGGGAAGCGCCGCCACGTGCCACATCGAACTCGGCCTGGACGGCGGGCAAGGCGACCACCACGGACCACATGCCCACGCCGCCGATGGTGGCGATGGTCATGGAGATGGCGAGGCGAAGCCAGGCATAGGCCGAATCGACCTGCCGGGGGGCGTGCGCGGACACTTGGACGTTCCTCTCGTTGGCGTCGCGCCGTGGGGCGCGCTCGTTGCGGTCGCGCCGTGGGGCGCGCTCGTTGCGGTCGCGCCGTGGGGCGCGCTCGTTCACCTCACGCCGTCAGGCGCGGCCCTCGGGTGCGCTCGAAATCGATTCGCCCCGGGGCGCGCGGCCGTCAGGTGCGCTCGAAATCGATTCGCTCGACGACGGGCAGATCGGACAGGAAGCGGCGCAGGCAATCGAGACCCAATTCCACCGCGCCCAACCGGACCCATTCGCGCCCGCCCAGGATACGGGAGCGGCGGAACGCGCGCTGGCCGGGTCCGACCAGGCCGATGCAGATCGTGCCGCCGAGATCCATTCGATCCGGCCCTGTGTCGAGTGCGATCAGGACGGCGAGCGCATGGGTCGCGCCGCTCTGGGCCCGCGCCGCCTCGGCCACCGCGAGGGTCGCATCCTCGCTGGGTTCTTCCCCTGCCGCGACCGACGGCACGTCGAATGCCGCCGCGAGGCGGGTGAGGTCGCGCACCACGTGCCCCTCCCGGAAGACGCGTTCGGCGTTGGGCAGATGGGCGAGGCGGGCGGCGATCTGGCCGGCGGTGAAGGTCTCCACCAGCGCGAGCCCCGCCTCGGCGCGCAGCAGCTCCGCCAGCACGACGCCCTCGAGCGTCTGGTCGTCCTCGGCGATGATGAAGTTGCCCAGCCGCTGTTTCACCTCGCCGACGATGGGGGCGAGCTTGCGCTGCACGTCGTCCATGTCGGTGCCACGGACGGTCAGCTTGGTCTCGATCTGCGGGTAATGCGCGCGGAAGCCCAGCTTGACGCCGCCCGAGGGATCCAGCGCCTCGATCCCGGTGAGGAGCTGGTCCACATGGGACTCGCCCAGCCCATAGGTGTGGAAGCGCTTCAGGTGGATGGTGGTCGGGGCACCGGAGCGGGCGAGCAGGCGCGGGATCACCTGCTCCTCGAGCATGCGGCGGAGTTCTCGCGGCACGCCGGGGGTGAAGAAGAAGCGGGCCTTGCCGATGTCGAGGGCGAAGCCGCAGGCGGTGCCGATCGGGTTGTCCAGCATCTCGGCGGTGGTGGGCAGCATCGCCTGCTTGCGGTTGTTGGGCGGCATGGTGCGGCCGCGGCGCGTGAAGAAGCTTTCCATCTTCACCAGCCAGTCCTCGTGCAGGACCAGTTCCACCCCGGCGGCCTGCGCCGCGATTTCCTGGGAGAGGTCGTCGACGGTGGGGCCGAGGCCGCCGTTCACGATCACCGCATCGGCGCGCGCGGAGGCGAGGCGGAACGCTTCGAGCAGCGCGTCGCGATCGTCACCGACGGTGGTGCCCCAGTAGACCGAGAGGCCGACATCCTCGAGCTTCTGGGTCATGTAACTGAAGTTCGTGTTGACGATCTTGCCGGTCAGCACCTCGTCGCCGGTGCAGATGATCTCGATGCGCATTCTTCCTCCCGTTCCCGCCCGTTCGTCGCGACCGGTCACCATGCCGCCCGAACCCCATCGGCCCTTGAGCCGCCTCGCCACCGTCATGGCCGGCCGCCGCGCCGCTTCGCCACCCGTCATGGCCGGCCCTCGAGCCGGCCATCCCCATCGGCACCTTGCCTGCCGTCACCGGCGCGCCACCTTCGCGGCGTCGTACTGGGAGGGGTGGCCGGCGCGACGGCCGGCCGTGACGAGGGGCGGGTCGGCGCACGCACCCCAGCTTGGGCCGAGGCCGCGCGCCGAGGCAAGGGCGCGAGGGTACCCCGAACGCCAGACCACGCGCCACACGCCAGCCACCAAACGCGAAGGCGCCGCCACCGGGAATCCGCGCGTCACGCGGACCTGGCTCCCGTTCCGTTCGGGGCTTTGGCGAATCTGGCTCCCGTTCCGGTCGGGCCTCTGGCAGGGTGAAGGCTTCACGGTGCTGGGGATCGGGATGGCCTATTACACGCGGGTCTTGCAGCCGGACGAGCAGGTGCGGGTCGTCGGCCGCCTGCACTGGATGGTCTATGTGCCATCCTGGCTGATCCTGATCGTCGCGGCCGGTGTGCTGATCGGGTCCTTCTGGGTGCAGGACACGCAGATGCAGGCCTGGGTGCAGATCGGCGCCGGCATCATCGCCGTGATCGGGCTGCTGTGGATGCTGGGCATCGCCTTCCGCCGCCACGGCACCGAGATCGTGGTGACCGACCGGCGCGTGATCTACAAGCGCGGCATCGTCTCCCGCTACACGGCCGAGATGAACGTCAGCAAGATCGAGACCGTCGACGTGATCCAGGGCTTCTGGGCGCGGATGCTGAACTACGGCACCGTGGTGATCCGCGGCACCGGATCGGGGTTCGAGCCGCTGGTCGGCGTCGGTGACCCGCTGGCGCTGCGCAACGCGATCACGGTGGGGTAGGAGCGCCCCACCCGCCTCGCGTCCCCCTTCCTCGCGCCCCCCCTTCCTCGCGCCCCAGGCCATGCCGGAGCGGCGGCGGGGTTCGCGAGGGTCAGCCCGGCGCCGGTCCGGTCCGCACCATCCGCCGCACGCCGGTGGCGGTCGCGACCAGCGCCGTCTCGGCCATGCCGATGAACAGCCCGCTCTCGACGACGCCCACCAGGTGCGACAGGGCGCGTTCGGTCGCGGCGGGATCGCTTAGGCGGCCGAAGCCGCAATCCAGGATCAGGTTGCCGCCGTCGGTGCGATACGGCGCCCCATTCGCGTCGGTGCGCAGCTTCGGGTCGGCCCCCAGGCCGGCAATGCGGTCGGCGGTCGTCTCCCAGCCGAACGGCACGACTTCCACCGGGATCCGCGTCGTGCCACCGAGACCCGGGACCACCTTGCGGTCGTCGGCGATGATCACCAGCCGCGCGCTGGCGGCGGCGACGATCTTCTCCCGCAGCAGCGCGCCGCCCAGGCCCTTGACCAGGTCCAGCGAGCCCTCGGCGATCTCGTCCGCCCCGTCGATCGTCAGGTCGATGCGGCGATGGGTCGCGAAATCGGTGAGCCGGATGCCGCCCGCCGCGGCCTGGGCGCGGCTTCGCTCCGAGGTCGGGATCGCGACGATGTCGAGCTTTTCGTCCCGCACGCGGCGGATCAGCCCCTCGATCGCGAAATACGCCGTGGAGCCGGTGCCGAGGCCGACCACCATCCCGCTCTCGACCAGGGCGATCGCGGCCTCGGCCGCCTGGCGCTTGAGTTCGTCGGGGCTCATGCGCCGCGCACCGAGCGGAACACGCGCATCCAATTGCCGGCACACACTTTGTCGATCTCCTCGGCGGCCAGGCCGCGGGCCCGCAGCGCCGCGACGATCTCGGGGTGGTGGCTGAAATCCGGCATCTCCTCCGCGGCGACGCCGGCCGGCATGTCGGTGCCGATCCCGACATGGTCGATGCCGACCGTGTCGATCAGCCGGAACAGGTGGCGGATCATGCCGGGCAGGCGCTCCTGCCACAGCACCGCGATCCAGGCGCCGATCACGCCCCCGGTGTCGACCACCATGCGGGCATATTCGGGCGAGAGGTAGCGTGGATGGTCGCCGTCCGGGTGTCCGGGTTCCTTCAGGTTGGCATGGCTGCACAGGATCGGCTTGTCGGTGGCGGCCACCACGCCGCGCACCGTGTCCTCGGAGCAGTGCGCCACGTCGACGATGATGCCGATCCGGTTCATGCGGCGGACCGCCTCGGCGCCGAACCGGGTGAGACCGCCATGCACCGGCGGCTCCGTCTGGATGTCGCCCGTCTCGTTCACCAGGTAATGCGTGAGCTGGATGCTGCGGACGCCGCGCGCCGCCAGCATATCCAGCCGGTCGAGCTGGCCTTCCAGGAAGTCGCACCCCTCGACCGCAAGCACCAGTGCCGGGTCGTCGGCACGGATGTCGGAGGGCTCGCGCGCGATCCGCGTGCCGGCGCGTTCCCAGCTTGCGAGGTAGCTCTCCACGGCGGCGAGGCACTCGCCCGGGTTGGGGTCGCGAAACTTGTGCAGCCGCTTGGTAACCGGGTCGCGGCGGATCATCGGGATATCGGCGATCGCGGACACCACGGCCGCCGCGACACCCGCGGGGCGCATGCTGGCGAGCACGGCCGGATCGGCCTCCCCGGTGCGGCGCGGCCGCCCGGCATGGGTGTGCATGTCGATGATCATGCCGGCTTCTTTAATCGTTGGGCGCAGGGCTGACCACCATCGACGAGAGCAACCTTGCGCGCCGCCGGACGGTTGCGCATGTTCGCGGAATCATCCACGTGAGATCGAGGACGGGCCTAGACGGCCCGAAGGCGGAGCGAGCCATGGACGGCGGAACCGACGCGAGACGCATCATCCTCCACGCGCCGGAGGACTTTGTCGGCATGCGGGCCGCTGGTCGCTTGGCTGCCGAGACGCTGGACATGATCTGCCCGCATGTGCGGCCCGGTGTCTCCACGGGCACGCTGGACCAGCTCTGCCACGATTTCATCCTCGCGCATGGCGCGGTGCCGGCGCCGCTGAACTACCGCGGCTACCCGAAGTCGATCTGCACCTCGATCAACCACGTGGTCTGCCATGGTATCCCCGGCGACCGGAAGCTCGAGAACGGGGACATCCTGAACATCGACGTGACGGTCATCCTGGATGGCTGGCACGGCGACTCCTCCCGCATGTACGCGGCCGGCACGCCATCCACACGCGCGCGGAATCTGATCGACGTCACCTACGAGTCCCTGCAGCGCGGCCTCGCGGTGGTGCGGCCCGGCGCGACGCTGGGCGATATCGGCCATGCGATCCAGAGCTTCGTCGAGGGGCATCGGTTCAGCGTGGTGCGCGATTTCTGCGGCCATGGGATCGGCCGCCGCTTCCATGAGGCGCCGAACGTGCTGCATTTCGGCCGTCCGGGGGAGGGACCGGTGCTGCGTCCCGGCATGTTCTTCACGATCGAGCCGATGGTGAACGCCGGCCGACCCGAGGTGAAGATCCTGGACGATGGCTGGACCGCGGTCACGCGCGACCGCTCGTTGTCCGCCCAGTTCGAGCACATGATCGGGGTGACCGACGACGGGTGCGAGATCTTCACGCTCTCCCCGGCCGGGCTCGACCGCCCACCCTTCGGCGTTAGCTGATCGTTGACCCGGCCGGCCTAGCCTGAGCGGGTCCCCGAACGGCGCTTCGGGGATCGCGCGTCGGGTTGGGCGGGGTTGCCGCGCGCGGGATCTCACCGGCCCCGACGAGAGGCGGCATGGCGAAGCGGAGGTCGACGGCCGGCGTCGCCGAGGCGCTGCCCTTGCTGGAATACGCACGCGCTGTGCGGGACCTCGCGCCCGCAACATCCCCGAACGCCGCGCCCCGGGCCTCCGCGCCTCCCGACGCAGCCGCTCCACACGCCGCGACGATGGAACCGGTCGACGCCCAGGCCGCCGCGCTGGGGGCCGATGGCCACCGCGCCCGCATGCGCAGCCGCCTGCTCACCGCCGGTCCGGACGCGCTGAACGCGCAGGACCTGCTGGAAATGCTGCTGTTCCTCGCCCTGCCCCGGCGCGATACGAAGCCGATTGCCCGCGCCCTGCTCGCCCGCTTCGGCGGGTTCGCGGCGGTGATCGCCGCCCCGGTCCCCGAACTCCTCGCCGTCGAGGGAATGGGCGAGGCCGCCGCCGCCGCGCTCAAGACCGTGCAGGCGGCGTCGCTCGCCCTGCTGCGCGGCAAGGTGCTGGACCAGCCCCTGCTCAGCTCCTGGGACCGCCTCCTCGACTACCTTCGCGCCGCGCTCGCGCATGAGCGGGTGGAGCAGACGCGGGTGCTGTTCCTCGATGCCCGCAACCGGCTGGTGGCGGACGAGGTCCAGGGCCAGGGCACCGTCAACCGCGCCACCGTCTTCCCGCGCGAGGTCGCCCGTCGCGCCCTCGAACTGCATGCGACCGCCGTCATCCTGGTGCACAACCACCCCAGCGGCGATCCCACCCCCTCCGGCGACGACCTCACCATGACCCATGCGGTCCGTACCGCACTCGATGCACTCGGCATCACGCTGCACGACCACCTCGTGGTCGGCGCGACGCAGATCGTGAGCTTCCGCCGCGACGGGCTCCTGTAATCACCAGCAGCGTCCGATCGGTCACGCGCCACCGCTCCCCTTGCACCGCCCCGGATCAGTCCAATCCGGGAAGCCCTGGCAAACCAAGCGAAACCACGGCACGCTCGCGCGGTCTAGCCCAGGAGCCGCCCCATGACCGCCTCTCCCTTCGCCGCTGGTGCGGCCTACATGCACGGTCGCTTCGTGCCGATCGCCGAAGCGACCATCCCGATCACCGAGTGGGGCTATCGCCGCTCCGACGTCACCTACGACGTGGTCAGTGTCTGGAATGGCCAGTTCTTCAAGCTCGACGACCATCTGAAGCGCTTCAAGGCGTCGATGGACCACTTTCGCCTGCAGCCGAAGGAGTCAATCGAGGACCTCCGCGGCATCCTCCACAAGCTCGTCGCGATGACCGGCCTGCAGGAAGCCTATGTCGCGATGGACTGCCTGCGTGGCTCGCCGCCCGCCGGCATGCCGCGCCACCCCCGCTACGCGCAGAACCACATCATGGCCTACGTCGTGCCGTATGTGTGGCTGATGCCCAAGGAGGTGATCGAGCGCGGCGCGCACATGATCGTCGCCTCCACCCCGCGCATTCCGGAAGCCAGCGTCAACCCGCGCGCCAAGAACTTCCACTGGGCGGACATGACCCAGGCCCTGTTCGAGGCCCAGGACAAGGGCGCCGACAACCCGATCCTGCTCGACGCCGACGGCAACGTCACCGAAGGCCCGGGCTTCAACGTCTTCGCCGTCACCAACGGCCGCGTCGCCACGCCGGATCGCGGCGTGCTGGAAGGCATCACCCGTCTTGCCGTCATCCAGCTCTGCGAGAAACTCGACATCCCCTGCGAGGTGCGCCCGGTCCCGGTCGATGAGCTGCGCAATGCGGACGAGATCTTCATCTCCTCCACCGCCGGCGGCGTCATGGGAGTCACCCGCCTCGACCAGCGGATCCTCGGCAACGACCGGCCGGGGCCGATGACGGCCAATCTGCACGATGCCTATTGGCGCGCGCGGCGAGAGGGGTGGTGCGGCGAGCGCGTTTCCTACACCGAGGTTGCGGCCTGAGGGAACGTCGGGCTCCGGGGCGCTGCCCCGGTCCCCGCCAGGGGCGCTGCCCCTGGACCCCGCTAAGGGCCGACGGCCCTTAGGATCCCCTCCGGTTCGCACGAAGCGGCTTCCCCCGCAGCCGAGGAGAGCCCCGATGACTGACCCAGTCCTGATCGTGGGGGCCGGCCCGGTTGGCCTGACACTCAGCTCCGAACTTGCGCGCTACGGCGTCCCCGTCCGAGTTGTGGACAAGGCCGCCGCGCGGACGGACAAGTCGAAGGCGCTGGTGCTCTGGAGCCGCACGCTCGAACTGCTCGATCGCGGCGGGGCAGGCGGCGCGGCCCCGTTCGTCGCGTCCGGGCAGCGCATGCTGGCCGTCAATTTCGTCGCCGGCGACAAGGTCGTGGGCCGCGTCGCGATGGACGACGTCCGCAGCCCCTACCCGTTTGGGCTGATCCTGCCGCAGTCGGACACCGAGCGGCTGCTGGAGGAGCGGCTCGCCGGCCAGGGCGTCAGCGTCGAACGCAACGTCGAGATGCTGTCCTTCACCCGCCGCGACGACGGCGTGAACGCCCTGCTCCGGCATGCCGACGGGCGCGAGGAAGCGGTGGCCGCCGGATGGCTCGTCGGCTGCGACGGCGCGCACAGCGCAGTGCGCCGGCAGCTCGGCGCCACCTTCTCGGGCGAGACGCTGGACAGCGACTGGATGCTCGCGGACGTCCACATGCAGGGCTACCCGCGCCCGGACAGCGAGGCGACGATCTACTGGCACCGGGACGGCGTGTTCATCGTGTTCCCGATCTCGCCGGGCCGCTACCGCCTGCTGGCCGACTTGCCGTCCTCCGGCGCCGCGCAGGCGCCGACCCCGACGCTGCAGCAGGTGCAGGCGCTCGCCGACCGGCGCGGGCCGAGCGGCTTGGTGGTCTCCGACCCGCTGTGGCTGTCGGGCTTCCGCATCAACGGGCGCAAGGTGAGCGAGTACCGCTGGGGCCGGGTGTTCCTGGCCGGCGACGCCGCGCACATCCATTCCCCGGCCGGCGGCCAGGGCATGAACACGGGCATGCAGGATGCGATGAACCTGGCCTGGAAGCTCGCCTTGGTCGGGCACGGCACCTGCGCCGACGGCCTGCTCGACAGCTACTCCCCCGAACGGAGCCAGGTGGGCGACCAGGTGCTGGAAGCGGCGGCACGGCTGACGGCGATCGGCACCCTCAAGAACCCGCTGGCCCAGGGGCTGCGCAACCTGGTCGGCCATACGATGCTGGGCTTCTCGGCCGTTCAGAATGCGGTAGCCGACAAGATGACGGAGGTGACGATCGGCTACCCCGACAGCCCCCTCAACGGGCCCGGCCTGTCGGTTGGGCCGAAGCCGGGGGAGCGTGTGGAGCCCGTCGCGGGCGAGCCTGCGGTCGGCGCGGGAAACCGGCCGCTTTTCGCCCTGTTCGCGGCTGCCGGCCCGGATACCGCCGACCTGCTCCGCCAGTTCGACGATCTGCTCGACCCGCGAGTGAGAGCGCCCTTCCGTGCGGACGGGATCTGGCTGGTCCGACCGGACGGCTATGTCGCGATGGCGGCGGCGGCGGATGACTGGCGGAAGGTCGCGGCGTATCTCGACCGCCTCCGGGCCGCTCCGACGCCGGCCGCGGCCACCGGACCGGATGACGGCGAGACGATCGAGATGGGCAGCCTGCGGCTGCGCTTCCTCCGGACCAAGGACCAGACGAAGGGCAGTCTGGACGTCTTCGAGATGACGGTGCAGCCGAACGGGCGCATGCCGGTGCCGCACTATCATGAGACGTGGGACGAAACGATCTATGGGCTGGCCGGAACCACGACCTGGCGTATCGACGGCCGGGACATGACGGTCGGTCCTGGACAGACGGTGTTCATCCCGCGCGGCACGGTGCACGGCTTCCGCAACGAGACCGGAGCGCCCGCCTCCTGCCTGTGCGTGCTGACCCCAGGCGTGCTCGGCCCGGACTACTTCCGGGAGATCGCCGCGCTGTTGGCCGGGGGCGCTCCAGATCCCGCGGCGATGAAGCAGGTGATGCTGCGACACGGCCTGGTGCCATGCGAAGGCGGCTGACGCCTCCAGAGCCAGGGCCCTGGCACGGGCCCTGGGCCGTCTGCCTCGGCTGATGGCGGCAACGGGCGCTCGGCGCCTCGACCGTTGCCCGCTGCTCCCCCGGCCTCAGAACAGCGACATCTGCGCCGCCGCCTTGTCACCGGCGCCGGCTGGCACGGCGAACTGCGAGCAGTCGAGACCGGAGCGGGCTTCGTCGAGCCCCCACTGGCGCGCGGCGCGGCTGAAGCGACGGAGCAGGAGGTCGGCGTAGACGCCTTGGCCCGAGAAGCGATGGCCGTAACGGGGGTCGTTCAGGTTGCCGGCGCGGGTTTCCCGGATCAGGCTCAGCACGTGTCGTGCCCGGTCGGGGAAATGGGTGTGCAGCCAGTCCTCGAACATCTGCCGCAGTTCATGCGGCAGGCGGAGCAGGATGTAGGCGCCGTGGCGGGCCCCGGCGCGGGCACCGGCCTCCACGATCTTCTCGAGTTCGGCGTCGTTCAGGCCGGGGATCATCGGGGCGGCCATCACGCCCACCGGCACGCCGGCGCGGGTGAGTTCGGCGACGGCGTGCAGCCGGCGCGCGGGGGTGGCGGCGCGGGGTTCCATCAGCCGCGCGAGCCGCGCGTCGAGCGTGGTGACCGAGACGTAGACGCGCGCGAGGTTGCGTTTCGCCATGCGCGACAGGATGTCGAGGTCGCGCAACACGCCGGCGGACTTGGTGACGATGCTGACCGGGTGATTGTAGCGGTCCAGCACCTCGAGCACGGCGCGGGTGAGTTTCAGGGTGCGTTCCACCGGCTGGTAGGGGTCGGTGTTGGACCCGAGCGCGAGGGTGCGTGCGGTGTAGCCGGGCTTGCGCAGTTCCTTTTCGAGGAGGTCGGCGATCTCGGGCTTGAAGATCAGCTTGGTCTCGAAATCGAGGCCGGGGGAGTAGCCGAGATAGGCGTGGGTCGGGCGGGCGTAGCAGTAGATGCAGCCGTGCTCGCAGCCGCGATAGGCATTGAGCGCGCGGTCGAAGCCGATATCGGGGGAGCTGTTCCAGCTGATCGCGGACTTGGTCGAGTCCTTGGTCAGGGTGGTGGCGAGCGTCGGCAACTCCCCGAATTCGCTGGTCAGCGTCTCCCACCCGTCGTCGAAGGGGCTTGCGCTCTGGGCGTCGAAGCGGACGGCCGGGTTGGTCGTGGCGCCGCGTCCGTGGCGCGCCAGCCGCGGCATGAGGGAGGGGGGCGGCGGTTCGGGTGCGCCGGCCCGCTCCAGCGCGGCCAGGGCGTCGGCGTCGTGGCTGGCGTCTGCCTGCTGCTTCCGCATATCTGTTCCCCTTCCGTTCGACCGAAACGTGGCACCGCCTCGGGCGCCGGTCAAGAACAGAGAGAGAACATCAGATTCGGCCAACGTGAATCCGGCGCCATGCCGGAGTCGGATGGCGTGAACCAGGCTTGAACCGGCTGCGCGAGGAGTGTCCTCGGTCAGGAGGGCCGAGCGGCCGGGGGGTACTGGAGAGGTGCTGCGGGCGGGCGTGCCGCTTCGACTCGGCGGTGAGCGTCGTGCTCAGACGCTGCGGCGCGATCGTGCCGACCCGAATCGGCACGCGATCGTCGGCGGCGCCGGGCGGGTGAGGCGCCGCATGTGCGGGGTGCGATCCGGCGGCCGCGTGGCCGCCGGCGTGGTCTCAGACCTTCTCGACCTGACCGAACTCGAGTTCCACCGGGGTGGAGCGGCCGAAGATGGAGACGCTGACCTTGAGCCGGCCCTTCTCCTCGTCGACTTCCTCGACGGTGCCGTTGAAGCTGGTGAACGGACCGTCGGCGACGCGGACCTGCTCGCCCACCTCGAACAGCACGGCGGGGCGGGGGCGTTCGACGCCTTCCTGGGACTGCTTGAGGATGCGTTCGGCCTCGGCCTCGCTGATCGGGCTGGGGCGGGTCTTGGAGCCGAGGAAGCCCGTGACCTTCGGCGTGTCCTTCACGAGGTGCCAGGCGTCGTCGGTGAGCTCCATCTTCACCAGCACGTAGCCGGGGAAGAACTTGTGCTCGGCGCTGACTTTCTGGCCGCGGCGCATCTCGACCACGTTCTCGGAGGGGACGAGCACCTCGTCGAACAGATCCTCGAGCCCCTTCTGTGCCGCCTGTTCCTTGATTTGCTGGGCGATCTTCTTCTCGAAGCCCGAGTAGACGTGCACCACGTACCAGCGCTTGGCCATACCGCTCCTCAGATCCCCATGCCGAACAGGGCGCGCACGCCGAGGCCGACCACCTGGTCGACCACGAAGAAGAAGATAGCGGCGACGGTGGCCATGGCGAAGACCAGACCGGTGGTGACCAGCGTCTCCTTACGGGTCGGCCAGGTGACCTTGCTCACCTCGGCCTTAACCTCGCGCACGAATTTCGCCGGATCCACCGCCACGCCGTTCAACCCCTGTATCCCGTTCCAGAAAGCGCGGCCTTGCGGACGCGGTCACGTCCCGCGCCCCGTCGTTGGCAGGGGTGGAGGGTCTCGAACCCCCAGCCTCCGGTTTTGGAGACCGGCGCTCTAGCCAATTGAGCTACACCCCTGCAGGCCGACGGGCAGCCGGTCGTGCCGGCAGCGCTCGCGCAGGGGGCGTAGAAAGGCCGCGCACGGGCTTGTGTCAAGTGCCGGTTGAGCGGAAGCAGGCGACCCCGCGCGTCCGTGCGCGCGGGGTATGCGCTCTGAGGCGTTTTGGGCGATGACCCGATTGCTTGCGCGAGCTGGAGCGGGTGACGGGAATCGAACCCGCACAACCAGCTTGGAAGGCTGGGGCTCTACCATTGAGCTACACCCGCGCGGTCGCGATTGTATCGGTGCGGTCGCGCCGGCGCAAATGCGCCTGGGTCAGATCGAGGCGGGGATGAGCTGTTCGAGGGCTTCGGCGACGGAGTCGAAGCGCCGGGTCCGGCCCATCATGGGCTGCACCACGATGCCGCTGGCGGAACGCCACATCATCCACCGGCGGAAGGCGCTGTTCGGCGGGTAGAAGGCCAACACCTCTTCGTACTCGTCGCCGTCGGTGCAGCCATCCAGTTCCACGATCAGGCGCAGTCCGTGAAACTCGGCCCATCCCTGGGCCATGAACAGGTCCGGGAGATCGAACGCCAATCCGGTTGGCAATATCCGAGCGGGTTGGGACGAGTTGATGTCGAACATGGGCGATGTCTTTCCTCAGATGCGGCACCCTGCCGATCCATCACGGCGCCGTGAGGAGCAATGCACTCACGGCTCCGTGAGGGGCAAGTATTGTTATTGAGATTTGTTGTGATGTTAAACCGAGAACGAGTTCGTTCTCAATCCGCATCTCGCAACGGTTTGCCACTGGTTTGGTTCACAACGATGAACTTGTGAGTAGGTTGCGATTTCCAAATTGTTCTGGAGTCGCCGAAAATCTGCATCACCATCTACGGAAGCCGGGCGTTCCGGACGCTGTGGAGTGCCGAAGACAGCGACTCGCCTTCAAGAACCTTGCGTGAATTTCACTGATTTGTTATCCAGGGGCATCACGAACGCGAGAGATGCCGTCATGGTCCGGTTCGGCACGCCTCAGAGTAAATCCGCGTCGGAGCAAACCAGCCTCGGTCGGCCCGCGGCCGAACGGTTTGGCGGAGCGTCGAGCGCGCCGTTCGGGCTTCGGCCGGCCCGCCGCCCCGAACCCATCCGCGCGGCGCGCGGCGTCACCTTCGGCATCATGCTGTCACTGCCGGTCTGGGCGGGTGCCGTCGCGCTGGTCTGGGCAACCCTGTAGAGAACCGCGGCGCAGAAACCGGCGCGCAAGACGCCCCTGGAGCCGCCGGCCCGGCAGACGTGTCACGCTTGTGAGCATCCGGCCCGGTGACCTAATGTCCGGCCCGCACCACACACGGGCCTCGCGATGAATGATCTTTCCCCGGCAGGCGTCTCCCTGCTCGATGCCGACAAGCGGCACCTGATCCATCCGCTCCATCACCCGAAGGATCACGCGCAGCCGAAGCTGTTCGTGTCGGGCAAGGGCGAGATGCTGCACACCGCCGACGGCAAGTCCTACATCGACGGCCTCTCCTGCCTGTGGAACGTCAATGTGGGCCACGGCCGCAAGGAGATCGCGGTCGCGGCCGGGAAGCAGATGGAGACGCTCGCCTACGCGTCCGCCTATGCCGGGTTCTCCAACGAGCCGGCGATCCGGCTCGCCGAACGCCTGGTCGGCCTCGCCTACGACAACATGGCGGCCGCCTACTTCACCACCGGCGGCGCCGAATCGAACGAGAGCGCCTTCAAGTTCGCCCGCTACTACTGGAAGCGGATGGGCAAGCCGGAGAAGGTCAAGATCATCTCGCGCCGCTATGGCTATCACGGCGTCACCTTCGCCGCGATGAGCGCGACCAGCCTGCCCGGCTACCAGAAGATGTTCGGCCCGATGGTGCCGGACTTCCACCAAGTGGCGCCGCCCTACCCGTATCGCTGGACCGGCAACGGCGACGCCGGGATCGGCGCGGCCGAGGCGGTGGAGGAAGCCATCCTCGCCCACGGCGCCGACACCGTCGCGGCGGTGATCGCCGAACCGGTGATGGGCGCGGGCGGCGTGATCGTCCCGCCGGCCACCTATTGGCCTGCCTTGCGCCAGGTCTGCGACAAGTACGGCGTGCTGCTGATTGCCGACGAGGTCATCACCGGCTTCGGCCGCACCGGCCGCTGGTTCGCACTCGGCCATTGGGGCGTCGAGCCCGATCTGATGTCCTTCGCCAAGGGCGTCACCTCCGGCTACCTGCCGCTGGGCGGGGTGATCGTCTCCAAGCGCGTGCACCAGGCGATCGAGGACGCGCCGCCGGAGGAGAAGTTCATGCACGCGGCGACCTATTCGGGCCATCCGGCCTGCTGCGCCGCGGCGCTCGCCAATCTCGACATCATCGAGCAGGACGGGCTGGTGGAGCGGGCCGCGACGGTGGGCAAGAAGCTCGCCGCCGGCCTCGAGACGCTGCGCAGCCTGCCGGTGGTGGGCGACGTGCGCGGGATCGGCATGCTGGGCGGCGTCGAACTGGTGAAGGACCAGGCCTCTCGCACCCCGGAAGCCGGGCTGGGCGGCAAGGTCGTCGCGCAATGCGCGCAGCGTGGCCTGATCATCCGCCAGCGCGGCGCCAGCGACGGCCCGCCGGCCAGCGGCGACACGCTGTGCTTCGCCCCGCCGCTGATGACCCCCGAGGCGACGATCGACCGCATGGTGCAGATCGTCGGCGAGTCGATCGAGGCGGCGCTCGCCGCCTGAGCTTCGGCCGGCCCTGGCGCGATCGGCTCCGTCCGATCCGCCAGCGTCGGCGCGAACGTTCGAGACAGAGAGGGCGTCCTCGGTCCGCGGGTGGGCGAGGCGCCCCCGACCTCCCCGCGTGACGTGGGCAATGCCGGTCGCCGTCACGCGTCTCGCGCAACAGTGACGGCATTCCAGCGGGGCCGCGCTCGCCAGGATTGCAAACTCCCGGCCTCGCCGCGCATTCCAGACCCGTTCCGCTGGAACGAGGACCGACATGCCGCGCCAGAGCACTGCGACCCCGCCCGGGAAGTCCGCCCCGAATTCGCGTCGTACCGGGAAGGGCACCTCCATCATCGTCGGGGCACGCGCCAGGACCCGCGCCAAATCCGAGGCTGCCCAGCCGCCGTCACGCGACACCTCGATCGAGACCTACCGGAGCAAGCGCGACTTCACCGTCACCGCCGAACCCGCCCCGCGCTATCCGAAACCCAGCGCCGACGCCCCGATGTTCGTCGTGCAGAAGCACCAGGCGCATCGCGCCGGCCTGCACTGGGATTTCCGTCTCGAGCATGGCGGCGTGCTGTGGAGCTGGGCGGTGCGCAAGGGCCCGTCGCTCGATCCGCACGACAAGCGCATCGCCGCCCATGTCGAGGATCACCCGATCGACTACGCCGACTTCCAGGGCCGCATCCCCGACGGCCAGTATGGCGCCGGCACGGTCGAGACCTGGGATCGCGGCACCTGGCTGCCGCTGGTCGACCCCGAAGCGGGCATGCGCGACGGCGAGATCAAGTTCGTACTCGACGGGCAGCGGCTCAAAGGCAAGTTCACCCTGGTGCGGCTTCGTCCGCGGCCCAACGAGCGCCGGTCACAGGACAACTGGCTGCTGATCAAGGGCCATGACGAGGAGGAGCGCGCCGGCGCCGATGCCACCGCGCTGGAATCCGCGATCCCGTTCCGGCGTGCGTCCGCGAAGGCCGGCGAACCGCGCGCAAAGGGAGAGGCGGCCCAGGAGACGGATCCAGGGACGGCGAAGCCGCCCGCGACGACAGCCGCCCCCGCCAAGCGCCGCTCGCGTTCGAGGAAATCGGCCGCCGCGGAGGACGATCCCCCTGCGGAGGGCGCGATACGCGGGCGATTGCCCGAAACGCAGGCCCCGCAGCTCGCGGAACTCACGGACGAGGTTCCTGAGGGCGACGCGTGGCTGGCGGAAATCAAGTTCGACGGCTACCGGCTGCTCGTGTTCGTCGAGAAGGGTGCCGCGCGCGTCGTCACCCGCAACGGCCATGACTGGACCGATCGGCTGCCCGCGGTGGCCCGTGCCGCCGCGGCCCTGCCGGTCGAGGCGGCCCTGCTCGACGGTGAGCTGGTCGCGCTCGATGCCAAGGGCGTTTCGAGCTTCCCCGCACTGCAGGCCGCGCTGTCGGCGGGGCGGGACGAGACGCTCTTGCTCTACGTGTTCGACCTGCTGCACCTGGATGGCTGGGATCTCCGACCCTGCCCGCTGACGGAACGCAAGCGCGTCCTGGCGACGCTCGACTTCGGGGACGGGATGCTGCGCTACAGCGACCACCATCTCGGCGAGGCTGCGCAGATGCGCCAGGCCGCCTGCCGCATGAAGCTCGAAGGCATCATCTGCAAGCAGGCCGACGCGCCGTACCGGCCCGGCCGCGGTCATGGCTGGCTCAAGGTGAAATGCCAGGGCCGCGAGGAGTTCGTCGTGCTCGGCTGGACGCCCCCGGCCGGCAGTCGCACCGGCTTCGGCGCCCTGCATGTCGGCTACTGGGATCCCCAGGGCGGATTGCACTACGCGGGCGGGGTCGGGACCGGCTTCTCGGACGACGCGCTGACGCGTCTCGGCGAACGGCTCGCGCCGCTCGCCTCCGATCCGCCGAGCGGGTTGCTGGTCGCCGGTGACCCGCTGGATTCCTCGATCCACTGGGTGCGGCCGGAACTGGTGGTGGAGGTGCAGTTCATCGCCTGGACCGACGCTGGCCGTATCCGCCATGCCGTGTACCTTGGCCTGCGGGAGGACAAGCCAGCTCATGAGGTCGTCCGCGAGATCGCAAACCCCGAAACGGCTCGCCAGGCAATCCGCCCCAAGCCACCGCGCGGCGCGCGCGAGAAGGCGCGACCGGTGATCGCCGTGCCGCCGCGCCGGCGTGGGGCCGCCGCGAAGGCGCCAGCCCCGGCGGATCCCTCCCCCGTCGCTGCAGCGGATCCGGGCAGCCCGCAGCCGGAGACCGGTCGCCGCGCGCCCCGGAAAGCCGCGTCGTCAGGGCGGGCGGCGCCCAAGCCGGCGGGCGCCGGCGCCGAAGCGCCGTCACGCGCGGCCGCGACCAAGGCCCAGGAAGCCGACCCCGACCCTCCCGCCTCGGCGCAGCGCCGCAGCCGCATCGTCACCGCGCGAAAGCCCAAGTCGCGATCCGTGACGCTGGAAGGGATCACGATCTCCCATCCTGACCGGGAGCTGTGGCCGGGGATCACCAAGCAGCACCTCGCCGAATACTGGATCGCGGTCGCCGACCATGCGCTGCCCGGCCTCGCGCACCGCCCGCTCGCGGTGGTCCGGTGCCCGGAAGGCGTCGCGGGTGAGCACTTCTTCCAGAAGCACGCCCACGGCAGCATGCCCGCCGGCATCCGTGAGGGCAGCGCGGACGGTGCGCCGTTCCTCGCGATCGACGACCTCGCTGGCCTGGTCGCCATGGCGCAGGTCTCCGCCGTGGAGCTGCACGCCTGGGGCGCCAGCGAGGCCGATCCGCTGCATCCCGACCAGATCGTCTTCGACCTCGACCCGGGGGAGGGCGTCGCATTCCCGGAGGTCGTCGACGCCGCCCACGACGTCCGCGGGCGCCTGGAGCGCCTGGGCCTCACCGGCTTCTGCCGCACGACGGGTGGCAAAGGCCTGCACATCGTGGTGCCGCTGAAGCCGCAGGCGGATTGGGGCGTCGTCAAGCCGTTCTGCCGCGCCTTCGCCGAGGCGATGGGGCAGGAGGCACCGGACCGCTACCTCTCCACCATGAAGAAGGCGGACCGACGCGGCCGCATCCTGGTCGACTGGCTGCGCAACGGGCTTGGCGCCACGGCGGTGGCATCCTTCTGTCCCCGCGCACGGCCAGGGGCAGGGGTCGCAACGCCCCTGGGCTGGGACGAAGTCACACGAACGCTCGACCCCGCTTCGCTCAACCTCCACACCGTGCCGGTGCGACTGGCACGCCAACGCATCGACCCGTGGCGCGAATTCGAGTCTTCCCGGCGATCCCTCCCGACTCCGTCCGGCGCCAGTGGGACGGCCAGCGGCAAGGGAGTGGCGCCGGCCGGCAAGGCGCGGATCGTCCGTGCGGCCGCACCGAAGCGACGCTGAATGCGCGCGGAACCGTGACCTTGAATCGGCGTCCATGTACCCAATCTCTGCGGCGCGGCGGATGGCGATTTGCTGTCTTGCTGCGTGACGTTTCCCCCCCAAACTTGGCGGTGTCTTCGGACACCGCCTTCTTTGTTTGTGGCTGAACGTTAAACGGTCGATGATTAATTGTTAATGTTTCACCCTGCACCTGGGGCGCCCCCAACCGGACGGGGCATCCGGGCCGGGGTCTGCCGCGCGCGCGCGCTGGTGTAGGCTGGGCACGGAGGTGCCCATGTCACTGGTTCTGCCCGTTCCGACCTTCGATCATGTCGTGGTGAATGCCCGCGATCGGCTCGACGCCGCGGCCGACACCTACCGGCGTCTCGGCTTCACGCTGACGCCGCGCGGCTATCACACGTTGGGCTCGATGAACCATCTCGCGATCTTCGGCACCGACTACCTGGAGCTGATCGCCGTGCGTCCCGGCGACGCCAGCCGGCCGGAGGTCATGGCGGCCCGCGAAGGACTGAACGGGCTCGTCTTCGGCATGGAGGACGCGGCGAGAACGGAAGCGGTGCTGCGGGAAGCTGGCGTGCCCGTCTCCCCCTTCATGCAGTTCTCGCGTCCGGTCGAGCTGCCGAGCGGCGCCGAGGATGCGGCGTTCCGCACCGTTCATCTCGCACCCGGCAGCGTGCCGGCCGGGCGCGTCTATTTCTGCCAGCACCTCACGCGCCATCTGGTCTGGCGTGACGAATGGCGCCACCACGCCAACGGCACGGTCGGGGTTGCCGGGGCGGTGATCGCCGCCGCCGATCCGGCCCCGCTCGCGGCGCTGTTCGGCCGCATGTTCGGTGCGGCCGCGGTGCATCCGGTGGCGGGCGGGTTCCGCGTCGTCGTCGGCCTGGCGACCCTCGACCTGCTGACCGAAACGGCGGCGCGCGACGTGTTCGGCGCCGGAACGCCGGCTGACGACGGGCGCGAGAGCTTCATGGCGGGGCTGGTCCTCCGCACCACGTCCCTGGACCGCGCCGCCCAGGCGTTCGCGGCGGGCGGCGTGACGGCGGCGTCTCACGCGGGCCGGCTGGTCGTGCCGGCGGAGGCGGCGTTCGGGGCCGCGCTCGCATTCCAGGACTGACACAAGTGCGGGTGCTCGCCGACGGGTCCGTTGCCGCGTCCGACGGTGCAAGTGCGCCGCGCAGCGATGCGAGCGCAGCCGGCGCCGCCCCCGAGGACACGATCTTCGCGCTCGCCTCGGGGGCCGGGCGGGCGGCGATCGCGGTGATGCGGATCAGCGGTCCCGCCACACCTCGCCTGCTCGAAACCTTGTGTGCGGGCAGGTTGCCGCCGCCACGGCAGGCCGCGCTGCGCCGCTTGACCGGCGCGGACGGGGCGGTGCTGGACCATGCGCTGACGCTCTGGCTTCCCGGTCCCGGCAGCTACACCGGGGAGGACTCGGCGGAACTCCACCTGCATGGCGGCCGCGCGGTGATCGAGGGTGTGGCGGGCGAACTCGCGCGCCTGGGTGCACGCCCGGCCGACCCCGGAGAATTCACCCGCCGCGCGTTCCTGAACGGGCGGATGGATCTGGTGGAGGCCGAAGCGGTCCATGACCTCGTCGCGGCCGAGACCGAGGCGCAGCGCCGCCAGGCCCTGCGCCAGCTCGAGGGCGAGCTGGGCACGCTCTACCGTGGCTGGGCCGATACGCTGCGGACGCTGCTCGCCCAGCAGGAGGCGCTGATCGACTTCCCGGACGAGGATCTCCCGCCCGAGGTCGAAGCCGCGATGCTCGGCGCCATGCACAACCTCGCAACCGAGATTGCCGCCCATCTGGACGACGATCGCCGCGGGGAGCGGCTGCGCGAGGGCCTGTGCTTCGCCATTGCCGGGCCACCCAACGTGGGGAAGTCCTCGCTGCTGAACGCGTTGGCCGCGCGCGACGTGGCGATCGTGTCCGCCCAGCCGGGCACCACGCGGGACGCGCTGGAGACGAGGGTCGTGTTGGGCGGTGTTCCCGTCACGCTCGTCGACACCGCGGGGCTGCGCGAGACCACCGACGCGATCGAGGCCGAGGGCGTCCGCCGCGCTCGCCTGCGCGCGGCCGAGGCCGATCTGGTGATCGCGGTGACCGCGTTCGGCGTCGATACGGTACCCGAGACGGCGACGGAGCCGGACGGCCCGGCCGTGCGGCATCTGCGGGTCGTCAACAAGGCGGACCTCCTCGACGCGCGAGCGGCGGCCACGCCGATCACGGCGCTTCCCCCTGGGCCGCTCTCCGCTGCGACACCGCCGCACGGGGAGCTCCCGGAGCTGGGATCGCTGGCGGACGCGGAGCCAGAGGAGGCGCTGCTGGTCTCGGTGATGACCGGGGCTGGGCTGGACGCGCTACGCGACCGTTTGGCGGCCGAGGCGCGATCCCTCACCGAAAGCGAAGGACCGCCCCCACTCACCCGCGCGCGTCACCGCGCCGCGTTGCGGGCCGCCCACACGCACCTGGTGGCGGCCGAGGCGGCGGCATGGCCGGAGCTGCGCGGGGAAGACCTGCGCCTTGCCTTGCGCGCGCTCGGCCGCATCACCGGGCAGGTCGGCGTCGAGGACATCCTCGACACGCTGTTCGCCCAGTTCTGCATCGGAAAGTGACCCAGGCGCACGAGCGGCGTCGCTCACCGCGTCATGCGCGGCGCCGGCCGTGCGTTCACCCCTTTGGGGGGCGCCGAACGTCGTGGATGGCCGGCCTTCGCCGGCCATGACACAGGTGGGGGCGCCCATGACACGGTGGGGGCGCCCATGACACGGTGGGGGCGCCCGTGACACAGTCGGCGCCCATCGCGTGTGGCGTCAGCCGTAGACGAAGGCCTTGTCCGCGAGGTCGATCTTCGGGAACTCGTCCTTCTCGTTCCAGTAATCCTGGGTGTGCGCCCACTCGTCCTTCTCGCCGCGCTTGGGCAGCAGGTGCATGCCGCGCATCATGTAGCCCGGATTGAAGTTCTCCTCGTCGATCCACGGCAGGATCTTCATGTCCTGGTCCTCGTCGCGCAGGCGCACGGTGACACTGCGCCGCCCGTTCGCCTTCATGTCCGCCAGCAGGCGGCAGACGAAGTCGCCCACCAGGTCGGCGCGCAACGTCCAGCTCGCGCGGAAATAGCCGAACACCCAGACGAGATTCGGCACGCCGGTGAACATCATGCCGCGATAGGTCACGGTGTCGGCGAAGTTCAGCGGCTCCCCGTCGATGGTGAAGGCGATATCGCCCATCACGCACAGGTCGAAGCCGGTGGCGGTGACGATGATATCCGCGTCCAGCGTCTTGCCGGACTTGAGCAGCAGGCCGGTTTCGGTGAAGCGCTCGATCTCGTCGGTGACGACCGAGGCCTTGCCGGAGGCGATGCCCGTGAAGAGGTCGGCGTCGGGCACGAAGGCGAGGCGCTGGCGCCAGGGCCGGTAGCGCGGCGTGAAATGCGTGTCCACGTCGTAGTCCGGGCCGAGCAGGGAGCGGATGTTGTCGATCAGCTCCTGGCGGACCTTTTCGGGCTCCTGGAAGGTGCGGCGGGTGAAGGCGTCCTGCTCGAACAGGATCTTGCGGCGGACGATCTCGTGGATCCACACCTCGTCGACCTGCAGGCGGCGCAGCTCCTCGGCGAGTTCGATCGCATTGCGGCCGGTGCGGAAATAGGTGGGCGAGCGCTGCAGCATGGTGACGTGGCCGACGCCGTTCTGCGCCATCGCCGGCACCACGGTGGCCGCGGTCGCGCCGGAGCCGATCACGATCACCTTCTTGCCGGTGTAGTCGAGGTCCTCGGGCCAGGTTTGCGGATGCACGATGCGGCCCTTGTAGTCCGCCATGCCGTCCCACTGCGGCGTATAGCCCTGGTCATGCCGGTAGTAGCCCTGGCACATGTAGAGGAAGTTCGCGGTGAAGCGGACATGCTCGTCGGTGTCGGTGCGCCGCGCGTCGATGGTCCACTGCTTGTCCTCGCTGGACCATTGCGCCGTCAGGATCTTGTGGTGGTAGCGGATATGGCGGGCGATGTCGTTCTCCTCGATCACCTCGCCCATGTAGCGGCGGATCTCCTCGGCGGTCGCGATCGGCGCGCCACGCCAGGGTTTGAACCGGTAGCCGAAGGTGTGCAGGTCGCTGTCGGAGCGGATGCCCGGATATTTGTGCGTCCACCACGTCCCGCCGAACGTGTCCTGCATCTCGAGCACGACGTAGCTGGTGCCGGGGCATTGGGTCTGCAGGTGATAGGCGCCGCCGACGCCGGAAATGCCGGCTCCCACGATCAGCACGTCGAAATGTTCGGTGGATACGGGGTCCGACCCGGTCGGGGTGGCGCGGGACAGGATGGCTGCGTCGTTCATGCGGGCTCTGCTCTCGTCTAAGGCGGCGGGTCCGCCGGGTAGAGCTGCCTTACCACAGGAGGCTACCTTCTGGTAGAGTTCCTTACCTATCGGCTCGGCCGCGTCCCGCTCGGGCGCGGCCGCCGCCCCGCCCTCAGTCGAACAGCGCCACCGCGCGGATCGGGCTTGCGGTGCCGCCACGGATCTTCAGCGGGAAGCCGATGAACCGGAACCGGCCGCGGCCGACCAGCTTGTCCAGGTTCGCGAGGCCTTCCATGTGCGTGATCCCGCGTTCCGCACAGGCCATGTGGGCCTGGAAGTTGAGTTCGCCCTCCGGCGCCGGGCTGATCGCCTCCACCCCGAACATGCCGATGCCCCGATCGGCCAGCCAGTGCACGCTCTCCAGCGCCAGGCCGGGAAAGTCGTGCAGGTAGCCGGGCTTGCCGAGCAGCCGGTCATTGGTGCCCATGTGGATCAGTACCGTGTCGCCGGGACGGATGTCCTGCTCGGACTTCGCCAGCGCCGCCTCCATCTCCGGCACCGTCGCGGCGTGCTTCAGCGGCACATGCGACAGGTCGAGGCAGATCGCCGAGGTGTAGAACTTCTCGAGCGGCATCTCGTCGATCGAGGCGGCCCCGGGCCGCGGGTCGAAATGCACCGGCGCGTCGACATGCGTACCGGCATGGTCCGAGAAGGCGATCGACAGCGCCTTCGAGGTGAACGTGGTGTTGCCGGCCACCTTCTTCTCCGAGTGGTCGCCCCAGACCGTCATCACCACCGGCGGGTGCGATGGATGCACCTGGGTGCGGTGAAACAGCTCACGCGAGAGATCGATCAGTTCCATGCTTGGGTCCTCTCATGGGGGGCCAGCGGGCGCTCAGGGAATGTCCGCCGTGTCGCGCACCTCCGCCACGATGGCGTCCAGCAGCCGCGCCGGGAAGTGGCGGGGGACTCCCTGGACGATGAACACCAGGCGCGTGCGACGATCGGCGTCCGGCCAGGCCGGCAGGAAGACCGGCGGGGCGAAGACGTGCTGCACCCCGTGCACCAGCGCGGGCTGGTCCGGCATCTCCGCCAGGTCCACGAGCCCCTTCACGCGCAACAGCCGGCCGCCACAATGTTCGGCCAAGGCCTCCAACAGGAAGGTCAGCGCGAGCGCGGGCAGCGGCTCCTCGCGCTCCAGCACGAAGCTCTCGATGCCGGTGGCGTGGCGGGCGGCGAACGGGTCGCGGCCGTCGCGCTCGGGCAGCCGCGCCAGGCGCAGGGCACGGGCGACGGGATCGGCGCCGGCGAACAGCGCCGCGGGACCGACATGGTCGACGACCCCCACGCTCGGGTTCAACGCCGCGAGTTCCGCGGAGAGGTCCGCCGAGGCTGGTGCCAGGTCGGTCTTGCTCAGGACCAGGACGTCCGCCAGCGCGACCTGCCGGCGCGCCTCCGGATGCCGCAGCAGCGTCGCCGCCCCGAACACCGTGTCCACCACGGTCAGCAGCGTGTCCGGAACGTGATGGTCGGTGATCGCCGGGTCGGTCATCAGCGCGTGCAGGATCGGGGCCGGATCGGCGAGACCCGAGGTCTCGATCAGCACGCGGTCGTAGTCAGCGCTCCCGGCGGCACGGCGAGCCTGCAGGTCGAGCAGGGTTTCGGTCAGGTCGGAGCGGACCGCGCAGCACAGGCAGCCGGTGGTGAGCGCGAGCAGCTTCTCGTCGGAGCGGGCGATCAGGCTGTGATCGAGCCCGATTTCACCGAACTCGTTGACGATCACCGCGGTGCGGGCGAAGCCGGGGTCGCGCAGGATGCGGCCGATCAGGGTCGTCTTGCCGCTGCCCAGGAAGCCGGTGACGATCGAGACGGGGATCATCGCACCGGTCTAGCCCGGACCGCGCACCCCGTCATCGCGTTTGCGATTTCGTGACGCTTGGACACTACAATCGCGCCGGACGTAGTGGAGCCGCGATCATGGCCAGACGGAACGACAGCAACGGGGAGGCGGCTTTCGACCCGGCGCCGCCGATCCAGACGGACTCTCCCCCGCCGCCTTCCTCGGCGTCGCGCGGACCGGCGCCGGCACTCGCGCCGGCTTCCGTCGCGGCGGGCCCGATCCTGGCGGCGGTCAAGTCGCCCGGGATGGACACGAGTTCGGGCGCCGCGCATGCCGCCCATCTGCGCCACGATCCCGCGGCGATCCGCCGTTTGTTCGAGACGGGCGAGTATCCATACAAGACACCGATGCGAACGGGTCCGTATGAGGACCACATGTGCGAGCTTCAGCGCGAGTTGCTGAAGGCACAGAAATGGATCGCCGACACCGGGGAGCGCGTGGTCCTGCTGTTCGAGGGTCGCGACGCCGCGGGCAAGGGCGGCACGATCAAGCGCTACATGGAGCACCTCAACCCCCGCAGCGCGCGGGTGGTGGCGCTGCAGAAGCCGACCGAACGCGAGCGCACCCAGTGGTTCTTCCAGCGCTACGTGACGCAGTTGCCGTCGGGTGGCGAGATGGTCCTGTTCGACCGCTCCTGGTACAACCGAGCGGGGGTGGAGCGGGTGATGGGGTTCTGCACCCCGCACGAATACCTCGAATTCATGCGGCAATGTCCCGAACTGGAGCGGATGCTGGTGCGATCGGGCGTCCGGCTGTTCAAGTACTGGTTCTCGGTGAGCCGGGAGGAGCAGCGGCGTCGCTTCCAGGCACGCGAGACCGATCCGCTGAAGCAGTGGAAACTCTCCCCGATCGACCGTGCCTCGCTCGACAAGTGGGACGAGTACACCGAGGCCAAGGAGGCGATGTTCTTCTACACCGACACCGCCGACGCGCCCTGGACCATCGTGAAGTCGGACGACAAGAAGCGGGCGCGCCTGGCCTGCATGCAGCATTTCCTGTCCTCCTTGCCCTATGACGCCAAGGATCGGAGTATCGTGACCGGGCCCGATCCGCTGATCGTGGGATCGTCGGCGCATGTGATCGGCGCCGACCTGCACATCATCGGCAAGACCGTGCATCCGTCGCTGAAGCGGGGCCGGGCGGAGGCGTGAGCGGCTGAGCACTGGACCGCCGTTCCCGGTCGCAATCGGATCGCGGCCGCCGGGTGTGGGCATGCGAAGACGACGCACGTAGACCATGGGGGACGAGCATGGACGCGGTGACCACCGACCACCTGATCCGGGACGAGGCCGGGCTGGACGCGCTGTATGGGGAGATCCCGCCTGGCGCGATCGCCAAGGAGGTGGATCACATCCATCCGCATTACCGCGCGATGATCGAGGCCTCGCCCTTCATGGTGCTGGGAACAAGCGGGCCGGAGGGGCTGGACTGCACGCCGCGCGGCGACCCGGTGGGATCCTTCGTGCAGGTGGTGGACGCGCACACGCTGCTGATCCCGGACCGGCGCGGCAACAACCGGGTGGACAGCCTGCGCAACATCGTGCGCGACCCGCGTGTGGCGCTGCTGTTCCTGATTCCCGGGGTCGGTGAGACGGTGCGGGTGAACGGGCGCGCGGTGATCTCGGTCGATCCGGCACTGCTGGCGCGCTTCGAGCACCGGGGCACGCTGCCCAAGGCGGTGATCGTGGTGACCGCGGAGCGGGTCTATTTCCAGTGCCCGAAAGCGCTGGTGCGGTCGGAGCTGTGGAACCCCGAGAAGCACATCTCCCGCAAGGCGCTGCCGAGCACCGGGACGATGCTGGCGGACATCACGGCCGGGAAGGTGGGCGGGGTCGAGTACGACAAGGCGTATCCCGAGCGACTGCGGACGACGCTGTACTAGCGCGGGGGGCGTGGCGGGGTCATCCGGCCCCCACCCTCAGACGCGCGCCCCGTGTCGCGCCGAGCGCATTGCGAAGGGCGCTCAGGAGCGCCACGACCGAGAGTATTGCGCGCGGCGGTCGGCCGGCGGCGGCGCGCTCGGGTGTCTGCAGGAACCAGCGAGCGGGGCGGAGATCGGGCGGCGCGGGGGCCGCGTGGTAGGTGCCGTCCGCGGTACGGATCGCCACGCCGGTGCCGTCGATCGTGGTTGCGGCCTCCGTTTCCCATAGCAGGAGGGAATCTCGCAGGAGGGCGCGAAGGTCGGCCGGCGTCATGTGCGCGCCGGGGGAGTGACGTCGTGGATGGCCGGCCTTCGCCGGCCATGACACGGGGGGTGGGGTCCGCGTCCGCGGTGGCCTGGAGAGTAGGGCCTGCGCCGGCCATGACAGGGAGGGTGGGGTGCGCGTCCGCCATGGCACGCGGGACGCAGCTCTCCCCGGCCATGACACGGGGGGTGGGGTGCGCGTCCGCCATGGCACGCGGGACGCAGCTCTCCCCGGCTATGACACGCGGGGCGGGGCCTGCGTCCGCTTCGACACCGGGACTGCGGCAGCGGCGCCTGGTTCACAGCAGCGGCGCGGCGACGATGTCCGAGGCGATCTTGCGATGCTGCCACTGCCCGTCCGACCGAGCGCCCTTATAGGTGCCGTTCTCCACGACGATCTTGCCGCGCAGCATGGTCAGGCAGGGCCACGCCTCCATCTTGCGGCCTTCCCAGGGCGAGTAGTCCGCCTCATGCAGCTCCGCCGCCTTGATCACGCGCTTGTCCGCGGGGTCGAGCACGACGATGTCGGCATCCGAGCCCGCGGCCAGCGCGCCCTTCTTCGGATACAGCCCCATGATCTTCGCCGCATTGGTGGAGACCAGGTCGACGAACCGGCTCAGCGAATAGCCGCGCTGGCCGACCATCTCGGTGTACATCAGTGACACGCGCGGCTCGACGCCGGCATTGCCGCCGGTCGTATCGTCGATCCGGACGCCCTGCAGCTTCTTCGCCAGCGTGCAGCAGATCTCGTCGGTGGCGACGCAGTTGATCGAGCCGTCCAGCGTGCCGGCCCAGAGTTCCCTGTGATCCTCGGCGAACTTCAGCGACGGGTAGGTGTGATAGATCTGGCCGTTCGGGCGTTTGTAGTCCTCGGCCGAGTAGAGCATGTACTGGTGCAGGCTCTCGCCGTAGATCGGCACGCCGCGCCGCCGCGCCTCGCGGATGGCCTGCACGCCGGTGCCGGCCGAGACATGCATCATGTAGAGCGCCGCGCCCACCTTCTCCGCCAGCCGGATCACCCGCCGGAAGGAAATGTCCTCGGACAGCGTGTTGTGGACTTCCGCCATGTTGGCGAAGCCGGTCCGTCCTTCGCGGATCAGCTTGCCGTACATGTGCATGACGATGTCGTTGTCTTCGGAGTGGATGACGCCGAGCCCGCCGGTGGCTGCGAGGACCTGGAAGATTTCCCAGATGTCGCCGAAATCGACCATCCGGCCCTTGCGGGAGGGCGTGATGTCGGTCGTGAAGATCTTCACCGTGGCGAAGCCGGCCTGGATCGCCTCGGCGATCTGTGGCGGCAGGTCGATCGGCAGCGCGCCTTCCACCATGATGTGCTGCGCGTAGTCGCAGGGGCAGAGGCCCTTCCAGTCGCGTTCGCGCAGCTCGATCGCCTGCTGCACCGTCGCGGCCTGGTTGGCGCGGGTGAAGTCGATCATGGTCGTGGTGCCGCCATGCAGCGCGGCCAGGCCCACCACCTCGGGCGGATCGGTCTCGGTCGGCGCCGCGTCCCCCGGGCTCGGCAGGTGCCACTTGCAATGGACGTGCGGGTCGATGCCGCCCGGGATGACGATCTTGCCGCTCGCGTCGATCAGCCGCGCGCCCTCGGGAACGGGGAAGGCGCCCGGCGCGGCCAGCGCCACGATCTTCTCACCAGCGACCAGGATGTCATAGGCGCCGACGCCCTGCGGCGTGACCACCGTATCGCCGCGCACCACCAGATCGACCATGCAAGCTCCCCCGTCCCGACGGCGGGTATCGTCCTGCCGGCACGCGCCGGTGGCAAGGGCTCAGCCGGTCGCGCCGATCCCGTCCAGCGCCCGCAGCGCTTCTGGTGGCAGCACCAGGTCCGCGGCAGCCAGGTTCTCCCGCAGATGCGCGACCGAGGACGTGCCTGGGATCGGCAGGATGTTGGGCGCGCGCTGCAGCAGCCAGGCGAGCGCCACCTGCATCGGCGTCGCGCCCAGCCCCTGCGCGACCTCCGACAGGGTGGAGGATTGCAGCGGCGTGAACCCGCCCAGCGGGAAGAAGGGCACGTAGGCGATGCCGGCCTCGGCAAGCGAGTCGATCAGGGCATCGTCGCTTCGGTGGGTCAGGTTGTACTGGTTCTGCACGCACACGATCTCGCAGAGGCGCCGCCCCTCCGCGATCTGGGTGGGAGTGACGTGGCTCAATCCGACGTGGCGCACCTTGCCCTGGCGCTGCAGCTCCGCCAGCACCGTGAGCGGCGCCTCGAGGGAGCCTTCGGCCGGCGCATGCACGTCGAACATCAGCCGCAGGTTCACCACCTCGAGCACGTCCACCCCGAGATTGCGCAGGTTGTCCTCCACCGCGCGGGTCAGTTCCTCGGGCGAGAAGGCAGGCAGCCAGGAGGCGTCGCTGCCGCGCCGCGCGCCGATCTTGGTGACGATGACGAGGTCGTCGGGGTAGGGCGCCAGCGCCTCGCGGATGAGCTGGTTGGTGACGTGCGGGCCGTAGAAGTCGCTGGTGTCGATGTGGTCGACGCCGTGCGCGACCGCTTCCCGCAGCACGGTGATGGCGGCGGCGCGGTCCCGCGGCGGGCCGAACACGCCGGGGCCGGCGAGCTGCATGGCGCCATAGCCCAGCCGCTTCACGGGTCGGGTGCCGAGGGAAAAGCTGCCGGCGGTCTGGCTCATGGCGCGAAGGTCCTGTCTGGATCAGAGCCTGAGATAGGTGGCCCGCCCGGGGGCGAAAGGGGCGCGTCGCTCCCGGCAATGACACGCCCGTCGGGCCTGCTATAAGGTCGAATGCCACCCCGTGAAGACCCGATTCGCGGCATCGTGCTCGCGGTCGGGGCGACGATGCAGTTCGCGATCGCGGACACCACCGCCAAGTTCCTCAGCACCAGCCTGCCGATCGTCGAGATCGCCTGGATCCGCTACGTGATCTTCGTCGTGGTCGGCTTGGCGCTGGTACGGCCCGCCTCGGTCGCCGCGCTGCGCACGCGCGATCCCGGCTGGCAGGTGCTGCGCGGGTTCTGCGTCGTCGGGTCCTCCGTGCTGTTCGTCTACGGCATCCGCAGCATGACCATGGCGCAGGCGACCACCATCAGCTTCCTCTCGCCGCTCGTCGTGACCGTGCTCTCCATCCCCCTGCTCGGAGAGGTGGTGGGGGTGCGCCGCTGGGCCGCGGTCGCCGCCGGCATGGTGGGCATGCTGATCGTGGTGCGGCCCGGCGCGGGCAGCTTCGATCCGGCCGCCCTGTTCGGGGTCGCCTCCTCCTGCTGCTGGGCGATCGCGCTGATCATCACCCGCAAGTTGGCGGGCCGTGACACGCCGGGCGTCACGGTGCTCTGGTCGGCGAGCGTCGGCACCGCGGTGCTCACCGTGCTGCTCCCGTTCGAGGCGGTGTGGCCGGAGTGGTGGCAGATCGGGCTGGCCGGGCTGCTGGGGGTGCTGTCCGCCGGTGGGCAGTTCATGGTGGTGCTGGCGCACCAGCACGCAACGGCCTCGATGCTGGCGCCGTTCTTCTACGTGCAGTTGCTGTGGGTGATCGTCAGCGGCTGGCTGGTGTTCGGCAACCTGCCGGATCGCTGGACGCTGGTCGGCGCCGGCGTGATCGTCTCGAGCGGGCTCTACACCGCGCATCGGGAGCGGATCCGCCGCCGCGCCGCGCTTCGCGCCGGAACATGAGCACGACCGGAGCCTGACCCGGCACCGCCGGCCGATTCCCAGAGGGGGCGTGCAAATCCGGCGCAAACCGGCTACCCAGCGCGGCTTCGAGCGGGTTCATCGCGACCAGACCCTGGAGTGACGCATGGGTGAGAACGAGACGGCGGCGGCGGAGGCAGGACGGGACTTCGTCCGCGACATCGTGCAGGCCGATCTCGCGGCGCAACGGGTGCAGACCGTGGTCACCCGGTTCCCGCCGGAGCCGAACGGCTACCTGCATATCGGCCACGCCAAGTCGATCTGCCTGAACTTCGGCATCGCGCAGGAGTTCGGCGGCCGCTGCCACCTGCGCTTCGACGACACCAATCCGGTGAAGGAGGAGCAGGAGTTCATCGACTCCATCCAGGAAGACGTCCACTGGCTGGGCTTCGACTGGGGCACGCACCTCTATCACGCCTCGGACTATTTCGAGCAGCTCTACGCCTGGGCGGAACACCTGATCCGCGCGGGCCTCGCCTATGTGGACGATACGCCGCCCGAGGCGATGCGTGCCGCGCGCGGCACGCTGACGGAGCCTGGCCAGAACAGCCCGTTCCGGTATCGGTCGGTCGAGGAGAACCTCGACCTGTTCCGCCGCATGCGGGCCGGCGAATTCCCGAACGGCGCGCGCGTGCTACGGGCGAAGATCGACATGGCGTCGGGCAACATGAACCTGCGCGACCCGGTGCTGTATCGCATCCTGCATGCGACCCACCCGCGCACCGGCACCGCCTGGTGCATCTACCCGACCTACGACTTCGCGCATGGCCAGTCGGACGCGATCGAGGGCGTGACCCACTCGATCTGCACGCTGGAGTTCGAGGATCACCGCCCACTCTACGACTGGCTGATCGAACATCTGCCGGTGCCGGCGCAGCCGCACCAGTACGAGTTCGCGCGGCTCAACATCAGCTACACGGTGCTGTCCAAGCGCAACCTCACCCGGCTGGTGCGGGAAGGCGTGGTGTCCGGCTGGGACGATCCGCGCATGCCGACGCTGGCCGGGCTGCGCCGCCGCGGCGTGCCCCCCGGGGCGCTGCGCGAGTTCGTCCGCCGGGTCGGCGTGGCGCGCGCCAACAGCGTGGTGGACGTGGCGCTGTTCGAAGCGACCATCCGCGACACGTTGAACCCGGTTGCCGATCGTCGGATGGCGGTGCTGCGGCCGCTCCGGCTGATCATCGAGAATTATCCCGAAGGCCAGACCGAGACCCTGCCGGCGGCCAACCATCCCGACGCGCCGGAGCGTGGCCAGCGCGCCGTGACCTTCGGGCGTGAGGTCTTCGTCGAGCAGGACGACTTCATGGAGGACCCGCCGCGCAAGTTCTTCCGCCTGTCGCCGGGCCGGGAGGTGCGGCTGCGCTACGCCTATCTCGTGACCTGCCGCGAGGTGGTGAAGGATGCCGCTGGCCAGGTGGTCGCGCTGCGCTGCACCTATGACCCCGAAAGCCGCGGCGGCAACGCGCCGGACGGGCGGAAGGTGCAGGGCACCTTGCATTGGGTTTCCGCGACCGACTCGGTGCAGGCGGAGGTCCGGCTGTATTCGCACCTGTTCGGGCGGCCCGACCCGGGGGCCGACGGCGACGTGATGGCAGACCTCAATCCGAACTCGCTCGAGGTACTGACGGAGGCGCGGGTGGAGCGGGCCCTCGCCGATCCGACCCAGCGCGCGACCGTGCAGTTCGAGCGCCAGGGCTATTTTTGCCACGACCGCGACAGCACCGCGGAGCGACCCGTGTTCAACCGCACCATCGGGCTGCGGGATACCTGGGCGAAGGTGAGCGACAAGAGACAAGCGGCCGGAACGGCCGCGGCCCCTGCGCGCACGTCGTAGGACGCGAAGCGGGTCGACGCGGCTGCGGGATCAGCCGCGTCGACCCCAGCCGCAGGCGAGCCCCACGATCACCACGGCGGCCGGCAGCACCGCCGCGAGCGCGAAGGTGCCGCCGAAGCCGGCGAGGAACGCGTCCCCGGCCGGCAGGCCGGACCCGGTCCGCAGCGACTGGAACAGCAGCATCAGCAGCGTCGCGCCGGTCACCACGCCTACGGTGCGCGTCATCATGACCAGGCTGCCGGCAACCCCCCGGTCATGCCGTGGCAGCGCGCCGGTGACGATGTCGAAATACGCGACCTGAAACAGGCCGAGGCCGGCCCCCTGCACCGCCATGCCGGCGATCATGAAGAGAAGATCCTGTCGACCGCCGGCCCAGGCGATGGCGACCTGGCCAATTCCCATGGCGGCAGCCCCGGCCACGGCCAGTGCGCGTGGCGTGACGCGGCCCGCGAGCCGGCCGGCCAGCGGCGAAGCCGCCATCAAGCCGAGATTCGAGGCGGTCAGCACGAGCCCCATCTCGGTGGGGCCGAGGCCGCCAAACCGGTCGAGATAGAACGGCACCAGCAGCATCACCGAGAACCCGGCGAGGTTCAGCGCGATATGGGCCAGATTGACGAGGGTGAAGTCGCGGTCCCGGAACAGGTCGAGATCGATCACCGGCGCCGAACATTGCCGCTCCCATCGAACGAACCCGATCGCGGCGCCGAGGCAAACCACGCCAAGTCCGACGGCCTTGATGGTGTCGGCGCGGAGCTGGTTGAGGCCGAGCAGCAGCGCCGCCACCGCACAGACGAGCAGCGCCGCCCCGATTGCGTCGAAACGCGCGGCGGAGGCGCTGGCGGCGGGACGCGGTAGCCACCAGGCGAGCAGGAACGCGGCGAGGCTGATCGGTGCGCGGGCCCAGAACACCGCCGGCCACCCCCATTCCGCGACGAGCGGGCCGCCGCAGGCGGATCCCAGCACGCCGCCAATGCCAAAGATCATGGTGTACCAGGCGAGGATTCGAGTCCGCTGCGACTCGGGGAACAGCAGTGTCGCCAGGGCTGGCCCGCAGGACAGCGCCATCGCGGCGCCTACGCCCTGCAGCACGCGGCCGGCCAGCAGGGTCGCGAATCCCGGAGCAGCGCCGCAGGCAACGAAACCGATTGTGGAGCAGGCGGTGCCCGCCAGGAAAATCCGCCGGTGTCCGACGAGGTCGCCGATCCGGCCGAACACCAGCATCAGTGCGGCATAGGTCAGCGTATAGGCGATGACGACCCACTGGATGTCCGGGATCGGCAGCGCGAGGGAGCGGACGATATCGGGGAAGGCGACGTTCACCGCGGAATCGAACGGCACGACGAGCGTGCCGAGGAACACGATCAGCAGGCCGAACGTGGCGGCTCGCGTGTCGGGAACGGAGAGGTCCGACGCAGGCAATGGGGCAGGGATCGCTGCCGCGGAAGGATCCGCAGCCTGCGCCGCGGGGGCAAGCCTGTCTGGCGTTGGCCTGACGGGCGTTGGCCTGTCCGGGGTCGGCCTGACGGGCGGGCCGGGGCGCGTCATGCGCCGCCGGCCGCCACGAGTCGGGTTGCTGCGGTCAGACCGCCTTCTTCAGCGTGGGAGAGGCCTTGAAGCGCACGGTCTTGCCGGCCTTCACCTTGATCGCCTCGCCGGTGCGCGGGTTCAGCCCCTTGCGCGCCTTCGTCTTCTTCACCGTGAACGTTCCGAAGCTCGGCAGCGTAAACTTGCCGGCCTTCTTCAGCTCTTTGACGATCGCCTCCATCACCGCACCAGCGGCGCGATTGGCAGCGGCACCGGTCAGTTCGGCCGAATCCTGGATGACCTGAGCGATGAAGGCTTTCGACATGCTTGCTCCTTGCAGGTTGCGCGGCGTGATCGAGGAGGTGCGCGGCAGGGCGGCACGAAGCCGTCCCAGACCTATCGCATGCCCCTCGACAGGATGTGGGTCCGACCGCGGCGCACCACGAATCGCCGCGTCGTTGCAACGGTTTTAGCGACGCGTCCGGGCTTCCGCCAGCCCTTCTGCAAGTTTTTGCGTTTGTCGCGGAATGCCGCGCCCGGTCGTTGAAGAACCGGTGCGGGGCGGCGCGGTGCCCGCGACATGCGGGCACCGGCCTCGGCCTCAAAGGCCTGCTTGCGAGACGAACTTCGTGTTCAGGTACGCCTCGATCGCCTCGAGCCCGCCCTCCGATCCGTAGCCCGAATCCTTCACGCCACCGAACGGGACTTCCGGCAGCGCCAGGCCGTGATGGTTGATCGACATCATGCCCGACTCGACCGCCGCGGCGATCGCCGTCGCCGTCTTGGCCGACCGCGTATAGGCGTAGGAGGCCAGCCCGAACGGCAGCCGGTTCGCCTCGGCCACCACGTCGTCGAAGCTCGAGAACGGGGCGATCACCGCCAGCGGACCGAACGGCTCCTCGTTCATCACGCGCGCCTCACGGGGAACGTCGGTCAGCACGGTGGGCTCGAAGAAGTTGCCCTTGTTGCCGATCCGGTTGCCGCCCAACTGCACCTTGCCGCCATGCTTCACCGCATCGGTGATGAAGCCTTCCATCGCGGTGACCCGGCGCGGGTTGGCCAGCGGGCCCATCGTCGTGCCCTGCTCGAGCCCGTCGCCCACCTTCACCTTCTTGGCGTGCTCGACGAACTGTTCGACGAACTGGCCATAGACCTTCTCCTGCACCAGGAAGCGGGTGGGGGAGATGCAGACCTGGCCGGCATTGCGGAACTTGTTGGCCGCCAGCAGCTTGCTCGCCACGTTCACGTCGGCGTCGTCGAACACGATCGCCGGGGCGTGGCCGCCCAGCTCCATGGTCACTCGCTTCATGTGCAGGCCCGCGAGCCCGGCGAGCTGCTTGCCGATCGCGGTCGAGCCGGTGAACGAGATCTTGCGGATCACCGGGTGCGGGATGAGGTATTCCGAGATCTCGGCCGGCACGCCGTAGACCAGGTTGATCACGCCCTTCGGAACGCCGGCATCCACGAAGCAGCGGATCAGTTCGGCGGGGGAGGCCGGGGTCTCCTCGGGCGCCTTGACGATGATGGAGCAGCCCGCGGCCAGCGCGGCGGACAGCTTGCGCACCACCTGGTTGATCGGGAAGTTCCACGGCGTGAAGGCGGCGACCGGGCCGACCGGCTCCTTGATCACGAGCTGGTAGATGCCATCCGCGCGGGCCGGCACGATGCGGCCATAGGCGCGACGGGCCTCCTCGGCGAACCAGTCGATCACGTCGGCGGCCGCCATGGTCTCGCCCTTCGCCTCGACCAGCGGCTTGCCCTGTTCCATCGTCATCAGCCGCGCGATCTCGTCGGCGCGGGAGCGCAGCAGGTCGGCGGCCTTGCGCATCAGCTTGGAGCGATCGTAGGCCGACACCTTGCGCCAGGTCGCGAACCCTTTCTCGGCTGCCTCCAGCGCACGATCGAGATCGCTGCGATCGGCATGTGCCACGGTCCCGATCGGCTCGCCCGTGGCGGGATTGACGACGGTCAGCGTGCGGCCGCCGGACGCCTTGGTCCAGGCGCCGTCGATCAGCAACTCGACATTCGGATACATAGGACTCTCCTTGGCAGTCGGGTGCAGCCGGCGAGGGGTCTACAACACGCCGTGCCGGGCGAAAACTGCCCGCAGGCTGTCGCCTGCCTCGAGCTCCGCGCGGGTGGTGTCCTCGGCCTGGATCTTGTCCAATGCGGCGCGGAACACCTCCTCCGCCCGCGCTGCCGGCACCACGACAACGCCATCGACGTCACCGAGGATCCAATCGCCCGGTGCAATTCGGCTGCCCGCCACGGTCACGGCGACGTCCTTCTCCACCATTTCGGCACGGTTGCGCGTGTCGAGCGGACCGATGCCGCCATGGAACACCGGGAACTTCATGGCGCGGATGCGGGCGACGTCACGCACCAGCCCGTCCGTCACGCAGCCGGCGGCACCACGCACCCGCGACGCGGTGGAGAGCAGCTCGCCCCACGGTGCGACCCAATCCGTCGGCCCATCGCAGGCGAGCACGGGGACCTCCCCCGGTTGCAGGCTGTCGATCAGGTCCATCTCGAGTTCGTACGGATTGTGGTCCGCCGAACTGAGGGTTGCCCGCGCGTATTGGCCGGTGCGGGCACGCCCGAACAGCACGAGCGTGTCGTCGAGCGGGCGCACGAAGGGGCGGAGGGCCTGGTGCATGAGGCCGAACCCGTCGAGCACGTCGGACAGCACCGGCGTGTAGAGCAGGCGAGCAAGGTCCTCGGGGGGCGGCAAGTTGGGCATGGCTGTCTCCTCAGTCGCCGTATGAAACGGCGAGGGGCCGAGGAGGTCCAGGGGGGCGGCTGACTACCGCCCCAGCGCCACCAGCCGCTCCAGCGCGTCCGCGTCCGCGAGCGCCGCGGCGCGCTCCGCCGGCGTCAGGGAGGCCCAGCCTTCCTCCAGCGTCTCGGCCTCGGCCAGCTTGGCGCGTGCGAGCAGGGGGGGCACCTCGATCGGATCGATGCGCGGGCGGCGCGGCGGCGGCAGCATCGCGCGATGGGCGGCGAGCAACGCCGGATCGCGCAGCAGGCGGTGCACGCCGTCGAGCTCCGGCGTTTCCGGTGCCGCGCGTTGCAGCGCCGTTGCGCGCGCGAGTTCGGCGGGCGGCGTGACTTCCTCGGGAATGCGCAGCAGGCCGACGCGCCGCAGCGCAAGCCCGACGCTCCGCTGCCCGGTCAGCGCGGCGAGCGGGATCGCGAAGGCGAGGCCCAGGATCACCGGCGTCATCCACAGCGCGAGCGAGGGCGACACCACCCAGGCGATGCCGCCCAGCACCACGCCCAGCAGGGTGTGGCGGCGATAGGCGCGCGCGGTCTCCCGCAGCGGGATCGACCCGTCGTCTCGCCGCTGCGCGTTCCAGCCGGAATCGCGACCGAGCAGGATGGCGACCACGTCGATGGATTGCGTGAGCATGACGACGGGAGCGAGCAGACCGGCGACGATCGTCTCCAGGATCACGCTCAGCAGGAGGCGGATCGTGCCACCGCAGCCGCGCCGGTCGGGACCGCGCAGCAGCACGGCGAAGGTGCCGAGCAGCTTGGGGATCAGCAGCAGGGCCATGGTGCCGATGAACACCCACATGGCGCGCACGGGGTCGATGACCGGCCATTGCGGGAACAGCGCCTTCCCGGCGGGGAAGTAGTCGGGCGTGATGAAGCGTGCCTGCAAGGAGATCAGGATGCCGCACAGCAGGAACATCAGCCACAGCGGCGCGGTGATGTAGGAGCCGATGCCGGTGAGCAGATGCAGGCGGCTGACCCAGTGCAGCCCGCGTGCCGGCAGCACGGCGGCATGCTGCAGGTTGCCCTGGCACCAGCGACGGTCGCGGACGGCGAGGTCGGTGAGCGAGGGCGGGCTTTCCTCATAGCTGCCGCGCAAGGCCGGGAGCATGTGCACGGCCCAGCCGCCGCGCCGGATCAGCGCCGCCTCGACGAAATCGTGGCTCATGATGTGGCCGCCGAACGGTTTGCGGCCGCGCAGTTCGGGCAAGCCGCCGTTCTCGGCGAAGGCCTGGGTGCGGATCAACGCGTTGTGGCCCCAGTAGTTGCCCTCCGCCCCGTGCCACCAGGCGATGCCGTGCGCGATCAGCGGGCCGTACACCCGGCCGGCGAATTGCTGCATACGGGCGAACAGGGTGGTCCCGCCGGCGATGATCGGCAGGGTCTGTACGAGCCCCACGTCGGGATGCGCTTCCATCGTCGCGACGAGCTGCAGCAGGGTGTCCCCTGCCATCACGCTGTCCGCGTCGAGGATCAGGAACTGGGGATAGGCGCCGCCGAAGCGCATGACCCAGTCGGCGATGTTGCCCGCCTTGCGCGCGGTGTTCTTGGCGCGCCGTCGGTAGTAGAGGCGCGGCGTGTCGCCGATCGCGGCGCGCAGTCGCAGATACGCGGCTTCCTCTTCGATCCACACGTCGGGATTGGTGGTGTCGCTCAGGATGAAGATGTCGAACCGATCGGCCGCCCCGGTCTGCTGAACCGACTCGGCGATCGCCTGCAGTCCTGCCATGACCCGGTGCGGAGATTCGTTGTAGGTCGGCATCAGCAGCGCGGTGCGGGTGGTCGGTGCTGCGTCGTGCAGCAGGCGTGATCGCCGGTGGGAGATGAGTGACGCGAACCCGGCGAGCGCCGAGGTGAAGGACAGCGCGATCCACGCGAACAGCGTGAGGAACAGCGCGAGCATGACGATGGCGAGCGGCGTCGGGCCGTTCACGGCCAGCACGCGATACATCTCCTCGCCACCGAACGCGGTGAGGGCGATCGCGGACCCGATCACCAGGAAGCGCCGCAGGCCGATCGCGCGTGGGCTCGACGGCAGGCGTCCCCGGCGGGGCGGGGCGGCGCGGAGCGACTGCGTCGGCATCGGCAGCGGTGCCGGATCCGGCAACGCGCGGCGTTCGACCGGCGGTGCGGTGGTCAGGCCGGTGTCCATCGGTAGACCCAGGTCTCGGTCAGCGGCTTGTCCGCGTCCATCAGGCGCGCATGGAGTTCCACGATCTTCTCGCCGGCCGGGTCATACTCGATGCTGATGCGCCAGCCGCTGATGTCGGGATTGGGTTCGGTGACCGCGTTGACGATCTTGCCCTTGTCGCAGCCGACGTCCAGCGCGGGCGGATCACCCTTCCAGTCCTGCAGCGCTGGCCCGACGAAGTCGATCACGAACTGCCGGTGCCCGCCGTCCAGCGACTGCCCGCAACGGGTCTGCATCACGCGGCCGAGTTTCACGTCGCCGGGAGCGGCCCAGCACCAATGGAGGCGGTAGTTGAGGAGATACTCGCCTTTGGCCTTCAACGGATCCTTCGGACGCCAGAACCCCACGACATTATCGTTCACCTCCTTGTCGCTCGGGATCTCCACGAGCTGCACCGCACCCTGGCCCCAATCCCCGATCGGCTCCACCCAGAGCGACGGGCGCTTTTCGTAGCGGGCCTCGAGATCCTGGTAGTCGTCGAACTTGCGGGCGCGCTGCATGAAGCCGAAGCCGCGCGGGCTGCTGTCGACGAAGGCGCTGATCTGCAGCTCCCGCGGATTGGCGATCGGCCGCCAGATGCGTTCGCTCCGGCCGGTCTGCAACTCGAGTCCGTTCGAATCGTGCACCGCGGCGCGCCAGTCGTCGAAGCCCTGGCGGTCGGATGGCGCGAACAGGAACATGGAGGTCAGGGGCGCGAAGCCGGCCTGCGGAATGTCGGTCCGAGGGAAGATGGCCGATTCCGTGTCGAACACCGTGTCCTGCCCCGGCCTGATCGTGAACTTGTACGCCGCCGCCGCGCTTGGACTGTCCAGCAGCGCGTGCACGACAATCAGGTCTGCCCCGGGCGAGGGTCGTTCCAACCAGAACGACTTGAACAGCGGGAACTCCTCGCCGGCGCGGTCGGCGGTCTTGATCGACAGGCCCCGCGCGGACAGCCCGTAGCCCTGGCCCTTGGCGACGGCACGAAAATAGCTGGCGCCCAGGAAGGCGCAGACCTCATCGAAGTAGTCGGCCCGGTTCAGCGGAAAGTGCAGCCGGAAGCCGGCAAAGCCCAGGTCGCCCGACGGGGCGGCAACCTTGTCCCACACGAACATCGACGTGGCGTAGCGGATCGGCCGCGCCTGGCCGTCTGCAACTTCGTAGATGTCGACGCGGTCCTTGTAGAGGTAGCCGCGGTGGAAGAACTCCGCGGTGAACTTCACGCCCTCTGTGCCGCGCCACAACGCCTGGTTCGGGTCGAAGCGGATCGCGCGATAGGCGGAGTAGTCGATATCCTTCAACCCGTCCGGCAAGCTGGTGTCGGGCGCCTTGTAGGCCGACTGCGCCAACTGACGGGCGAGATTGCGAACCGTCGCGCCATCGAACGGGGTCGCGTCCGGCGCATCGGCCTTTGCCGCCGCAACGGCCGTGTTCAGCGGATGCACCAGTGGAGATGCGGCAAGCGGGAACGCGGCACTGGCGCGCAGCAGGTCGCGGCGTAACACTCGAGCCTCCTCGTGGGCGGGATGCCGGTGTTCAACGCCGCGAACCGCGCCGAAATATGGCATTGCTCTGCACGTTGGCGTGACGGGTGGTCAGGCCGTTCGGCGGAATGCCATCCGGTAGATCGCAAGGATGATGATGGCTCCGATCACGGCGCCGATGAAGCCCGCCTTCTGGTCGGGGCCATACCAGCCGACGGCATGTCCCAGCCAGGTCGCGACGAGCGCTCCAAAAATGCCCAGCAGGATCGTGATGATGAATCCGCCGGGGTCGCGACCCGGCATGATGAGCTTGGCGACGATACCGGCGAGCAGGCCGATGATGATGGCGCCGATGAAGGACAGCATGGATGATGATCCCCTGAGGAGAAACGATGGGGTTTTAGCGCGCGAGCGATGCGGCGGATCCGTCGTTCCCGGGGTTGTGAGCGAAACGGCCCGACTTCGCCTCAGAGATGGACCTCATGGCGGGGGCGCCCCCAATCGGCAGCCGCCTCGGCCGCGCGCGCAACGTCCTCCTCGAGCAGCAGGCGTTGCGTCACGAGGAAACGCGCCGCGGTGACGATGGCGGCCACGTAGGCGGCTTTGTCCTCATACCGCTCGAGGATCGCCGGGCGTGGATCGCCGGTCGCGATCCGCTCGCTGGTCGTGTCGGGGAAGGGGATCGTGCTGCCCTCGAACCGCCATTGCACGCCGTGACCGTGACCGCGCGCACGCAGGTTCCAGCCGGTATGGGTTGCGAGCGGCACCGCAACCATCGGCACGCGGACACCGGCCACCTCGTTGCCGTCGTCGTCGACCGTGGGCACGAACACGGGGTAGCGATCGCCGGTCGGTACCGGCGGCTCGTGCAGGATGCCGCGCTCAGCCTCGGGTCCGTAGTCGAGTCGCGGCAGCGGGTTGGGTTCGCTTGGCACGGCGACGCCGGGAATGGCGGGAAACTGTGCGCGCCACTCCTCATAGGTCACCAGCGTGCCGCTGGCGCGGGTCGGGATGCGGCTGTCGGGCGGGGGCGTGCCGTCGGTCGCCCACGCGTCCATCGCGTCGAGCATCGCACGGAAGAGCGCGGAGGTCGCGACGACGTTGGACGCCTGCTGGCCGATCCCGTGTTGCGGGCCGGACAGCAGCGGGTCGGCGGAGTGCTGCGAACTCGCCCAGGCATAGATGCGCACGGTCGGCGGCTGTGGGAGGTCGTTGCCTTGCGTATCGGTGTGCACGAGGGAGCCGCGCCGTACCCAGTATTCCGTGGCCGTCTGCGTGTGGAACACCAGCGGGTCCGTCTCCGGCCGCTTCAGGATCGCATCGCTTCGTCCGGTCAGGTGATCGGTCGAGTGGGCGTATGCGAATGGAAACGCGTCGGCGACGTTGAAATGGTCCTCGTAGTGCTGTCCGCCCGAGACGATCGGGGTCGCGAACCGGTGGTTGAGCCACTTGCGGCCGGCACCGGCGACATGCGGCATCACGCCATCGAACACGCGCTTTCCGGCCGCATCCGCGTTGTAGCCCCGGTAGACGAAGTCGCGCAGGCAGCGGCCGGTCTGTGAACGGCCCCAGGCATAGGCTCGCTCGAGACCGGGCAGCGGATTGCCGCTGCTCTGGTCGTTGCGCAGGAAACTGATGAAGTCGCGGACCGCGACGTGGCCCAGCCCCATCGGTTTGGGATCGCGCGCCGTGTAGAGCAGTTCGTAGATCCAGCCGGACTGAAAGCCTGCCGGATAGTGAATGAACTGGTCGGACGGCATCAGCGCCTGTTCGGCGAGCTTGGTCTCGGCACCGAGGCCGGATGCCTCGACCGAGAAGCTCCAATCCTCGGGCGGGATCGTCTCGGGCGCATCGTAGGGATAGCGGCGGCGCGTCAGCAGCGCGTCGCGGGTGTCGCGCGACACGGTCGGGTAGGAATGGGCGGCGATGCGACCGCTCAACGGCATGCAGCGAACCGGTGGCCCATCCACGATGATTTCGGTGCGCACGCGGCCGGTGATCGGGCCGTCGCGGCCGACCGCCGTGGGCAGATCGAGGATCATGCGGCCGTTGCCGGGCAGCAGGTCGCCTTCCCAGGCGAGCCAGGCCACCGCGTAGCCGCGCCGCATCAGAAACCCGTTGCCGGCCTGCGCCAGGGTCAGCGGCTGATTGCTGTGCGGCGCATCGTTGAAGAACTGCAAGGCCCGCTTGTGACCCCGATTGCCGTAGTCGTAGAGGACCCGACGGTTCCAGCGGGAGGCGTCGAGCGGCTTCAGCAGCATGAAGTCGGCCGCGAACCGCACCAGGCCATCGGAGTCGCGCGGCACCTTCTCGAGGTCCACCACGTCGGCTTGCGCGGGCGCGAGGGGATCGACCGCGAACAGCGCGCGGCCGGAGAGTCGCTCATAGGCGCCGGCATCCCCGAACGCGTGACCGTCAGCGAATCGGCGGCGGTCGGCGATGACGAGTTCGATCAGGTTGGTCATGCATACCCCCGGCCCGAGTGTGCGCCGGCCGCTTCGGGGGCGGCAAGCTGGCGTCACCCGTCGAGCGCGCGCCGTACCCGGTCGGCGAGATGGCGCAGCTTGTCGGCCGGCATCGGCGCGACGACAGCGGTGTTCAGGCCATGTTCGGTCCAGACGCAACTGTCGAGGGAGCGGCCGCTGATCGTCACCGGCGCGGAGGAGCGCGGATCGCCGGTGGGTTGCACGAAGATCGTCATGCGCATGCCGCTCGCGTCCTGATACATGAACATGCCAGCGGGCCCATGTGCGGTCGCGGCGAGGCGACCGCCCATGAACTGGAACCCCTCGGCCGCGAGGTCCGGGGGCGCGACCGGATGGTTCATGCGGTTCGAGACCCAGCGGGCCAGATCGTCCCGCTGGTCGGCGCCCAGTTCGGTCGGGCGACGGCGGTCGGCGGCATAGACCGCGTGGTTCGCCATGGCCTCCTGCGCCAGGGCACGCATGCCGTTCGAGGCCGCCACGCGTCCGCGCAGCAGCCAACCGCCTGCGCCGCCCACGCCGAAGGCAAGCACCACGGCTGCGGCGATGGATGCCCAGGCGAGGGACGGACGAGCGCGGCGTTCCTGCAGCACGGCCGCCACGGTGAGCCGCTGTGGCACGGGTTCGGCCGCAAGGTCGGCGAAGGCGGCCCGCAACGCGGCCCGTTGCGATCGCCACGCGGCAACCCGCGCGGCATCGGCGGGGTCGGTCGCGAGATGTGCTTCCACCGCGGCACGCTGCTGCGCGCTCGCCTGGTCATCCACCACCGCGTGCAGGTCGGCCTCGGACGGGCGAGGGGCGTCGCTCACGTGACCCTCCGTAACACCGGCCGCTCACCCTCGGTGAGCTGGCGCAATCTCTCCCGCGCGCGGGAGAGGCGGGACATGACGGTACCGATCGGCACGTCCAGCACGGCGGCGGCTTGCGCGTAGGAGAGATCCTCGACGGACACCAGCAGCAGCACGCTGCGCTGTTCGTCGGAGAGCTGCGCGAGCGCCCGCATCAGGTCGCGCCATTGCAGCCGCGCGTCCTGCGCGGGCCCGCCGACATGCGCCTCCTCATGCCGCTCTTCCAGCGGCTCCGGGCTGGGGCGTGCGCGTTTGCGGCGAAGCTGACTGACGAACACGTTGTGCATGATGGTGAACAGCCACGCCCTGAGATCCGCCTCGTCGCGACGTGTGTGCAGCTTGTCGAGCGCCCGCACGACGCAGTCATGAACGAGGTCGTCGGCATCGTCCCGGTTCCGCAGCAGCGCGATCGCATAGCGCCGCAGCGACGGCAGGCAGGCCTCGATGCGGCTCAGCATGTTCGGGTCCGTCACGGGCGGGACCGGATCAGGCTGCCGGAGTTTGGGATGTGTGCTGCGCTGGGTCGCTCCACGCCTCATTCCCCGATGCAGACGCGGGAGAGCCCGAGGTTATTCCCCCGTCAGACCCGGCGCCAGGGGCCGCGCTCGGGCGGCAGCCTGGCGGGCGCTTGCGCGCGTCGCTCCGACGTGGCGGTCAGCGCCGCCCCTCGGGGAACAGCGCCACGCGCACGGTTGCGAGCAGGATCAGCAGATCGAGCGAGAGGCTGCGGTGCTTCACGTAGTAGAGGTCGTAGGCGAATTTCTCACGCGTATCCGCGACCGCCGGTCCCCAGGGAATGTTCACCTGGGCCCAGCCGGTCAGCCCTGGGCGCACCACGCTGCGATGCCAGTAGATTGGAATCACGCGGGTGAGCTGGGCGACGAATTGCGGCCGCTCCGGGTGGGGGCCGACCATGCTCATGTCGCCGCGCAGCACGTTGAGCAGCTCCGGCAGCTCATCCAGTTGCAGCGGGCGGATGGCGCGACCGACGCGGGTCGACAGCGGATCCGCCGGCTGTGCCGCACCCGGCCGCCCCGCCTCGGGGTGGTGCCGCATGCAGCGGAACTTCAGCAGCATGAAGGGCACGCCGGCGCGCCCGGTGCGCTGCTCGCGATAGAGCACCGGTCCCGGACTCTCGAGCTTGATGAGCGCAGCGATCAACAGCACGAGCGGCAGCGTGAGCAACAGCAGCAGGCTGCTCACGACGAGGTCGATCGCCCGCTTGGCGAACGCGCCCAACCGCGAGGTGTGGAATCCGTCGCTGGTCAGCATGCGCTCCGGCGTGAGGCTCTGGATGTCGATGCGGCCGAGATGTGCTTCGTAGAATGCCGCATCGTCGAGCACGCGGATGCCGTTGACCTTGCCTTCGATCAGCCGGTGCCCCTCCTCGCAGGCGTCGAAGGGGCAGGCGAGCACGACAGCCCATATGCGCTGCTCGCGCAGCGCCTCCATGGTGAGGCAATACGGATCGCTGCTTGCCCGCACCGGCTCCCACTGGCGGTAGCGGCGTCCGCGCAGGATCTCGCGCAGACGATCGGCGCGCTCCCCATGCCCGACCACAAGCACACGGCGGGTGAGAGCGGTGCGATCGCGCGCAAACCGCACCAGGCCGCGAAGCGAGATGGCGCAGACGCACAGAAGGGCCAGCATCCCCACGAGCCAGGTCGCCATGCGCAGACCGTCCGGCAGCAGAGATCCGGTGGCGCCGCCGCCTCCGGCGGCAGGGCGGAGCAGGGAAGGGCCGCCGAACACTGTCTCGGCGCGGAACATGTTCCAGGGTCGGTAGAGACTCCAGGCCGCCCCTGCCGCCGCGAGACCCAGGGTCAGCAGCGCTGCCCAGCGCATTCCGTCCACCAGGGTGAGATGGCCTCCGTTGTCCCGTTGCCCTACGAGCGTGGCGCTGAGCAGCAGGATGAGAATTGCGAAGCCAGCCCCGGCGAGCAGGACCGTCTCGAAGCTGAGCTGGCGAAGGAGGGACTCCGGCACTCGGCCGACCTCACGGAAAGTTGCAGGACGAAGGGGGAGGAAGAAATCCCTCCTCGGGTTGCATCGTAATCGCGAACCGCGCGTCGGCGCTCACGGAAAGAAGCATCAAAGGTCCTGAATGTGCAAAACATCCACGAATTTATCTCGGCCCGAGATAGAGGGTCAATGCACACAGGAAACGGGTTGCGCGCATAGTTGCGTATTCAGCGCGAATCGCGTGCACGAGTTCGCGTCCTGGTTTATCTCCCAGGCGAGTCGTTCGCTTTGTCTTGCGATCCGATAAACCGAGATCAACTCGAGACGGGCGCTTCCTGTGCAGGCATCTTTCTGCCTGTCGGGCACGTCGCATGTGGAAGTCCCACCCTGCCTGACGCGCTCTCTGATCGCGTCGTCCTGGTGTGCAGGTTCGGTCGCGGCCATCGCTCCGACCCACGCTCGACCCCTTGCAACCATGAAGAACCGCCCCCTGGGGGCAAGCCTCAGCGCAGGCGATACCAGGCGAGGCCGATCCATTCGTGCAACGCCCAGTAGGAGGCATGCCAGGCGGCGATGCGCGGCAGCAGGTCGCTCCAACGCGGCGGACCATCGTCATCGAGCGGTGTCGGCGCCGCGGTCGCGAGCAGCCCGGCGCGGTCGAACGCCACCAGCGCCCGCCGCATGTGCCACGCATGGGTCACCACGTAGACCGACCGGATTCCGGCCGCATGTAGGATCCGCGCGCTCTCCTGTGCATTGGCCCAGGTGTCGGGTGAGTCCGGCTCCACCCAGCGCACCGGCACGTCGTCGTCCTGCGTCAGGCTCTCCGCCATCAGCGTGCCGACGGCGGGTTGCCCGCGTTGCGTGACGCCACCGCTGACCAGCACGGGCAGTGCGGTCGCGCGGGCGAGGCGTGCCGCGGCGCGCAGCCGCTCGCGCGTGAGAGGGCCCACCTCGGCCCCCGCCGCGGATCCGCCAGTGCGGGTGATCTCGGCGCCGAGCACGACGATGGCGCGTGGAGGGGCGTCGGCGGGAGGAGTGGTGGGAAGATCGGTTTCCAGGCTGGCGAGCAGCGGCCGCGAAACCAGCGGCAGCGACAGCGCCAGCAGCAAGATGAGGCAGGTGACCGGCAGGCTGCGCGCGAGCCGATGCCCGCGCGGCAAGAGCAGCAGCGCGGCCAGCGCGAGGGTCGCCAGCCCGATCGGCGGCATCAGCAGGCTGAGCAGCACCGTCTTCAGGATCAAGTGGCGATCTTACCGGTTCGGCGGCGTCAGCACGTCCTGCAGCCCTTGCCGCAGCGGCCTTGGGTCACCGAGGCCCAGCATTGCCCGGGCCCGCGCCATGCTGCCGACCGAGTGGCGGATCTCGCCCACACGGGGCGCGGCATGGTGGATGCCCAGGGGCTTGCCGGCCTGGTCGGCCACCAGCTTCGCGAGCGCGAGGATGGAGGTCGGTTGGCCGGTGCAGAGATTGGCCACGCTGGCCTCGGCCGGGTGCAGCGCCATCGCCGCGAGCAGCCCGGCCACTACGTCGCTCACATGGATGAAGTCGCGGGTCTGACCGCCGTCGCCGAAGATCTCGATCGCGTCGCCGCGTGGTAGCCGATCGCAGAAGATCGAGATCACGCCGGAGTAGGGGGAGCGCGGGTCCTGCCGGGACCCGTAGACGTTGAAGAAGCGCAGCCCCACCGTGGGAATCCCGTGCACCTGGGTCGCCACGCGTGCATGCAGTTCACAGCCAAGTTTGTCCGCGCCATAGGCGGAGAGCGGTCGAAGCGGCAGATCCTCGGTGATCGGCAGCGTTGGGCAATCGCCGTATACCGCGGCCGACGACGCATAGACGACCGGCACGCGCCGTCCGGTTCGGCGCAGTGCGTCGAAGACCCCGATCGTGCCGGTCAGGTTCGCGCGATGCGTCCCCAGCCAGTCGGTCAGGCCACGCGCGACCGAGGCGATCGCGGCGAGGTGGAAGCAGCCGTCCACGTCCTCGACGGCCGCTTCCACTGCCGGTGGATCGGCGATGTCGCCCAGCTGGAACTCGATCCCGTCCGGCAGGTTGGCGCGGTGTCCGCTGGAGAGATCGTCGAGCACGCGCACCGTGTCGCCGCGCGCCAGCAGGGCGTCGCAGAGATGCGACCCGATGAAGCCCGCGCCGCCGGTGACGAGGTAGCGCGCCATCGAATGGTCAGGCCGCGTGAGGCAGCAGCACCTGGCGCAGGACGGCGCCGTCTGCGAGCAGATCGAACCCCTGGTTGATCTGGTCGAAGGTGATGGTGCTGGAGCGCAGTTTCTGCACCGGCAGCTTGCCGCGCTGGTAGAGCCCGATGTAGCGCGGGATGTCCCGCTTCGGCACGCAGCTTCCCATGTAGCTGCCGCGGATCGACTTCTCGTCGCTGACCAGTGCCCCGTGCAGGTAGGAGAACTGTGCGGTGCTGGCGGGCAGGCCGGCGCTGACGATCGTGCCGCCGCGAGCGGCGATCGCATAGGCGAGGTTCATGGCAGGGATTGCACCCGCCGTCTCGATCACCGTCTCTACGCCGCCATCGGTGGCATCCCGGATCTCCTGCACCACGTCGGCATTGCCGGCGAGGAACGTGTCGGTGGCGCCGAGTTCACGCGCCAGCCGCAGCTTCTCGGCGTTGAGGTCGACCGCGACGATGCGCTCCGCCCCGGCCACGACGCCCGCCATCAAGGCGTTCATGCCGACGCCGCCCAGCCCGACCACCGCCATGGTCGAGCCCGGCTGCACCTGGGCGGTGTTGAGCACGGCGCCCACGCCGGTGACCACCGCGCAGCCGAAGATCGTCGCATCCTCCAGCGGCATCTCGTCCGGAATCTTGATCAGCGCATTCTGGGCGACCACGGCGTATTGCGCGAACACGGACAGGCCGCTGTAGTGGTAGAGCGGGTCGCCGTTGATCGACAGCCGCCGCGCGCCCGACACCAGCGTGCCCGCCGTCCGAGCCCCGAGCGCACTCTGGCAGAGGCTGGGGCGGCCCTGGTTGCAGTAGCGGCAATCGCCGCAGGAACTGACGAACACACTGACCACGTGGTCGCCAGGCTTCAGCGCAGTGACGCCGGGACCCACCGCCTCCACGATGCCCGCGGCCTCATGGCCGGGGATGGTCGGAAGCTTGCGCGGGCGCAGGTTCTCGATGGTCGAAAGGTCGGAGTGGCACAGCCCCGCGCCGATCACCTTGTACAGGACCTCTCCAGGGCCGGGCGGATCGAGATCGACGGTCTCGATCGTCATCGGCATCGACTGGACATAGGGGCGGGGCTTTCCCTGCTCCCGCAACACCGCCGCCTTCATGCGCATCGTCAGTTCTCCCGCTTGGGGGCACTTTCATCACACCCGCACTGCCGGGAGCAAGCCGGCGCGGGTCGACCCGGGCCAGGTGGCTGTTACCTTCCGACCTCGCATCGATGCCGCCGCATCACAGTGCTCCGTTCTCCGGCCCGAAACGGTTCGGGCCACGCGTGCCGCGGGTGCAGTGCCAGACCAGCAGGACGAGCCAACCCACCACCGGGACGAGGTATAGCAGCAGCCACCATGCGGAACGGTCGATATCGTGCAGGCGGCGTGCCGCGACCGCCAATGCCGGGAGCAGGAGTGCCAAGGAGGCGAGTGGACCCACCAGCCCGGGCGGCGTCGTCTCCAGGGCATGATCGATCATGTTGGCCGCGAGCTGCACCAGGATCTCGAACAGCACGAACCACCAGTATTCGGCCCGCGGCGCGCGTCCCGCAAAGCTCGCGTACTTGCGCAGACAGATCTGGATCGAGATCCCGAAGCTGCGCGGGATCCCGTCGCCGCGCGATGACCCGGAGCACGGCGCGCCACAGGCGGGACAGAACTGGGCCGTCGGCGGCAATGGCGTTCCGCATGCCTGGCAGATCGTCGTGTCGCTCATGCCAGTGCCCCCCTTCGTCCTGCTGCCCACGCGACCGCCTGCCCTGGTGTCACGCCATCCTCGATCTTGTCGCCATTGCAGACCGATCCGCAAGCGACGCGAGTGCGTCCGAGGCAGCCGCGCGCGGCGCCGCGTCCTTGCGCCTGCGGTGTTTCGCTCTAGCCTTCCGGGCAGAAGGCGATGGGGCAGAACGCTCGCGCCGACGAAGGGGAACGGTCATGGGGAAGCTGGACGGCAAGGTTGCATTGGTGACGGGGGCAGGGCGCGGCCTCGGGCGGGCGTATGCGCTGCGGCTCGCAGGCCTCGGCGCCAAGATCGCCGTCTCCGACATCGACCTGCGCTCCTACGAGGAGTTCGACGCGGAACGGCAGGCGATGACCGCCGAGAGCACCGTTGCCGAGATCGAGGCGATGGGTGGGGAGGCGATCGGGATCCAATGCGATGTCGCCGATCCGGCGGCCGTCGACGCGATGGTCGGTCAGGTGATGCAACGCTGGGGGCGGCTCGACATCCTGGTCGCCAATGCCGGCGGCGGCCGCGGACGGCCGATGGACACCACCGCCACGCAGCTGGACCCGGCGCTGCTTCAGCTCGTGGTCGGGATGAACCTGTATGGGACGGTCTATTGCTGCAATGCGGTCGGCCCGATCATGAAGCAGCAGCGCTACGGCAAGATCGTCACGGTCAGTTCGGTTGCCGGGCTCAGCCCGTCGCGGGACGGTGGCTATGCGCATTACGGGGCCGCGAAGGCCGCGATCCTGCACTACACGCGCTACCTCGCGCAGGAACTCGGCCCGTACGGTATCACCGCCAACTGCATCGCCCCCGGCACCATCCAGACCGGGCGCATCATGTCGACGGTGATCCCCGGGAGCATCGGCGGCAATCAGGACCGCTCCGAACGCGTGGCCCTCCGTCGGCTCGGAACGGTGGAGGATTGCGCCAAGGTGGTGGAGTTCTTCACCACCGACCTTTCCGACTACGTCACCGGGCAGGTGATCGCGATCGACGGTGGGATGATGCGCTGAGCGGACCCGTCGCCGGGGGCTGACGGGGGAACCGATCGGTCCGTTGCAGACGCTTGGAGGGGCGGGCTTCTCACGCAGCCTTCACGCCTTCGATGAACGTGGACACGACCTGCGTGCCGCGTGCGATCTGTTCCGACACCTCGCCCGCCACGCGTTCCATTTCCGATGCCGCGTCGCCGGTCAGCGCCGCGGCGTCACGGACCCGCCCGATCGAGTCGCCGACCGTACGCATGCTCTCGAGCGCGCCTTCGATGCAGTTCGCGATTTCCTTCGCCGCGGCATTCTGCTCCTCGACCGCTGCCCCGACCACGCCGGTAACGGTGCTGACCTCGGCAATCGTCTCGGTGATCGCGGTGATCGCCGTGACGGCTTCCTGCGTGGTCGCCTGGATCTGCCCGATCTGCGAGGAGATTTCGCCGGTCGCCCGCGCGGTCTGGGTCGCGAGGCCCTTGACCTCCGAGGCGACGACGGCGAATCCCTTGCCGGCCTCCCCGGCGCGTGCCGCCTCGATCGTGGCATTCAGTGCCAGCAGGTTGGTCTGGCCGGCGATCTCGGCGATCAGGTTCACCACCTCCCCGATCTTCTGCGCGGCGCCTGCGAGGGCCTGCACGATCACATCCGTCCGGTTCGCCTGCGCCACCGCGCGCTGGGTGATCTCACCGGCGCGCTTGATCTGTTCGCCGATCGCCAAGGTTGAGGCGGTGAGTTCCTCGGTGGCACTCGCGACGATCTGGACGCTGCCGTTGGTGGATTGAGCCGCCACCGCCGCCGCGCTGCCGTCCCCCGCGGTGCCGGCCGCCTGCACCGCCATCGACGCCGCCGTCGCGTGCAGTTCGGTGGCCGCCGCGGCGATGACTTGCATCATCTCCCCGGCTTCGCTCGCGAACTGGGTCGTCAGGTTCGCGACACGCATCGAACGGGCCTGCGCCGCTTCGGCCATGCTGCCGTCCATATAGACGGACAGCGCGACGTCCATGTCGAGGAACGCGGCCGCCATCACCGCGCTCTCCATCCGGCGCTGCGCCGCTGGGGAGAAGCGGTGCACGCGGCGGATGATGGCCGTGAACTGCGGCAGGACGAAGTTGTAGCCGCCAATGTACCAGCGCGGCTCGAGCCCGATGCGGACATGCGCGCGACCCACGCGCCGTACGCTCGCGAAGTAGTCGTCGTCGAAGCGGCCGGAGAACAGCCGCTCCCAATGCTGGCTCTGCGCCGGCTTGAGACGGGCTAGGTGCGGGCCGACGAGGGTTGCCAGGGCCGGCACGGACGAGACGTGCTGATAGAACGCGTCAAGAATACGTGGAAGTTGCGGGGCAGCGTGACGCCAGAACGCGGCCAGGCGCGGCCGCGCATCGTCGGTCAGGCCGAGAAACAACAATCTGCGATGATCGACGTCATCAATCGCCGACATGGCACGCCTCAGTGGTGAGGAGCGCAGCATGCGGCAACGTCGCTAACGAGCCGTAAACGCACGGACCGGCCCGTTCCGGCCTCCCGCGCGGCAGCCTACTGCGGCTGGCTCTTCTTGTGAGCGAGCAGCGCCATCAGCCGACGGTCCCTCCATTCCTGCCGGATGGCCTGCATGTTCGCCGGCAGCTCCGTCCGGCGGGCAGCGTGCAGCCGCTCGATCAGCGCGGCGTCCCAGTGCAGCGGCTGCATCTGCTCCTGCATCGTCTCGTAGAGCGGCCCGTACCGAGTGCAGTAGTCGGCGAGGCCGTTCGGGGCGTTCAGGTCGATCGTCTCGAGCGGGCCCATGAAGCTCCAGCGCAGGCCGAGCCCGTCCTTGACCAGCGCGTCGAGGTCGGCCGGGGAGATCACATCGTCGGCGAGCAGGCGGAACGCCTCGGCCAGCAGGGCGCCTTGCAGCCGGTTCAGGGCGAAGCCGTCCAGTTCCTTCTTCACGGTCGCGGGGACCTGCCCGGCTCGGGTCATCAGTTCCCGCGTGCGGTCGACGGTGTCGGCAGTAGTCCAGGGGGCCGGACACAGTTCGACCAGCGGGATCAGGTAGGGCGGATTGACCGGATGGGCGACCAGGCACCGGCCGCGGCCACGTAGCGCCTCGGTGAAGGCGCTGGCCGGAATGCCGCTGGTGGAGCTGGCGAGCACCGCGTCGGGCCGCGCCACGCGATCGAGTTCGTCGAACAGGACCTGTTTGACGTCCACCTTCTCGGGGCCGTTCTCCTGCACGTGGTCGGCGGCGTGCACGGCGTCCCAGAGCGACTTGGCCGGGATGATCCGACGCTGCACGGCGGCGGGCTCGTCACCCAGGAGGCCGGCTGCGGCGAGTTCCGGCAGCCGGTCGGCGATGAAGTCGATCGCGGCCTCGACCTGCAGGGGGAACTGGTCCCACAGCGCCACCTCGAATCCGGCGCGTGCGAACACGATGGCCCAGGCGCGGCCGATCAGGCCGGCGCCGATGACGGCGACGTTGGTCATGCGGCTTCCTTCCATGGCGGCCGCACATGACACCCGGAGCCGCCGTGCTGGCAACCGCTCACGTGGCGCCGAGCGCGGGCGGCCGCCGGGGACGCGAGCAAGCGGGAATAAATGCGGCGACCTATCATTCCGTTTGAAATGCGGTCTGGCGGGCTGGTAATCAGCGCCGAGTCAAGTAGGTCAATATGAACGACGCATCACAAAGTGTCGCGCAGCCGACGCCATCGATTGCTGCGATTGGGACTTCGCTGCACTCATCGCTCGCAGCGGTCTTCACGACAACCGCCGCGCGTGTTCCCGAGAAAACCGTATTCATCTTCCGCGGCGAACGTCTCAGCTACCGAGAGTTGGATCGCCGTACGGATCGATGGGCGGCGCTGCTGCGGGATCGTGGCGTCGGGCCCGGCCAGTTCGTCGGCGTCTGGATCGAGCGGTCGATGGAGCTGCATGCCGCGATCCTGGCCATCCTGAAGGTCGGCGCCGCCTACATCCCGTTCGACCCGGATGCGCCGCGCGACCGGGTCGAGACCAGCCTCGACGACTGCGCCGCCGTGGCGCTGCTGATCGATGCGGCGCATGCCGAACGGGCGGAGGGACTGGCCACGCCGCGGATCGACGTCGCGACCCTCGATGCGCATCACGGCGAGGGGTTCGTGCCCGTCACGCCGGCGCCGTCGGATCCGGCCTATGCGATCTACACCTCGGGCTCGACCGGCAAGCCGAAGGGCATCGCCGTTAGCCACGCCAACATCTGCCACCTGCTCGCGTCCGAGAACAGCGTGCTGCAGGTGACCGAGGCCGACATCGTCTACCAGGGCTTCTCGCCCGCCTTCGACATGTCGCTCGAGGAGGTGTTCGTCTCCTACCTCGCCGGCGCCACGCTGGTGATCGGCCCACCGGAGCTGGTGCGCGCGGCGGACGCGCTGCCTGCGTTCCTGCGGGACGCCGGGGTCACGGTGCTGCATTGCGTGCCGACGCTGCTCGCCATGCTGACCGAGGACGTGCCGGGGCTGCGGCTGATCAACATGGGCGGCGAGGCCTGTCCCGCGGCGCTGGTCGACCGCTGGTGGCGGCCGGGTCGCCTGCTGTTCAACACCTACGGTCCGACCGAGACCACCGTCACCGCGACCGGCGCGATCCTGGAGCCGGGCGATCCCATCACCATCGGCCACCCGCTGCCCGGCTACACCGCCTACATCCTGGACGAGACCACGCTCGCCCCGGTGCCGGACGGGGAGGCGGGCGAGCTGTTCATCGGCGGACCCGGCGTCGCCATCGGCTATATCGGCCGGCCGGAACTGACCGCCGAGAAGTTCATCGCCAACCCGGTGCCGGAGGCGGCCGCCGCCGACCCCCGCATCTACCGCACCGGCGACAAGGCGAGCTTCGACGCGCAGAAGCGGATCGTCTTCCACGGCCGGCTCGACGACCAGGTGAAGTTCCGCGGCTACCGGATCGAGACCGGGGAGATCGAGGCGGAACTCGGCAAGCTCGACGCGGTGCGCGCCGCCGCCGTGGTGCTGCGGGACGATCCGCACGGCACGCAGCATCTGGTCGCCTTCGTGGTCGGCGCCGAGGACCAGCCGGTCGACTCCGGCGCCATCCGGGAGGCGCTGCGTGCGCGGCTGCCGTCCTACATGATCCCGACACTGTTCCAGCCGATCGAAGTCGTCCCCCGCCTGCCCAGCGGCAAGATCAACCGCAAGGCGCTCCCCGACCTGACCGAGGTGATCGCGATCGACGACAGCCGCGCGGTGGAGCCGCCGGCGACCCCGCTGGAGGCGGCGCTGCTCGAGTCCTGGCAGGCGCAGGTCCCGCATGTCCGGGTGGGCGTGACCGACGATTTCTTCCTCGACCTCGGCGGTCACTCGCTGCTGGCGGCGGGGCTCGTCTCCCGCCTGCGTGCCGACCCGCGCTTCCGCCGCGTGTCGATCCAGGACCTCTACACGCATCGCACCATCCGCGCCCTCGCCGCGACGCTGGACCAGCCCGCTGAACAGGCGGTGCACAAGCCCGCATTCGCGCCGGTGCAGCCGCTGCGGCATGCGCTGTGCGGCATCGCGCAGGCGGTGCTGCTGATCCCGATCTACGGGCTGGTGGCGCTGCTCTACATCGTGCCGTACCTGGTGTTCTCGGCGCTGATGGAGTTCGAGCACGGGTTGCCGCTGTCCTTGCTCGGCACGCTGGTCGCCTTCGTCGCCACGCCGCCGCTGATCACCGGCATTGCCATCGCGCTGAAATGGCTGGTGATCGGCCGCTTCCGCGAGGGCTCCTACCCGCTCTGGGGCAGCTACTACCTGCGCTGGTGGTTCGTCACCCGCCTGCTCAACGTCGTCCCCGCCGGCTTCATGGCCGACACCCCCGCCCAGGCCGTCTACGCCCGCCTGCTGGGCGCACGGGTCGGCCGCGAGGCGCATCTCGGGTCCGTCACGATGGGTGCGCCGGACTTGGTCTCGATCGGCGCCGGCACCGCGATCGGCAACGAGGTCCGCCTCGCCAACGCCACCGTGGAAGGCGGCCGCCTGGTGATCGGCCGCATCACGATCGGCGCCGACGCCTATATCGGGTCCCGCTGCGTCGTCGAGGGCGGCACCGAGATCGGCGATCGCGGTGAGCTCGACAACCTTTCCGCGCTGACCCATGCGAGCCGCATCCCGGCCAACGAGATCTGGCGCGGCTCTCCCGCGTCGTTCCACGCCAAGGCGACGCCGCCGACGACGGCACCGGTTCCGGAACAGAGCGGCCGCCCCGGATTCGACGTGGCGTTGTGCCTGCTGATGCTGATCTTCCCGGTCGCCGCCTTCGCGCCGCTGATGCCCGGCATGGTCATCTTCGACCAGATCTATGACGAACGGTGGGACGTCGCGATCCCGCTGTTCGTGCTGATCCCGCTGATCGCGGTGCTCTACACCACCCTGATGCTGGGCGAGATCGTCGTCCTGCGCTGGGCCCTGATCGGCCGCGTGCAGCCGGGATCGCATCCGGTCCGCTCCGGCTTCTTCCTGCGCAAATGGTTCGTCGATCACCTGATGGACCTGGCGCTGGCCGCGGTGCACCCGATCTACGCGACGCTCTACGTCGTCCCGTGGCTGCGTGCCCTCGGCATGCGCATCGGTCGGCGCGCCGAAGTGTCCACCGCGACCGCCATCACCCACGACCTGGTGGAGATCGGGGAGGAGGCGTTCATCGCCGATGGCGTGATGCTGGGCGACGCGGAGATCCGTCGCGGCGTGCTGACCCTGCGGCACACCGTGGTCGGGCGGCGCAGCTTCGTCGGCAATTCCGGCTTCCTGCCGGACGGCAGCACGATCCCCGACGATTGCCTGGTGGGCTGCCTCTCGCTGCCGCCGGACGCACCACTCGCCCCCGGCCAGACCTGCCTCGGCACGCCGTCCTTCATCCTGCCGCGGCGGCAGAGCTTCCTCGACCACGACAACCGGCTGACCTTCCGGCCGGGGGTGGCACGCATCGTGGCCCGCCTCACCGTGGAGGGGCTGCGCATCCTGGCGCCCACCATCCTGTTCGTCACCTTCCTCGGCTACGCGATGGAGGCGTTCGACCAGGTCTACGACCACCACGGGTTGTTCGTCTCATACCTGGCGGTGCCGTTCATCTACGTGCTGATCGTCGGCCTGCCCTCGCTCCTGGTGGTCGCGGCGCTCAAATGGCTGCTGGTCGGGCGCTACAAGCCGGCCGAAGTGCCGATGTGGACGCCATTCGTCTGGCTCAGCGAGGCGGTGACCGCGGTCTACGAGGCGGTGACCGTGCCGATGCTGCTGGAGCCGCTGCGCGGCACGCCCTTCCTGCCCTGGGCCTGGCGCCTGTTCGGGGTTCAGGTCGGCCGACGCGTCTATGCCGATACGACCGACATCACCGAGTTCGACATGGTGCGGATCGACGACGACGCCGCGCTGGAGGAGGCGAGCGGCCCGCAGACCCATCTGTTCGAAGACCGGGTGATGAAGATCGGCCCCGTCCATCTCGGCCCGCGCAGCACGATCGGGACAAACGCGATCGTCCTCTATGGCGCGACCATCGGGGCGGATGCGGCGATCGGCTCGCTGTCGCTGGTGATGAAGGGAGAGGCCATTCCGGAGGGCACGGTCTGGGCGGGTTCACCGGCGCGCGCACGTGGCTGATCGCGCCGTCGCGGCGACGATCCCGCGTGCCGCCGCGGGTTCGGCCGGCGTCGGCGCATCCGGCGCCGGTGACACGCCGGGTGCCGCGATGTCCGAGGTCGCCGCCGCGGCCGGGTCCGGCGGAACGCTCTCGCTGACGGCACTCACCGCGCTGGTCGTGGGCTCGATGATCGGCGGCGGCATCTTCTCCCTGCCGCAGGCCTTCGCGCGCAGCAGTGGCGTGCTGGGGTCCGTGGTGGCCTGGGTGATCGCCGGCGCCGGGATGCTCACGCTCGCGCTGGTGTTCCAGACCCTGTCGCGCCGCCGCCCCGACCTGGACGCCGGCGTCTACGCCTATGCGGAGGCGGGATTCGGCCCCTATCCGGGCTTCCTCTCCGCCCTCGGCTACTGGGCGAGCGCCTGCCTCGGCAACGTCTCCTTCCTGCTGCTCGGGGTGTCCACCCTGGGCGGGGTCGTCCCGGTCCTCGGCGAAGGGGACACGCCGGCCGCGGCCTTGCTCGCCTCCGCGATCCTGTGGGGCTTCCACTTCATGCTGCTGCGCGGGGTGAAGGAGGCGGCGGCCATCAACACCGTCGTCACCATCGCCAAGGTGGTGCCGATCCTGGTCTTCCTCGTGGTCGCCGGCGCCGCCCTGCGGGCCGACCTGTTCACCGCCAATGTCTGGGGCGGCGTCATGCCCTCCTGGTCCGCCCTGGGCGAGCAGGTGCGCGGCACCTTGCTGATCACCGTGTTCGTGTTCATCGGCATCGAGGGCGCCAGCGTCTACTCGCGCTACGCCCGCCGCCGCCGCGACGTGGGCGTCGCGACGGTGCTGGGCTTCGCGGGCGTGCTGGCGCTGCTCACGCTGGTGACGTTGCTGCCCTTCGGCATCCTGTCGCGAGCGGAGATCGCCGGGCTGCACAACCCGTCCATGGCCGGCATCCTGGGTGCGATCCTCGGTCCTTGGGGCAGCGCCTTCGTCGGCCTCGGCGTGCTGGTCTCGGTGCTGGGCGCGTTCCTGTCCTGGTCGCTGCTGGCGGCCGAGGTGCTGTCCACCGCCGCACGCCAGGGCACCATGCCCCGCTTCCTCGCGCGGGAGACCGCGAACGGCGCGCCGGCGGCCGCGCTCTGGCTCACCAACGGCGCGGTGCAGGTCTTCCTGCTGGTCACGCTGCTGGGCGAGTCCGCCCTGCGCCTCGCCATGGAGCTGACCAGCGGCATGAGCCTCGTGCCCTATCTGCTGGTCGCCGCCTTCGGCCTGCAGCTCGCCTGGCGCGGCGAGACCTACGCCACGGATCCGCGCGCGCGCCGGCTCGACTTCGCGCTGGCGGCCGTGGCAACGCTGTATGCCGGGTTCCTGATCCTGTTCGGCGGCCCGAAATACGTGCTGCTCTCGGCAATCCTCTACGCCCCCGGCACGCTCCTGTTCCTGATGGCCCGCCGCGAGCGCAGCCTGCCGGCCTTCACCCGCATGGAACGCGGCCTCGCCGGGATCGTCTGCCTCGCGGCGATCGGTGCCGCCCTGGCCCTTGCGACCGGGGCGCTACCGCTGTAGCGCAGGACGGAGCAGGAGCGGGGAGGGGACCATGCCGAAAGTGGCCGTGCTGGACGACTGGCAGGACGTGGCGCGTTCCAGTGCCGACTGGGCGCCGCTCGAGGCGCGGGCGGAGGTCGTGTTCTTCCCCGATGCCTTCGCCAGCGAGGACGAGGCCGCGGCCAAGCTCGCGGACTTCGACATCGTGCTGTCGATGCGGGAGCGCACGCCGCTGCCGGGCAGCCTGATCCGACGCCTGCCCAAGCTGCGCATGCTGGGCATGACCGGCGCCCGCAACCTCTCGCTCGACACCCCGGCCTGCACCGAACGCGGCGTGGTGGTCTGCAGCACCCAGGGCGGCTCCTACACCGACTCAGCCACCGCCGAACTCGCGCTCGGCCTGCTGCTCGCCTCCGCGCGGGGCATCCCGGCCGCGGACGCCAGCATGCATTCGGGCGGCTTCCAGCGTGGCGTGCCGGTCGGTTTCGCGCTGGCCGGCAAGACCATGGGCGTGGTCGGGCTCGGCAAGCTGGGCGCCTACATGGCGAGCTACTGCCTGGCCCTGCGCATGGAGGTGCTGGCCTGGAGCCAGAACCTGACCGACGCGCGCGCCGCCGAGGTCGGGGTCACCAAGGTCTCGAAGGAGGAGCTGTTCGAGCGCTCCGACGCGATCAGCATCCATCTCGTGCTGTCGGACCGGTCGCGCGGGCTGGTCGGCGCCGCCGACATCGCGCGGATGAAGCGGGGGGCGGTCCTGATCAACACCTCCCGCGGACCGATCATCGACGAGGCGGCGATGGTCGCCGCGCTCCAGGACGGGCGGATCGCCGCGGCGCTCGACGTGTTCGACCGCGAGCCGCTGCCCGCCGACCACCCGCTGCGTCACACGCCGAACACCGTGCTGACCCCGCATCTGGGCTATGGCGTGCGGGAGACCTGGGCGACGTTCTACCCGCAGAGCGTCGAGAACGCGCTGGCGTTCCTGGACGGCAAGCCGGTGCGCGTCACCAACCCGGAGGCGCTTGGGAAGGCGGCGTCGTAGGGAGGGCGCAAACAAGCCCCCGCTTGACCCAATTCTACCGCGCGGTATCCATCGCCCTTGAACGAACCGACGAGGAGACATCCATGCGCGCCTGGGCCGTGGTCGAGAACGGAAAGCCTCTGCAGGAAATCGAACTGCCCACGCCGGAGCCCAAGGGCACAGAGGTGCTGCTGGAGGTCACCCATTGCGGGGTCTGCCACTCCGACCTGCACATCTGGGAAGGCTATTACGACATCGGCGGCGGCCAGAAGATGTCGCTGGTGGATCGCGGCGTCACCCTGCCGCTCGCCATGGGCCACGAGATCGTCGCCCGTGTCGTGAAGCTCGGTCCCGAGGCCACCGGCGTCAAACCCGGCGACCTGCGCATCGTCTATCCCTGGCTCGGCTGCGGCAAATGCGAGAAGTGCCTCGCCGAGGAAGACAACATGTGCACCGTCGCGGCGCGCAGCCTCGGCGTCTATCAGAACGGCGGCTACGGCAGCCACGTCATCGCGCCGCACCCGCGCCACCTGGTCGATCCCGGCACGCTCGATCCCGCGGTCGCGGCGACCTACGCCTGCTCCGGCATCACGGTCTATTCGGCGATCAAGAAGACCTTCCCGCTGCCGCCGCACGAGCCGATCGTGCTGGTCGGCGCCGGCGGCCTCGGGCTCAACGCGATCGCCATCCTGAAGGCGCTCAAGCACCAGAACATCATCTCCGTCGACGTCAGCGCCGAGAAGCGTGACGCGGCCCTGAAGGCCGGTGCCCACAAGGCGGTCGACGGCAGCGGCGACGGCGCCGAGGTGACCAAGCGGATCGTCGAGGCCGCGGGCGGACCCGTGCTCGCCGTGATCGACCTGGTGAACGGCACCGCCACCGCCCGCTTCGCCTTCGGCGCGCTGCGCAAGGGCGGCAAGCTGGTCCAGGTCGGGCTGTTCGGCGGCGAACTGATGCTGCCGCTGCCGATCATGGCCATCCGCGCGCTGACCGTGCAGGGCAGCTATGTGGGCAACCCGAAGGAGTTGCGGGAGCTGGTCAAGCTCGCCCAGGACGGGGAGCTGGCTGCGCTGCCGGTCGCGACCGTGCCGCAGAATCAGGCATATGACGCACTGATGCGCCTGCGCGACGGCAAGGTCACGGGCCGCGTGGTGCTCAAGGCCGAGGCGGCCTGATCCCTCCCGTCGGCGGCCGCGCCCGAGCGGGCAGGGCCGCCGACGCCGAGCGCTCAGTGCACCGTCAGGAGGGTGAGCGCGTGTTCGGCCGCGAGGTCGACCGCCTGGTCGATGTCGTCCACTTCCGCCACCGTGCTGCCGTCGGCGGCAAGGATGGCGCAGCCTCGCGGCAGACCGGGAGCCTCCTCCTCCCGCAGATAGCCCAGCCGGAGCATTCCGAACTGGCGAAACTCCATTGGGGTCAGGTCGCGCAGATCCTCTAGTCGGTCATGGTTGACGAGGAGCGCCACCCCTTGCGTCCTGTTCTCTGTCATCCTGCCTCCACCAGCGATGTCGTTCCCGAACGCCGGATCGTTCGGCCGCATCGTCACCCTGACCCAAGCAAACGACATGCCTGTTTCAACGATGCGGTTGAAACGTGAAGTTCGCACTGACGGGTATCTTGCACGGCGAGTTCGGTATCCCCTGCCGGCCAGCCATGGACCTGTCCCACCGCAGCGCTTTCACGCAGACTGAGCCACCTGCGCAATCACGCTCGGAGATCCGCCGATGTCGCATGTTTCCACCGTTCGCCGCTCGATCGTCCTGAAGCGGCGCCCTCCTGGCGAACCCTCGCCCGCCGATTTCAGCATCGTCGAGGACGCGATCCCGACCCCGTTGGAGGGTCAGGTCGTTACGCGCACCATCTGGCTGTCGATCGACCCCTACATGCGCGGACGGCTGCGTGAGCAGCAGACCTATGCCGCCGCGGTGCAGATCGGGGAGGTCATGACCGGCGAGACGGTCGGCGAGGTGATCGCCTCCGCCCATCCCGATTTCGCGGTGGGCGACGTGGTCGTCGGCGCGCGCGGGTGGCAGACGCATTCGGTCACGCCCGGCGCCCAACTGGTCAAGATTCCGACCGGAGGCGCGCCGCTCTCGGCGTATCTCGGGATCCTCGGCATGCCGGGCGCGACGGCCTATGCCGGCATCACCGAGATCTGCAAGCCGCAAGCGGGTGAGACGGTGGTGATCTCCGCCGCGTCGGGCGCGGTCGGGTCGGTCGCAGGGCAGCTTGCGAAGCGCGCCGGCGCCCGCGTGGTCGGGATCGCCGGCGGGTCCGAGAAATGCCTCTGGGTGCAGGACACGCTGGGCTTCGACGATTGCGTCGACCACCGCAGCATGGATCTGCGGCGTGAGCTGCTCGCGGCCTGCCCGAACGGCATCGACGCCTATTTCGAGAATGTCGGCGGCGAGGTGCAGCACGCCGTGTTCGAGCAGCTCAACGCCTTCGCCCGCGTGGCGATGTGCGGCATGGTCTCGCAGTACAACGCGACGAAGCTCCCGCCGGGGCCGAACCTGGGGTTCGTCGTGGGCAAGCGCATCCTGATCCAGGGGTTCATCGTCTCCGACCGCCCGGAGCGGATGGTGGATTGGCGTCGGATTGCCGCGCCGCTGGTTGCGGATGGTAGCCTGATCTACCGGGAGGACGTCATCGACGGGCTCGACAACGCCCCCGAGGCGCTCACCGGCATCCTGGCGGGCCACAACTTCGGAAAGATGCTGGTTCGCGTCGGCCCCGAACCGACGTAGTCGGCGCGGCTGGGGGCGGCGGCCCGGAGGGGCGTGCGGGGAGCGCGCGCCCGTGCCCCCGGCCCGGTGCCCCCCGCCCGGTGTCCCGACCCGGTGCTCCCGCCCCGGTGTTCCCGACATGGCCGGCCGCCCCGCATTTCCGTCATGGCCGGCCTTGTGCCGGCCATCCACGACGTCCTGCCGCTCGGAAATCGTGAATGGCCCCCCGGCGGCTCCCATGACGCGGGGGCGCGTCGACACGGGCGTGCGTCGTGCGGCGGCCATGCCACGAGGTGCGTCAAGAAATGGCCATGACACGGAAGGCGAGGCTCGCCCTCCGCTCCCATGATCCGCGGCGTTACAGCTTCCGCATCATCTCCGCCCAGCGGTCGAGGATCGGCAGCACCGTCTCGCCCTTTTCCGCCGGCACGCTGGTGGAGACCCTGGAGATGCCGGCGTCCCGGTAGCGCTTCAGGGTGTCCAGATCCTCGGGCGCATTGAAGATGGTGATCGGCATGCTGGCCGGATCCTTGCCATCCTCGGCCGGCATGGCGCGGAACTTGGCAACCGAGTCCAGGATGTCGGCGCCGCGCCCGGCCAGCGGAATCCAGCCGTCGCCGTAGCGCAGCGCACGACGCGCGGCCTGCGGGAACGCGCCACCCAGGATGATCGGCGGATGCGGCTTCTGCACCGGCTTGGGCCAGGTCATGATCGGGTCGAAGTTCACGAACTCGCCGTGATACTCGGCCTTCGACTTGGTCCAGATCTCCTTCATCGCCTCGACCCGCTCCCGCACCAGCTTGGCCCGGGTGGCGAACACGGTGCCGTGGTTCTCCATCTCCTCGGCATTCCAGCCGACGCCGATGCCGAACAGGAAGCGGCCGCCGGACACCTGGTCGATCGAGGCGACGAGCTTGGCGAGCTGGATCGGATCCCGCTGGTTCACCAGGCATACGCCGGTGCCGACCTTCAGCGTCTTGGTCGCCATCGCCGCCGCGGTCAGCGTCACGAACGGGTCCATCACGTCGTAGTACTGTTTCGGAAGGTCGCCTCCGCCCGGCCATGGCGAGCGCCGCGACGTCGGGATGTGCGAGTGTTCGGGTGCCCAGACCGATTCGAACCCGCGCTGCTCCAGCGCCTGCGCGAGGTCGGGCGCCGTCATCGAATAGTCGGTGAAGAACATCGAGGCGCCGAAATGCATCTGCCCACTCCCCGCGTTGATTGCTGGGAGATGCTAGACCGGCGCCGGTGCCGCGGCTAGCGCGCCGCCAGGCAGCCGCGCAGGGCCTCCAACGCACCGGTCGGGTTGTCGAGCAGCACCGCATGACCCGTGTCCGCGACCCGTGGCGGGAGCACCAGCCCGGGCGCGGCAATCCGCATCTCGGCAAGGTCCTCGTCGGTCACCGCTGATGCGGTTCCGGACCGCGTCAGGTCGCCGCCAATCAGGTGGGCGCAGCCGAACGGGAGCTGGGCGAGCAATCCGAACAGGCGATGGGTTGCCAACGTGGCACCGTCGGCCGGATCGAACCCCATGATCTCGCGGCAGATGCGCCGCACGAACGGTCGCTCCCCCGCGGCCTGCCAGGCGGCGGCGATCCACGCGGCGAGTGCGGGGCGCGTGAGGTGGAAGGGCGTGTCGATCAGCACCACCGAACGGATCGTCTCCGGCCGGAGCCGCCCGAGCGCGAGCGCGACCAGTCCGCCCAGCGATTCGCCGAACACGGCAATGCGGCCGGCGGCGGCGCGATCGAGCAGCGCCGCGTATTCCGCGGCGAAGCTCTCGAGCGAGACCACCGGTGGCACACCGCTTGCGCCATGGCCGGGCAGTTCGCAGACGATCAGGTCGGCGACGTCGATCAGCGCCACCGCGCGGGCGGCGGCGAGCGGAAGGCTCGAGAGCAGCCCCGGCAGGAACAGGGCAGCCGGCTTGCCCGGTCGTGGCGTGGCCGGAATCCGGCACAGGCTGATCCCGACATGCTGGCCGGGCAGCACCATGCCCCGGCAGGTGAGATCGGGTCGCTGCGTCTGCACGGCCCGTTCGGGGAGCGCGTGATAGGCGGCCATGGCGGCCTCCCGCGCGCCCGACGAGAGCAGGGCGTTGATGCGCCGCATCTCCGCTTCCAGCGCCGGCAGCGCAGCCGCCAGCGCGGCCTGCGTGCTGGCGGTATCGCGCGATGGAGGAGCGGCCGGCATGTCTCGCGTCGATCCCCAGGAATACCCGCCCGGTGTGCGCGTGGCGGGTTAACCGCCAGTGAACGCGTGTGGCTTGAGAACAGTGAACGCGGGTGGCTTGAGAAGTTGTTCATCTTTGCCGCCCAAGCTGCGCGGCATGGACGGATCCTCACCGCCGCCGCCTTCCACCGGTCGCGACGCCGCATCCTCCGCGGGTGTACGCGTTGCGCCGCTGTTCTATCGTCTCGATCTGGTGCCCGGGGCGGTGCCGGCGCTGCAGCAACTCGTGGCCGCGGTGGGCGACGTCGCCGATCCGCGCACACCTTGGTACGTTGGCGACAACCTGATCACCTATGGCCGGAGTTGCGGCTTCCTGACCGATCCGCGCTTCGTCGCCGCCGTCGAGGCTGCTGCCCCGCGGGACAGCGAACGCGCGATGGCCTGGCGGACCCATACGCTGTGCTGGGCCGCCGAGAATTGCCGCGGCGTCGCCGGCGACTTCGTCGAGTGCGGCACGTATGAGGGCTACTCGATGGCCGTCGTGCTGCATTTCCTCGGGGGACTGCCCGAGCGGCGATGCTGGCTCTACGACCTGTTCGATCCGACACCGGGCCCTGGCGTCGGCAAGCGGCTGGAGGCGCATGCCCCCGACCTGTACGACCGCGTCTGTCGACGGTTCGCGCGCTGGCCGAACGTCGCCGTGACGCGCGGAAAGGTGCCCGAGGTGCTGGCGGCCGGCGCGCCCGACCGCATCGCCTTCCTGCATGTGGACCTCAACAACGCGGCGGCCGAGCTGGGCGCGCTGGAGGCGCTGTTCGACCGTGTCTCCGCGGGCGGGCTGATCGTGTTCGACGATTACGGCTGGACCGGGTATCGCGCGCAGAAGTCGGCCGAGGATGCGTTCTTCACGCGCCGCGGTCTGAGCGTGCTCGAGTTGCCGACCGGCCAGGGGCTGGTGGTGAAGCGGTAGCGCCACGGCGAGGCCTTGGGGACAAGGCGGCGCCACTGCCCCGAGGCGTACGGGGTCCGCGTGCGTCATCGCCACCAAGCCGCGCGGCGCCCTGAGGGCAACACCGCTACGGCTGGTGCGCGCGGGTCAGGCCGCGAGCTGCGCCTCGCCGCGCTCGTCCAGCAATACGTCGGCCGGGCCGAAGAACTCGTAGCGGATGCGGTCCGCCGCCACTCCCTCCCGCATCAGCCCGTTCACCATCGCCCGCAGGAACGGCTTCGGTCCGCACAGATAGAACACTGCATTCGGCGGCGCCTGCGCGGCGAGCCAGGACGGCCCGATCCGCCCGGTCGCGTCGTGGTCCTGCCCGGTTCGGTCCTCGGCCCGCGGCGCGGTGTAGAACACATGCGTCCGCAGGTTCGGCATGCGTGCGCCCAGTGCGCGGATGTGCGACCCCATCGCATGGGTGCCGCCATTCCGCGTGCCGTGCACCCACAGCACGGGATGACGCGGCGCCGCCTCCGCGAGCGTCTCCAGCATGCTCACCAGGGGCGTCAGTCCGACCCCGCCGCTCGCCAGCACCACCGGACCTGGATCCTCGAGATCTAGGAAGAAGTCGCCGGCGGGTGCGGCGACCGGCAGCACCGTGCCCGGCGCGCCGTGATCGTGCAGCCAGTTTGAGGCCTGGCCAGGGGGCACGCCCGTCGCCGCCTCGCGCTTCACGGTGATGCGGTAGGCGCGGTCGTTCGGCGCGGACGAGATCGAATAGTTACGCCGCAGCTTGCCGATCCCCGGCAGGTCGAGCGCGAAGCCCAGATACTGGCCCGGCTTATGGCGCAGCACCGGGCCGCCATCCGTGGGAACCAGCACGAAGGAGCGGATGGTCGCGCTCTCCTCCTGCACGCTCTCGATGCGGAAGTCGCGCCAGCCGTTCCAGCCGCCGGGGCTTGACGCGAGCGCGCGGTAGATCGCCGCCTCGCGGCCGATCAGCAACTCGGCCAGGAACCAGTAGGCCTCGGCCCAGGCGGCCAGGATCGCATCGCTCGCGGCGTCACCCAGCACGTCCTTGATGGCGCCCAGCAAGGCCTCGGCCACGACGGGGTAGTGCTCCGGCAGGATGTTCAGCGCGACGTGTTTCTGTGCGATCCGTTCGACCGCGCCGCCCAGCGCGCCGAGATTGTCGATGTTGCGGGCATAGGCGAGCACCGCGCCGGCAAGTGCCTTGGGCTGCGTGCCCGTCTCGCCATGGTGCGACTGGTTGAACAGGTCGCGGATCGCCTCGTCCTGGAACATCCGCTCATACATCCGGCGCGTGATGGCGAGGCCATGGGTTTCGAGCGCGGGAACGGTGGCCTTGATCAGGGCGATGGTGGGCGCGGACAACGGCTTCGGCACGAGCGGCTCCTCTCGATCAGCGAATGGGCGGGAATGCGCCGACAGGGGCGCCGAAACGCGACCGGCCCGGGCGCGCGGCCAGCGTGCGATCGGCAAACCCCGAAGCGGCGGCAGCGGCCATGCGGGTGGTCTCCAGACAGCCCGCCGCGCGCGGCAGGCGAGAGCGATCCCAATAGATGTATATTCGGTGCATCTTTCTGCATCCCATGAAGATGCATTGTCAATGCATGTTTGCGTTTGTCCGCCCACGGCCTTGAGGCCCGCGGGGCGAAGGTGCGTTCCCGCCCCGCATTCGCCGCCCGAAGGTTGACCCGCACCGTCGCGGCCCGTCAGATCGGGGCGCACGGAGCAGGGGCAGGGCATGCGCATCGGGTTCGACGTCGGCGGCACCTTCACCGACTTCACGCTGCACGACACCGACACCGGCGCGCTGCACCACTTCAAGCTGTCCACCACACCCGCCGACCCGTCCGAGGCCATTGCGGCCGGCGTCACCGCCATGCTGCGCCGGCACGGGTTCGGCGCCGACGCGCTGCGCTTCATCGGCCACGGCACCACGATCGCGACCAACATGGTGATCGAACGGCGCGGGGTGCCCACTGGCCTGATCACCACGCAAGGGTTCCGCGACGTGCTGGAGATCGGCCGGCAGGTGCGCCCGCATCTCTACGATTACACGGTGCGCACGCCGGAACCGCTGATCCCGCGCGAGCGCCGCCTCGAGGTGCCGGAACGCATCGATGCCGCGGGCACGATCCTGCGTCCGCTGGATGAAGAGGCGGTCGCGGAGGCCGCCGAGACGCTCGCGGCCCAGAACGTGCAGGCGGTCGCGATCTGCTTCCTGCACGCTTACCTGAACGATGCGCATGAACGCCGCGCCGCCGAGATCGTCCGCGCGCGCCTGCCCGACGCCTTCGTGTGCACGTCCTCCGAAGTGCTGCCGGAGTTCCGCGAATACGAGCGCTTCTCCACCGCCGCGATCAACGCGACGATCGGGCCGCGCATGGAGCGCTACCTCGATCGGCTGCTAGGGCGGCTCGCGGGTCTCGGGGCGAGCGTCGCGCCATACACGATCCACTCGAATGGCGGGTTGATGTCGGTCGAAACCGTGCGGCGCTACCCGGTGCGCACCTGCCTGTCGGGCCCGGCGGCCGGCGTGGTGGGCGCGGCCGAGGTGGCGCGCCAGGCCGGCATCCCGGACGTGGTCACCTTCGATGCGGGCGGCACCAGCACGGACGTCTCGTTGATCCAGGATGGGATGCCGGCCTTCGCCACGGCGCGCCTGGTTGCCGACTACCCGGTGCGCACCCCCATGGTGGACGTGCACGTCATCGGCGCGGGCGGCGGGTCGATCGCCTGGCTCGACGATGCCGGGGCGCTCAAGGTCGGCCCGCACAGCGCCGGTGCCGATCCAGGGCCGGTCGCCTATGGCCGCGGCGGCACCGCGCCCACGCTGACCGACGCCAACATCGTGCTGCACCGGCTCGACCCGGTCGCGCTGCTGGGCGGGCGCATGGCGGTGGACGAGGCGGCGGCCCGACGCGCCATCGAGACCGAGATCGCCCGTCCGCTCGGCCTCTCGGTCGAAGCCGCCGCACTCGGCATGATCCACATCGCGGTCGCCAACATGAGCCGCGCGATCCGCTCCGTCTCGACCGAGAAGGGGCATGACGTCGGCGCCTTCGCGCTGTTTCCATATGGCGGCGCCGGTCCGCTGCATGCCGTTCCGGTCGCCATGGAGTGCGGCATCACCCGCGTGCTGGTGCCGGTGGAGCCCGGCACCCTCTGTGCCCGCGGCATCCTGCTGTCCGACGTCAGCCTGGACCTGGTCCGCAGCGAGATCATGCCGGCAACCGAGGCGGCCTGGCCGCGCGCCGCCGCGCATCTCGCCGCCATGGAGGACGCCGGCCGAGCGTGGCTGGATGCGGAGCACATCGCGCCCGACCGCCGCCGCTTCGACCGTGTGATCGAGGCGCGGTACAAGGGCCAGAACCACGAGGTGCAGGTCCGCCTGCCGGACGGGCCGCCCGCCCGCACCGACTTCCTGGACGGTTTCGCCGCCGCGCATCGCCGCGAATACGGCTACGCGATCGAGGGCCATCCGGTGGAGATCGTGAACTGCCGGCTGAAATCGGTCGGACTGGTCGACCGACCTTCGCCTCGCTTCACCGGCGGCACCGGCACGCCTCAGCCCAAATCCCGGCGCCGCGTGCATTTCGACGATGGCTGGCACGAGACGCCCATCTACGACCGCGCCACCCTCGCGGTGGGTGCGACGCTGGCCGGCCCGGCGGTGATCGACGAGATGAGCGCGACCACGGTGCTGCCCGCCGGCTGGACGCTGCGCGTGGATCCCGCCGGCAACCTGATCCTGGAGACCGCGCCCAAGGGGACCGCAGCATGACCGCGCTCGCCGATCCGATCGCGATGGAGGTGTTCTCCAACCGCCTGCTCTCGATCACTGAAGACATGGGCAACACGCTCATCCGCTCCTCCTTTTCGACCAACATCAAGGAGCGGAAGGATTGTTCGGTCGGCCTGTTCGACGCGACGGGTCGGCTGGTGGCCCAGGCGTCCCACATCCCGCTGCATCTCGGCTCGCTGGTGGGCAGCGTGCGGGCGGTGCTGGAGCACACGCCGGTCGAGCGCATGCGGGACGGCGACTGCTTCGTCTGCAACGACCCGTACCTCGCCAACGGCACGCACATGCCGGACATCTCGGCGGTGACGCCGGTGTTCATCGAAGGCGCGGTGCGCTTCTTCGCCGCGAATGTGGGGCATCATTCCGACGTCGGCGGGCCGGTGCCGGGCTCCATCTCCGGCCGCGCGCGATCGGTGTTCGAGGAAGGGCTGCGCCTGCCGGTGATCCGCCTGGTGCGCGCGGGCGAGCTCGACGAGGACCTGCTCGCGCTGATCGCGCACAACACGCGCGATCCCTCGGAACGCAGCCTGGACCTGAAGGTGCAGATCGCGGCGAATGCGCGCGGGGCGCGGCTGGCGACCGACCTGGTGCGTCGCATGGGCCTGCCGGCCGTGCAGGCCGCGATCGAGGACCTGCTCGCCTATACCGCGCGCCGGCTGCGCAACCGGGTGCGCGCCATGGCGGACGGGGAGGCGGCCTTCACTGCGTATCTCGACGATGACGGGCTGGGCGGCGATCCCGTGCCCATCCGCGCGACCGTCCACGTCGCCGGCGACACGCTGGCGATCGACTTCGCCGGCAGCGGCCCCGAGACCCGCGGCGCGCTGAACGTGCCCGAGAGCGCGTTGCGCGCGTCCGTCTACTACGCGGTGAAGGCGCTGCTCGACCCGGAGCTGCTGCCCAATAGCGGGCTGTTCGAGGCCGTCTCGGTGACCGCACCGCCCGGCACGCTGACCAACCCGCGCTTCCCGGCCGCGGTCGGCGCCCGCTCCATCACCTGCAACAAGATCGCCCGCGCGCTATTCGGCGCCTTCGCCGCCCTGCTGCCGCCGGAGCGGGCGCAGGCGGCCTCGCACGACGTGGTGCCGGCGATCATCTTCTCCGGCCCGCGGCGGGAGGGCGAAGGCCCGTTCGTCTACCTGGAGACCATGGGCGGCGGCATGGGCGCGCGCACCGACGCGGACGGGATGGAGGCGATCCACGTCCATCTGACCAACACCTCCAACCTGCCGGCCGAGGCGTTGGAGAACGAGTACTCGCTGCTGGTGGACGAATATGCGCTGGTTCCCGACACCGGCGGCGCCGGCCGCCATCGCGGCGGTCTCGGCATCGCGCGGCAGATCCGCGCCACCGTGGACGGCATCGTGTTCTCGGTCCGTTCGGACGGGCATGTGCTGGGCGCGCCGGGCCTGTTCGGCGGGCAAGATGGCGGGACCGCGCGGCTGATCCGCAATCACGGCACCGACCGCGCGGAGGAACTGTCCTCCAAGACCGCGAGCATCGTGCTGGCGGCCGGGGAGACCACGCGGCTGGAAACCCCGGGCGGCGGTGGTCTCGGTGATCCCGCGGGGCGGAATCCCGCGGCGCTGGCCCGCGACCTGCGGGACGGCAAGATCTCGCGGGGGGCGGCGGACCGCGATTACGGCGCGGCGCTGGTCGCGCGGGCGCTGGGGAAGGGGGCCTCGGGGGGCTGACGGGGAGGACGGAAACCGGGGCTGCCA
>JAFKLG010000124.1 GCA_017304945.1 Rhodospirillales bacterium
GGCGCGAAGCCGCGGGTGTCGTCGCCGGCGCCGGGACGCTCGATCTTGATCACGTCGGCGCCGAGATCGGCCAGCATCTGCGCGCAGGTCGGACCCGCCAGCACACGGGTCAGGTCGAAAACGCGCAGGCCCTTCAGGGGGCCGGTGGGATCGCTCATCCGTCTCTCCAGTTGCCGACCAGCCGGGGCCGGTCCATACCCGTTTCCAGGGTTATAGGCCGCGTGACGAGCCGGCGAAACCGGCCCGCACCATCAAGCGCGGCAGCATGGAGGACGACCCGGATGCCCGATCAGGCGACATCGCATCCGTCCGGCCGCGTGGGGTCCGGCGAGATGGCGTTCGGCCGCGGGGAGACCGGGGGCGACCTGAGCATCGAGGGGCGGCAGTCCTGGGTGGTCGCCTGCATCGTGCTGGGCATGCTTTCCATCTCCTATGGCGCGCCGCTGCTCGTGGTGGTCGGGCTCAAGCCGATGACCGAGGCGCTGCACACCGACCGTTCCGTCGTCGCCCTTGCCGGCGCGCTGGTCTGGGTGGGCACCGGCGCCGGCGGCATCCTGATGGGCTGGCTGGCCGATCGGATCGGGCTGCGCGCGATCGTCGCCTTCGGGACGGTGATGATGGCGGCGGGACTCGCCCTCTCCACGCTGGGCAGCGTCTGGGCGCTGTATGTCGGGCACGGCCTGTTCGTGGGGCTGCTGGGCAACGGCGCGATCTATGCGCCGCTGCTGATCTACGTCACGCGCTGGTTCGACCGGCGGCGAGGGACCGCGGTCGCGCTGATCTCCTCGGGCCAGTACATCGCGGGCGTGGTGTGGCCCTCGGTCTTCGAGCGCGCGATCGGCGGGGTTGGCTGGCAGACCACGATGCTCCTCTACGCCGTCGTCGTGCTGGTGGCGATCCTGCCGACCGTGCTGACCCTGGGCACCGCTCCGGACGCGCCGAAGCCCGGCCATGCCGGGGCGCGGATCGGCACGCGGGCGCCGGTGCTGGGCATGGCACCCAACATGGCGCAGGCGCTGATCTGCCTCGCCGCGTTCTGCTGCTGCGTGCCGATGGCGGTGCCGTCGGCCCATCTGGTGGCGTTCTGCTCCGATCTCGGGATCAGCGCGACGCATGGCGCGGCGATGCTGTCGGTGCTGCTGGGTTGCGCCTTCCTCTCGCGCCAGCTCTGGGGCGCGATGGCCGACCGCCATGGCGGGCTGCGCACCGTGCTGGTGGGCTCGACTCTGCAGGCGGTGGCGATCGGCGCCTTCCTGCTGACCCAGAGCGAGGTCGGTCTGTTCACCGTCTCCGCCGCGTTCGGTCTGGGGTTCAGCGGCATCATCCCGGCCTACTCCGTGGCGATCCGTGACCTGTTCCCCTCGGCCGAGGCGTCGTGGCGCATTCCCGTCGTGCTGTTCACCGGGATGTCCGGCATGGCGTTCGGAAGCTGGTTCGCGGGCGCGCTGTACGACCGGTTCGGCTTCTATGCGCCGGCCTTCGCGGCAGGGGTGGCGTTCAACGTCGTCAACCTGGTGGTGATCGGGCTGCTGGTCGCGCGGCTGCCGCGGCGCGAGCCGGAATTGCTGCGCGCGTGAGGGGGCGATGAGTCCGCGCTTCCACCCGTTGCGCCTCGCCGCGATCGAGCCCGATACCGCGGACGCGCGAGTGCTGCGCTTCGAGATCCCGGAGGCGCTGCGGGAGGCCTACCGGTTCCGGCCCGGCCAATACCTGACGCTCGAGGCAGAGATCGACGGGGAGCGTGTGCGGCGGAGCTACTCGATCTGCTCGACGCCCACGGATCCGCTGCTGTCGGTCGCGGTGAAGCGGATCGCGGGCGGCGTGTTCTCGGCGTTCGTCCACGAGCGGCTGCAGCCGAACGACACGCTGTCGGTGATGACGCCGGACGGGCGCTTCGTGCTGCCACCAGCCGAGGGCCCGCGGCTGGTGGCGGGGTTCGTCGCGGGATCGGGCATCACGCCGGTGCTGTCGATCCTGCGCACCTTGCTCGCCGAGGAGAAGGACAGCCGGTTCGTGCTGTTCTATGGCAACCGCACGACCGACGGCATCATGTTCCGTGGCGTGCTGGAGGACTTGAAGGACCGGCATCTCGCACGGCTCTCGGTGTTCCACGTGCTGTCGCGCGAGCAGCAGGATGTGCCGATCCTGAACGGGCGCCTCGATGCGGAAAAGCTGCGCGTGCTGCTGCGCGCGATGCTTCCGGCCGGCGCGATTGACCAGGCGCTGGTGTGCGGGCCGCAGCCGATGATCGAGGGGTTGCCGACCGTGCTGGCCGAGGCCGGGGTGCCGCCGGCCCGCATCCATGTCGAGCGGTTCACGCCCGCTGCGGGCGGCCGGCCGCGTGCGGTGGTGGTGCCGGCGCGTGCGGCGCCCGAGTCGGTCGCGACCGTGATCAGCGAGGGCGTGCGGACCGAGATCCCGATCGCGGCAGGGGAGACGATCATCGACGCCGCGCTGCGTGCCGGGCGTTCGCTGCCCTGGTCGTGCAAGGGCGGCATGTGCTGCACCTGCCGTGCGAAGCTGCTGGAGGGACGGGTGGAGATGCTCGCCAACTATTCGCTCGAGCCATGGGAGACGGCGGCTGGCTACGTCCTGACCTGCCAGTCCCGCCCGCTGACCCCGCACGTGGTGGTCGACTACGATCAGGTGTGAGGGGCGGGTCCTGCGTCCGTAAGCCGTCCCGCGCGCCTCGCCGTGGCGGCCGGGCCGCGCGCCTGCCTGCGCCGGCCATCCGCCCTCCACTGAAGGCCTGTCCGCGCCGGCCATGCGCCCTTCACCGTCATGGCCGGCCTCGAGCCGGCCATCCCCACCTGCACCATGCCCACCCGCCCTCGACGGCAGGACGACGCGCGCGCCAACCTCGCCCCACGATTCCGCGCCGCCTCCCAAGCGACGGCTCCGGCCCGGCACTTGCATCCCGCGGCGCTGGCGAACAGAACACGCCGGCTGCACGCGCGCGGGGAGACACGCTACCGTCGCGCCAAGACTGACAGGAGAGGCCACGATGACATCCAGCTTTGGTCGCCGCGGCATCGCGGCCGCCGCCGCGTTGCTGCCGGCGGTCGCCTTGACCGGCACCGCGCAGGCGCAGACCTCGGGCGAGACCACTTTCGATCGGGTCCGCCGCACCAAGGTCCTGCGCATCGCCGCGCTGCCGGGCGAGCTGCCGTATTTCCAGAAGGACCTCGCGAGCGGCGAGTGGAGCGGCGCCGCCATCGAGATGGCGAAGGACATCGCCAAGGTGTTCGAGGCCAAGCTGGAATACACCGAGTCGACCTACGGCAACTCCGTGCTCGACCTGCAGTCGAACAAGGTGGACCTCGCCTTCGCGCTGAATCCGACCCCGGCGCGCGCGCTGTCGATCACCTTCACCCACCCGATGATCATCCACCCGTTCGGGTGCCTGTCGAAGAAGGGGCTCGACCCGAAGACCTGGGACGACCTGAACAAGCCCGATATCCGCATCGTCTACGACATCGGCTCGCTGCACGAGACGGCGGCCAAGCGCTATTGCCCGAAGGCGCAGCTCACCGGCTACAAGACGCGCGACGAGTGCACGCTTGCGCTGCAGTCGGGCCGCGCGGACGCGCAGATCCTCGCCGCCATCCTCGGCCTGTCCACCGTCGGCCGAAACCCCTCGCTCGGGCCCTACCATCTGCTCGGCGATCCCACCATCGCGCTGCCGAGCTGCCTGGGCTTGCAGCGTGAGCCGGACACGCGCTTCCGGGAGGTGATCGACGCCTGGCTCGACCTCAACCGCGGCACCGGGCAGATCCGGGAATGGTTGCTCGATGGACTGGCGAAGTTCGGCGTCACGCGGGATCAAGTCCCGTCGCAGCTCAGCTTCTAATGCGGATTTCGGACCGGCGGTGGTGCGCGCACCACCATCCGGGGAGCTGACATGCACTATCAATGGGACTTCCTGTTCCTGCTGCGCTACGCCCCGCTGTTCTGGCGCGGCGTTCTGGTCACGCTCGCCTATACGGGCGGCACGATCTTCCTCGGCCTGGTGATCGGGCTGTTGATCGGCTTGGGACGGCTATCGAAGTCGAAGCTGCTGAACATCCCGCTGATCGGCTTCATCGAGGTGTTCCGCTGCACCCCGCTGCTGGTGCAGATCGTGTGGTGCTACTACGCGCTGCCGGTGCTGTTGGGATTGCAGATCCCGGCGACCGCCGCCGCGGTGCTGACGCTGTCCTGCTACACCGGCGCGTTCTACGCCGAGATCTTCCGGGGCGGGATCGTTTCCATCGAAACCGGCCAGTGGGACGCGGCGCGCGCGCTGGGGCTGTCGCGCTGGACGATGATGCGTCGGGTCATCCTGCCGCAGGCGGTGCGCCGGATGATCCCGCCTTTCGTGAACCAGTCGATCACGCAGTTGAAGAACACGTCGCTGGTGTCGACGATCGCGGTGCCGGACTTGCTGTACCAGGGCACGCTGGTGACGGCGGACACGTACCGGCCGCTCGAGGTCTACACGGTGGTGGCGGTGATCTACTTCGTGCTGCTGTTCCCCAGCACGATGCTGGCCCAGTGGTACGAGCGGCGGCTGGCGGCGAAGCGGTAGAGGCCGGGAGGCGGAGGTTCGAGGCGCCGTCACGCCACCCGAACGTCATCCCCGGGCGACCCGGGGATCCCGACGGCACGGTGCGTCATGGGCCATGCGGCGACGTGCCTGCGAGGATCCGCGGATCAAGTCCGCGGATGACGGTGGGGGGACGGCGTCGGCCGATAACGGGCGCCGCGGCGCCTGCGTCCCACTGCGGCGCTTGCGTCCCACTGCGTCCCACTGCGGCGCCCGCGTCCCGCTGCGGCGCCCCGTCCCGCCGCGACGTCCCGTCACCCCCGCCGGGGCGCGCGCTTCGCGGCGCGTTCCGCGGAGTCCGACACCAGCTGGCGGAAATACTCCGTGGTCCGCTCCAGCCCGTCCTCCAGAGCGACGGTCGGCTCCCACCCCAGCACCTCGCGGGCCAGCGTGATGTCGGGGCAGCGCTGCAGCGGGTCGTCCTGCGGCAGCGGCTTGTCCACCAGCTTCGCCTTGCTGCCAGTGAGCCGCACGACGCGTTCAGCCAGCTCGCGCACGGGGATTTCGTGCGGGTTGCCGATGTTCACGGGCCCGGTGAACTCCGGCGGCGAGGCCATCAGCCGCACCAGCCCATCGATCAGGTCGTCGACGTAGCAGAAGGCGCGCGTCTGGCTGCCGTCGCCATAGACCGTGATGTCCTGTCCGCGCAGCGCCTGCACGATGAAGTTCGACACCACGCGCCCATCGTTCGGATGCATGCGCGGCCCGTAGGTGTTGAAGATCCGCGCCACCTTGATCTTCACGCCGTGCTGGCGGCGGTAGTCGAAGAACAGCGTCTCGGCGCAGCGCTTGCCCTCGTCGTAGCAGGCGCGCGGGCCGAGCGGATTGACGTTGCCGCGGTAGTCCTCGGTCTGCGGATGGACGGTGGGGTCGCCGTACACCTCGCTGGTGGAGGCCTGCAGCACCTTGGCGTTCACGCGCTTGGCCAGCCCCAGCACGTTGATCGCGCCGATCACGCTGGTCTTGGTCGTCTGCACCGGGTCGAACTGGTAGTGCACCGGGGAGGCCGGGCAAGCGAGATTGTAGATCTCGTCCACCTCCACGTAGAGCGGGAAGGTGATGTCGTGGCGCATCGCCTCGAAATGCGGGTTGCCCATCAGGTGGGCGATGTTGTCCTTGCGCCCGGTGAAGTAGTTGTCGACGCACAGTACGTCGTCGCCTTCGCGCAGCAGCCGTTCGCAGAGATGCGAGCCGAGGAAGCCGGCGCCACCGGTGACGAGGACGCGCTTGCGGGTCAGGGGCATGGAGCACAGGGCCTTTGCTGTCGCAACCAAGCCATATCGCGATCGGAGTGTCCCGGTCGCATCGCGATCGGTGGAGCCACGCGACCGTGATGCGGCGCGCGCGGCATGCCGTCACATCGGGCCGCCGCGCGGGAAGCTGCGCGGACGCAGGCCGGCATGCCACCAGGTGATCAGGGAGTAGATGTCGAAGACCGGGCGCCCGAGGGCCGCCTGCAGGGCGGCGGCGTAGGGCGGCATGTTGGTGCATTCCAGGACGATCGCGCCGATATCCGGATGCGCCTCGACCAGGCGCCGGCCGGCATCCAGGATGTCCTGCTCCGCCAGCGCCACGTCCATGTCCTGTTTCTCGGCGCGGATCAGGACACGGAAGAACTCGCGCCCGTCCTCGGTGCCGACGAACGGGGTGTCGAGCGGCACGCCGGCCGCTTCCAGATGACGGGGGGTCAGCGAGGAGCCGGAGACGGTGACGATCCCGACCCGCTGGCCGGGGGGCAGCGTCGCCTGCACCCAGGGCACCTGCAGCAGCGAGCTGGTCGCCACCGGCACCCGCACCTGCGCCGCGAGCTCGCGCTGGAACAGGGCGAGGAAGCCGCAATTGGTGGTGATCGCCTCGGCGCCCTGGTCGACCAGATCGGCCGCGGCGGCCAGGAAGTCGTCGAGCAGTCCGCGCGCGCCCTCGAGCACGACGCGCTCCGGGCTCGCGCCGCGCACCACGCGGTAGAGCACGGGGAAGGGCCAGGTGCCGGCATTGCCCATGTCGCCGGGGATGCGCGGGAAGCGCGCCTCCAGCATCAGGATGCCGAGGGGGGCGCCGTAGAGGGCCTTGCCGCCCCGTGCCAGCGTGGTCTGTGCGATGCTGCCCGTCATGGGGCGAGCTTGCCCGAAACCGCCGGGGCGCGCGAGAGTGCGCGGATCGCCAATCCCGAGGAGACGAGACATGGCCGAACGGCCGTTCACCCAGGCTGACCTGGACGTGCTGACCCAGTGGGACACTCCCACGATCTGCAACGGCCTGGAGCTGATCGTGCCCGAGCGCCGCGCGATCGGGTTCACCGTGGAGCCGATGGTGGCCATCGACCCGAAGGCCAAGCCGATCGTCGGGCTCGCCCGCGTGGGCTGCATCCGCTCCAAGGAGCCGCCGCGCGGCAAGGTGGTGGATCGCGCCGACTGGTACGACTACGTGGCGCCGACCGACCTGCCGACGATTGCGGTGATCCAGGACCTGGACGACCAGATCGGCTACGGCGCGTATTGGGGTGAGGTGCAGTCCAACATCCACAAGTCGCTGGGCGTGCTGGGCTGCGTGACCAACGGGTCGTTCCGCGACATGGACATGTGGGCGAAGGGGTTCCAGATGCTGGGCGGCCGCGTCGGGCCGTCGCACGCGCATGTCCACATGGTCTCGTTCGGCGCGCCGGTGAACATCTTCGGCATGCAGGCGGGCCATGACGACGTGATCCACGCCGACTATCACGGGGCGGTGGTCGTGCCGGCGGATGCGGTGCGCAAGCTGCCGGCGGCGATCGACCTGATTTCGCGCCGGGAGAAGGTGATCCTGGACGTCTGCGCCGCCCCGGATTTCTCCCCGGCAAAGCTGCGCGAGGCGCTGAAGCGGTCGGGCGAGATTCACTGACGGAGGCCCGGTCTCCCCATCGAGGTGCGGCCGGCGAGGGGGGAAGGCGTCCTGGCCGGGCTCGACCCGGCTACCCGCCGGCCATTCCAGCACCGTCATAGCAGGGCGCGGCCTGGCCGTTCTCTCACCGTCATGGCGGGCGCGGCTTGGCCGTTCTCTCACTGTCATGGCCGGGCTCGACCCGGCCAACCCCCGGCCGTTCGTCCACCGTCATGGCGGGCGCGGCCTGGCCGTTCTCTCACCGTCATGGCCGGGCTCGACCCGGCCGTCCCCGGGCCGTTCGTCCACTGTCATGGCGGGCGCGGCTTGGCCGTCCTCCACCGTCGTGGCCGGGCTCGACCCGGCCATCCCCACCGGCACCTTGCCGGGAGGAACGGCCCGGCGTCGCGGTGTTGATAGATGGACGCATGTGCCCGTGGGGATGGCCGGCTCGAGGCCGGCCATGACGTGGAGGGTGGCGGCGTGGCCTTTCGGCCGGCCGCGCCCTTTGGTCGGCCGCGCCCTTGGGTCGGCCGCGCCGTTTGGTCGGTCGCGACTTTCGGTCGGCCCGCTCTCGCTCAGCCGCGCCCCTGACTCACCCCCGCCTGAGCAGGGCGCGGAGACTCTCGCGCACCGGGGCGGGCTGGGCGTCGATCGCGCGCAGCACCGAGCGGAGCTCCGCACGCAGCGCATAGACCTGGTCCAGCAGCGAAAGCACCAGCGGGACCGTGTCCTCCTGCACCTCCATCGCGCGGCGCAGGTCGTAGACCAGGCGCACGCGGGCGATGTCGATCTCCTCGAACTCCCAGTCCTGGATCTCGCGTGCCGGCGCCTCGACCGCCTCCTGGGCGGCCGGTTCGGGGCGGATCCAGCCGCGCGCGATCCAGGCACGCAACTCGCCTTCGGGAAGATCGGCGAACAGGGCGGTGACGGCGGTGATCTGCATCAGGCGTCCTCGAGTCCGGCACGCGGGTCGATCGGGTGCCGCGGCTTCCACTCCCGCAGGAAGGCCGCGAGTTCGGGTTCATCGGCGGGCGGGACCACCACACGGAGATGCACGAACTGGTGCCCCTCCCGGATCCCGCGGCCCCGCAGCCGAAGCCGCGTGCCGGTGCCGGAGCCCGGCGGGATGGTCAGCCGCACCTTGCCCTTGATCGTCGGCACTTCCAGCGTCGCGCCGACCACCGCCTCCTGCAGGGTGACCGGCAGCTCGATGATGACGTCGTCGCCCTCGCGATGGAACAGCGGGTGCGGCGCCACGGCGATCTCTACCAGCGCGTCCCCGGGGCCGCCGGAGCCGAGACCCGGCATGCCCTGGCCCTTCAGCCGGATGATCTGACCGTCCTGCACGCCGGCCGGGATGCGCACGTCCAGCGTCTTGCCCTCGGGCAGGGTGATCCGCCGCGTGGTGCCGGTGGCCGCATCAAGGAACCCGACCGTGAGCGTGTAGTGGGCATCGGGTCCCCGCGCGCTGAAGCGCTGGCCGCCGCCGCCGCCGCCACCGCCACCGGCCCCGAACGGGCGGAAGCCCTGGGCGAAGATGCTCTCCAGATCCTCGGGGTCGAGATGCCCGTGATAGCGCTGCCAGCCGCCCGCGCTCTCGTCCATGTCGCGGTAGAACGGGCGCTGCGGCGGCACCTCGTTGCCGGCGGCGTCGATCTCGCCACGGTCGAAGCGGGCGCGCTTCTCGGGATCGCTCAGCAGCTCGTGGGCACTGCTGATCTCCTTGAAGGTCTCGGCCGCCTCGGGCTTGCCGGGGTTGAGGTCGGGGTGGTGGCGTTTGGCGAGCTTGCGGTACGCGGCGCGGATCGCCGCCGCGTCCGCGTCCTTCTTCACGCCCAGGATGTCGTAGGGATCTCTCATCGGAATCGTTACCTGTGCAGCGCGGCGGGACGGATCAAGAGCCGCTCCAGACCGGCATGCGTTTCTGCAGGAAGGCGTCGATTCCCTCTTCGGCGTCGCGCGCCAGCATGTTCCGCGTCATCACCTCGGCGGCATAGGCATAGGCGTCGCCCAGGTCGAGTTCGGCCTGGCGGTAGAACGCCTCCTTGCCGATCGCCAGCGTCAGCGGGCTCTTGGCCGCGATCTGCCCCGCCAGCGCGGCGACCGCTGCGTCCAGCTCCGCCTCGGGCACGACGCGATTGACCAGGCCGATCTCCCGCGCGCGCGGCGCGTCGACCATGTCCCCGGTCAGCAGCATCTCCATCGCCTGCTTGCGCGGCACGGCGCGGCTCAGCGCGACCATCGGCGTCGAGCAGAACAGGCCGATATTGACGCCCGGCGTCGCGAACCGCGCGGTTTCCGCGGCCACCGCGAGATCGGCCGAGGCCACGAGCTGGCAGCCTGCCGCGCTCGCCACTCCATGCACCCGCGCGATCACCGGCTTCGGCAGCCGCACGATTCGCTGCATCAGCCGCGAGCACAGGGCGAACACTCGCTCATACGCCGCGCGGGTCGGATCGGCGCGCATCTCCCGCAGATCGTGGCCGGCGCAGAAGGCGGGGCCGGCGCCGGCGATCACCACCACGCGGACCGAGGCGTCCCCGGCGATCGCTTCGAGGCTCGCATCCAGCGCCTCCATCAGCCCGATCGACAGCGCGTTGCGCGCGGCCGGACGGTTCAGCGTCAGCCAGGCCACGCCGTCGGCATCGCGACGCAGCAGCGGCGGCGCAGCGGCGGTGGCGCCGTCGGTCTCCGGAACGGGGGTGGCGGTGCGGGCGGGCATGGCGGTTCGGCTCCGGCGAGTGGCACCCAGGCGGCGCGCGAGGCGGCGCCGGCCCAGTCAGTGGGCGGCGCAGCCGCGGGCGTCAAGGCCAGCCCCGCCGCGGATCGCCGCTCGATCGGTCCGTGATAGGCGCGCGACCCCGGCCGGGCTAGGAAGCGACGGGGAGGGGACGCACGCGCCGCCGCTCGTCCCACAGGAGGAACCACATGACCGACACCGACCACGCGCATCCACGCGGCGAACTCGCCCTGCGCACCGTCGCGATGCCCGCCGACACCAATCCCGCCGGCGACATCTTCGGTGGCTGGATCATGTCGCTGATGGACCTCGCCGCCGGCATGACCTCCCGCGCGCGGGCGCAGGGCCGCACGGCGACGGCGGCGGTCTCCAACCTCAGCTTCATCCAGCCGGTGAAGGTGGGCGACGTGGTCTGCGTCTACACCACCGTGGACCGGGTCGGCCGTAGCTCGATCACGCTGGGCGTGGAGGCCTGGGTGCTGCGCGGCGGGGCGGCATCGCGCCAGCGCGTCACCGCGGCCGAGTTCGTGATGGTGGCGGTGGATGACGTCGGCAAGCCGCGTCCGGTGCCGCCCGAAGCGGAATGAGCCCGCCGATGCGGCGGCGTCTGCCGGCGCGGTCCGACCTGTTCGCCGGCCTGCTGCTGGCCGCCGTCGCGATCCCCGAACAGCTCGCCACCGCCCGCCTGGCCGGCCTGCCCCCCGAAACCGGGCTGTTCGCGGCCCTCGGCGGCGGGATCGGCTTCGCAGCGTTCGGCACCAATCGGTTCCTCTCCGCCGGCGCGGATTCCACCGTGGCGCCGATCTTCGCCAGCGGACTGGCGGCGCTCGCCGCCGCCGGACTGGCGACCGCCCCGGCCGCCGCCGGCGTGCTGGCGTTGCTGGTCGGCGCCCTGCTCGTCGCGGCCGCGCTGCTGCGCCTGGGATGGATCGCGGACCTGCTCTCGATCCCGGTGGTGACCGGGCTGTTCGCCGGGATCGCCGTGCATATCGCGGTGGGGCAGATGCCGGCGGTGCTGGGCGTCGCCGCGCCGGACGGACCGCTGCTCACCCGCGCCCTCGCCCTGCTGCAGGCGCTCCCCGACGCCAATCCCTGGACGCTCGGCATCGGCATCGGCGTCGTGCTGGCCATGCAGGCGGGCGAGGCCTGGGCGCCGCGCTGGCCGGTCGCGCTGCTTGCCGTGCTGGCCGCGGCCGCTGCGCTCTGGCTGGGCGGCCTGGACGCGCGCGGAGTCGCGGTGGTCGGCGCGCTGCCGGCCGGCCTGCCGATCCCGGCGGTGCCCATGGTGTCGCTTGCGGCGCTGCCGGACCTGGTTCCGCTCGCGCTGATCGTGGCGCTGGTCTGCATGATGCAGACCGCCGCCGTGCTGCGCGCCTACCCCTCGCGCCCCGGCGGCCCGTTCCACGTCGCGCGGGATTTCGGCGGCATCGGCGCCGGATGCCTGCTCGCCGGCCTGCTGGGCGGGTTCCCGGTGAACGCCAGTCCGCCCCGCACGGCGCTGGCGGTGCATGCGGGTGGGCAGACGCGCTGGGTCGGCGTGGTGGTCGTGGTGCTGACCGGCGTTGCGCTGCTGGGGGCGGGCGCCAGCCTCGCCATCGTGCCGCAGGCGGCGCTGGCCGGCATCCTGCTCTCGATCGCGCTCCGGCTGACCCGGCTGCACACGCTCCGCCACATCGCGCTGACCGGCGGAACCGAGGTCGCGCTCGCCGCGGCCGCTGCGCTGCTTGTCGTGGTGCTGCCGATCGAGGCCGGGATGATCGGCGCGATCCTGCTCTCCCTGCTGCACAGCGTCGCGGTCATGGCCCGCCCGCGCTGCGTGGAACTGGCGCGGGCGCCAGGCACCACGGTGTGGTGGCCGCCACAGGGCGAGGCCGGTGAATACGAACCCGGCGTCCTGGTCTTCGCCGCCGCGGCGCCGCTGAGCTTCACCAATGCCGCCTTCGTGCGCAGCCGGCTCGACCAGGCGATCGCGCAACACCGCGCCACGCGGGGCGCGCTGCGGCTGGTGGTGCTGGAGGCATCGGGCGTCACCAGCATCGACTACACGGCGGCTTCCATGCTGCTGCGGCTGATCGAAACCCTGCGGCGGCGTGGCATTGCGGTCGCGCTGGCGCGGCTTTCTGGAGAGCGTGCGCAGGCGGAGGCGGATCGTTCGGGCGTGCTCGCGGCGTTTGGGCCCGATCACGTGTTCCGTTCGGTCGAGGATGCGGTGCGCGCCGTCGGCCCACGTGCCAGCCAAAAACCGACGGACAGAGCCGAGGCAGGGTAGGGCGGCTGCCGGTCTCGCCGGCGTCGCCCCGGACCGGCGGCCCCGACGCATATGCGTCAGTGGCCGCCGTGGCGGTTCAGCCGAACACGAAGTGCTTCGCGAGGTCCTGCCGCACGTCCACCATGTGGTTGTAGTACTGCAGGAAGGTGCCGTTGTAGTTGCCGTCCTGCCGGCGGTTGTTCTCGCCTTCGAAGTTGTAGTAGCCGGGCGTGCATTCCTTGTTGCGGTTCGTCTTCCCGCGGTGCCTGATCACCTCGTCCACCCACCACTGCTCGGTGTCCGGGGCGGCGTCGATCGTCATATGCCCGTGCTCACGCGTGTACTTGATGCACTCCGCGATGTGCTCGCCCTGCGTCTGCAGCATGAAGGTCAGGTTGAACTGGAACGAGGCCTGGTAGCCGCCCATGATGAACAGGTTCGGATAGCCCGCGGAGTGGATGCCGAACACGGTCCGCATGCCGTCGGCGTATTTCTCGTTCAGCTCGAGCCCGTTCTCGCCGCGGATCTCGTTGTAGATGCCGGTGACCTGCACTTCGAACCCGGTCGCGTAGATCAGCACGTCCACCGGGTAGGTGCGGCCCTCGAACACGACGCCCTGTTCGTTGATCTCGGTGATGCCCTTGCCGTTGGTGTCGACCAGGTGGACGTTCGGCCGGTTGAAGGCCGGCAGGTATTCGTCGTCGTAGCAGGGGCGCTTGCAGCGATGCATGTACCAGGGCTTCAGCGCCTCCGCCGTCGCCTTGTCCTGCACGATCTCCTCGACGCGCGCGTGGATGCGCATCATGTGCTCGATGTTCTGGTTCTCCTGCCGGCGGATCTTCTCCTCCCGCGGCAGCGCGGCGAGATCCGCCTTCTGCTGCTCCGTCAGGATCGGGCCGCGCATGTGCTTCTCGCGCCGCTCGCGCTGCCAGCCGGGCTTGAGGCTCGCCGCCCATTGCGGATCGGTCGGCGTGTCGTCGCGGATGTCGATCGCCGAAGGCGTGCGCTGGAACACGTAGAGTTCCTTCGCGGCGCGGCCGACCCGCGGAATGATCTGCACCGCCGAGGCGCCGGTGCCGATGATCCCGACCGTCTTGTCCTTCAGGTTCGACAGATCGGCCCCGGTGTATTTGTAGTCGAAGCGGGACGAGTGGAACGAGTGGCCCTTGAACTTCTCCATCCCCGCGATCTTCGACAGCTTGGGCTTCGACAGCGTGCCATTGGCGCAGATCACGAAGCGGGCGGACATCTGGTCTCCGCGATCGGTGCTGATGCGCCAGAGCTGCGCCTTCGGGTCCCAGACCGTGGAGGTCACGGTGGTCTGGAACACCGCCAGGTCGTACAGGTCGTAACGGCGCGCGATCGCCTGGCAGTGCGCGAAGATCTCCGGCCCCTTGGCGTAGAAGCTGCCGGGCACGTAGTTCATCTCGTCGAGCAGCGGCAGATAGTCATAGGCGCTGACGTCGCAGGCGACGCCGGGATAGCGGTTCCAGTACCAGGTGCCGCCCACGTCGCCGCCGCGCTCGACGATGCGGATGCTCTCCACGCCGCGCTCGCGCAGCCGCGCCGCGGTCAGCAGGGCGGAGAAGCCCCCGCCGATGAACAGCACCTCGACCGTGTCGGTGATCGGCTCCCGCTCGATGCGTTCCTCGACATGCGGGTCGACCTCGTACTTGGCGAGCTCCCCGGTGAGGTCGGAGGTGTATTGCGCGCGGCCGTCGGGCCGGTAGCTCAGCCGGAGGTCGCGCGCCTCGGCGAATTTCCGCTTGATGCCGTCATAGAATTCCTGCGGCTTCTCGGTGGGGCGCAGCGGATCGAAGATGACGCGGCCGGGGACGGCGGGACGTTCGGCGGCGCGGATCGCCGGCGTGGGCTGCTTCGTTTCAGACATTCTCTCGGACTCTCCTTCCGGGCGGGTAACCCGCTGTTGGAGACAGCGTATCTACCGACGGGTAGGACGACAAGAGCGTCGCTGCCGCGCGAACCTTCCTCTGGGTGACGTTGCATGGCCCCGCTTGCTCCTCCCTGGTCCCGGCGCCATCTTCCGGTCTACGGAGGCCCCCATGATCCGACAGCCGGACCCGAAGCCCGAGATCCTCGCCCGACGCGACCAGATCGTCGCCGGCCTGCGCGCGCTGCTGCCGGAGGATGCGCTGATCGCGGAGCCGCTCCGTCTCAAGCCCTACGAGACGGACGGGCTGGCCGCGTACCGCCAGCCGCCGCTCGCCGTCACCCTGCCGCGGACCACCGAACAAGTGGCGGCGATCCTGCGGTATTGCCGTGAGAACGGGGTGCGGGTGGTGCCCCGCGGGGCAGGCACCTCCCTCTCCGGCGGGGCGCTGCCGCTCGCCGATGCCGTGGTGCTCGGCCTGATGCGGATGAACCAGATCCTGGACATCGACTACGCCGACCGCTGCGCCACGGTGCAGGCGGGCGTCACCAATATCGGCATCACCAACGCCGTCGCGGCGCAGGGCTTCTTCTACGCGCCCGATCCGTCGAGCCAGCTCGCCTGCATGATCGGCGGCAACGTCAACATGAACTCGGGCGGCGCGCACTGCCTGAAATACGGCGTCACCGCCAACAACCTCCTCGGCCTCAAGGTCGTCACCATCGAGGGCGAGATCCTCGACATCGGCGGCGCGCATCTCGACGCCGCCGGCTATGACTGGCTCGGCCTGCTCACCGGATCGGAAGGCCAGCTCGTGGTGGTCACCGAGGTGACGGTCCGCATCCTGCACAGCCCGGAGGGCGCGCGCGCGATGCTGGCCGCGTTCCCGAGCAACGAGATCGCCGGGGCGTGTGTGGATGCGATCATCGCCTCGGGCATCATCCCGGTCGCGCTCGAATTCATGGACCGTCCGGCGATCCACGCCTGCGAGGCGTTCGCCCATGCGGGCTACCCGCTCGACGCCGAGGCGATGCTGATCATCGAGGTCGAGGGGTGCGCCGCCGAGCAGGACGACCTGCTTGCCCGCATCAGCGAGATCTGCGCGCGCTTCGAGCCGATCAGCCTGAAGGTGTCGCAATCGGCCGAGGAGTCGCTGGCGATCTGGAAGGGTCGCAAGGGGGCGTTCGGGGCGATCGGGCGGATCAGCCCCGACTATCTCTGCATGGACGGCACGATCCCGACCAGCCGGTTGCCCGAGGTGCTGCGCCGCATCCAGGAAATGTCCGACAGCTACGGGCTGAAGGTCGCCAACATCTTCCATGCGGGCGACGGCAACCTGCATCCGCTGATCATGTTCGACGCCAACGACCCGGCGAGCTTCCACAAGGCGGAGCAGTTCGGCGCGGACATCCTGACCTTGTGCGTGGAGGTGGGCGGCTGCCTTACCGGCGAGCACGGGGTGGGCGTGGAGAAGCGCGACCTGATGCCGGTGCAGTTCGCGCCGCACGAACTCGAGCAGCAGCGGCAAATCAAGTCGGCCTTCGATCCCGACTGGCTGCTCAACCCGTCCAAGGTATTCCCGCTCGCCGCCGCCTGACCGCCGAACGGCTGCCGGTGCGTAAGCCGCGCCCACGCCAGCCGGGCGCGCGGGCGGTGCGCGTCAGCCGGGGTCGAGGAACAGGTCGAAGGTGATGCACACCGCGTTCTCGCCGCGGGCGAGGACCCCGGCATGGACCTCCCCACGCATGTCCACCACCGCGAGCTCCAGCGTGGCCGCGCCGTCCCGCACCACGCCGTGGCGCACCAGCACCTCGGTCGCGTGATCCGGCACGGTATGGCCATCGGTAAAGCGCGCGCCGACCAGGCTGCCCAGGCTGCCGCGCACCGTCGCGGCGCGCAGGCCGTGTGCGGCGGCGACCGTCTCGACCGCCTCCGTCAGGTCCTGGTTCGGCTTCACCCGCGCCACCACGCCCAGGCCCACGCCTGCGCCCCGCTCGCCATCGCCGCGCGGCTGGAACAGGGTGAAGTTGGTCTCCGGATCCGGCGCAGACTCGATCCGGACGCTGGTCGAGCCCCAGGCCTGGATCCGCACCGGGGCGACGAGGATCGTCTCGGTGGGCAGGATGTGGCCGCCGCGGCGCGCGCCGTCCGGCTCGATCCAGGTGGCATGGCAGTGCAGCGCCGGGGCGCCGTCCGTCCAGCCGAAGGTCAGATTGGCCTCGATGACGTGCACCGGACCCTCGGGCGCGTACGGGCCGTCGAACCAGGCGACATGCGCCGGGCCGTCCGCCGGCCCCGGCCGCACGTAGCGGAACGGCGCCATGGTCGCGTCGCTCAGCCGCACCGTCGCCGCGGTGAAGCCGGCCTCGACCAGCGGCCGGGTCACCGACTCGGCCAGCGTGAGCCCGGGCGTGAGCGTGGTGACCAGCGGCACCAGCCTGGTGGGGCATGCGTCGATGCGCGTCTCCGCCGCCGGCCCGGGCTGGTCGAGGCGCCGCATCAGCGGCCCACCGCGTAGCCTTGCATGCCGCGCGGGTTGGCGCCGGCGAACATCTGTCCATCCGCCTCCAGCCGCGCACCCGAGAGACGGCCCTCGCTCCAGTCCTCGCCCTTCTCGGCCACGTGGTCGCGGCGGCGCAGCGCCTCCAGCACGGAGTCGGAAAAGCGGCCTTCCAGCACCAGCTTGCCGGGGCGCGCCACGCGCGGCCAGAAGCTGGAGGGCCAGTGTTCGGTGTGGAAGGACGGCGCGTCGATCGCCTGCTGGATGGTCATGCCGTGATGCACCATGCGCAGGAACATGATCGGCGACCACTGGTCCTGCTGCTCGCCGCCCGGCGTGCCGAACGCCATCCAGGCCTTGCCGTCGCGCAGCGCCATGCTGGGCGACAAGGTCGTGCGCGGCCGCTTGCGCGGCTCCAGGCTGTTGGGCAGGCCGGGCCGCAGCCAGAACATCTGCCCGCGCGTGCCCAGCGGAAAACCGAGCTCCGGGATCACCGGGGAGGATTGCAGCCAGCCGCCGGAGGGGGTGGCGCTAACCATGTTGCCGAACCGGTCGATCACGTCGACATGGCAGGTATCGGCGCCGCTGACGCCCATGCGCGCGATCGTCGGCTCGCCCGACCCCGAGGCGCTCGGGTTGGCCAGCAGCGGCAGGCGGCTGGCCGCCTCGTGGTCGACCCAGCCCACATGGCCCGGCACCGATCCGGGGCGCAGGGCCAGCGAGGCGGTCTGGCCGATCAGGCCGCGGCGTTCGGCGTTGTAGGGGTCCGAGAGCAGGTGGGCCATCGGCACGTCGACGAAGTCGGGATCGCCGTAGAACGCTTCCCGGTCGGCGAAGGCGAGCTTGGCCGCCTCGACCACCAGGTGCACGAACTCCGGTCCGACCGGATCGAGCTTGCCCAGATCGAAGCCGCGCAGGATCGCGAGCTGCTGCAGGAAGGTCGGTCCCTGGCTCCAGGGACCGCATTTCAGCACGGTATGGCCGTGATACTCGTAGGCGAGCGGCGGCTCCACGCCGGCTTCCCAGCCCGCCATGTCGTCGGCGGTCAGCAGGCCGCGATGCCGGCGCCCGCTCACGTCCAGCGCCTCGGTCTGGAAAAACCGGTCGATCGCCTCGGCGACGAAGCCGCGATACCAGGCGTTGCGGACGGCATCGATCCGCGCCTCGCGGGACGGGCCGACCGCCTCCCGGCACAGGCGCTGCCAGGTCTCGGCCAGCGCCGGCCGGCGGAACAGCGTGTGCGGCCTGGGCGTCGTCCCGTTCGGCAGGAACACTGCGGCGGAGCTGGTCCATTCCCGCTCGAACATCGGCCGCACGCTCTCGATGGTCGCCGAGACGCGGGGCACCAGGTGCACGCCGTTCGTCGCATAGCCGATCGCGTAGGACAGCACCTCCGGCAGTTCCCAGGTGCCCCAGTCGCGCAGCATGCGGCACCAGGCGTCGAACGCGCCGGGCACCATGGCGGGCAGGAAGCCGGTGGCCGGGATCAGGTCGAGCCCGAGATCGGCGAAGGCGCCCAGCGTCGCCGCGGCCGGGGAGACGCCCTGGCCGCAGATCACGTGCTGACTGTTCGCGCGCGCATCGTGGATCAGGATCGGGGCGTCGCCGCCCGGTCCGTTCAGGTGCGGCTCCGCCACCTGCAGGGTGAAACCCGCCGCCACCGCCGCGTCGAACGCGTTGCCGCCGCGTTCCAGCACCGCCATGCCGACCTGGCTCGCCAGCCAATGCGTCGAGGCGACGACGCCGAACGTGCCCGCGATCTCCGGACGAGTCGTGAACATGGTGGACCCCTGCGGTTGCTTGCCACGCACGCTACGCCCAGGGTGCGCCCCGCTCAATGCAGGAGGCGGCCGGTGCTGGTTCTGGTGGTGGGGCCGAGTGGCGCGGGGAAGGATACGTTGCTGGCCGGCGCGCGCGCGGCACTGGCCGGCGATGCGCGGTTCCGCTTCGTCCGGCGTGCGATCACGCGGCCGGCCGAGGCGGGGCACGAGGACCACGAGCCGGTGACGGAGGCGGAGTTCGCCCGGCGCGACTTCGCCCTGTCCTGGGCGGCGCACGGGCTGCGCTACGGCATTCCCGCCGACATCGCCGAAGACCTGGCGCGCGGCGGGACGGTGGTCGCGAACGTGTCCCGCGGCGTGATCGGCACGGCAGCGGCGCGCTTCCCGACCCGCGTCGTGGAGGTGACCGCGCCGCCGGAGGTGCTGGCGGCGCGGCTGGCGGAGCGCGGACGGGAGGATGCGGCCGACATCGCCGCCCGCCTCGCTCGGCAGGTGCCGTTGCCGGCCGGCGTCCCGCTGCGGCGCGTGGTGAACGACCGCAGCCTGGCCGAGGGGGTTGCTGCCTTCCTCGCGGCGCTGCGCGACGCCGATTGAGCGTTCGGGTCGGCGGGGACCCGGCGCACCGCCTCAGGGGTTGAGCCCGACGGATCCTCCGACCATCAGGTGGCGGGTGAACCAGTCCCGTGCCTCGTTCCCGGTGAGGTCGAACTGCTCGACGTAAGGGGAGAAGTGGTTGCCGGGCAGCAGCACCAGCTTCTTGGGCTCGAGCGCCTGCTGGTACGCCGCCAGGGACAGCTCCGGCGGCAGCAGCTCATCGCCGAGGGCAACGATCATCAGCAGCGGCGTGGGGGAGATGCGGGGGACGAAGGCCGCATTCTCGAGCCCCCAGTAGAGGTCCAGCGAACGGACCGTCAGGCTGTTCTGCCAGGTTGGCGCAAGCTCCGCCTGCTGCATGAAATAGGCATGCGCGGCCGCACCCGGCATCACGCACGGCTCCGCCGGATCGTCCGAGACCGCTTTCAGCGTGGCGGGTGGATGGCCGAGGAATCGTCGCTCACGATCCCCGTCCACCTCGCGCAGGATGTCTGCCCGCGCCGCCGGCCGGAATGCGCGCCGCAGGGCCTCGAACCCGCTGATCGCGCCGATCTGCGACACCACGCATTTCACCCGCCGGTCATGCGCGGCGACCTCCAGCACGTGGCCGCCCGAATAGCTGGTGCCCCAGATGCCAATCCGCTCGCGATCCACCTCGGGCTGCAGGGTGAGGAAGGTGATCGCGTCCCGGTACCCGCGCCGCTGCAGCGCCGGATCGGCTTCCTGCCGCGGCTCACCGCCGGATTCCCCGAAATTGATGTTGTCGAAGGCGAGCACCGTGAAGCCGCCGCGCGCGAAGAAGTCCGCGTATTTCGCGATCGAACCTTCCTTCACCCCGGACAGCCCGGGCGCCATCGCGATGGCGGGGCGCGGTCCGGTGGTGCCGGCCGGCGACAGCAGCAGTCCACGCAGCGTTGCGCCGCAGGAGTCGAAGGCGACCCTCCTGGTCTCGATCGGGACGTCCTCGGTGTTGTGGACCGGATTGCCCGTGTGCTTCGCCACGTTGTCCATGTGCAACGCGCTCTCCCTCGATGTGCTGATTGACTGTCGGTCGCGGCGGGCGCGATCACCCGTGAAGGGCGGCCTGCGCCGGCTGCATCGACGGCAACGCGGCCGGGTGGCACGGGCGGTCCAGCCCCAGGTTGTCGCGCAGCGTGCCGGCCGCGTACTCGGTGCGGAACAGCCCGCGCCGCTGCAGTTCGGGGACCACCTGGGTGACGATGTCTTCCAGCCCGCCGAAATAATATGGCGAGCGCAGCAGGAACCCGTCGGCGATCGGCGCCTCGAACATCTCCTGCAAGGCGTCCGCGATCGTCGTCGGACTGCCGACCAGGAACTGGTGCCCATACTGGTCGGCGTAGTGCAGCGCGATTTTCCGGAACGTCATGTTCCGGCGCTGCGCGATATCCATGACCAGCGGCACGCGCGACCACCGCGGTTCCTGCCGCAGCGCGTCCGGCAGCGGGTCATCGAGCGACAGGCCGGACAGATCCGCGCCGACCAGCGACGAGAGATAGGCAACGCCGAAATCGACGTCGATCGCGTCGCGCAGCGCCGCGTGCCGGTCCTGTGCCTCCGCATCCGTGGGCGCCACGATGATCATCGCCCCGAGCAGGACGGCCAGGGACTCCGGGGAGCGTCCGTGCTGGACGACGCGGCGCTTCACGTCGGCATAGAAGGCGCGCCCGGCCTCCATTTCCGGCTGTGCCGTGAACAGCGCATCGGCTTCGGCCGCGGCAAGCGCACGCCCCTCCTCCGAGGACGCGGCAACGAAGATCACGGGATGGCCTTGCGGCGGCCGCTCCACGTTCAGTCCGCCCTCGAGATCGAAGTGCGCCGAGTGATACTCGACCAAATGCAGCTTCGCCGGGTCGATGAATTGGCCGCTGGCGGGGTCGCGCGTGAACGCGTCATCCTCCCACGTGTCCCACAACCGGCGCACCAGGCCGAGGAACTCGCCGGCCCGCGCATAGCGCTCGTCGGGCGCGATATGCGTCCTGCGGCCGAAATTGCCCGCCGCCGCGGTTTCGAACGTCGTCACGACGTTCCAGCTCGCGCGGCCATGGCTGAGGTGGTCGAGCGACGCGAACTGGCGCGCGATGGTGTACGGGTCCGAATACGAGGTCGAAGCGGAGCCGACCAGGCCGATCCTGTCGGTTCGTGCCGCCAGCGCGGAAAGCAGGGAGATCGGATCCAGGTAGTAGTCCTGCGCCGCGCGGGCCATCAGCGCGGGCAGCGCCTGATAGGTGATCGCGGGCGAGTCCGCCGTGAAGACGAAATGCATCTTGCCCGCCTCGGCGAACTGCGCGATGCGCAGGTAGTGATCGAGTTTGCTCGCCCCGGCGAGCATCCGCCGATCGACCGACGGGTGGCGCCATCCGGCGACGTGACTTCCTGTCCCCCGCATCACGGCGCCGAGGATCATCTTGCGTGGGTGGCGCATCGGCTTCTCCAGACTGTGCGGCAGAGCGGGAGCGGGCAGGGGCGTTCAGCCGCCGACGACCAGCGGACATCCGCCGTCCTGCAGCGGGCGGAACACCTTCTCTCCCGGATAGGTCGCGAGGATCCGCATCAGATCCCATTCGTTCCGCGACTCCGCGGGCGACTTCACCTGCACGAGATACAGGTCGTGGATCATGCGGCCGTCCTCGCGCAGCGTGCCGTGCGGCGCGAAGAAGTCGGAGACGGGCAGCGACTTCATGCTGCGCACCACGGTCCGAGCGTCCTTCGTGCCGGCCTTGGCGACGGCCTTGAGATAGTGGAAGACTGCGGAGTAGCCGCCCGCCTGCAACTCCCCCGGCATGAAGCCGGTGCGCTTGATGAAGCGGTCCGCGAACTTGCGCGTCTCCTCGTCACGGTCCCAGTAGAAGAAGCTCGGCGTCACCACGCCCTGCGCCGTGGACAGACCGAGCGCGCGGATTTCGCGGATGCCGATCAGCCCGGCGAGGGACTGCCGCCCATCCGCCGTGAGCCGGAACTCGGTGGCGGACTTGACGGCGTTGATGGTGTCCTTGCCGGCATTCGCCAGCACGACCACGTCTGCCTTCGAGCTGGCGGCTTCCAGCATGATCGAGCTGAAATCGGTCATGCCGAACGGGTGGCGTGTACGGCCGACGACCTGGCCGCCGGCGGCCAGGATCGCGCGTGTGGCATCGCGCTGCATCTGTTCGCCGTAGGTATAGTCGGCGGTCACGAAGAAGAACGTCTTCGCGCCCCGATCCACCATCGCCTGGCCAAGGATCGTTCCGACCGCGTAGGTGTCCCACACCCATTGCACCGAGACGGGCGTGCAGGCGCGGCCGGTCAGGTCAGACCCGCCGGAGCCCACGTTGAGCAGCACACGATCCTTGGCCGCTGCAAGCGACTGCACCGCGAGGGCCACGGCGGTGCCCACCGCATCGACGATCACGTCGACCGATTGGGTCGCGATCCAGTCCCGTGCGATCGCGGCGGCGACGTCCGGCTTGTTCTGGTGGTCCGCGAAAATCACCTCGATCGGCCGGCCTTCCACGCTGCCGCCGAAATCCTCCACGGCCATCCGGGTCGCCATGACCATGCCGGGGCCGGTATTGTCGGAAAAGATCCCGCTCATGTCGGTCAGGACACCGATCTTCACGCCGTCGCTCGCGCCGATGGCCCCGCGCGGGCGGCCGAGCGCGGCCATGCCGGCTCCGGCGATCAAGCTGCGGCGCAAGACTCCGCCCGGCCTTCCGATGCTGGGACCCACGACTGCTTCTCCCCGATTTCATCTTGCCTGTATTCGTTCAAACAGGCGCTGTTTGCGCGTCGAGCGGTGGTATTGTTCGGATGAACATAAGAATCACCCAACATCCGGGCTAGCAGCCGATTGCGTCCGAGACTGTTGACAAAAACGTCCGAATTGCCGGAAGTCTGGCGCGCTGCAGGCCGGCGCGATCACGCGCGACAAGCAAGCCGCCGCAACGGGCGAAGCTGACAGGCGCGGCGGAGGAAGCCGACCTTGGTCAGGACATGATCAACCTGTCAGCCATCCGGCTGTTCGTCCGCATCATCGAACACGGCCGCATCGCGCCCGCCGCACGGGAATTCGGGCTGGCGCCCTCCGTCGCGAGCCGCCAGATCGCCGCGCTCGAACACGCGTTCGACACGAAGCTGCTCGTGCGCACGACCCGGCATCTCTCGCTGACCCCAACCGGCGCCATCTTCCTCGAATGGGCCCGCGCCACGACCGGCAGCCTCGATGCGCTGCACGACGAACTCGGGGCGATGCAGAACCAGCCGACGGGGACCATTCGGTTGTCGAGCAACGACTACGCGGCAACCGCGCTGCTGCCCCCGATCCTGGCGGAGTTCTGCACCGTCTATCCCGGCATCCGTATCCAGATGATCACATCCAACGATCCCACCGCATTGCTGAAGGAGGAATGCGAGATCGCCTTGCACGCGGGCCGGCCGCCCGAGGCCGACTTCATCTGTCGGCGGGTGTTGACCTATCACCGCTATCTCTGTGCGTCGCCGGCCTATCTCGCCACGCGGCCGATGCCGCGCCAGATCGCCGATCTCGCGGCGCACCAGTGCCTGACCCATACGCATGACGAGCGCGCGGCGTGGTCCTTCGACCAGGATGGCGCGATCGTCACCCAGACGATCCGGCCGTTCATCGAGTGCGACAACTTCCTGTCGATCATCGAGCTGGTGCAGGCCGGCGTCGGCATCGCGCGGCTCGCCGACACGCTGGTCGAGCCCGCCATGCAGGCCGGCAAGCTGGTGCGCATTCTCCCTACGCTGCGCTGCGTCTACCCGGATGGTGAGGTGCCGGGAACCTGGCTGCTGTTCGCCAATCGCCGGATCCTCTTCCGTACGCGGCTCCTGGCCGACTTCATCGCACGCAGCATGGCCCGCTCCCGGCGCGCGGAGGCGGGCGAGGAAGGCCGTGGCGCCGTGATCGACGGCTGAGCCGGCGCCACACCGCCCGCGCCCGTCGACCGTGAGGCGTGAGCCCGCCGGGGCCGGGTGGCGTGACAGCCGCCGAAACTTCTGGATCATCCGGAGTGGGATCGATATGCCTCCGTGCCGTACGGAAAGGGCCGCACGCCAGATGCGCTTTCGAACCCGAGGCTTCGCACGACTCTGCTGTCTGACACTGGCGTTTCTCGGTCTCGCGCCCGGTCTGCCCGCGGCCCAGGGAATCCCGGCCTACACGCTCGACGACGACGTGACGCTGCGGCCGGATTTCAGCACCGTGGAAACCGTGCGGCTCGAACGGCGCCTGGAGCGTGACGCCGACCTGTCGGCGCTGCAGACCACCAGCGTTCCGTTCCGGGACGGTCTCGACAAGGTCGAGATCCTGGAGGCGTTCACCCTGAAGCGCGACGGCAGCATGGTGCCGGTGACGCAGGACGCCATCCAGCTGCAGACCGTCGGCGTACCCGGACTGCCCGCCACCGTGTTCGGCTTCTCCGACCTGCGCCGGATGGTGGTGATCTTCCCCGCGCTCGAACGCGGGGACCGCACCGTGCTGCGCGCCCGCATCACCGGCAGCACCTCGACGCTGCCGGGCGGCTACACCGCTCGCTTCACCGTACCGGCGGGAGAGGGTGGGGCAGAGGCACGGGTCACCCTGCACCTGCCGCCGGGGCAACCCCTCGGCGCCGCTGCCCAGGGCTTCGCCGAGGATCCGCCGCAGCCGGGCGGCACGCGCACCTGGCGCTACGCCGCGGCGGCGCGCCACCGGGAAGCCGGGGTGCTGGTCTCGACCTGGCCCGACGCGGAGGCCCTGGCCGCCGCGATGGTGCCCGGTTTCCGTGACGCCATGACCGTCACCCCGGAGCTGCAGGCGCTCGCCGACCGGCTGACCGACGGTGTGGACGACCGGGTCGTGCAGGTGCGGCGGATCTACGAATGGGTCTCCCGCGAGATCCACTACGTCGACATCCTGACCGGGCTCGGCGGCGTGGTGCCGGTGCCGGCCGAGGCCGTGCTGCGCGCCCGCTACGGTGACTGCAAGGGGCACGCGGTGCTGTTCGCGACGCTCCTGAAGGCCAAGGGGATCACCGCCTGGCCCGTTCTGATCGGGCTCGGCGCGGACGGCTACGCGATCACGACGCCACCGACGCTGGTCGGGTTCGACCACGCGATCGTCCATGTGCCCGAACTGGACCTGTGGGCCGACACCACGGCGGCGCGCGTGCCGTTCGGCTCACTGCCGTTCCAGGAATACGGCAAGCCGGTGCTGGTGATGTCGTCGGACGCGCCGCGTGTCGCCCGCACGCCCATCCTCGCGCCCGGCGCCGCCAGCTTCGACGTGGAGACGGACGCGACGCTGGAATCGAGCGGGGCGATCTCCGGCGCCACGCGGATGGTCGCCACCGGCCCGTTCGCCTTCGGCCTGCGCATGTTTGCGGCCAGTGGCGGCCGCGAGGACCGCGCGCGGCAACGGCTGCGGATGCTGGGATATGACGGCGCCGGCAGCTACCGTGCCCACGACGTCGGCGGGTTCAGCGACGCCTTCACGCTGGAGGGCCGGTTCCAGATCGCCCCGCGCCCCGACCGCCTCTCCGGCACCAGCTTCCGCCTGCCGCCCGGACTGACCACCACCCCGCGCCCTGGCATGTTCCTGCTCGGATCGCTGCCCGACGCCGACCCCGCGCACACCGCGCCGATCCCATGCTGGTCCGGCGAGATCAGCGAGCGGCTGTCCCTGCATCTGCCCCAAGGCAAGCGGGTCCGCAGCCTGCCGCCGCCGCTCGCGCTGGACACGCCCGACCTGCGCTATCGATCCACGTGGTCCGTGACGGGGGACGTGGTCGCGGTGCAGCGCCGGATGATCACGCATGTGACCGCCGCCTTGTGCCAGGGGCAGGCGCGGGCCGAGGACGCGGCGGCCCTGGTCAGGATCCGCGCCGACTACCTCAGCGGACAGATCGCGCTCGAGGACGCGGAACCGGCCGCGCCATCACCGGCCCAGGCCGCACCGCAACCAGCTGCGGCGCCGTTACCCGCAGCACCGCCGCCCGCATCGCCGTCCACCGCGACGCCGCAGCGGTGACGCCGGGGCGGGGAGGCCGCCTGCTCAGCCCTCCAGCGGCACGCGTTCGGCGATCTGGAATGGCTGGCCGGGGGCGCTCTGCGTGAACAGGCAGATATCCGTCACGCGCCGGGGCAGCGCCAGGGCGCGGGCGAAATGCGCCTCGGCGGCCGGCATGATCGCTGCCTTCTCGACGTCGTTCAGGCGCCGCGTCAGCGTCATGTGGAAGAAGAACGTGCCGAACACGTAGGGGTAGCCCCAGCGCTCCAGCATGGCGCTCTGTTCGGGCGTGAGCCTGGCCTGGCGGCGCCGCGCCAGCTCGGCCTCGGTCGGTGGCGCGCGGAACGCATCGAGTTCCTCGACACACCGATCCGCCAGTCCATACAGCGCCGCGCTGGGCTCGCGCTCCCGCAGCGCGAGGAAGCCGCGCAGATCGGTCACCGCCAGCGGCGGCAGGTCGAACGGCGCGATCCGTTCGGCCAGGCGATGCGCCGCGTCCAGCACGTTGAACCACGTCCAGCCGGGCGCGATGCGCATCGGCGGCTTCAGCGTGGCATGGAACCCGTAGAGGCACGGATCGGCGGTGATCTCCTCGATCCCCGGCAGGTCGGGCTGCGGCGCCGGAGCGCCGCTCTCCGGATCGCGGCCCAGCCAGGTGGCGCCGGCGGCAAACAGCGGGTCGTCGACCGCCGGCGCATAGTAGACGGCGACGCGCGCCTCGGGACCCATCAGATCACCCGCTCCCCGGCGCGCCAGACCTGGCGCACGATCGGCAGCGTCTCGTGCAGCCGCACCCGCACCAGGTCGGCGCGCCAGCCGCGCGCGATGCGGCCGCGATCGGTCAGGCCCGCCATGCGGGCCGGCGTCTCGGTCACCATGGCGATCGCCCGCGGCAGCGTGACATGGGCTTCGCGCGCGCTCTGGAACGCGGCCTCGACGAGGGCGGACGGCACGTAGTCGGACGCGTAGGCGTCGACCGCGCCCGCGCGCAGCAGGTCGGCGGCCGCGACGTTGCCGGAATGCGAGCCGCCGCGAACGATGTTGGGCGCCCCGGCGATCACCTGCATGCCGGCCGCCTTGGCGGCCTGCGCCGCTTCCATGGTGACGGGGAACTCGCTGATGCGGATCCCGTCCGCGGCGTTCTCGGCGATCTCCTCCGGCGTGCGGTCGTCGTGGCTCGCCAGCGCCACGGTCCTGCCGCGCAGCCGGTCCAGCAGGGCGCGGCGGTTCGGGCCGCGCAGCCGCGCGCGCTGGGCCTGCAGCTCGGCGATACGGCGCTCGATCGTCGCTTCGTCGAGCCCGCCGCGGCGGCGCAGGTCGCGGTAGAACGCCATGTTCGCGTATTGGCCGACGCCGGGGCTGTGGTCCATCAGGCTGACCATGCGCACCAGCGGATGATCGGCCACCGGCTCGAACAGCGGCAGCATGTCGCTGGCCGGCACCTCGCAGCGCAGGTGCAGGAAGTGGTCCGCCTTGAGCAGGCCGGTTTCGCTCAGCACGTCGAGGTCGGCGACGCCCTCCCGGAAGGTGCGGATGCGTTCCTTGTCGAAGCCGAGGTCGCCGAGGCATAGCGCATCCAGCACCGTGGTCACGCCGGCCGCCGCACATTGCGCGTCGTGGGCCACCATGGCGGAGCGGGACGGCCAGCGCGCGAGGCTGCGCGGCTGCACCTGACGCTCCAGATTGTCGGTATGGACGTCGACCACTCCGGGGATCAGGTAGTCGCCATCGAGGTCGCGTGCGCCTGGCGTGTGCGCGCGCCCCGGCTCCACGGCGGCGATCGTCTCCCCGCGCAGCACCAGGGTTCCGGCGATGGTTTCATCCGGCAACACCAGGATGGCGTTGGTCAGCACGGTCTCTTGGGTCATGCGGCGTCCTGCAGCGGCGTCAGGTTGAACAGGCGGTCGGCGATCGCGTCGCGCACTTCGGCATCATGGCAGATCGCGACGATCGCGGTCCCGCGCGCTTTCGCCTCGTGCACCATCTCGACCACCACCGCGCGGTTGGCGGCGTCGAGGGAGGCGGTGGGCTCGTCCAGCAGCAGGATCGGATGGCCGGCGATGAAACCGCGCGCCAGGTTCACGCGCTGCTGCTCGCCGCCCGAGAAGGTGGCGGGTGGAATGCCGTGCAGGCGGGTCGGAATGTTGAGCCGCTGCAGCAGGGCGGCGGCCTGGGCGCGGGCGTCGTCCGGATCGACGCCCCTGGCCAGCAGCACCTCGGCCACCACGTCGAGCGCGGAGACGCGCGGCACGACGCGGAGGAACTGGCTGACATAGCCCATGGTCTCGGCGCGGACGGCCAGCACGGTGCGCGGATCGGCGCCGGCGAGGTCGACCATGGCGTCACGATGCCGCACCAGGATGTGGCCGCCTTCCGCGCGGTAGTTGCCGTAGAGGCTGCGCAGGAGCGTGGACTTTCCGGCCCCGGACGGGCCGGCCAGGACGACGCACTCCCCTGCATGCACGTCGAACCCGACGCCGCGCAGGACGGGCATCGAGAGGCCGCCGCGCAGATGGAGCGTGAAGGTCTTGGCGAGGGAGTCGGTGCGCAGCATCAGGCGCATGGGCGTGTGCTCCGGAGGAGGGGACGGCGCTGGGCGGACGGTGCGGGCCGGGCAGGCAGTGCGGGCCGGGCAGGCAGTGCGGGCCGGGCGGACGGTGTGGGCCGGGCGGACGGTGTGGGCAGTGCGGGCCGGGCGGGCAGTGCGCAGCCGTCATGGCCGCGCTTGACCCGGCCACCCCCATCGGCACCGCTGCCGCGATGGATGGCCGGGTGAATGACCCGGAGGGCGGTGCTGCCGGGGATGGCCGGG
>JAFKLG010000125.1 GCA_017304945.1 Rhodospirillales bacterium
CGCGGACACACGACGACCCGTCATGGCCGGCCGTCGAGCCGGCCATCCCCACCGGCACCGCCGCCCCACGTCATGGCGTCATCACGCGCACCTCACCCCAGGATGTGGAACCCGCCATCGATGTACAGCGTCTCCCCCGTCATCGCCGTGGCATAATCGCTCGCGAGGAAGGCACACGCCGCCCCCACTTCGTCGATCGTCACCGCCCGCTGCACCGGCGCACGATGCGTCACGTCCGCCATCAGCTTGTCGAAGTCGGGGATCCCTGACGCCGCACGCGTCGCCAGCGGCCCCGGGCTCACCGCATGCACGCGGATCCCCTTCGTCCCCAACTCCGCGGCAAGATAACGCACCGCGGATTCGAGCGCGGCCTTCACCGGACCCATGATCCCGTAATTGCGGATCACCTCCACGGCGCCGACATAGGACATGGTGATGATGGTCCCGCCGTTCGGCATCAGCGGTTCCGCGCGACGCACCAAATCCAGCAGCGACCAGCAGGAGACCTCCATCGCCGTCAGGAACCCGTCGCGCGGGCAATCGGCGACGCGGCCGACCAACGCCTCCCGCGGGGCGAAGGCGATGGAGTGCACCAGCACGTCCAGCGTGCCCCACCGTTCCCGCAGCGCGTCGAACAGCGCGTCCACCTGCGCGCTGTCCCGCACCTCCAGCGGCAGGAACGGGTCGGCCGCGACCTCCTGCGCCAGCGGCTCCACGAAGCGTCGCGCCTTGTCGTTCAGGTAGGTCATGCCGATCGTCGCCCCGGCGCCGTGCATGGCCTTGGCACACCCCCAGGCGAGCGAATGCTCGTTCGCAACGCCCACGATCAGGGCGCGGCGGCCGGTGAGAAAGGCGGGGCTGGCAGGGGGAAGCGGGCTGGTCATGCGCGGCACTCCGATCGTCGGTCTTCGCACTATGCGCCGATTGTCGGGGGAATTCCTTGCCGTTCCATGAAGTCGTCGGCGCTTGACCCGGCCCGCGCCGGGGTCTCCCATATCCGGACCGAGGGAGAGGAGCAGCCAGATGCATGACACGGTGATCCGTGGCGGCACCATCGTGGACGGGTCCGGCAGCGCCGGCGTCACGGGAGATGTCGCGCTCGAGGGCGACCGCATCGTCCAGGTCGGAGGCAAGGCCGGCCCCGCACGGCGCGAGATCGACGCGGGCGGGCTGCTCGTCACGCCCGGCTGGGTCGACGCGCACACGCATTACGACGGGCAGGCGACCTGGGACTCCGAACTCGCGCCCTCCTCCTGGCATGGCGTGACCACGGTCCTGTTCGGCAATTGCGGCGTCGGCTTCGCGCCGGTGCGCGGCCGCGACCATGAGGCGCTGATCGGCCTGATGGAGGCGGTCGAGGAGATCCCCGGCATCGCGCTGGCCGAAGGTCTCAAATGGAATTGGGAGACCTTCCCCCAATATCTCGACGCGCTCGACCAGATGCCTCGCGCGATCGATATCGCGGCGCAGATCCCGCACCACCCGCTGCGCGTCTACGTGATGGGGGAGCGGGCGATCAATCGCGAGAAGGCGACCGGCGACGACATCGCCGCCATGCGTGACGCGGTGCGCGCGGGGCTGGAGGCCGGCGCCTTCGGCTTCACCACCTCCCGCACCAACTCGCACAAGACGCCGACCGGCGACATGGTTCCCGGCCGCTACTCCGAGGTCGAGGAGCTCCTCGGCATCGGCTCCGCCTTCAAGGGCCTCGGCTACGGTGCGTTCGGCGTCAACAGCGACTTCGACATCGAGACCGAGGAACTCGGCTGGATGACGACCTTCGGCCAGCAGACCGGCCGCCCCGTCTGGTTCCTGCTCACCGATCGGCCGACCGACGGCGAGCGCTGGAAGCGGCTGATGGCCGGCGTGCACGAAGCGCGCCGCCAGGGCGCCATGGTCACCGCCCAGATCGCCGGCCGTCCCGTCGGCGTCATGCTCGGCATCGACACGGCGCTCAACCCGTTCTCGATCCGGCCTAGCTACCAGGCGCTGCTGAAACTGCCGGTGGCGGAGCGGATGCAGCGGCTGCAGGATCCGGCGTTCCGCGCCCAGGTGCTGAACGAACGCCCCGCGCCGGAGCTGGTGAACCGGCTGTCGCAGTTCCGCCAGCACATCGTCACGCGTTGGGACCGCATGTTCCCGATGGGCGATCCGCCGAATTACGAGCCGGCGGAATCGGACTCGATCGGCGCGATGGCGCGGCGCGAGGGACGCTCGCCCGACGAGGTCGCCTACGACTACCTCGCCGCCGGCGCGGATCGGTTCCTGTTCTTCCCGATCGTCGGCTACAACGAGGACAATCTCGACGTCATCCACACGATGCTGCGCGACGACGCGACCATCCTCGGCCTGTCCGACGGCGGCGCGCATTGCTCCTCCATCGTCGATGCCTCGGTGCCGTCCTGGATGCTGATCCATTGGGGCCGCGACCGCTCGCGCGGGGCCAAGCTCCCTCTGGAACTGCTGGTGAAACGGCAGACCAGCGAGACCGCCTCGTTCTTCGGCTTCCATGATCGCGGGCTGCTGCGGCCGGGAATGAAGGCGGACGTCAACGTGATCGACTTCGACGCGCTGCGGCTGCACGTACCGGAGGTGCGCTACGATCTGCCGATGGGCGGCCGCCGCCTGGTGCAGCGTGTCGACGGCTACCACCACACCTTCGTCTCCGGGGTGGAGACCTTCGCGGGCGGCATCCATACCGGCGCCACGCCGGGCAAGCTGGTGCGCGCCGGGACAGGAGCCAAGGCATGATCGCGCAACGCCAACTCGGCCAATCCTCGCTGCGCGTTTCGCCGATCTGTTTCGGATGCAACGTGTTCGGCTGGACGGCGGACGAGAAGACCTCCTTCGCGCTGCTCGACGCCTGGGTCGATGCCGGGTTCAACTTCATCGACACGGCCGACGTCTATTCGCGCTGGCATCCCGGCAACCAGGGCGGCGAGTCGGAGACGATCATCGGCAAGTGGCTCAAATCCTCCGGCAAGCGCGACCGCATCGTGCTCGCCACCAAGCTCGGCATCGAGATGGGGCCGGGGAAGAAGGGCCTGTCGCGCGCCTATATGATGCAGGCGGTGGAAGACTCGCTGCGCCGGCTGCAGACCGACCGCATCGACCTCTACCAGTCGCATCGCGACGACCCGGACACCCCGATCGAGGAGACGCTGTCCGGCTACGCCACGCTGATCCAGCAAGGCAAGGTGCGGGAGATCGGTGCCTCCAACTTCTCCGCCGACCGGCTTGCGGAGTCGCTGCGGATCAGCGCGACGCAGGGGCTGCCGCGCTATCAGAGCCTGCAGCCGCAATACAGCCTGGTCGAACGCGACGAGTTCGAGGGGCCGCTCGAACAGCTCTGCCTGAAGGAGAAGGTGGGCGTGATCGGCTACTACTCGCTGGCGAGCGGCTTCCTCACCGGCAAGTACCGTACCGCCGCGGACACGCAGGGCCGCGCGCGCGGCTCGCGGGTGGAGAAATACCTGAACGAGTACGGGTTCGGCGTGCTGCGGGCGCTCGACGACGTGGCGGCGCGGACGGGTGCGAATCCGACCCAGGTGGCGATCGCCTGGCTGATCGCGCGGCCCAGCGTGACGGCGCCGATCGTCAGCGCCACCAGCCTCGCTCAGCTCCAGGACCTGGTGAAGGCGGCGCACCTGCAACTCGACAGCGAAGCGATCGAGCAGATCGACGCGGCCAGCCGCAAGTAGCGGCGCGGGCCGCATCCCGCGGTCCCGCGGCGTCCGGCCGCGGCACGGTCGTCGGATGCGGCCGTGCCGGTCGGACGAACCACCGCCGAATATCAGATCGTCGGGACGATGCCACCCTCGGCCCGCAACGCCGCCCCGTTGGTCGCGGCGGCCAGCGGGCTCGCGACATAGGCGACCAGGGACGCGATCTCCTCCGGCTCGATCAGGCGCTGAATCAACGAGGTCGGACGCATGGTGCGGAAGAACGTCGCCTCGAGCTCGTCCGCAGAGGCGGCGGGATCAGGCGCGACGCTGCGCATGAACGTCTCGATCCCGGCGGAGCGCGTGGTGCCCGGCATCACCGTGTTGACCGTGACCCGGGTGCCCTTGGTCAGGTTCGCGAGCCCCCGCGCCACGGCGAGCTGCGCGGTCTTGGTCATGCCGTAATGGATCATCTCGCCGGGGATGACGACGGCGGAATCGCTCGCGATGAAGATGATGCGGCCCCAGTCGCGCGCCAGCATCCCGGGAAAGTAGTGGCGGGAGAGGCGGACCCCGCTCATGACGTTCACCTCGAAGAAGCGGAACCACTCCGCGTCGGTGATATCGGTGAACTCCGCCGCGCCGTAGATGCCCAGGTTGTTCACCAGGATGTCGACCGACGGTGCGGCCGCGGCCAGCGCAGCGGCGCCGTCCGCCGTCCCCGCATCGGCCAGCACGCCGCGAACCGGCCCCGCGCCCTGGGTCGGGCCGCCCGGTTGGCCGGAGGCGGCCGCGCGGACGGCGGCGACCGCCTCGTCCAGCTTGGCCTGGTCGCGGCCGGTCACGATCACCGAAGCGCCTTCGGCCGCCAGCCGGCGCGCGATCGCCAGGCCGATGCCCGCGGTCGATCCGGTCACCAGGGCTGTCTTGCCCGTCAGCTTCAGGTCCATTTGGGTGTCCTCGTCCCTTCTGTCGCGCAGAGATGGGGGCACCGGCCCCGTGCCGCACCTGCATGCCTGCCATCTGAGAATGCGTCGCAAGAAAGGCGTGGCATTCGCCGCGCCTCTCGGCTATACGGGCATCAGGTCGCCTCACCCGCAACGCCGGTCGCCGAACGGAAACGCCCTTCCATGATCGTCTGCTCGTGCAACGCCCTGTCGGACCATGCCGTGCGCGCCCATCTTGCGAGTGCGTCTCATCTTCCGCAGAACGTGCGGGAGACCTTCCGTTGCTGCGGTAAAACCCCTGATTGTGGTCGCTGCGCCCGCACGCTACGGTGTATCCTCAAGGACGTGGCCGCCGATCGATCCAACGGTGAGGCGGCCGGTCAGGCGGAGGCTCAGCGGACCGCTGCATAGCCTCCGGATCGCAAGGGGTTGGCATGCGCGGCGACGACAAGGTCATCGAGTATCTGAACCGGGGCCTCCGGTCGGAACTCACGGCGATCAACCAGTACTGGCTGCATTACCGGATCCTCGACAACTGGGGATACAAGGAACTCGCCAAGAAGTGGCGCAAGGAATCCATCGAGGAGATGGAGCACGCCGACATGTTCACGGCGCGCATCCTGTTCCTCGAGGGCTTCCCCAACATGCAGGTGCTCGACCCGCTGCGCATCGGCGAGAACATCGAGGAGATCCTGCGCGCCGACCTGGCGGCGGAGATGGATGCACGTGCGCTCTATCTCGAAGCCGCCGAGTACTGCGAGTCGATCAACGACCGCGTCTCGAAAAACATGTTCGAGGACGTGGCCAAGGCCGAGGAAGAGCATATCGACTTCCTGGAAACCCAGCTCGAACTGATCTCCCAGGTGGGCGTGCAGCTCTACGCGCAGAAGCATATCGGCGAACTGGAAGACTGACCGACCGCGCCGCCGACCGGCGCGAGCGTCGGCCGGCCAGGCTCTAGGAAGCGCGATCGGCAGCGGGGTAGGGTGCGCGCGGAGGTGTCCGCCATGCCCTATCCCACCCACCTGCTGCCCACCACCGTCGTCGGCAGCACGCCACAGCCGGAGTGGCTGGTCGATCGCGCCACCCTGCACCAGCATGGCGTCCCACGCACCCATGCGCATGACATGTGGCGCGTGGCGGACGACCTCCTCGAGCAGGCGCAGGACGACGCCACCATCCTCGCGATCCGCAGCATGGAGCGTGCCGGGATCGACATCGTGACGGATGGCGAGATCCGCCGCGAAAGCTACTCCAACCGCTTCGCCCTGGCGCTGGATGGCATCGACGCGGACCAGCCGGCCGAGATCGTCTCCCAGTCCGGCCGCCGCACCCCGGTGCCGCGCGTGGTCGGCCCGATCCGGCATCGCGGGCCGGTGGAGGTGCGTGATGCCGCCTTCCTGTGCGCGAACACCGACCGCGCGACCAAGATCACGCTGCCCGGTCCCTTCACCCTCTCGCAGCAGGTGCGCAACGAGTTCTACGCCGACGAGGAAGAGCTCGCGATGGACTACGCCGTCGCGGTCAATCAGGAGCTGCGCGCCCTGAAGGCGACCGGCGTCGACGTGGTGCAGCTCGACGAGCCCTGGGTGCGCGCCGCACCGGAGAAGGCGACGCGCTATAGTGTCCGCGCGATCAACCGCGCGCTCGAGGGAATCGAGGGCACCACCGTGGTGCATGTGTGTTTCGGCTACGCCGCGGTGGTGGCACAGAAACCCTCCGGCTACAGCTTCTTGCCGCAGCTCGCCGACACCGTGGCGCAGCAGATCTCGATCGAGGCGGCGCAGCCGAAGCTGGACCTCGGCGTGCTGCGTGATCTCGCGGGCAAGACCGTCATGCTGGGGGTGCTCGACCTGGGCGATCCGGCGGCGGAGAGCGCCGAGGCCGTCGCCGCCCGCATCCGCGCCGGGCTGCGCTTCGTCGATCCCACCCACCTCGTGCCGGCGCCGGATTGCGGCATGAAATACCTGCCGCGCGATGTCGCCTTTGCGAAGCTGCGTGCATTGGGGGAAGGCGCCGCGATCGTGCGGCGAGAGCTGGCCGGCTAGACCCTGGTCCGCGCCGGCTTCGGCGTTGCCCGCAGCCCGCGCGGCAGGATGAGCGCGGCGACCAGTGACGCCGCGGCAAACGCCGTCGCCAGCAGGTGCGTGTCGTGCAACCCGCGCGCGACCACGTCCGTCAGGTCCGCCAGCTCCTCCGGCGCCAGGCTCGCCCGCCCCGTGCGGTCGAGCAGCCGGTCGAGCGCCGAATCCGCGGCCCCGGGGTCGGTTGCCGCGATCGACGCATTCAGCGCGCCGGCGCACAGCACCACCCCCAGGGACTGGCCTACGACGCGAAGGCACATCAGCGTGGAGGTCGCGGCCCCGCGCTGGTTCCACGCCACCGATCCCTGCACCGCGACGATGAAGATGGTGGTGCACAGCCCCATCCCCACGCCCATGACGAGCGAGGCGAGGCCGGGCCACCACAACCGCGCGGTCGGCGACATCGCGACCAGCAGGCCCGCGCCGACCAGCATGCACAGGCCGCCGAACACCGCGATCCCACGGAACGAGCGCGTGCGCATCAGCGGGGCGGTGGCGAAGCTCGCCGCCGACCAGCCGACCGACATCGCGCCCAGCACCGCGCCGGACGCGACCGGGCCGCGTCCCATCACACCCTGCACATAGGTCGGCAGGAACGCCGCCACGCCCATCAGCAGCGCGCCGCAGAACCCGCTGCCGAGACTGCCGACGGCGATCACGCGCTGCCGCCACAGCTCGAACGCCAGCATCGGTTCGGGGACGCCGCGCTCATGCCAGATCAGCACGGCCAAGGTGGCGAGCCCGAGCATCAGCACCGCGCCCAACTCGAGCGGGGTGAGCAGGGCGTCCTGCACGCACACCACCATCAGCGCACCGCCGCACAGCAGCAGCAGGACCGACCCGATCCAGTCCACCGGATGCGCGGGGGACACCGCATGCTCCTTCAGGCTGACGGCGATCAGCGCGATGGCGGCGAGCCCGATCGGCACGTTGATCCAGAACACCGATTGCCAGTCGAACAGGTCGATCAGGAAGGCACCCAGCGACGGGCCGGCGAGCGCGGCGATGCCGTAGACGGCGGCGACGAGTCCCTGCACTTTCGCCCGCTCCTCCGGGGCGTAGAGATCGCCCAGGATCGTCGCCGCGATCGGCTGCACCGCGCCCGCGCCCAAGCCCTGCAAGCCGCGGCACAGGATCAGCGCCACCATGCTCCCGGCGAACCCGCAGCCCAGCGAGCCCGCCAGGAACAGGCCGGTCCCGGCGACGAACACCGGCCGGCGGCCGTAATGGTCGGCGAGCCGTCCATAGACCGGGATGCCGACCGCCTGGGTGAGGAAGTAGATCGCGAACACCCAGCCGAACAGTTCGAACCCTTCCAGCGATGCGACGATGGTCGGCACCGCCGTGGCGACGATCGTGCTCTCGACGGCGGAAATGAAGGTCGCGAGCAGGCAGGCGGCCAGCACCCAGCCACGCCGGGTCGCAGCCGGCCCGCGCGCGTCGAGTCCGTCTTGGGGCAGCGGCGCTTCCGGCATCGGCGGCCTTTTGCGGGACGAAATCGTTCCGTTCTGTCATCCCGAACGGCGGCATGCAACCAACTCAGCGGGGCGGCGCGTCCGGAACCTGGTGTTGCGGGCTGAGCCGCGGCGGCATGCGGCTGGCGATCAGCAGCGTCACCACGGCGAACAGCGTCGCGAGCAGGTAGGCGTGATGCAGCGATCGCGCCACCACGTCGGTGAGATGGGCGCGTTCGGTCGCCGTCATCAGCGCGCGTCCCGTCACGTCGAGCAGCCGGTCCACGGCATTCGACGCCGATGGGTCGATCGCCGCGATCGAGGCGTTCAGCACGGCGCCACAGGCGGCCGCCCCGATCGATTGGCCGATGAACCGCATGAACATCGTGGAGGAGGTTGCCGCGCCACGCTGCCGCCATGGCACGGAGGCCTGCACCGACACGATGAACACGGTGCTGCAGCAGCCCATGCCGATACCGATCACCAGCGAGCCGGTGCCGGCCCAGAGCGGACCGTTCGCCGGTGTCATGACGGCGAGCATCCCTGCACCGATCACCAGGCACGAGCCGCCGACCATCGCAGCGAGCCGGTAGCTCGTGCGCATCATCAGCCGTCCGCCGGCGAAACTCGCGGCGGCCCAGCTCACCGACATCGCGCCCAGCACGAGCCCGCCCGCGACCGGGCTGCGGCCCATCGCGCCCTGCACGTAGGTAGGCAGGAAAGCCGAGACGCCCATCATCACGGCGCCGGCAAATCCGTTGCCCAGGCTGCCGACCGCGATGACGCGCGACCGCCAGAGCTCGAGCGGCAGCATCGGCTCCGCGATCCGCCGCTCATGCCGCAACAGCAGCGCGAAGGCGCACCCCCCCAGCAGCACCGCGCCCAGCAGGACGGGGCGTTCGAGCGAAAGACCTTGCACGAGGGCGATCATGAGCACGCCGACGCCGATCAGCAGCAGCAGCGAGCCGATCCAGTCGATCTGGTGTCGCCGATGCTGCACCGTCTCGCGCAGGAAAGTGGCGATCATCGCGACCGCCGCGAGCCCGATCGGCACGTTCACCCAGAACACCACCGGCCAGCTCAGATGCTCGATCAGGAACGCGCCGAGCGAGGGACCGACCACGGCGGAGATGCCGAACACGGAGGAGACGAGGCCCTGGATCTTCGCCCGTTCGGTGGGGGCGTAGAGGTCGCCCAGGATCGTCGCGGAGATTGGCTGTATGGCGCCCGCGCCGACACCCTGCACCGCGCGGAACACGATCAGCGCGAGCATGCTGCTGGCGAAGCCGCACAGGATCGAGCCGGTCAGGAACAGGCCCGTGCCGATGAAGAACACGCGCCGACGTCCATACAAGTCGGCGAGGCGTCCGTAGACCGGGATGCTGACGGCTTGCGTGAGCAGGTAGATCGTGAACACCCAACTGAACAGCGCGAAGCCGCCGAGATCGGCGACGATGGTCGGAATGGCGGTCGCGATGATGGTGCTCTCGACCGCGGCCATGAACGTGGCCATCAGGCACGCCGCGAGGACGAGCGTGCGACGGCCATCGCCGGTGGCGTGCGGCAGCCGAGGCGACAACGCGTCCGGCATTGTTCTCCTCCCGAGTGGGGCGAAGGTTCTGTCACCCTTGGTGCGTCACGGCAACCGCCGCGCGCCTTGACGCTGTGCGGACCCTCTGCAACCGTTTCCGCAACGCCGCTCCAGACGGCACCAGGAACGACCACGATGCGGCCGCGTGCCGCGGATCAGGATGCACGGCCTTCCTGGCTTGCCCCCCACCAGGGATCTCTCGCAATGAAACTCGGTCTGTCGATCGGCTACTCCAAGGCGCAGCTCGACCTTCCCGTCGCGCTCGTGCAGCAGGCCGAGGCGCTTGGCTACGACTCCGTCTGGACCGCCGAGGCCTATGGCTCCGACGCGGTCACCCCGCTCGCCTACCTCGCCGCCGTCACCTCCCGCATCCGGCTCGGCACCGGCATCATGCAGCTCGCGGCGCGCACGCCGGCCAATGCCGCCATGTGTGCGGGAACCGTGGACGCGCTCGCCGGTGGCGGACGCTTCATCGCCGGCCTCGGCGTGTCGGGTCCGCAGATCGTCGAGGGCTGGTACGGGGAGCCATGGGGCCGCCCCTACTACCGGCTGAAGGACTACGTCGCGATCATGCGCAAGATCTTCCGCCGCGAGGAACCGGTGACGCATGACGGCAAGGAGATCCGCCTGCCCTATGAAGGGGAGGGCGCGGCCGGCGTGGGCAAGCCGCTGAAGTCGATCCTGCACATGAATCGCGACATCCCGATCTTCCTCGCGACCGGCAACGAGTCGACCGTGAAGCTGACCGCGGAAGTGGCCGATGGCTGGCTGCCGATGGGGTTCGTGCCGGGAGCGATGGAGGAATACCGCCCCTGGCTGGAAGCCGGCTTCCAGCGCGCCGGCGATGGCCGCGGCTTCGACGATTTCGAGATCCAGGCCTCGGTGCATGTCGAGGTCACCGACGACGTGAAGGCCGGGCTGGCGAAGCTGAAGCCGGAGGTCGCGCTCTATGTCGGCGGCATGGGCCATCGCGACAAGAACTTCCACAAGGACCAGATGATCCGCCGCGGCTTCGCGGAGGCGGCGGACCGCATCCAGGAACTCTACCTCGCGCATCGCAAGGAGGAGGCGATCGCGGCGGTGCCCGACGAGTGGGTGGACATGAAGTCGCTGGTCGGTCCGCCCGCGCGCATCAAGGAACGGTTCCGCGCCTGGGAAGAGTCCGGCGCGACCGGGCTCACGGTACGCTCGCGCCAGCCGGAGGCGGTGGCCGTGATGGCGGAAGCCGCACGCCTCAACCGCGCCGCCGCATGATCCGCCCCGCCCGCAGCGAGGAGGCGGCGGTCGTGCGCAGCATCGTGCACGACGCCTATTCCCATTACGTCCCGCGGATCGGCAAGCCGCCCGGCCCGATGCTGGACGACTACGCCGGGCGCATCGCCGCCGGCCAGGTCTGGGTGCTGGACGAAGAAGGAAGCATCTGCGGGATCCTGGTGCTCGAGGACCAGTCCTCGGCGCTGCTGCTCGACAACATCGCGGTCGCCCCGTCGGCGCAGGGCAAGGGCTGCGGACGCCGGCTGATGGTGTTCGCCGAAGAGGAGGCGCGCCGGCGTGGCCATGACGCGATCATCCTCTACACGCATGTGCTGATGACCGAGAACATCGCGCTGTATCGCCGCGGCGGCTACGCCGAAACCGGCCGCGTCAGCGAGAAGGGCTTCGACCGCGTCTACATGCGCAAGGACTTGCCCGGCCAAGCAGGAGCTGCCGCACGATGACCCGCCGTGAACCGCATCCCGACATGCGCGTGCTGACCGAGGCGCAGAAGCACGCCTATGGCGGCAAGACGGTCGAGGAGCAGCGCCGCGCCTGGTCCGCCTACACCGCCAGCCTCGCCCCGCCCCGGCCGGACAGCCTGGAGGTGCGCGACACGACCGTGCCGACCCCGGACCACACGGTGCCGGTGCGCATCTACCGGCCGCGCGGTGCCGCCGCCGCATTGCCCTGCATCGTCTACATGCATGGTGGCGGCTTCATGAAAGGCGATCTCGACAGTTCCGATCCGGTCGCCTGGGGCCTCACGCATGAGACCGGCGCGGTGACGGTCAGCGTGGATTACCGGCTGACGCCCGAACATCCCTACCCCGCGGCGTTCAACGACTGCTACGGGGTGCTGGCGCATCTGCACGCCAACCCCGACGCGTTCGGGATCGATCCGGCGCGCATGGCCGTGATGGGGGACAGCGCGGGCGGGCATCTCGCGGCCTCGTTGTGCCTCGCGGCGCGAGATCGCGGCGGCCCGAAGCTGGTCGCCCAGGCGGTCGTCTACACCGTGATCGGCACCGATATGACGCAGCCGTCCTACACGGAGAACGCGGAGGGGTACGGGCTCACGACCGCATCGAGCCGCGCCTACAAGAAGCTGCTGTTCCCGGACACGCGTTACGACGACGACCCGTATGCGCGGCCGGCCCGTGCGAAGGACTTCTCGCGCCTGCCGCCGGCCTTCGTGCTGTCTGCGGAGCTCGATCCGGTCCGCGACGACGGCCGGGTCTATGCGTCGAAGCTGGCGCTCGCCGGCGTCGACGTCACGTATCGGGAGGCGCGCGACATGATCCACGGCTTCATGCGCGCGCGCTTCACGGGGGCGGCTGCGAAGGCGGAATACGACGCGGTCTGCGCCTTCCTGCGGGAGAGATTGTTTCGATCGTAACCAGGGCCTTCCCGGCCCGTTCCCCCCACCCGGATCGGCGCGGATGGCCGAACGGGTCGAAATCCGCGATGATCCCCCTGATTGACCGCCGGCGCCGTTCGGCGTGACCCCTGGTGCCGTGTGTGGGACGGTTGCCCCCGATCGGCTCACGCGGGGGTGAGGGCACATCACGGCACCACACTTGCATGAAAGCTCCGCCGAACATGTCGGCGGCAGGAGAATCGAATGAGGATCGGCGTATTTCTATTCCCTGAATCACGCAATCCGTCGGCGGATGCGCAGGTGATCGACGAGGCGGTGGAGGAAGCCAAGCTCGCCGAAGACCTCGGCATGGATGCGGTGTTCCTCGTCGAGCATCACTTCGACGGCAACTGCGCTTATGTCGATCCGGCGACGTTCGCCTCGGCCCTGGCGATGGCCACCGACCGGATCAAGATCGGCTTCGCCGTGCTGCAGACTTCGCTGTACCACCCGCTGCGGATGGCGGAGCAGATTTCGCTGGTCGACAATCTGAGCAAGGGCCGGCTGATCGTCGGCCTCGGGCGCGGCAGTCTCGTGAACACGCACGAATACACCGGCTATCAGATCGATCCCGACAGCGCGCAGGAGCGGTTCGAGGAGATCGAGAAGATCCTGCTGCAATGCTGGACCAACGAGAAGGTCGCGCATGCCGGCAAATACTGGAACTTCGAAATCCCGATGCTGCGACCGCGTCCCTACAGCAAGCCCCATCCGCAGATCCTGCGCAGCGTCGCGTCGGAAGCGTCGCTCTCCGCCCAGGCGCGACTGGGTCGCCCCGTGCTGATGGCGGCGGCGACCGCGGCGGGCGCCGCGCGCAATGTCGGCATCTATCGAAAGGCCGCGCAGGAAGCCGGCCATAGTGACGACGCCATCGACCGCGCGATCTCCGAAAGCTGGGTCGCCCGCACCGCGGTGATCGCGCCCACCGACAAGGAAGCGGTCGAGGTCGGGCTGCCCTACTTCCAGCAGATGCAGACCTATCGCGCGGCCCAGAGCACGGCGTTCGAAGCCATGGTGGCGAAGGCCAACAAGCAGCCCGGCCTGCCGGTGCTGTGCGGTGCGCCGGAGAGCCTGCTGGAGGATTTCACCAGCCTCGAGAAGACCGGGATCGGTGGGGTATTCGTGCGATTCCGCACCGGCCCCATGCCCGCCGCGTTCTCCACCCGCGCCCTGCGGCTCTTCATGCAGGAGATCGCGCCGCACATCCGCATGCCCAGCCTGGCGCCGGCCACGGTCTGAGAAGGATGCAGGCCCGCGCTGGCGGCGTGCGATGCCCCGCGCGCCCGGCCGGGCCGCCCGTCGGCGTGGTGCTACCGCAGCACCGCCTGCGGCACGTCGTAGGCATCCAGCGCCGCCCAGTGCGCGTCCAGGTCGCCCATGAACAGGCCGCGGGTCAGCCCGTGCACCAGCTTCGGCACCGCGGTCGTCATGGCGTTGATCGAGGACCCTGACGGGCCGAAGCTCATGGTGGAGGCGATGTTGAACATGTGGACGTCGCGCATCCACGCCGCCTGGCCTGCAACGCGCGGCTGCAGCGCGTAGTCCGGCCCGAGATAGGGGAACGCCCCCAGCCGCTCGTCCCGTTCCTCCGGTGGCGGCGTGTAGCGGTCGCTCCAGCGCGCGATCTGTCCCGCCATGCGGCCCAGTTCCGGACGCTGCGCGAAATCCATCCGCACGCCGGTGCCGCAGATCAGGAAATCCGCGACGTACGGGCCGGTCGGCGTCTCGATCTCCACCATCTCGCCGCGCACCCGTGCGCCGGTCCAGGGCGAACCGGTGCGCAGGCGGAAGGCGGCGTGGCGCGCGCAGCGGTCCCAGGTGGGCTGCGGGAACCCCTCACGCAGGCCGAGAATCCGGTGCATGAACCGCCATCGCCACGCATCGGGCAGGTCCGACAGATGGCGCAGGAAACCGGCGAAGGTCAGCCAGCGATATGGCTGGATCACCTGCGGCTCTGCGCGGCGGCAGAACAGCACGACCTCCGCCGCGCCCGCTTCCAGCGACGCGGCCGCATTGTCGAGCGCCGACGCGCCCGCTCCCAGCACCGCGACGCGGCGACCCCGCAGCATGGCGAAGTCGATCGCATCGGCCGTGTGCGCGCGCAGATGCGGCGGCAGCGCGGCGACGAAGTCCGGCATCCACCACAGGCCGGCGCCATCCTGTCCGGTCGCCAGCACGACCTTGCGCGCATGGCGTACCGTCTCGCCGGCCGCGTCGCGCAGCGTCACCGCGAGCAGCCCGTCCGCCGCCGGCGCGATGTCCACCGCCTCGGTCTCGTTCTGCACGGCAATGCCGACGGTATCGCGCACCCAACCGAGATAGGCGGCCCAGTCCTCGGTGCGGATCAGGTCGAGTGCCTGCCACGACGCTTCGCCGTACCGCGCCTCGTGCCAGGCCCGATAGCCCAGCGACGGGATGTCGAGATCGGGGCCGGTGTAGTCCTTCGGCGAGCGCAGCGTCGGCATCCGCGCATAGGTGAGCCAGGGACCTTCGCGATCGCGCGGCGCGCGGTCGACGACCAGCACATTGTCCACCCGCGCCCGCTTCAGCGCGAAGGCGATCGCCACGCCCGATTGCCCGCCGCCCACGATCAGCACGTCGAGCGCCGCCGCGCCGTCGGGACCGATGCGCGGCGTCAGCCATGGCATCGACGGATGCGCGATCCGCCGCAGGTCGTCCTGCGCCCGCGCGGTCAGCGCCGCCAGTCCGCTGCTCAAGCGTCGACCCGGTCCGCGGGGGCGGCGTTCGGCTCGAAATGCGGAATCGCATCCAGCAGCGTCCGCGTGTACTCCGCACCCGGCGCCTCGAACACCCGCATGCTCGGTCCCGCCTCGACGATCTTGCCAGCCTGCAGCACGACCATCTGGTCGCACATCATGCGCACCACGTTCAGGTCGTGGCTGACGAACAGCAGCGCGAGGTCGTCCTCCCGCCGCAGCCGGTCGAGCAATTGCAGGATCACCGCCTGGATCGATACGTCGAGCGCGGCGGTCGGCTCGTCCAGCAGCAGCAGCTTCGGCCGCGGCGCCACCGCGCGCGCGATGCCGACGCGGGCCTTCTGCCCGCCCGAGAGCTGGTGCGGGAAGCGGCCGAGCAGCGCGGGCTCCAGGCCGGCGCGGGATGCGGCTTCGGTGACGCGCGCGGTGAGGGCGCTGCCGTCGCGCATCCCCTCCAGCCGCCGCAGCGGATGCGCGATGCTGTCGAACGCGGTGAAGCGCGGATTGAGGCTGTCGGTCGGATCCTGGAACACGATCTGCACGTCACGCCGCTGCGGCGCCTTGTGGAAGTCGCGTGCCGGGATGTGGCCGATCGACTCGCCCTGGAACACGACGTCGCCGCCATCCGCATCGATCAGCCGGCAGATCATGCGCGACAGCGTGGTCTTGCCGGATCCCGACTCGCCCACCAGGCCGAGGCTGCCGCCCGCCGAGATGGTGAACGACACGTCGTCCACCGCGCGGGTGCCCGAGTAGAGCTTCACCAGCTTCTGCACCTCGAGCAGCGGACCGGTGCCGGGCGGTGGGGGCGGCCGCGACACGGGTTCGACCGGCGGCGCCCCCTGCGCGAGATCGGCGAGCGTGGAGCGCCGCGTGGGCGACGCCGCGATCAGCCGCCGCGTATAGGGATGCTGCGCGTCGCGGAACAGCGCCTCGGTCGGGCCCTGCTCGACGATGCGGCCCTGCTCCATCACCGCGATGGCGCCGCAATAGCGCGCCGCGAGGCCGAGGTCGTGGGTGATCAGGATCACCGCCATGCCGCGTTCGGCGGTCAGCCCGGCCAGCAGGTCCATCACGACCTTCTGCGTGGTGACGTCGAGGCCGGTGGTCGGCTCGTCGGCGATCAGCAGCGCGGGCTCGCAGGCGATCGCCATGGCGATCATCACGCGCTGGCACATGCCGCCCGACAGCTCGTTGGGATAGGCGCTCATGCGCCGTTCCGGATCGCGGATGCGCACGGCCTTCAGCAGGTCGAGCGCCTGTTGCCGCGCCTCGGCCGCGTCGATGCGGCGATGCGCGCGCAGCACGTCCATGATCTGCTGCGCCACGGTGCGGATCGGGTTCAGCGCGGCGCGCGGGTTCTGGAAGATCATCGACATCGCCGCGCCGCGCAGCGAGCGCAGGTCGCCGGGCGCCGCACGGGTGATGTCGCGGCCCTGGAACAGCACGCGCCCGCCGGCGATGCGCCCCGCGCGGTCGAGCAGCCGCATGACCGCGAGCGAGGTGACGGACTTGCCCGATCCGCTCTCGCCCACGATGCCCAGCGTCTCCCCGGCGTGCAGCGTGAAGCCGATGCCGTGCAGCGCGCGCACGATGCCGTTGCGGGTGGAGAAGTCGACCTTCAGGTCCTCGACCTGCAGCAGCGGCGCGGTCATGTGCGCATCCGCGGGTCGAGGATGTCGCGCAGCCCGTCGCCCAGCAGGTTGAAGCCCAGCACGGTCAGCATCAGCGCGAGGCCGGGGAAGGCGACCAGCCACCATTTGCCGGTGGTGATGAAGCGCGCGCCCTCGGCGACCATGATGCCCCATTCGGGGGTGGGGGCCTGCACGCCGAGGCCGATGAAGGACAGGCCCGCGGCGTTCAGGATCGCCCAGCCGAGATTGAGCGAGATCTGCACCGCCATCGCCGGCAGCACGTTCGGCAGCAGGAACCGCAGCACCACCATCATGTGGCTTTCGCCGCAGGCGCGCGCGGCCTCGACCCAGCCGCTGTTGCGGCGCACGTTGACCTCGGCGCGGGCGAAGCGCGTGTAGAAGGGCAGGTTGATCACCGCGGTGGCGATGATGATGTTCTCCATGCGGTTGCCGAGTGCGGCGACGAGGGCCATGGCGAGGACGAACAGCGGGAAGGCCATCAGCACGTCGACGATGCGTCCGACCCAGCGATCGAGCCGGCCGCCGCGATAGCCGCAGAAGCCACCGACCACGGCGCCGACCACGAAGGACAGGCCGACGGCGGAGACGGCGATGAACAGGTCGAGCCGCGCCGCGAGCAGGATGCGGCTGAAGATGTCGCGTCCGAGCTGGTCGGTGCCGGCCCAGTGGGCGGCGCTGGGCGGCTGCAGGGCGGACGGCACGTCGGAGGCGATCGGATCGTACGGTGCGAGCCAGGGCGCGAGGATCGCGATCACCACCAGCAGCGTGACCAGGGTGGCGGCGATCGCGGTGACGGGGTTGCCGCGCAGCACGAACAGGATGTGCTGCGTGGTGGAGCGGGTGCCGGCGACGGTCGCGCTCATACCAGCGCGCTCAACGACTGACTTGCATGCAGATCACCTCGGCGCGCGGTATGCTCTTGGCTTCGGCGCGGCCGCCCCGCCAACCCCGCGCCATCCCGATAAGTGAAGAGGCTTATCGGGATCATTCCACCGACACCCGCGGATCGGCGACGCCGTAGAGGATGTCGATCAGCACGTTCACCAACACGAAAATGGTTGCCATCAGCAGCACGAAGGCCTGAACCGGGGCGTAGTCCGAGGCGAGCAGCGCATCGAGCGCGTAGGACGCGACACCCGGCCAGGAGAACACCTTCTCGACCAGCACGTTGGCGCCCAGCATGGTCGAGAAGACGATGCCGGTGATGGTCAGCACCGGCAGCAGCGCGTTGCGCAGCGCGTAGGCGACGACGATGCGCAGCGGCTTCAGGCCGAGGGCGTTGGCGGTGCGGATGAAGTCGGAGCCGAGGACGGCGAGCATGGAGGCGCGCGTCATGCGGGCGAGCGGGGCGAGCACGAACAGCGCCATGGTGAATGCGGGCAGCAGGAGCTGGGTGAAGGCCGCCCACCAGCCCTGCCAGTCGCCGGTGAGGGCGAAGTCGATCAGGTAGAAGCCGGTGATGTCGGGCGGGGTGGAGGCGAAGATGTCGATCCGTGCGGTGGGATCCGGCGCCCAGCCCAGCAGGTAGTAGAACACGTAGATCAGCAGCAGGCCGGAGACGAAGGTCGGCACGCAGACGCCCAGCGTGCACAGCATCCGCACGCCGTGGTCGATCGGCGAGCCGGGTCGCAGCGCCGCGGCGACGCCCAGCGGGATCGACAGGAAAAGGGCGATCACGAGCGCGGTGCAGGTGAGTTCGAGCGAGGCGGGCAGGCGGGCGCGCATGTCGGCGACCACGGGCTGGCCGGTGGTGAGCGAGCGTCCGAGATTGCCGGTGGCGACGTCGCCCAGGTAGCGCACGAGCTGCACCGGCATGGGTTTGTCGAGCCCCATCTGGTGGCGCAGTTCGTCGATCTCGGCCTTGCCGGCGCTCGGACCGGCGGCGAAGAACACCGCCGGATCGCCGGGCAGCACGCGCATCAGCACGAAGGTGACGACGACGACGCCGAGCAGGGCGGGCAGCGAGAAGAGGAGTCGCCGCCCGACCCGTCGCAGGATGGCGAGGAAGGTCTTCATGCCGCGTTCCCCCTCCCCTTGCGGGAGGGGGGTAGGGGGCGGGGGTGATGCGATGGGGGGTGGGATCGTGCGAACGCCCCGATCGCCCCCTCACCCCGTCCCTCTCCCGCGAGGGGAGAGGGGGCGTTGAACTGGGGGGGCACCTCAGGCCCGCACGAGGTCGCGGAAGTCGGCCTGGCGGTAGAACTGGTAGGTATAGCCGTCGACCGACTTCGCCATGACCGCGTCGTGGTTGGGCTGCCAGACCATGAGCAGCGGTTGCTGGTCGGCGAAGATCTCGATCATCTCCTTGCACTCGGCCTCGTATTTCGCCGGGTCGGTCTCGAACCGGGCCAGGGCCGCGAGTTCCTCGATGCGCGTGTTCTTCCAGCTCGCGAAGTTCCAGCGCTGGTCACGGGTGAAATACAGGTAGAAGTAGTAGTAGGTGGCGGGCAGCCACGCCGTGCCGGCGTCGATGAAGAAGGGAAGCTTCTTCTCCGCCTCCATGGTGTTGAATTCGGCATCGGGCTTCTTCTGGATGTCGACGTCGATGCCGACCTTGCCCAGCGCCTCCTTCACCAGGGCGGCGACCGGTTCCGCGGTGGCGGCGGCGCCGGTGCTGAAGGCGAAGCTGGTCTTGAACCCGTTCGGCAGCCCCGCCTCGGCCAGCAACTGCTTGGCGCGGGCCGGATCGGTCTTCAGCGGCATCGGCTGCGGGAAGTCGATGTTGGGCGGCGAGCCGGTCCAGCTCGCGTCGTAGAGCCGGCGCCCGCGGCCGAACAGGGAGGCCTGGAACATGTTCTCGTAGGGCAGCGCCGCGCCGATCGCCTGCCGCACCTTCGGGTTGTCGAACGGCGCGACCTGCGTGTTCATGGAGATGTGGGTGAAGCCGTTGGTCTGCGGCACGGAGATGACTTTGGCCTTGGCCGACTTCTCCATGGTCGGGATGTCGCTGGCGGCGAGGTCGATCGAGAGGTCGGCATCGCCACGCTCGATCAGGTTCGCCCGCGTCGCCGCCTCCGGCACCGTCTGCAGGATGATGCGGCGGAAGAACGGCAGCTTGCCGTTGGCGCCGCCCTTCCAGGCCTCGTTGCGGCGCAGGATCACGCTCTCGCCGGGCTTGTAGCTCTCGACGATGTAGGCGCCGCTCGCCGCGGTGTTGGTCTTGGTCCACTCGAGCGCCCAGGGGTCGTCGGCCGTCGCGTGCTGCTTGGCGAGCTTGCTGTTGATCATGATCGCGTAGGGCACGCAGAGATTGGCGAGCGCCAGCCGGTCGGGCTTGGTCAGGCTGACGGTCAGCGTCTTGGCGTCGACGATGCGGAACTGGTCGGGGCTGGTCAGGGAGCCGGTGGAAAACTGCGGCGGCGCCAGCGACTTCGCCGAGACGGCGCGGTCGAGCGACCACTTGATGTCCTCGGCGGTGACCGGCGACCCGTCCTGCCAGGTCGCGTCGGGCCGCAGATGGATGGTGATGGTGAGCTTGTCCGCGCTCATCTCGTAGGATTGGGCGAGTTCGCCACGGATGACGCTGGAATCGAACACCCAGTTGCCGTTCACCTGCTTGCGGCCGAAGGCGAACAGCCGGTCATAGACGTTCATCGACAGGCCGAATGATTCGCGGGTCGTGCCGGGAACGCAGGGGTCGAGCGTGTTGATGTTGGCGCCGGTGACGTAGCGCAGCGTCTCGGCGCGGCTCTGGGCCCGAGCGTCCACGGGCAAGATGCCCGCCAGGGTCGCGCCTGTGGCGAGGTGAAAAACCGCTCGACGTGGAATGTTCATCAATGACCGCCCTGGCAGAAGGACGACGCCCGCTCCCGACGCTTTTCTTGGGCGCGCAGTCTATCGATCCATCGATCGGGCGCAATACTAGAGAAAACGCCTATTAAATCGGCGCAGGGCCAATCCAACGGGCAACAAGCGCTCGATTCTTCAGCGTTCGGCGATCAGCGCGCGGCGGTTCCGCTTGCGGTGCGCTGGTGCGGAACCGCGTCCAGGATCTCCCGCACCTTGGCGCCGAGCTGCTGCAGGGTGAACGGTTTCGGCAGCAGATGCGCACCTTCCTCCAGCGTTCCGGCGTGCAGCACGGCGTGACGCGTGTAGCCGGTGGTGAACAGCACCTTGATGCCGGGGGCGGCATTGCGTGCGGCATCGGCGAGCGCCCGTCCATCTACGCCGCCCGGCAGGCCGATATCGGTGAACAGCAGGTCGATGCCGCCGCGATCGACCAGCAGTTGGATGCCTTCCATCGCGTCCGGCGCCTCGAGCACGCGGTAGCCCAGCTCCTGCAGCGCCGCGACCGCGGCGCGGCGCACCGCCTCGTCGTCCTCGACCACCAGGATCGTCTCCCCGGCGCCGGCCGGGGAAACCGCCGGTCGTGCCGGCGCCCGATCGGGCTGGCGCGCCCAGCGGGGGAAATAGAGCTTCACGGAGCTGCCGCGGCCGGGCTCGCTGTAGATCTTCACGTGGCCGCCGGACTGCTTGACGAAACCGTAGACCATCGACAGGCCGAGGCCGGTGCCCTCGCCGATCGGCTTGGTCGTGTAGAAGGGCTCGAAGGCGCGGGCCAGCGTCTCGGCGGACATGCCGGTGCCGGTGTCGGAGACCGCGATCATCACGTACTGCCCCGGCTTCACCTCCTCATGCATCGCGGCATAGGCCTCGTCGAGCCAGGCATTCGCCGTCTCCAGGATCAGCTTGCCGCCCTGCGGCATCGCGTCACGTGCGTTGACGGCCAGGTTGAGCAGCGCGTTCTCGAGCTGGTGGGCGTCGATCCGCACCTGCCAGAGGCCGCCGCTCAGGACGGTCTCGATCTCGATCGCCTCTCCCAGCGTGCGGCGGAGCAGGTCCGACATGCCGGAGACGAGTCGGCCGGCATCGAGCGGCTCCGGATCGAGCGGCTGCTGGCGGGAGAAGGCGAGCAGCCGGTGGGTCAGCGTCGCCGCCCGCTGCACGCCATGCATGGCCGCCTCGGCGAGCCGGTTCAGCGGTTCGGCGTTGCGCGGCAGCCGGCGCTTCAGCAGCTCCACGTTGCTGCTGATGACCGTCAGGTGATTGTTGAAGTCGTGCGCGATGCCGCCGGTGAGCCGGCCGATCGCCTCCATCTTCTGCGCCTGGCGCAGCGCCTCCTCGGCAATCTCCCGCCGGCGCACCTCGGTCTGCAGCGCCGCCAGCGCGCTCTCCTGGGCGCGGGTGCGCCGCATGGCGAGCAGGATCAGCAGGATCAGCGCCGCGGTGGCCGGGACGCCGATCACCAGATGCGTCGCCATCACGCCGAACCAGGCCGTCCACACCGAACTCCAGCGGCGGCCGATGGCGACGTAGACCGGGTACGTGTCGAGCCGGCGGTAGGCGACGAGCCGCTCGACGTCGTCGAAGGCCGACTGGATCCGCAGCAGCCCGGCGAGCGGTTGCTGCGCGATCCGCTCCAGCAGTCGCTTATGGCCGTCCGCGATCCTGTCGTCGCGCACCTCTTTCGGGTACCGCGCGAGCGGGGTGCCGTCGCTGCAGAACAGGGCGGCCAGGAAGGCGTTGCTGCCGTCGAGCAGCGTCTGGTCGAACGATTCGATGGTGCGCGGGGAGATCGCGACGACGATGACGCCGTCGAACCGCTGCATGCCCCGCCGCCGCGCCACGATCAGGGCCGGCTCGCCGAACAGGCTCCCGCCGAGATCCGGCCCGATCACCACCGGGCGCTCCAGCGTCCGCAGCTTGGTAAAGAAGCCGCGGCCGGCGAAGTCGAGCTGCCGGTCGACGGGGAAACGCGCGGTCGAGACCACCGGGTGGCCCGCCGCATCCAGCACCAGCACGCCGGTGATCTGGGGAAAGCGCGCGATCATCGCGGCGATGCGGTCGCGCAGCCCGGCCTCGTCCGCCAGCACCGCCGGGGCGTCGTCGTCGAGCAGGTCCTGCACGCGGTCGGCGACCAGGATCTGGGAATCGAGGATCTTCGTGGCCTGTTCGGCGGTGACCGCGAGGCTCCGCTGCAGGTCGCGGACGGCATCCGCCTCGACGGTGCGCCAGGCGAGCCAGCCGCCGCCCGCCAGGATCAGCAGTGGCAGCACGACCGCGGCGAGCAGCAGCCCCTGCAGCACGCGGGTCGGGCTGCGGCGCGGTTCAGCCGCGTGCATGGACCGGCAGCGGCCGTGGGACGGGCGCCAAGGTGCGACGGTGGGGCGTCATGCCGTCCTTTCTCGGCTGGGGCGAGAGAACGGTTCGCCTTCGTATGATTGGCACATTGGTCCGGCGATGACCACCGGCCGCGGCGTCACGCCGACGTGAAAGATTGCATCCCGCCGTGCAACGCGCGCAGGCTGGCCGCCCCTGAAGGAGTTCCGCATGGCCCCTCGCGTCGACCCCGTCGCCTCGGACGAGCGCTGCCCGGACCGCACCAGCGTGGTCGTGATCGGCGGCGGCATCATCGGCACCTCGACTGCGTTCTTTCTCGCCCGCGCCGGCGTCCCGGTCGTGCTGTGCGAGAAGGGAACGATCGCCGGCGAGCAGTCGAGCCGGAACTGGGGCTGGTGCCGCAAGATGGGGCGCGACCCGGTCGAGATCCCGCTCTCCGTCGAGGCGATGCGGCTCTGGGGCGGGATGAACGAGATGGTGGGGGCCGAGACCGGCTTCCGCCGCTGCGGCATCGTCTATCTGTGCAAGACCGAGGCGGAACTCGACAAGCGAGAGGCCTGGCTGGAGGAGGCGGGGCGCCCGCACCAGCTCGACAGCCGGCTGCTCACGCGCCAGGAGATCGCCGCGACCTTGCCGGGCGTCAGCGGGGAATGGGCCGGCGCGCTCTATACCCAGAGCGATGGGCGTGCCGAACCGCAGCGCGCGGCGCCGGCCATCGCGAACGGCGCGCGCGCACATGGGGCGACGGTGCTGACCCACTGCGCCGTGCGCGGGATCGAGACCACCGGCGGCCGCATCTCCGGCGTGGTGACCGAGAAGGGGCGCATCGCCTGCGACAGCGTGGTGCTGGCGGGCGGGATCTGGTCGCGCCTGTTCGCCGGGTCGTTCGGCGTCACCCTGCCGCAGCTCAAGGTGATGTCGTCGGTGATGCGCACGGAGCCGCTGGAGGGCGGGCCGGAGGTCTCCTGCAGCGGCCAGGGGTTCGGCATCCGCAGGCGGCTCGACGGCGGCTACAACGTCGCGAACTGGAGCGACAACGTGGTCGACATCGTCCCCGACAGTTTCCGCTTCTTCGCCGACTTCCTGCCGGCGCTGCGGCAGAACCACAGCAGCCTGAGCCTGCGGCTGGGCAGCGCCTTCCTGCGCGAGGCGCGGATGCCGCGGCGCTGGGCGCTGGACGCGCCGTCTCCCTTCGAGCAGGTGCGCACCTACGACCCGCCGCCCTACCAGCCGATCCTGGACAAGGCACGCGCCAGCGTCACCGCGGCGTTTCCGGCCTTCCGCGAGATGAAGGTGGCGGAGAGCTGGGGGGGCGTGATCGACGTGACCCCCGACGCCGTGCCGGTGATCTCCGGCGTCGATGCGGTGCCGGGCTTCTTCATCGCGACCGGCTTTTCCGGGCATGGGTTCGGGATCGGGCCGGGGGCCGGGCGGCTGATGGCGCAGCTCGTGACGGGGGAGACGCCGGTGGTGGATCCGACGCCGTTCCGCTTCGGGCGCTATGCGGAGCGGCCGCGGCCACGCCCCTCGCCGCTGGCGTGATCCGGCGTGACGTCCCATCTCCGGCTCCACCCAAGCCGGCCCTCGGAACCCATGCCTCTGGCGTGAGCGCAAGGGGTTGGCTACATCACCAGGGCTGGAAGGAGGCTCCATGGTCCCGCCATTCCCGACGATGCGGCTCCGCCGCCTGCGCGCGAGCCAGGCGCTGCGCGACCTCGTGCAGGAGACCAGCGTCAGCCTGAACGACCTGATCTACCCGATCTTCGTCGAGGAGGAGCTGGACGACTTCGCCCCGGTCGAGAGCATGCCGGGGATCTACCGCATCCCCGAACGCAAGCTCGCCGGCACGGTGAAGGAGATCGCGGCGGCTGGGATCAAGTCGATCATGACGTTCGGGGTCAGCCACCACAAGGACGACCACGGCGGCGATACGCTGCGCGAGGACGGGCTGCTCGCGCGCATGCTGAAGCGCGCCAAGGACGCGGCGCCGGAGCTCGTGGTGATCTCCGACACCTGCTTCTGCGAATACACGACGCATGGTCATTGCGGCGTGATCCACGACGACGACGTGCACAACGACGAGACGATCGAGAATCTGGGCCGCCAGTCGGTGATCGCGGCCCGCGCCGGGGCCGACGTCATCGCGCCGTCGGCCATGATGGACGGCCAGATCGCGGCGATCCGCGCGGCGCTGGACGGCAACGGGCTCACGAACACGCCGGTGATGGCCTACTCGACCAAGTTCGCCTCCGCCTTTTACGGTCCGTTCCGTGCGGCCTCCGGCTGCGACCTCAAGGGCGACCGCAAGGCGTATCAGATGAACCCGCTGAACGGCCGGGAGGCGATCCGCGAGTCGATCGCCGACGAGGCGGAGGGCGCGGACATGCTGATGGTGAAGCCGGCGGGGCCGTATCTGGACGTGATCAGCCAGATCCGCCAGCGAAGCCTGCTGCCGCTCGCCGCGTATCAGGTCAGCGGCGAGTATGCGATGATCAAGTTCGCGGCGCAGGCCGGGGCGATCGACGAGGCCCGCGTGGTGCGCGAGTCGCTGGGCGCGATCAAGCGGGCTGGCGCGGACCTGATCCTGACCTATTTCGCCATGGACATCGCCCGCCAGGGCTTCTGACGAGGGATCTCCCGCATGGCGACGCACACGCTGCCCCCCGCGACGGAGCGCTGGCTCGAGCATTATCCGGTCGGCGCGGTGGTGGCGTGCGGGTCGGTCACCCTGTCCGAGGCGGAATTGCTGGAATTCGCGGAGCGGTATGATCCGCAGCCGATGCATGTGGACCGCGCGATGGCGGAGGCCGGCCCGTTCGGTGGGCTGATCGCCAGTGGCTGGCACACGATCGGGCTGATGATGCCGCTGTTCGTGGAGCACTATCTGCCGTTCAACGGCATGGCCGCGCCGGGAATCGAGGAGGTGCGCTGGCACCGCCCGGTGCGTCCCGGCGACACGCTGCGACCGCAGGTGACGGTGCTGGAGAGCCGGGTGTCGCAGAGCCGGCCGGAATTCGGGGTGGTGCGCTGCCTGGTCGAGGTGTTCAACCAGAAGGACGAGCTGGTGCTGAGCCTGCGGCCGACCAACCTGATCCGCCGCCGCCCCGACGCCGCCGCGCAGGGCTGAGCCGTTCGGCGCGATGCCCACGCACGAGCGGCTCGACTGCCTGAAATGCCCGAGCCTGTGTTGTCGCATGGCGGGGTATGTGCGGGTGAGCCGGGAGGATATCCGGCGGCTGGCGAAGCATCTCGGGATCAGCGTGCCGGAATTCGAGCGGCGTCACATCATGGAGGTGACGCGCAAGGGTGAGAAGCGGATCAAGGCGGGGTTCAAGACCTGCCAGTTCCTGACCGAGGACCGGATGTGCGGCGTGTACGAGGCGCGCCCGAACGACTGCCGCGGCTACGTGTGCTGGAACCAGGACGACGAGACGGTCTACGACTACGCGGTGTTCCTGCAGAAGCCGGTGGCCGTGCTGCGCACGGCGGAGCAATTGGTGAAGAAGTAGGGGCTTGCGGCGTGTCAGCGCGCGGGGCCGCGCTCGGTGGCGAGCGTCAGGGCGCCGGGGGGAGCGTGTCCTGGCCGCCGACCCACGTCCGGTGTCCTGGCCGCCGCAGTGCTTGCGTGTCGTGGTCGCCGACGGACGTCCAGTGTCCTCGCCGCCGACGGAGGTCCAATGTCCTGGCCGCCGACGGACGTCCAATGTCCTGGCCGCCGACGGACGTCCAGTGTCATGGCCGCCGAAGGGCGGCCATCCACGACTTTCCGAACGGCACGTAAAATCGTGGATGGCCGGCCTGCGCCGGCCATGACACGGGGTCTGCCACGCCCCTGCGCCTGCCATGACCTGGGGGAGAGAGGCCGCGCCCGCGCGCCGGCCGCGACACCACCCGCGGGGTGGCAGGGCGGCGCCTACCGCCCGGCCGGCTCGCGCGCCCAGTCGTATTCCGCCGCCCGCGCGGCCCGCTCCGCCACCGCCCGGCCGGCCAGCCGCGCCACCAGGTGGAACGCCATGTCCAACCCGGCCGAAACACCGGCCGAGGTGACGTATTTGCCGGCATCCACCCAGCGTGCCTGGTCGTCCCACAGCACCAGCGGCCCGAACCCGGCCACCCAGTCGAACGCGACCCGATTGGTCGTCGCCGGCACCTCGTCGAGCAGACCGGCGCGGGCCAGCAGCGCGGCGCCGGTGCAGACCGAACTCATGATCTCCACACGCTCGTCCATCGCCCGTAACCAGTCGAGTTCGGCGTCCAGCGCGCCGGGATCCCGCTCCGGGTCCAGCAAAGTGCGCACGCCGAAACCGCCGGGCACCATCAGCACGTCGGGGGAATCCTCCAGCGCCTCGGCGCAGGTCATGTCCGGGATGACGGACGGGCCGTTGTAGCTGCGCACCTTCTCCAGCGTGTCGGCGATGAACCCGACCTGGAACGGGCAGGCTTCGGCCTCGGCGTAGCTGGAGCCGAGGAAGCGGGCGATGGTGAACGCCTGCACGAAGCCCCAGACGTCCAGCGGCTCGAAATCGTCGAACAGCAGGATGCCGACGCGGCGGATCGGCGGATACTCGGTCTCGGTGGCCATGGAGTCGTCCTTCTGCCGGGTCCCTGGTGATTGCACTGTCCGCGTCCGCGCGGAAGAGTGGCCTGCACGAATATGAAATCGGGGGGACCATGGACGCGGACTACGTGGTGGTGGGCGCCGGATCGGCTGGCTGCGTGGTCGCCAGCCGGCTGTCGGAAACCGGAGACCGCGTCCTGCTGCTCGAGGCCGGCCCGACCGATTCGCTGATGTGGATCCACATCCCGGCCGGGATGCTGAAGCTGCTCGCGCATCCGGTGGTCAACTGGAACTACAGCGCCGAGGGCCCGGCCGGCACCGGCCGCGCCATCCATTGGCCGCGCGGCAAGACGCTGGGCGGCTCCTCCTCCATCAACGGCATGCTCTACGTGCGGGGCAATCCCGCCGATTTCGACGGCTGGGCGCAGATGGGCTGCCGCGGCTGGAGCTTCGACGAGGTGCTGCCGTTCTTCCGCAAGTCGGAGCACTACGTGCAGGGCGGCGACCCGGACTACCGCGGCCAGGGCGGCCCGCTGAAGGTCGAGGACTACCGCACCATCCTGCCCCTGACCCATCGCTTCATCGAGGCCGCCCAGCAGGTGGGCTATCCGTTCAGCCCCGACCTGAACGGCAAGCAGCAGGAAGGCGTCGGCTACTCGCAGATGACCCGGCGCGGCAAATGGCGGGGCTCCACCGCGCAGACCTTCCTGCGCGAGGCGAAGGGGCGGCCGAACCTCCGGGTGGAGACCGAGGCGCAGGCCGCCGGCCTGGTGTTCGAGGGGCGCCGCTGCGTCGGCGTCACCTACCGCCAGCGCGGTCAGATGGTGACCGTGCGGGCCGCCAAGGAGGTGATCCTGTGCGGCGGCGCGATCAACTCGCCCCACCTGCTGCAGGTCTCCGGCGTCGGACCGGCCGACCACCTGCAGTCGATCGGGGTGCCGGTGGTGCATGACCTGCGGGGCGTCGGGCGGAACCTGCAGGACCATTATGTGGCGCGCATCTCCCACCGGGTGCGCGGGACGATCTCGACCAACCAGCTGGCCCGCGGGCTGCGGCTGGCCGGCGAAGTGGCGCGGTTCTACCTGCAGGGGCGAGGGGCGCTGACCTTCGGGGTGACCACCGCGCAGGTGTTCTGTCGCTCGAGCCCCGAGAAGGCGAGCCCCGACCTGCAACTGCTGTTCACCCCCGCGAGCTACGACAACGCTCGGTTCGGCGTGCTGGAGCGGGAGGGCGGCATGACCGTGGCGGTGTGCCCGGTGCGGCCGGACAGCCGCGGCACCATCATGGCGCGGTCGGCCGACCCGTTCGAGAAGGCGGCGATCGACCCGAACTACCTCTCGGATCCGGCCGACGAGCGCGTGCTGCTGGCCGGCATGCGCTTCACGCGGGAGATCTTCGCCGCCCCGGCGATCGCCCAGCACGCGGTGGCGGAGACGCTGCCCGGACCCGACGTGCAAAGCGATGCGGCCTTGCTGGACTATGCGCGGCAGATGGGCACCACGATCTACCACCCGGTCGGCACCTGCCGCATGGGCGACGGGCCG
>JAFKLG010000126.1 GCA_017304945.1 Rhodospirillales bacterium
GGGTCGTCGGGCGGCGGCGGCTCCGGATCGGTGAGGTCGAGCCCGGCGCCGGCGAGGTGGCCGTCGCGCAGCGCGGCGACCAGGGCGGCGCTGTCCACGATCGCCCCGCGCGCCACGTTCACCAGGACACCGTGCGGCTTCATCGCCCGCAGGGCCGCTGCGTCCACCATGCCGCGGGTCTCGGCGGTCAGCGCCGCGGTCACGACCAGGGCGTCGGCCTCGGCGAGTACCTCGTGCAGTGCCGCGGCGGGCCGGACCGCGGCGGCGATGTCGTCCGTCCGCGCGCTGCGGGCGATGCCGATCACGCGCGGACCGAACGCCGCGACCCGCCGCGCCGTCTCCCGCCCGATCGCGCCGTAGCCCAGGATCGCCACGGTCGCATCCTCGAGGGTCGCGAGCGGCAGGCCGATGTCGCGATCGAAGGTATGCCGCGCCTGCGGGGCGGCGAAGGCGGGCAGGCGGCGCACCAGGGCGGTGAGCAGCGTCACCGCGTGTTCGGCCACCATCGGTGCATGGCTGCGGCCGGCATTGGTGACCCGGACATGCGCCGGGACGCCATGGAAGCTGATCCCGTCGTAGCCGGCGGTGGTGAGCTGGATCCAGCGCAGGCGCTCACCCTGGCCGCGGATCAGGTCGGCCACCGGCGCGGTGTAGAAGTGCCCGAGCATGACGAGGGCATCGAGGGTGGGGAGGGTGGCGGCGAGGTCGTCGGCCGAGTGGAGCCGTGTGAATCGCACGTCCTCCAGTCCGCGCAGGAGGTCCGCGAGGTAGTCGTCATGCGGGCTCCAGAGTGCGATGTGGATCATGCGGGTCCTCCCTGGCCGCGCATGATGCCGGCAGCGCGCTCCCGTGTCATGGCCGGCGACCGCTCTCCCGTGTCATGGCCGACTAAGAGCGGCCGGCACCACGCCCTCGTGTCATGGCCGGCGACCGCTCTCCCGTGTCATGGCCGGCGAAGATGGCCGCGACAAGCGCGGCCATGACACGGGCGTCCGCGACAAGCGCGGCCGTGACACGGGCGCCTGCGACGAGCGCGCCCATGCACCCACGGACGCAACGTCCATCGGAAACGCTTCTGGAGTCAGCCCCCTCAAGGCTATACTTCGAGTCCCGTTCGAACCCGGAGACCCCCATCGCATGGCCGCCAGGTCAGCCACGCTGGAGGCACGCCGCCTCGCCTCGCCCGCCCTCAAGTCCCTCATGCACCGCCGCGCCGCAGAGCTGGGCGGCATCGTGCTCGGGATCGTCGGACTGACGCTGCTGATCGCGCTCGCCTGCTACGACCCGCGCGACCCCTCGCTCAACACCGCCACCACCCGCCATGCGACCAACCTCGCCGGCCCGGTCGGGGCCGTGCTCGCGGACCTGCTCCTGCAAGGCTTCGGCGCCGCCGGCGCCCTGCCCGGCATCGCCATGCTGGCCTGGGCCTGGCGCATCGGCTCGCGCCGCGGCCTCGGCAGCATGGCGCTCCGCATCGCCGCCCTGCTGGCGGCCCTGCCGCTGCTGGCCGCCGCCCTCTCCGGCCTGCCGCTCTCCCATGCGATGCTGTGGCCCACCCAGGCCGGGCCGGGCGGCGCCATCGGGCGGCTGCTCGCGAAGGACATGCTCTCGGTCGGCTACAGCCTGCTGGGACCGGTCGGCGCCGCCGCCGTCTGGGTGATCGGACTGCTGATCGCCATCGGCGTCACCCTGCTCGCCCTCGGTCTGTCGGGCAGCGAATGGCGCACCGCCGGTCGCGCCGCCGGGGTCGTCGCGCGCTTCTCCGTCTCCAACGGCCGGACCGCGACCCGCGCCATGGCTCGCGGCGCCGGCGGCGGCGTTGGCCAGGCCTCCGCCTGGCTCGCGACGCTCGTGCAGCGCGGCCCCGGCATGCCCGAGGATCCGGAGCCGCCGCCGCCCACCGCCGTGGTGCGGGATGAACGCCGGCCCGCCATCGTCGAACGCACCATCGCACCGGAACCGGACGAACCGCCGCCCGCCCCGGTCGCGGCCAGGAAGGTGAAACCCATGCTGCCCGGCCGCAAGCCGGTGCAGGAGGCCCTGCCGCTGCCCGAAGCCGGATGGCGCTTCCCGCCCCTCTCGCTGCTCAAGGCCGCGCCGGCGCGCGCCGCGTCCGGGCCGACCGAGGAGTCGCTGCAGGCCAATGCCCGCCTGCTCGAGACCGTGCTGTCCGACTACGGCGTGCAGGGCAGCATCGTCGAGATCCGCCCCGGCCCGGTCGTCACGCTCTATGAACTCGAGCCGGCCCCCGGCATCCGCAGCGCCCGCGTGATCGGGCTGGCCGACGACGTGGCCCGCTCGCTCTCGGTCACCGCGGTGCGCATCGCCACCGTCCCCGGCCGCAACGTGATCGGCATCGAGGTGCCGAACGCCAAGCGCGAGACCGTCTATCTCAGCGAGATCCTGTCCAGCGACGAAGTCCAGAAGCACGCCGGCCGCCTGTCACTGGCGCTGGGCAAGGATATCGGCGGCACCTCCGTGGTCGCCGACCTCGCCCGCATGCCGCATCTGATGATCGCGGGCACCACCGGCTCCGGCAAGTCGGTCGGCGTGAACGCGATGATCCTGTCGCTGCTCTACCGCCTGTCGCCCGACCAGTGCCGGCTGATCCTGATCGATCCGAAGATGCTGGAACTCTCCACCTATGAGGGGATCCCGCATCTGATGGCGCCCGTGGTGACGGAGCCCGCCAAGGCGGTGACCGCGCTCAAATGGACCGTGCGCGAGATGGAGCGCCGCTACCGCGCCATGTCGCAACTGGGGGTCCGCAACGTCGCCGGCTACAACGAGCGGGTGGCCGACGCGCGCGCCAAGGGCGAGGTCGTCACCCGCAAGGTGCAGACCGGCTTCGACCCCGATACCGGCCGCCCCACCTTCGAGGAACAGCCGCTGGCGCTGGAGCCGCTGCCGTTCATCGTCGTGGTGGTGGACGAGATGGCCGACCTGATGATGGTCGCCGGCAAGGAGATCGAGGCCGCGGTGCAGCGCCTGGCGCAGATGGCCCGCGCCGCCGGCATCCATGTGATCATGGCGACGCAGCGTCCCTCGGTCGACGTGATCACCGGCACGATCAAGGCCAACTTCCCGACCCGCATCAGCTTCCAGGTGATCAGCAAGTTCGACAGCCGCACCATCCTGGGCGAGCAGGGCGCCGAACAACTCCTCGGCCAGGGCGACATGCTGTTCATGCAGGGCGGCGGGCGGATCACCCGCGTGCACGGTCCGTTCGTGTCCGACGACGAGGTCGAGAAGGTGGTGAACTTCCTCCGCGCCCAGGGCGAGCCCGCCTATGTGGAGGAGGTGACCGAACCCGCCGAGGCCGACGAGCCGCTGCTGTCCGGCATCGCCGGCGCCAGCGAGGGGGAGAAGGGCCTGTTCGACCAGGCGGTGGCCGTGGTCGCGCGCGAGGGCAAGGCCAGCACCAGCTTCATCCAGCGGCACCTGAACATCGGCTACAATCGCGCCGCCAAGCTGATCGAGCAGATGGAGAAGGAGGGGATCGTCGGCCCCGCCAACCATGTCGGCAAGCGCGAGGTGCTGGTGCGGCGGACCTCCGACGAGGACTGAGCTCGCGGAGGCTGGGCTCGCGGAGGCTGGGCTCGCCGTGGCGGAAGAGGGCGCGTGCGGCGGTCGATGAAACCGCAGATGAACACGGATGAACGCGGATGTGTCGTAACCCCCGGCAGCAGCGAGCGTCCGCCCCGGCTGTCCCAGGCCCGCGCCTCAGCGCCGCGTCCGATCGGGTGATTCGCGGCTCCGGCGAACACGCCTCCGCCGATCACGCCGTAGGAAGCTGCTGAAGACGTTCCCGCTCCGCTGCTCTGGTGAGGTTTCCAAGCAAGGCTGGTTGGGCGCGGATGAACGTTCCGTGCAACCAGCAAACGAGACCCATCGACGACATCTCGTGCGGATGGACGTCATCGTCAGCGCAGGCGACGTCCGCAACTCACGGCGCCCGCTACGACGCTCCGTGCGGCTTCTGCGGACGCCTGCGCCGCGGTGCGGCCTCCCATTCGGCCCGGTCGAGCGCCCAGTCCACTTCTCGAAAGCCACGGGCGCGCATCCATTCGGGCCCCTCGCGCTCGGCGATGATCCGGGCGCCGAACCATCGCGCCAGCTTCGCCACGCGTTCATTGCCGCTCGCGGTGTCTCCGACGATCGTAGAAAGCCGCAATTGGTCGAAGCCGTATTCGACGAGCGCTGCGGCCACGTCGAGCGCGAGCGCGAAGCGACCCCATTGAGCGGGGGCGAGTTCGATCCCGAGAATGGCTGCGTCGTCACTCGACTTGCGAAGCCCCGCGCAGCCGCACAGTTCACCGGTCGATCGGTCGAAGATACCGATCTGGAAATTGCGACGTGGCGCAGCTTCGCTCCAATCCCTGAACAGATCAAAGAGCTCATTGGCCCGCTGAACGTCCGAAGCATCGAAGTCGTAGAGCGCGAGATAGCGTGGGTCCATCTGATACGCCAAGAACGCCGCTCGGTCGGCCTCGGCAAAGTCCCGCAAGAGAAAACGGGGATGCTCGATCAACAACGATGTCATTCCGCTTTTCCTGTGACATCGGCCGCGGGGTCTTTGCGTCTTGCAGAAACGGGTCGCAGGCCCCATCGCTGCTACCCGCTCGGCGCCCGGAAGCGCGACGAAGCCATCCCGCACGACCCGCGGCGCCGCACGGACCCCATCCGCGTTCATCCGCGTTCATCTGCGGTTCCAGCCACCGCCAGCCACCCCCGCGCCCCCCCAAGAGGCCCCCGGACCGAAGCTCAACGGGACGCGGCCACCAGGTAATTCACCCCGAGATCACGCCCGATCCGCCAGCCGCCCCGCAGCGGCACCGGCTCCAGCCCCGCGCTGTCGGTGACCCGCAGCCCCGCCGCACGCAGCATCGCCCCCAGTTCGGCCGGGGTCACGAACTGCCGCCAGTCATGCGTGCCGATGGGCAGCCAGCGCAGCACGTATTCCGCCCCCAGCTTGGCGGTGACGAACGCGCGCCGGGTCCGGTTGAGCGTCGACAGGAACAGCAGCCCGTCCGGCTCCAGCAGCGAAGCGAGCACGCGCAGGAACCCCGCCTGGTCGGGCACGTGCTCGATCACCTCCAGCGCGGTGATCACGGAGAAGCGCGCGCCCTCCGCCACGAGCTCCTCGGCAAGCCCGCTGCGGTATCGGAGCGCCAACGCCTCCCCGCCGGCCTGCGCCCCCGCCGCATGTGCCTCCGCCGCGGCGATCGCCTCGCCGGCCGCATCCAGCCCCAGCACGTCGTAGCCGCGCTTCGCCAGGGCCTCGGCGGCCAGCCCCGCCCCGCAGCCCACATCCAGCAATCGGACGCCGGCGGAATCCGGGAACCGCCGCGCGATGCGATCCGCGATCCAGCCCACCCGCGCCGGGTTCATCCGGTGCAGCGGCTTCATCGGCCCGTTCGGGTCCCACCAGCGCGCCGCCAGCGCGTCGAACCGCGCCACCTCCGCCGCGGAGACCGTTGCACCACTCATACCTGCCTCCTGAAGCCCCGAACGCAGCCCCCGAGCGGCAACGCCGCCGGCGCGGTTGCCCCGGGGGGCCGCGGCCAGTATGTGTGCCCGACCAACGAACTCTGGCAACCGATCACCGTTCATGGCTCGCATCGTGATGAAGTTCGGCGGCACGTCCGTCGCCGACCTGGACCGGATCCGCAACGTCGCCCGCCGCGTCAAACGCGAGGTGGAGGCGGGCAACCAGGTCGCCGTGGTGGTCTCCGCCATGGCGGGCGTGACCAACCAGCTCGTCGCCTGGTGCACCGAACTGTCGCCCCTGCACGATGCCCGCGAATACGACGCGGTGGTCGCGACCGGGGAGCAGGTGACGACCGGCCTGCTCGCCATCGCACTGCAGGAGATCGGGGTGGAAGCGCGGTCCTGGCAAGGCTGGCAGATCCCGATCCACACCGATGCGGCGCATGGCAAGGCACGCATCCAGGGCATCGACGGGGCCGAACTGGTCCGTCGCATGGAGGCGGGACAGGTCGCCGTGGTCGCCGGGTTCCAGGGCATCGGGTCCGACAACCGCATCACCACGCTGGGCCGCGGCGGCTCCGATACCTCCGCCGTCGCGCTCGCGGCAGGGCTGAAGGCGGACCGCTGCGATATCTATACGGATGTCGACGGGGTCTACACGACCGACCCCCGCATCGTGCCCCAGGCCCGCAAGCTCGCCCGCATCAGCTATGAGGAGATGCTGGAACTCGCCTCGGTGGGCGCGAAAGTGCTGCAGACCCGCAGCGTCGAGCTCGCGATGAACGAGCAGGTGCGCGTGCGCGTGCTGTCCAGCTTCAAGGATTCGGGGCCGAACGACGACGAAGGCACCCTCGTGGTGGATGAGGACGAGATCGTGGAAAAGGAAATTGTCTCCGGCATCGCCTACTCGCGCGACGAGGCCAAGATCACGGTGCGCCGCGTGCCCGACCGTCCCGGCATCGCCGCCTCCATCTTCGGCGCGTTGGCGGAGAACAACGTCAACGTCGACATGATCGTGCAGAACATCTCGGCCGACGGCACCACCGACATGACGTTCACGGTGGGCAAGTCCGACCTGCCGCGCGCCCGCGCCGCGCTCGACGCTGTGAAGCCGCAGATCGGCTACGCCGAACTGCTGGAGGACCCGAACGTCGCCAAGATCAGCGTGGTCGGTGTCGGCATGCGCAGCCATGCGGGCGTCGCCAACACCATGTTCCGCGCGCTGGCCGACAAGGCGATCAACATCCAGGTCATCTCGACCTCCGAGATCAAGGTCAGCGTGTTGATCGCGGCCGAGTACACCGAACTGGCGGTCCGCGCGCTGCACACGGCCTATGGCCTCGATGCCGGCTGACCTCTCCCCCTCCGAAGCGACGTCTCGCGCCGAACTCGAGCGGCTCTGGGCGCGGGGCACCGCGTTCCTCGGCACCAGGGTCGCGATCCTCGGCGGCGCCATGAGCTGGGTGAGCGAACGGCATCTGGTCGCCGCGATCTCGAATGCCGGCGGCTTCGGCGTCATCGCCTGCGGCTCGATGGGCCCCGACCTGCTGGCCAAGGAAATCGCCGGCACCCAGGCGCTGACCGACAAGCCGTTCGGCGTCAACCTGATCACCATGCACCCGCAGCTCGACGACCTGATCCGCGTGTGCCTGGAAGCGAAGGTCGGCCACGTGGTGCTGGCCGGCGGCATCCCGCCCGGCGGGGCCGTGCGCGCCGTGAAGGACGGGGGCGCCCGGCTGATCGCCTTCGCCCCCGCCCTGGTCCTCGCCAAGCGCCTGGTCCGGTCGGGCGTCGACGCGCTGGTGATCGAGGGCTCCGAGGCGGGGGGGCATATCGGCCCCGTGTCGCTGACCGTGTTGGCGCAGGAGATCCTGCCCCACATCCGGGAGGTCCCGGTCTTCGTTGCCGGCGGGATCGGCCGCGGCGAAGCCATCCTCGCCTACCTCGAAATGGGTGCCTCCGGCGCCCAGCTCGGCACCCGCTTCGCCGCCGCCGCCGAGTCGATCGCGCATGCGGCGTTCAAGCGCGCCTTCATCCGCGCCGCCGCCCGCGACGCGCTGCCCTCCGTGCAGCTCGACGAGCGCTTCCCGGTGATCCCGGTGCGCGGTCTGGTCAACGAGGGCACCAAGCGCTTCCTGCGCCACCAGGCCGAAACCCGCGACCGGTTCCAGGCGGGCGAGCTGACCAAGGAACAGGCCCAGCTCGAGATCGAGCATTTCTGGGCCGGCGCCCTGCGGCGCGCGGTGATCGATGGCGACGTCGAGAACGGATCGGTGATGGCCGGCCAGTCCGTCGGCATGGTGACCGAGGAACAGCCGACCGAAGCGATCATCACCGACCTCGTGGCCCAGGCCGTCGCCGCCCTCACGGCGCGGCGGGGCGGCTGATGAGCACCGGGAGGGGACAGGCGCCTCGCGCTCCCCTCTCCGCCCTGCACCCGCCAGCCGCCCACGCGGGGCAGGGGCGGGCGAAGGAGATCCTCGCCGTCGTGAACCCCACTCGCCGGAGCCGGCCCGCATGACCGCGCGCCGCCGGCTGCTCGCGCGCCTGCGCGACCTGCGCGCCCAGGGGCCCGCGCCGCTCTCGGAACTCGTGCATCTCGTGGCGACCGAGATGGTCGCCGAAGTCTGCTCCATCTACGTGCTGCGGCCCGGCGACCTGCTGGAGCTCGCCGCCACCGAAGGGCTGAACCTCACCGCGATCGGCCGCACCCGGCTGCGGGTGGGGGAAGGCATCGTCGGGCTCTGCGCCGCCACCGCCGCGGTGATGAACCTGCCCGACGCGCAGAACCACCCCGCCTTCGCCTACCGGCCGGAGACCGGGGAGGAGCCGTTCGCCTCCATGCTGGCGGTCCCAGTCCGCCGCGCCGGACGCACCATCGGCGTGCTCGCGGTGCAAAATCGCGCCCCCCGGCACTATCTCGAGACCGACGTGGAAGAGCTCGAGACGGTCGCGATGCTCCTGGCGGAGAGTTTGGCTGCGGCAGGGGCCACCGACGGCGCGGCCGAGGGACTGGCCGCCACCGTGCCCCGCGTGTTCGCCGGCACCACGCTGATGAGCGGCCTCGCGGTCGGGCCGGTGATACTGCACGGATCCCGGCCGATCGGCGTCAAGCTGCTGTCCGACGACCCGACCGCCGAATTGGCGCGGCTGGAGGACGCGGTCACCCGCATGCAGCGGGGGCTCGACGAGCTGATTGCCGGCGCCCCCCAAGGCGGCCGCGGCGCCGACGCCTCCGCCTCGCGTGAGGTGCTGGAAGCCTATCGCCTGGTCGCCTCGGATGCCGGCTGGGTGCGCCGGGTCAGCGACGCCGTGCGCAGCGGCCTGACCGCGGAGGCCGCGGTGCAGCGGGTCGCCGGCGAGCTGCACGGGCACATGCGCCGGATCGGCGACGCCTACCTGCGCGAGCGGCTGGCCGACATGGAAGACCTCGCCGGCCGCCTGCTCGCTACCCTCGCCGGCAAGGCGCCCCGCCCGCCCATCCCGCCCGGCGCGGTGCTGCTGGCCCGGCGCCTCGGCCCGGCCGAATTGCTGGACTGGCACGCCGGCGGCATCTGCGGCATCGCGATCGAGGAGGCGAGCCCCGCCGGCCATGCCGCCATCCTCGCCCGCGCGCTGGGCATTCCGGCGATCGGCGGCGTGCGCGGCATGCTCGACACCGCCGAGACCGGCGATGAGGCGGTGATCGACGCCGACGAGGGCCAGCTCGTCCTGCGCCCCGAGGCCGAGGTGCGCCAGGTCTATGTCCGCGCGCTCGCGACCCGCAGCGAGGAGCATGCCGGCTGGGCCGCGCTGCGCGACAAGCCGGCGGTCACCGCCGACGGCGTGCCGCTGCGGCTGATGCTGAACGTCGGCCTGACCCTCGAACTCGACCAGCTCGACCGCACCGGCGCCGAGGGTATCGGCCTGTTCCGCACCGAGATCGCCATGCTGGCGCGCGGCGCCATCGCCGACGTCGCCGAACAGGCGGCCAATTATGCGCGTGCGCTCGATGCGGCGGGTGACCGGCCGGTGATGTTCCGCACCCTCGACCTCGGGGCCGACAAGCTGCTGCCCGGCACCGTGATCGAGGAAGAGAACCCGGCCATGGGCTGGCGCAGCCTGCGCATCGGGCTCGACCGCCCCGCGCTGCTGCGCCGCCAGCTTCGCGCCCTGCTGCTCGCCGCCGCCGGACGGCCGCTCTCGGTGATGTTCCCGATGGTGGCGACCGTCGCCGAGTTCCGCGCCGCGAGGGGCCTGCTGCTGGCCGAGGCCAAGCGGGTCCGCCCGGCGCCCGCACGGCTGCAGATCGGCACCATGCTGGAGATCCCGGCGCTGCTCTGGCAGTTGCCGGAGCTGCTGAAGGAGGCGGACTTCATCTCGGTCGGCTCCAACGACCTGATGCAGTTCATGTTCGCGGTCGATCGCGGCACACCCTCCCTCTACGGGCGCTACGACCTGCTGTCGCAGCCGGCGCTCGACATGCTGGAGGGTGTGGTCCAGGCGGCGGGGCAGGCCCGGGTGCCCGTCTCGCTCTGTGGCGAAGCCGCATCCCGCCCGCTCGAAGCCATGGTGCTGGCGGCGATCGGACTGACGACCCTCTCCATGCCGGCGGGCGGCATTCTGCCGGTGAAGGCTCTGCTCGCGCGGGTCGATATGGGCGCCTTCCGACCGGTGTTGAGCGCCATCCGGCGCGGCAGCACGGGCACGGCCAGCCTGCGCGACCCGATCACGACCTGGGCGCGCGAGCACGGGCTTGCTGTGTGATCGGTACACCATCGACGTGAATATTCCATTGAATTTCACTGACATACCGAACGAGGAATCGACGAGGACGAGGGAACGAGTCACTCTCACGAACGTTTGCAACACACACCGGTTGTAGGCTAGAAGGCGCCGCCCCCCACGCGACGGATGCGGCGTGCGTTCTCCGCCAGCGAGCGGGTGCTAGAGATGACGGGGCGACCGTGCTGCACGAAAGCAGGACGAAACTGACGAGAAGCCACGATCTGATGTCGACCGTGAGTCCTGGCGTGTCCAGCCCGCCGGAAGCGCCCGCTGCCGGTGCAGACCTCCGCGCCGCCCGCGAACGCCTGGGCTGGGACCTGCCGGAGGTCGCCCACGCACTCCGTATCCGCCCCTCATACCTCGCCGCCCTCGAAGAGGGCCGCCTCTGCGAGCTGCCCGGCAACGCCTACGCGCTCGGGTTCCTGCGCAGCTACGCCAAGGCGCTGGGCCTCGATCCGGAAGAGATGCTGCGCCGCTTCCGCGCCGAGGCCGCCGAGGTCAGCCAACGCACCGAACTCGCCTTCCCCGCCCCCGTGCCGGAACGCGGCCTGCCCGCCGGCGCGGTCGTGCTGCTGGGCCTCGTGCTCGTGGCGGCCGCCTATGCCGGCTGGTACCGGCTGTCCGGAGAGGGGCGGCTGCCCGCCGAGGCGGTGATGGCGGTGCCCGAACGCCTGGCCCCACTGGCCGACCAGGCCGTGAAGTTCGCCGACCCGCCGGCGCCCGCGCCGGCACCCCCGGTGGCGGTGGCCAGTGCGCCGCCGGCCGCCACGCCCGCGGCCCCGGAACCGCCGCCGGTCGCCTATTCGCCGAGTTCCGCCGCCGCCGCACCGGTCAACCCGCTGCCGGCCGCCCCCCCGGCCGCCCTGGCGCCCGCCGCGGACCAGACCCGGCTCGTGCTGCGCGCCAGCGCCGATGCCTGGCTGCTGGTGAAGGAGAAGGGCGGCGCGGTGCTGCTCAACCGCGTGCTGAAGCCGGGCGAGACCTGGTCCGTGCCGGCCAAGGCCAACCTCACGCTCACCACCGGCAATGCCGGCGGCACCGAACTGCTGCTGGACGGCGCCCCCACCGCCTCGCTGGGCGGCCCCGGGGTCGTGCGCCGTGACCTGCCGCTCGATCCGGACCTGGTGAAGGATGGCAAGCTCGCGCCCAGCGCCACGCCGGTAGCTGCCGCCCGCCCGCAACAGTAGCGCGGTCGGCCCGGAACCCCCATTCTAGACGCGACCGCTCTGCCCCTCGCACGGGCTGCGGCCCGCGCAAGGGAGAGTCTGCATGAGCTATCGCCCGTATCAGGAGATCGTCCGGCGCAAGTCCCGCCGGATCCATGTCGGCAAGGTGCCCGTGGGCGACGGCGCACCGATCACCGTGCAGACCATGACCAACACCCTGACCTCGGACGCCGCGGCCACCATCGCGCAGATCCGCCGCGCCGAACTGGCCGGGGTGGATATCGTCCGCGTCTCCTGCCCCGACCGGGAGAGCACCGTCGCGCTGGCCGAGATCGTGCGGGAGGTGAACGTCCCGATCGTCGCGGACATCCACTTCCACTACAAGCGCGCCATCGAGGCCGCCGAGGCGGGCGCCGCCTGCCTGCGCATCAACCCCGGCAACATCGGCAGCGATGAGCGGGTGCGGGAGGTCGTGAAGGCGGCCCGCGACCACGGCTGCTCCATGCGCATCGGCGTCAATGCCGGCTCGCTCGAGAAGCACCTGCTGGAGAAATACGGGGAGCCCAACCCCGAGGCCCTGGTCGAGAGCGCGCTGTACCACGCCAACATCCTGCAGCAGCACGACTTCCACGAATTCAAGATCAGCGTGAAGGCGTCGGACGTGTTCCTCGCCGTCGCGGCCTACCAGCAGCTCGCCGAGGCTTGCGACCACCCGCTGCATATCGGCATCACCGAGGCCGGCGGCCGGCGCATGGGCACGGTGAAGTCCTCGATCGGACTCGGATCGCTGCTCTGGGCCGGGATCGGCGACACGCTGCGCGTCTCCCTGTCGGAGGAACCGGAGGAGGAAGTCCGCGTCGGCTGGGACATCCTGAAGTCGCTCGGCCTGCGCCATCGCGGGGTGAAGGTGATCTCCTGCCCGTCCTGTGCGCGCCAGGGGTTCAACGTGATCCAGACGGTGCAGACGCTGGAGGAACGGCTGTCGCACATCGAGACGCCGCTGACGCTGTCCATCATCGGCTGCGTGGTGAACGGGCCGGGCGAGGCGCTGATGACCGATATCGGCGTGACCGGCGGCGGCAACGGCCGGCACATGGTGTACGCGGCAGGCAAGACCGACCACACCATCGACGGTGGCAAGATGGTCGATCACATCGTCGAACTGGTGGAGAAGAAGGCGGCCGAACTGCAGGCGAAGGCGGACGCCGAGAAAGCCGCCGAGGCCGCCGCCGCCATGCCGCGCGAGCACGTCCCGGCGGAGTAACCCCCGTCCTGGCCGGCCCCGTGCCGGCCACCGGCACGGCCCCGACGCCCACCCGTCATGGCCGGGCTCGACCCGGCCACCCCCACCGGCACGCGACCGCACCCACCGGCAACAACCTCCCCACCCGTCATGGCCGGGCTCGACCCGGCCACCCCCACCGGCACGGTGCCCCGTGGTGTTCCGGCCTACGTGCCGCCGTGGATGGCCGGGTCGAGCCCGGCCATGACGTAGGACGTGAGGCACGCGCCTCCCTCCGGCCACCCTGACGCAGGGAACGCCACCACTCTCGCACTGCAACGAGAGCGGCGGTAACCTGTACCGGCCTGCTCACTGACCGGACCGACCCCCTCCCGTGCTCCGACGCCGACCACCGGTGGCATGACCACCGTCTCCGACCTGCGCTCCCCGTCGCGGCACATCCCGCGCTGGCTGCCTCCCCTCCTCGGCCTGTTCATCGCCGTCGGTCCGGCCGCGACCGACATGTACCTACCCGCCTTCCCGGCGGTGGAGGCCACGTTCGGCACCGCCCCCGGAACCGCGCAGCTCACCCTCGCGGCCTGGTTCGCAGGCCTCGCCGTCGGGCAGATCATGCAGGGCACGCTGTCCGATCGCTTCGGTCGCCGCCGGCCGATGATCGTCGGCATGCTGCTGTTCACCCTCGCCACGATCGGCTGCGCCCTCTCCACCAGCATCGGCTGGCTCGCGATCTTCCGCGCGATCGCCGCGGTGGGCGGGTCCGCCGGGATGGTGATCGGCCGCGCCGCGGTGCGCGACCTCGCGGATGGCCACCACGCCGCCGTCATCATGTCGCGCCTCATGCTGGTGATGGGGGTCGCGCCGATCCTCGCGCCCTCGATCGGCGGCCTGTTGCTGATCTTCGCCCATTGGCGGGTGATCTTCTGGGTGCTCGCGTTCTACGGCGCCGTCAGCACGCTGCTCGCCTGGCGGATCCTGCCCGAGACCTTGCCGCCCGCGCGACGCATCCGCCTCGGCGCCGCCCAGCAGCTCTCCCGCTACCTCGCGATCGTGCGCGAGCGCGGCTTCCTGACCCACGCCGCCATGGGGGCGAGCGGCAGCTTCTGCATGTTCGCCTATCTCGCCGGTTCGGCGCCGGTGTTCATCCAGGGATTCGGCCTCTCGCCCTCGGAGTTCGCGCTGATCTTCGGCCTCTGCTCCTGCGGCCTTATCGCCGGGTCGCAGATCAACGCCCGCCTGCTGCCGCGCTTCGGTCTCTCCACCATGCTGAGGACCATCGCCTACCTCTCGCTGCTCGCCACCACCACGCTGCTCGTCCTCGCCTTCACCGGCGTGCACGTGCTGGCGCTGATCGTGGCACCGGTCTTCGTCGCCCTGAGCTGCCAGGGTTTCAGCAACGGCAACACCGCGGTCGGCGCCCTCTCGCGCCATGCTGCCCATGCCGGCAGCGCCTCCGCCCTGATGGGCATGGCGCAGTTCTCCCTGGGCGCCAGCAGCGGATTGCTGGTCGGCCTGTTCACCGACGGCACACCCCGCGGCATGGCTGCCCTGATGTTCTGCGGATCGCTGGGCGCGGTGATTGCGGATCTGTGTCGTCCGAAGGCATAGAAGGCGTTCCCCGACCGGAGATCGCCCATGAGCCTCGTCGTCGGCCTGCCCGCCTGTGCCAAGCTGGTGGACGGCCTGCTGCGCCACGACACGCCTGCCCGCTATGCCGCCGCGGTGTTCGGCGGCGCGGGCGCGCTGCCGGTGATGATCCCGCCGATGGGGGAGGCGCAGATCGCGGTATTGGACCGCATCGACGGGCTGCTGATCCCCGGCAGCCCCTCCAACGTGCATCCCAGCCTCTATGCCGGTGGCGACAGCCGCACGCCCAATTTCCATGACCCGGAACGCGACGCCACCACGCTCCCGCTGCTGCGCGCCGCGATCGCCCGCGGCATGCCCATTCTCGCCATCTGCCGCGGCATCCAGGAACTCAACGTCGCACTCGGTGGCACCCTGCACCAGACGGTGCACGATGAACCCGGCCGGCTGGATCACCGCGGCGGTCCCGGCACGCTCGAGCAGCGCTACGGGCCGAAGCACAAGGTCACCCTGTCCGGGCATCTCGCCGGGATCGTCGGTGCGACCGAGATCACGGTGAACTCCCTGCATGGCCAGGCGATCGACCGGCTGGCGCCCGGCCTGGTGGTGGAGGCGCTCGCGCCGGACGGCACGATCGAGGCGGTCCGACTGGTCTCCGGCGATACCACGCACGGGCCTTTGCCGTGGGTGGTCGGGGTGCAATGGCACCCGGAATGGCAATATGCAGAGGATCCGGCGAGCACGGCGCTGTTCCGCGCGTTCGGAGAAGCCTGCCGTGCCTACCGGGGGGACACCAGAAAGGCAGCCTGAACATGGACCTGAAGCTCGCAGGCAAGACCGTGCTGATCACCGGCGGATCGGCAGGCATCGGCCGCGCCACCGCCGAGGTGCTGGCTGACGAAGGCTGCAACCTGATCCTGGTGGCGCGCACCGCCGCCAAGCTCGAGGAGACCGCCGCCGCCATCCGCGCCCGCCGGCAGGTCAGCGTGCGCACCATTGCCGCAGATCTCTCCAATGACGCCACGGTGCGAGAGGTCGCCGGCCGCGCCGGGGAGATCGACATCCTGGTGAACAACGCCGGCGCCATCCCGCCCGGCGACCTGCTCAGCCTGGACGATGCGCGCTGGCGGCAGGCCTGGGACCTCAAGGTGTTCGGCTTCATCTCCTTCTGCCGGGTCGTCTACGCCCAGATGAAGGCGAAGCGGGCCGGAGTGATCGTCAACGTGATCGGCGCCGCCGGGGAGAAGTTCCCGACCAACTACATCGCGGGTGCGGCCGGCAACGCGTCCCTGATGGCCTTCACCCGCGCGCTGGGCAAGGGCGCGCCCGCCGACGGGCTGCGCGTGGTGGCGATCAATCCTGGCCCGGTCGAGACCGAACGCCTGGTCATGCTCCGCCGCGCCGAGGCACAGGAGAAGTTCGGCGACCCGGAGCGCTGGCGCGAACTGACCAACGCCATGCCGTTCGGTCGCGCGGCAAGCCCGACCGAGATCGGCAATGCGGTCGCGTTCCTGGCGAGTCCGCTGTCCGGCTACACCTCGGGCACCGTCCTCACCATCGACGGGGGCGGCTGACGGGACGCACGCTCCGACGTTCATCCTTCCTTTACTCCGAATCGCGAAGCTTCCCGCCTGATCGACGCTGGCGACCTCGGGAAGCCCGGCCGACACGCCCTCTCAGCAAGGCCGGTTCAGGCCGCGGGGCTCGGCGCTGGCCACGGATTCTCCCGGTGCCAGGCCACCCTGTTGCCGGGAAATCGGATCGATGGCGATTCTGAGTTATCTTCGTCTGCGCACCAAGCTGGCGGTCCTGCTGGCCCTGTCCGTGGCCACGGTGCTGGCAGTGGCGTTCATCAGCGCCACCGCCTTGCGTACGCAGATGGAGGCCGACCGTATCGACAAGCTGAAAGCCGTCACCGAGTCGGCCACGAGCGTCCTCGAAGGCTTGGAAAGCAAGGTGCAGGCCGGCCGGCTCAGCCGCGCGGAGGCATTGGCGGTCTTCGCCGATTATGTGCATTCGGTCCGCTTCGACGGGGACGCGGGATACCTGGTGCTCGTGAGCGACGATGGCACCGTTCTCCTGCACGGTCTGAACCGGGAAGTCGAAGGCAGGCCCATGTCGCCGCGGGACGCCAGCGGCACGTCCATCCTCGGACCGATCATGAAGATCGTGCAGAGCGGCCACCCGGACACGATCAGCTATCTCTATCCCAAGCCCGGCACCAACGTCCCGGCGTCCAAGCTCTCCTATGTGACGCGGTACGCGCCGTGGAAGGCCAATTTCATCGTCGGGGCCTTCACCGATGATCTGGACGCGCTCTACGACGCGGTGGTCGCGCGAATCCTGCTGATCGGCGGCGGAATTCTCGGGGCGACGCTCCTGCTCGCCTGGCTCATCAATCGCGATATCAGCGGCTCCCTCGACAGGCTGGCGAAGTCGATGGCAGCCCTTGCGGCGGGCAAGCTCGACGCGGCGGTCGCCGGCCTCGGCCGCAAGGATGAGGTTGGGCGCATGGCCGCCGCGGTCGAGGTGTTCCAGGCCGGCCTGGTCAAGGCGGACCGCCTGACCACCGAACGGGAGGAGCAGCGCGCCCGCGCCGACCGGGAGAAGCAGCAGGCGCTGATCAAGATGGCCGACACGATCGAGTCGGAGACGCGGAACGCCATGGATTCGATCGGGCAGCGCACCGCGGCGCTCAGCACCACCGCCTCCGAAATGACGTCGTCGGCCAAGCGCACGGGCGGTTCCGCCGAGGCGGCGTCCGGCGCGGCGGCCCAGGCCCTGTCGACGGCCGAGACCGTGGCCAGTGCCGCCGAGGAGCTGGCCGCTTCGATCCGCGAGATCAGCACCCAGGTGACCCAGTCCACCGCCGTGGTCGGGCGCGCGGTCGCGGCCGGCGACGAGACCCGGCAGACCATCGAAACCCTGAACGCACAGGTCGAACGGATCGGCGTGGTGGTCGACATGATCCGGGAGATCGCCGGCAAGACGAATCTCCTGGCCCTGAATGCCACCATCGAAGCGGCCCGCGCCGGCGACGCCGGCAAGGGCTTCGCCGTCGTCGCCGGAGAGGTCAAGGCGCTCGCCACCCAGACGACCCGCTCCACGGAGGAGATCACCCGGCACATTGCCGAGGTACGTGACGCGACGGCGGCCTCCGTCACTGCCGTCGCGCAGATCGAGGCGACGATCTCGGAAATGAATGCGATCGCCAGCTCGATCGCCGCCTCGGTCGAGGAGCAAGGCGCAGCAACGTCCGAAATCGCCCGCAACGTCGCCGCGACGGCCGAAGCCGCGAAGACCATGAACAACCAGATCGGCGAAGTCTCCGTGGAAGCGGGAGAGACGGGCGCTCGGGCGCAGGCGGTGCTCGACACCACGGTGCATCTGAACGAGGCCGTGAAGCAGTTGCGGCAATCGGTCGTGCGGGTCGTGCGCAACTCCACCGCCGAGGTCGATCGTCGCGCCTGGAAGCGCTTCGAACTCCGTCAGCCATGCAGCCTCCAGGTGGACGGCCGAACCCACGACGCTCGCCTCGTGGACCTGTCCCAAGCCGGAGCGCGGGTCGAGGAGGCGCCGTCGATCCCGGTCGGTTCCAGCGGACTTCTCACCCTCGCGGAACTCCGGACGCCGCTGGCGTTCACGGTGCTGGATTGCGCCGACGGCGTGATCCGCATGCAGTTCAGAGCCGATGCCGCGGCGGCCGCAGAGATCGTCGACCTGATCGGTCGCCTGCACGGGCACGGGCACGCGCAAGCCGCCTGACCGCCCCCACGCGCGGCCCCGGACCAGCCGCCCGCCTCCCGCTCAGGCGCTCGGGATCATGCGTCCGAGCGGGCGGCCGGCGAAGAGGTGGACGTGGAGATGGGGGACTTCCTGGCCGCTGTGCTCGCCCATGTTGGCGAGCAGCCGGTAGCCGGGCGCCTCCAGCCCCAGGTCGCGCGCGACCTTCCCGACCGCTCGCACGAACCCGCCGATCTCCGCATCGCTGGCCGACGCGCTGAAGTCGGCGAAGCTGCAATACCGCCCCTTCGGGATGACCAGGACGTGCACCGGTGCCTGCGGCGCGATGTCGTGGAACGCGAGCGCCCACTCGTCCTCGTACACCTTCTTGGCCGGGATCTCGCCGCGCAGGATGCGCGCGAAGATGTTGGCATCGTCGTAGGGCGGCAGGCCGCTGACAGGCATCACGGCAACTCCTTCACGGGCGATCGATCGCTGATGATCAATGGCACGGCCGAGCGGGCAGGCAAGAGCGGTCGGAGCACGCCGGCGGGTCTCACGGGATCTTCGTGGTCTGGATCCCGAGCTTGACCGGCACCGTCTTGGCGCGGGAGGCCTTCTCGGCGATGCCGCTGATCCCTTCACGGCGTTTCAGTTCGGCCCAGACCTGGTCGGGGCTGACGCCAGCGGACACCCAGACGACCAGCAGGTGATAGAGCACGTCGGCGCTCTCGGCGATCAGCGCCTCCCGGTTGCCGGCGACCGCCTCGATCAGGCACTCGACGGCTTCCTCGCCGAATTTCTGCGCCACTTTCGGCATGCCGCGCGAGAGCAGGCGGGCCGAATGGCTGACCGCCGGGTCGGCGTCCCGCCGGCTCATCACCACCGTCCAGAGGCGATCGAGCACGGCGGATCCGGGACCAAGCGCCAGGGGCGGCGCCGGGCGGGTGCTCTCATGCGGCGCGGCGAGCTTCGAGGACGCCTTGGACTTGGCGGGCTTGGCCGCCGGCTTGGTCTTCGCGGGCTTGCGCTTCTTGTCCTTGATGGTGGCTTCGCTGCCACGCTTCTTCGGGGTCTTGGGCATTGTCAGGCGGCCTGGCGCGGCAGGCGAACCGGCAGTCCGGCGGCGGCAAGGGTCTGCTTCACCTCGGCAATGGTGAAGGTGCCGAAATGGAAGACGCTCGCCGCGAGCAGGCCGGTCGCGCCGGCCTGGGCGCCTTCGACAAAGTGCTCGAGCGTGCCGACCCCGCCGGAGGCGATCACGGGCACCCGCACCGCCCCGCACACGGCGCGCAGCAGCGGCAGGTCGAAGCCGACGCCGGTGCCGTCGCGGTCCATGCTGGTCAGCAGGATCTCGCCCGCCCCGAGCTCCGTGACCTGGCGGCACCAGGCGATCGCATCGATCCCGGTCGGCTTGCGGCCACCATGGGTGAAGACCTCCCAGCGGCCGGGACCGGTCTGCTTCGCGTCCACCGCGACCACCACGCACTGGCTGCCGAATTTCGTCGCCGCCTCGCGCACCAGCTCCGGCCGCGCAACCGCCGCGGAGTTGACGCTGCACTTGTCGGTGCCGGCCAACAACAACCGCCGCATGTCCTCGGTCGAGCGGATGCCGCCGCCGACCGTCAGCGGCAGGAACACCCGCGCCGCGGTGCGCGCCACGACGTCCAGGATCGTGTCGCGGTTCTCATGGCTGGCGGTGATGTCGAGGAAACACAGCTCGTCGGCGCCGGCGGCATCGTAGACCGCGGCCTGCTCCACCGGATCGCCGGCGTCACGCAGCGACAGGAAGTTCACGCCCTTGACGACGCGTCCGTCCTTCACGTCCAGGCAGGGAATCACTCGAAGCTTCAACATCATCGCGTCCATACACTGAGGCAGCCGATGCGGCGCAAGCGTTCGGTCGGCATGGCAGGTCAGACCCGATCCAGATCACCGGATCTTCATAGAATTCATCCGGATCAGAGGACGTCCGACGCCGCGGCCGGAACGCCGGCCACGAGGTCCGGATCCCTCGGGGCCCCACCCGGAAGCTAGGCCGCCAACGCCGCCAGCGCCGCCGCCGGGTCGACCCGGCCATCGTAGAGCGCGCGCCCCACGATCACGCCCTCCACCCGGGTGCCTACGGCCGCGTCGCGCAACGCGATCAGGTCCTGCAGCGTGCCGACGCCCCCCGAGGCGATCACCGGCGTGGTCAGCCGCGTCGCCAACGCGACGGTTCCGGCCAGGTCGAGTCCGGCCAGCATGCCGTCCCGCCCGATATCGGTGTAGATGATCGCCGCCGCGCCCGCGTCCTCGAAACGAAGCGCGAGATCGACCGCCGCGAGGTCGGAGGTCTCCGCCCATCCCTCGGTGGCGACCCAGCCGCCCCGCGCATCGATCCCGACCGCGATGCGGCCGGGGAACTGGCGGCAGGCCTCGATCACCAGCGCCGGGTTCTTGGCGGCGGCGCTGCCCAGGATGACCCGGCGCACGCCCGCGTCGAGCCAGGCCTCGATGCCGGCGAGGTCGCGGATGCCGCCGCCCAACTGCACCGGCAGGTCGGTCGCGGCAAGAATCGCGCGCACGGCCGCCGCATTCACCGGCCGCCCGGCGAAGGCGCCGTTCAGGTCCACCACGTGCAGCCAGACGAACCCGGCCTGCTGCCAGGCGCGGGCCTGTGCCCCCGGATCGGTGGAGTAGACCGTCGCCTGGTCCATCTCGCCCCGTTTCAGCCGGACGCAGGCGCCATCCTTCAGGTCGATCGCAGGGTAGAGCGTGAGGGCCATAAGTCGCTCCGGCGTCAGGAGGCGTCGGCGGTCTGGCTGCGCCGGGGACGCAGCCGCTTCGCGTAGTAGAAACCGCGGATCACCTTGCCGCGCACCTGCGCGTATTCGGGGTGCTCGCCCCAGCGCACGTAGCCCAGCGACTCGTAGAGCCGGATCGCGACTTCCTGCGTCTCGCGCACGTCGAGATTCAGCACGTGGTAGCCGAGTTCGCGCGCGCGGTCCTCCACCCCCACCGTCAGCAGGCGCGCCAGCCCGTGGCCACGCGCATACGGGGCCACGAACGAGTGCATCAGCTGCGCCGCGAACGCCTGCGCCTCGTTGTTGCGCGGTGGCCGCACGAGATGCGCCGACCCGACGACCGTGCCGTTCAACCTGGCCACGAACAGCTCCCGTTCCGGGACCAGCAGCACGCCGCGGTAGTACGCTTCCAGGGCGCGACGGCCCGGCGGGTTGACCCAGCCGAATCCGCCCCCTTCCAGGATCGCGGCGTCGGTGGCCTCGCACAGCGCGTGCAGGTCGTCCTCGTTGATGGCCTCCAGCCGTTCGACGAAGCGTTCGGGCCGGGTGATCGGATCGGGCAGCGGGGGCGCGTCGGCCATCACGGGCTCCAGCGCAGGAAGTTCGCCAGGATGCGCAAGCCGACCTCCTGGCTCTTCTCGACATGGAACTGCGTGCCGGCGCGATTGCCGGAGGCGACGAAGGCGACCACCGGTCCACCGTAATCGGTGGTCGCGATCACCTCCCGCTCGTCGCCGTCGACCAGCGCGTAGCTGTGCACGAAATAGGCGTGGTCGCCCGGCGTGAGGCCGGCCAGCAATGGGTGCGACTCCGGCTCGAACTGCAACGCGTTCCAGCCCATCTGCGGCAGCCGCAGCCCGGGCGCCGGCAGTTCGGCCACGTCCCCCTTGATCCACCCGAAGCCGCGCGTGACCTGGTGCTCGAGTCCCCGCTGCGCCATGAGCTGCATGCCGACGCAGATGCCGAGGAACGGCACGCCCCGCGCAACTCCCGCCTCGATCGCCTCCGGCATGCCGTCCACGGCGGCCAAGCCATGGGCGCAATCGGCGAAGGCCCCCTGCCCCGGCAGCACGATGCGGTCGGCGCGGGCCACGAAGTCGGGGTCGGCGGTCACCGCCACGTCGGCGTCCAGCCCCAGCCGTTCGGCGGCCAGCGCCAGCCCGCGCGAGGCGGAGGCGAGATTGCCGCTTCCGTAATCGACGACGGCGACCTTCATCGTGCCGTCTCCGCGGGTGCGAAGGCAGGCATCAGTTCGGGGCGCGCCGCGACGAGCCGGCGCAGCGCCTCGAGCTCATTGCCGGCGACCAGCACCGGCCCTTCCACATAGCCCCGCAGCGACAGCGACCAGCGGCGCAGGTCGTTGCCCGAGAGGCCGTGCAGCCAGGCCAGCGCAGGCAGCACCACCTTGGCCATCGGGCCGGGGGTCAGCGCGATCGCGAGCCCCCAGGCGGCGAGGCTCAGCGCCGCCGGCAGCCAGGCGCGATGCGCGGCCAGCCAGAACGGGCCGAAGCACAGGCAGCCCCAGGAGAAGCCGTCGCGCAGCAGCAGCGGCTCCGCATCACGGCGCAGATGCGCGGTCCAGCTCGTCATAGCGCCCCCTTGGTGGACGGGATGGCGTCGCCGATCCGCGGGTCCAGCTCCACCGCCTGCCGCAGTGCGCGGGCCGCCGCCTTGAAGCAGGCTTCGGCGACATGGTGCGCGTTGTGGCCGGCCCGCTGCGTGACATGCAGCGTGACCCGGGCGTTGAACGCCAGGGCGCGGAAGAACTCCTCGAACAGTTCGGTGTCCATCTCCCCAATCTTGGGGTGGGCGAAGGCGACATTCCAGGCCAGGAAAGGTCGCCCCGAGATGTCGACCGCGGCATCGGCCATCGCCTCATCCATCGGAACGACGGCGTGACCAAACCGACGAATGCCACGTTTGTCGCCAAGCGCTCGGTCGAACGCGGTGCCGAGGACGATGCCGACGTCCTCGGTCGTGTGATGGAAGTCGATATGCAGGTCGCCGGTCGCCCGCACCGTCAGGTCGAACAGCCCGTGTCGGGCGAACGCGGTCAGCATGTGGTCGAGAAAGCCGATCCCGGTCGCGATCTCGGCCTTGCCGGTCCCGTCGAGGTCGAGGGACAGCGCGATGTCGGTTTCCGAGGTGGTGCGCGTCAGCGCTGCGATGCGAGCCATGGCGGCTCCACTACAGCGCCCCTGGAGCCTGGTCCAGCAGCTTCGCCACCAGACCGCCCTCCGCGCGGCGACGCCTCACTCGGCGGCGTTGCGCATCCCATGGGCGGCCCGCGCGGCGTTGGCGACATCCGGGCGCCAGCGGCGCGGGTCATGCAGCCCGCAATAGGCTCGGCCGCCCAGCACGACCACCGGCTGCCATGAGCAGCGATCCCCGGTCCGAGTCTTCACCAGCACGGAGCATCGCAGCGCGTCGCCGCCGTTCAGCCCGCCGTTCGCGATCTGCATCCCCCGCCGGGTGATGTGTTCCAGCTGCAGCCGCCGCATCTCGCGATAGATCGCATGAGTCTGCTCTTGCGGACTCAAGGCGGCCCATTGCTGTTCCCCGTACGCCGCTCGGACCACGGCCAGGGCGTCCTCCATGGGCACGGACATGGGAGACCTCCACGCGTGTTGCTGGCCGGCGCGGAGCGGCCGCCGGCTTCGGCAGAACAGCACATCGGGTGCGGTCGAGGCAAACATTTGTCGCAAAACTAGCAGTTTTGTCGTTAATCGCGTCAAACCTGCTTCGGCCGGTTGTGCTGGCGGGGTGGGATGGCGATCAGCATCGCGACCGCCAAGGCCCCGGTCACGGTCCACTGCGCGGTCGCGAAGGCCTCGGCAAAGGCGCGTTCCCCCGCACGTCCATCCAGCACGGCGAAGAACAGGCTGCCGATCGCCGCCGCACTGACTGCCGCACCCACCTGCAAGGCGGAGTTGAGGATGCCGGCCGCCACGCCCGCCTGCGCGGCCGGGACGTCCGCCAGCACCGTGTTGAACAGCCGGGGGAAGGCGACGCCCTGGCCGAACCCGGCCAGGAACACGACCGCGCTCAGCGCCGCCCCGCCGATGCCGGCCCAGACCAGCAGGCCGATCAGCCCGTAGCCGGTCACCTGCACCGCCATGCCGAGTGCGAGGAGCTTGGGCCGGAGCCGCTGCAGCGGGGCGCTGAGCACCGGGCCCAGGAACAGCCCCACGCCATAGGGCACGATCGCGAGGCCGGTCTGCAGCGGCAGCACGCCCCGGCCTTCCTGATGGTAGATGCCGAACAGGAAGTAGAAGGCGGTGGTGAAGAAGAACAGCGTGCCGACCAGCACGCCGCGACGGAACCCCGGCACCGCGAGCAGGCCGGGGTCGACCAGCGGCAGGCCGCCGCGCTGCGCCAGCCGATCCTCGTACCACAGGAACACCGCCGCCAGCACCGGCGTCAGCGCGAGCAGCCCGAAGATCCACAGCGGCCAGCCCAGTTCCCGCCCCTTCGAGAGCGGGACCACCACGCAGGCCAGCATCAGCGAGACGAGCGCCGCACCGCCGATGTCGAGCCGCGTGCCGCCACGGCCGCCGGTCTCCGGCATCAGCACCCAGGCTGCCGCCAGGGTCGTCGCGCAGATCGGCAGCTTGAGCAGGAACACCGCCCGCCAGCCCCAGTCGAACGGGTTCCACTGCACCAGCGCGCCGCCGGCGAACTGCCCGATCGCCGCGGCCAGGCCCATCATGATGCCATAGGCGCTCATGGCCCGTGCGAGCGCCCGCTCGTCGGCGAACAGGGCGCGCAGCGAGGCCAGCACCTGCGGGATCAGCATCGACGCGGACAGGCCCTGCAGCACCCGGCCCACCAGCAGCAGCCCCGGCGAGGGGGCGGCGCCGCAGATCAGGTTCGCCAGGGTGAACGCCGTCATGCCCGCCAGGAACATGCGCCGCCGCCCGTACAGGTCGCCCAGCCGGCCGCCGGTGATCAGGAACACGGCGTAGCCGACCGCATAGGCCGAGATGACGAGCTGTGTCTCCGCCGGGGTCGCGCCCAGGTCGGCATGGATCGAGGGCAAGGCCACGTTGACGATGAAGAAGTCGACCGGCGGCAGGAACCCGCCGGCGAGCAGCACGATCGCGGCCGCCCAGCGGCCGAAATCCGACTGCGGGACGGCGCCCGCGCCCACTCTCCAGCGCGGCCTTGCCGCAGGCAGCCGGGTCGGACGCCGCGCCGCCGGCTGCGGTCCGATCGGTTCGGATGGCACGTTTGCTCCCCCGGTCGCGCGTCGTCCTGGCGCAGCGCTCCGAAATTGAGTAGCGGGGAGAAGTTCCAGCCACAAGGCTGTCCCTATCTCCCGGATGTCGGTGCCGCACTCTCCTCTCGATCCGCAGGGCTATTACGATCGTCTGGGCGTGCCTCCGACCGCGCTGCCCGACGAGATCGCGTCCGCGTTCCGTCGCCGGGCGCGGGTGCTGCACCCGGACGTCCCCACGACCGGGAACACCGCCGCCTTCGTGGCCACCCGCGAAGCCTACGACGTGCTGATCGACCCGACCCGCCGCGCCGCCTACGACCGGTCCGCGCGTCAGGCGGCCCTGCTCCGCAGCGGGCCGGAGCGGTCGGTCCGCCAGGCGCCGCCGGATGAGAGCGAGGTCGGTGAGATCCCGCCCATGGTGCCACCGGTCATGCCGGAGGTGCCGATCCGCCACCCGCGCTGGTCCGACCTGCCGGTTCCGCTGTGGATCGGCGCCGGGCTGCTGATCCTCGTGAGCCTGGTGCAGGCGGTGATCCATTTCAACCGGGTCGAACCGCCCAAGCCATTGCCGATCGCCGCCCGCATGCCCTCCACCAGCCCCGCCGATTCTGGCCGGCCGAGCGCGCCGCCCGCCCCCGTCCAGCTTCCCGGCACCGCCAACTACTACGTCGTGCCCGGCGCCGGGCCGGCCGTGCTGTGGCGCCGCACCGGCAGCGCGGACGATCTCGTGCCCGCCGGGTCCCTGCCGCCGTTCAGCACCGTGCAGGCGACGGGGATGCTGCCGCAACACGGCATGGTGGAGATCAGGAGCACCGAGACCTCCACCGCCCTGATCGAGGCGGCCCGGCTCGCGCCGGGGGACTCGGCGGCGGCGCGGCGGAGCTACTGCGCCTACAATGCCGGACCGCTGCCGCGGAACGGGGAGGTGCTCGAGCGCCGGGGCAGCGGGCCGGGACGGCTCACCGTGCGCAACCGCAGCCCGCAGCCCGCGGTGGTCAAGCTGCGCGGCATGGATGGCGGCACGGTGGCCAGCGTCTTCCTGCTCCCCGGCGGAGAGACCAGCCTGGGCGGCCTGCCGCTGGGGGTCTATCGGCCGGACGTCGCCATCGGGGAACTGTGGAGCCGCGCCTGCGGCACTTTCGCGGCCGGCATGCGCGCCCAACGCTTCGTCGACCTCGCCTCGCTCAGCAGCCTCGATCCGCTGGCCGTGCCGTTCGACGCGAACGGGGCCAGCCCAGCCAAGGACATCCCGGACCAGGCGTTCGAGGCGGAGTGACGCGGGGGCGCCGCCCGGCGCCTCAGTCCGCGCGGGATCCCCACCGCAGGGCGGGTCCGACGCGGAAACGGCCGGGGACCCCGGCCGTGACGCAGTCTCGACGATGTGGCGGAGCCGTCCCCGAACCGCCCTGGACCGGACGGCCGGAAGCAGACGGCGGGCGGCTCAGGCCGCTTCCTTCTCCGCCCGCTTGGCGCGCGCCCGCTCGATGCGGCGCTTCAGCACCCGCCCCTCATCGGTCAGCTTGGTGTTCGGGGTGCCGAGCAGGAAGGCGTCGATGCCGCCGTTGTGCTCGATGGTCCGAATGGCGCGGGTCGACAGCCGCAGCCGCACCTCGGAGCCGAGGATGTCGGACAACAGGGAGGTCACCTGCAGGTTGGGCAGGAAGCGGCGGCGGGTCTTGTTGTTGGCGTGGCTGACGTTGTTGCCCGAAAGCACGCCCTTGCCCGTGATCTCACAGCGACGCGACATCGCACGAATATCCTTGGTCCAGCTTGGAAGGCGCGGGTTATGGCGACAGAGTCCCCGCGCGTCAAGGAAGACGCTGCATGGCAGCCGCCCGGCGGTCGGGATCGGCGCCGCGTCAGGAGGCAGGCGGCACGTTCCCCCGCAGCTCGCCGGCCCGTACGCTGGCGATCGCGTTGTTCAGGATATGCACGATCGCATCGTCCGCGACGCTGCGCGCCAGCAGGGCGAGCGAACCGCCCAGCAGGGCCGAGGCAATGGCGAGCGAGCCGATGTTCTGCCCCACCATGTATTCGATCGCCTTGTCGACGACCGCGCCGGCATGGCTGAGTTCCGCCGGGGCCGGCTGTTCGGGGTCGTTCTGCATCGTCGCTTTCCTCCGTCAGTCGGCAACCGCGGCATCCGCGGTCGCGTGTTCCTGTTCGGCCGCCTGCGCGGCCCACATCCGCGCATACAGCCCATTGCGCGCCAGCAGCGCCGCATGGGTGCCGCGCTCCCGCACCTGGCCATCCTGCAGCACCAGGATCTCGTCCGCGTCCACCACTGTCGAGAGCCGGTGCGCGATCACCAGCGTGGTGCGGTGCGCCGACACGTCGCGCAGCGCGGCCTGGATCTCCTGCTCCGTGCGGGTGTCCAGCGCGCTGGTCGCCTCGTCCAGGATCAGGATGCGCGGATCCTTCAGGATCGTCCGCGCGATCGCCACGCGCTGCTTCTCGCCACCCGACAGCTTCAGTCCACGCTCACCCACGCGGGTCTCGTAGCCCTCGGGCAGGCCCAGCACGAAGCCATGCACCTGGGCATGCCGCGCCGCGGCCTCGACCTCCGCCTGGCTCGCGCCGGGATGGCCGTAGGCGATGTTGTAGCCGATCGTGTCGTTGAACAGCACGGTGTCCTGCGGCACCACGCCGATCACCGCGCGCAGGCTCTCCTGCGTGACGTCGCGCAGGTCCTGCCCGTCGATCAGGATGCGGCCGCCGGTCACGTCGTAGAAGCGGAACAGCAGCCGGCTGATGGTCGACTTGCCGGCGCCGGTCGGACCGACGATCGCGAGCTTGCTCCCGGCCGGCACGGTGAAGCTGACGCCCTTCAGGATCTCGCGATCGGGACCGTAGCCGAAATGCACGTCCTCGAACCGGACCTCGCCGGGACCGTAGGGGTCGAGCGGGCGGGCGCCGGGCCGGTCGGCCACCTCCTGGTTGACCCGCAGCAGCCGGAACATCTGCTCCATGTCCACCAGGCCCTGCTTGATGGTCATGTAGACCATGCCGAGGAAGTTCAGCGGCTGGTAGAGCTGCAGCAGGTAGGTGTTCACCAGCACGAACTTGCCCACGGTCATGGTGCCGTGGCGCACGCCGGCAGCCGCCATCAGCATGATCACCGTGAGGCCGATCGCGATGATCACCGCCTGGCCGAGGTTCAGCAGGTTGAGCGAGACCTGCACCCGCACGGCGGCCCGCTCATAGCGCGCGAGGGAGGCGTCGTAGCGCTCCGCCTCATGCGTCTCGTTGTTGAAGTACTTGACCGTCTCGTAGTTCAGCAGGCTGTCGAGCGCCTTGGTCGAGGCGTCGTTGTCGGTGTCGTTCATGGTCCGCCGCCAGCGGCTGCGCGCCGCCGCGAAGGCCATGGTGAAGGCGACGTAGAGCAGCACGGCGACGCAGGTCACCGCGGCATAGCGCCAGTCGAACAGGTGCCAGATGATGCCGGTGACCAGGACGAGCTCGAGCGCGGTCGGCACCACGTTGAACACGGCGAGCCGCAGCACCGACTGCATGCCCAGCACGCCCCGATCGATCACCCGAGACAGGGCGCCGGTCTGCCGGTCCATGTGGAAGCGCAGGCTGATCGCGTGCAGGTGCCGGAAGGTGCGCAGGGCGATCTGCCGCACCGCGCGCTGCTGGACCGAGGCGAACAGCGCGTCCCGGATCTCCCCGAAGCCCGCGGCGGCGACGCGGACCAGGCCGTAGCCGACGATCAGCGCGACCGGCAGGGCGACCATGGCGGTCGCGTCCGTCGGCGCGAGCGCGTCGACCGCGCGGCCGTAGAGGATCGGCACGTAGACCGTGGCCAGCTTCGCCGCGAGCATGAACACCAGGGCGATCGACACCCTGATCCGCGCGCCCGTGTTGCCGGTGGGCCAGAGATACGGAAGCAGCGAAAGGACCGTCTGCAGTCCGGACCGTTCGGCCCGGCGCGCGTTCGGCAACGAGGCCGGTCGCGTTTGGGCCTGGGTTCGTCTCATGCAGCGCATGTGGCATTGTGGGCCGACTTTTGAAAGGCGAGCCCGTGTCGATCGCTGCGCCAGAGACAGGTTTCCTCCGCCACGTGCTGGCCTGCCACACGGCGGTGCTGCCGGGGGAGCGGGTGCCGTTCCGGATCGGCGCCGCGCAGGTGGGCTGGGTGCAGCCGGCGCTGGCGGACCGGCTCGCGCACATGGATGGCGTCGGCAGGTCGGCGGACGGGGTGGGCCTGCCTGACGGCGACGCGCTGCCGGACCTCGCGCGGAGCCTGGCCAAGGAGGGCTGGTTCCGCTGGCGGTCCGAGGCGTTCGACGTTCGCGCCGACCCGGATGGGCCGGTGCTGGCGCAGATCGATCGCGGGGCGGTGCCGGCGTTCGGCGTGTTCGCGGTCGGGGTGCACGTGAACGGCCTGGTGCGGCGCGCCGATGGGCTGCATCTGTGGGTGGCGCGGCGGGCGCGCGACAAGCTGCTCGACCCCGGCAAGCTGGACCACATCGTGGCCGGCGGGGTTCCGGCGGGGCTGACGCCGGCCGAGACGCTGGTCAAGGAGGCCGCCGAGGAGGCCGCAATCCCGCCGGCGCTCGCCCGCTCGGCGCGGCAAGTGGGCGTGATCGGCTACGCCATGGAGCGCGCGGAGGGGCTGCGGCGCGACCACCTGCATTGCTACGACCTCGACC
>JAFKLG010000127.1 GCA_017304945.1 Rhodospirillales bacterium
GGGCGGCAGCCGGATCATTCGCAGGTCGCGCCGTGCGTGGGCGAACCGTCCGCAGGCGACGCGGGCGTCCGGCCAGCTTGCGCCGGTGCGGCCGCAACCGGAGCCTGCGGCAGCAAGCCGGAGACTGCCGGACCCGTGGGTTCGGCGGGTGCCGACGGCGATGGCGCGGTGGCCGCGCGCAGGGTGCGTTCCCAGGGGAAGACGAGCCAGGTGTCCTGCGGCACGCGGCGCACGAACGCATCCGCCAGCGCCTCGCCCGCCGGCTTGGCATAGAGCACGGCGATCGTCACCGCGGGGAACAGCGCGCGGATCGTGCGGGCGGTGACGCCGCTATCCACCAGATCGTCCACCAGCAGCCAGCCCGCCCCCTCCGCCGGGAGGTCCGGCTGACCGAGGACCCGCGGCGCCTGGGCGCGGCGATCGTCGTAGGTGACCACGGAGACGACCTCGATCCGGCGGACATCAAGGGCATGGCCCAGCAGCGCGGCCGGGATTAGCCCGCCGCGCGCGGCGGCCAGGATGCCGGTCCAGGGACGCTGCAGTTGCGGCAGCCGCGCCAGCGCCTCGCTGTCCCGATGCACCTCGTCCCACCCGAGATCGAGCACGTTCCGCGCCGCCGTCATGCGAGGGACACCTCGCGGCCGACGCGGCTGGCCGCGCGCCGCAAAGGGCGGCGGGGCCGGCGGACGGGGGCAGTACGCGGCGACCGCAGCCGATCCGCGCCGGGGAACCGACCGGCGCACGGGCGCGCGGCAGGCATGGCTAGGCCGCCAGGGCGGCGCGGACCGCGGCGAGCGCCGCATCCGCCTGCGCGGCATCGGGGCCGCCGGCCTGCGCCAGGTCCGGTCGCCCGCCACCGCCCTTGCCGCCCACCGCGGCCGCGGCCGCGCGCACCAGGTCGACCGCGCTGAACCGGCCGGTCAGGTCGGGCGAGACGCCGACCACGATGCTCGCCTTGCCATCGGCGGTGGAGACCAGCGCCACCACGCCGGACTCGATCTGCTTGCCGATGGCGTCGGCCAAGCCCTTGAGGTCGCGCGGCGACACCTCGCCCAGGTTGCGGGCGCTGAGCTTGACCCCGCCGACCTCCTCGATCTCCGCGCCGCCGCCGCCGGTGGCGAGCTTCTTCTGCAGCTCCGCCACCTGGCGCTCCAGCTTGCGCCGATCTTCGAGCAGGGTGCCGATGCGCTCCGCCGCCTCGGTCGCGGGCACGCGCAGCGCACCGGCGATCTCGTTCAGCCGCTTCTGCGTCTCGGTCACCACCGCTTCCGCGGCCGCGCCGGTCACCGCCTCGATGCGGCGGACGCCGGCGGCGACGGCGGATTCCGAAAGGATGCGGAAATAGCCGATATCGCCGGTGCGCCGGACATGGGTGCCGCCGCACAGCTCGATCGACCAGGCGGCCTTGTTGCCATCGGGGGCGCCCATCGAGACGACGCGCACCTCCTCGCCGTATTTCTCGCCGAACAGCGCCATGGCGCCGAGTTCGACCGCGGCGTCGGGGGTCATCAGGCGGGTGACGACCTCGCTGTTCTCGCGGATGCGCGCATTCACCTCGGCCTCGACGGTCGCGAGTTCCTCGCCGGTGATCGGCCGCGGCTGGCTGATGTCGAAGCGCAGCCGGTCGGGCGCGTTCAGGCTGCCCTTCTGCATCACGTGAGTGCCGAGGGTGCGGCGCAACGCCTCGTGCAGCAGATGGGTCGCCGAGTGGTGCGCGCGGATCGCGCTGCGGCGCCCGTGGTCGACCTCGGCCACCACGGGCGTGCCAACCTTGGCGGTGCCGCTCTCGACCCGGCCGAGATGGACGAACAGGTCGGCGAGCTTCTTCTGCGTGTCGGTCACCACGATGCGCAGCCCGTCCGCGCCGGTGATGACGCCGGTGTCGCCCACCTGGCCACCGCTCTCGCCGTAGAACGGGGTCTGGTTGAGCACCACCGCGACCTCGGTGCCTGGGCCGGCCTCCGTGGCGGGCTGGCCGGCGACGACCAGAGCCCGGATTTCGGCCTCGGCGCCTTCGGTCGCGTAGCCCAGGAACTCGGTGGCGCCCACCTGCTCCTTCAGCTCGAACCAGACGCGTTCGGTGGCCGCCTCTCCGGTGCCGGCCCAGGCGGCGCGGGCGCGAGCGCGCTGCTCCGCCATCGCCGCTTCGAAGCCTTCGAGATCGACCGCCCTGCCCTGCTCGCGCAGCGCGTCCTGCGTCAGGTCGAGCGGGAAGCCGTAGGTGTCGTAAAGGCGGAAGGCGACGGCACCAGGGAGCGGCTGCGTCTCGCCCAGGCGTTCGGTCTCCTCGGTCAGCAGATGCAGGCCGCGCTCGAGCATCTGCTTGAAGCGCGTCTCCTCCAGCAGCAGCGTCTCGACGATCAGTTTCTCGGCGCGGACCAGTTCGGGATAGGCCGCGCCCATCTGGCGGACCAGCGCGGGGACCAGCCGATACATCAGCGGCTCGCGCGCGCCCATCATGGTGGCGTGGCGCATGGCGCGGCGCATGATCCGACGCAGCACGTAGCCGCGGCCCTCGTTCGACGGCAGCACGCCGTCGGCGATCAGGAAGGCGGAGCTGCGCAGATGGTCGGCGACCACGCGATGGCTGGTGCGGAACGGACCGTCGGGCGCCTGGCCGGTCGCCTCGGCGCTCGCCATGATCAGGGCGCGGAAGGTGTCGATGTCGTAGTTGTCGTGCTTGCCCTGCAGGATCGCGGCAATCCGCTCGAGCCCCATGCCGGTGTCGATCGAGGGGCGCGGCAACGGCACGCGCGTGCCGGGCGGGCCCTCCTCGTATTGCATGAACACGAGGTTCCAGATCTCGATGAAGCGGTCGCCGTCCTCATCGGGGCTGCCGGGCGGACCGCCCGGGATTTCCGGCCCGTGGTCGTAGAAGATCTCGCTGCAGGGGCCGCAGGGACCGGTATCGCCCATGCGCCAGAAATTGTCCGAGGTCGGGATGCGGATGATGCGCTCGTCCGGCAGTCCGGCGACCTTCTTCCAGATCGCCGCGGCATCCTCGTCCTCGGAGAAGACGGTGACCAGCAGCTTGTCCTTCGGCAGGCCGAAATCGCGGGTCACCAGCTCCCACGCGAAGGGGATCGCGGCCTCCTTGAAGTAATCGCCGAAGCTGAAATTGCCCAGCATCTCGAAGAAGGTGTGGTGCCGCGCCGTGTAGCCCACGTTGTCCAGGTCGTTGTGCTTGCCGCCGGCGCGCACGCATTTCTGCGCCGTGGTGGCGCGGACATAGGGGCGGCGTTCCTGCCCGGTGAAGACGTTCTTGAACTGGACCATGCCGGAGTTCGCGAACATCAGGGTCGGATCGTTCCGCGGCACGAGGGGCGAACTCTCGACGACCTGATGCCCGTTGCGGGCAAAGAAGTCGAGGAACGTCGCGCGAATGTCGTTGCTGCTGGTCATGGAGAACGATCTGGGTCCGGAGGGCTGGAAACGGAAGGCATGCCAGTAGCCTACCGGACGCGCGCTGTCACGGGAGGGGGCTGGCGCGGGCGGTCAGGTCACGTTGACGATCGGCGCCCCAATGCCGGCGGCGCCGAGCGGTAAACGCCTCGGCTGCCGCGACCGTGCGCGCGCCATGCCCCACGTGCCGGCCCGGAGGCCGCGCCGCAGGCCCGCGTTGGTGGCATGCGGCGCGGCGAAACCACGGCCTATTCGGCGGCTTCCGCCTCGTCCTCGTCGGCGGTCGCCATCATCGCGTTGGCCACGACGCCGGACTGATCGCGCACCTTGGCCTCGATCGCATTGGCCATCTCGGGGTGGTCGCGCAGGAACTGCTTGGCGTTCTCCCGGCCTTGGCCGATGCGCTGGCTGTCGTAGCTGAACCAGGCGCCCGACTTCTCGACGACGCCGGCCTTCACGCCGAGGTCGAGCAGTTCGCCCACCTTGCTGATGCCCTCGCCATACATGATGTCGAACTCGACCTGCCGGAACGGCGGGGCCAGCTTGTTCTTCACCACCTTCACGCGGGTCTGGTTGCCCACCACCTCGTCCCGCTCCTTGATCTGGCCGATGCGGCGGATCTCCATGCGGATCGAGGCGTAGAACTTCAGCGCGTTGCCGCCCGTGGTGGTCTCCGGGTTGCCGAACATGACGCCGATCTTCATGCGGATCTGGTTGAGGAAGATCAGCATGCACTTGCTGCGCGAGACGCTGCCGGTGATCTTGCGCAGCGCCTGGCTCATGAGCCGCGCATGCAGGCCCATGTGGCTGTCGCCCATCTCGCCTTCGAGTTCGGCGCGCGGCACCAGCGCGGCGACGCTGTCCACCACCAGCACGTCGATCGCCCCCGACCGCACCAGCGTGTCGGCGATCTCGAGCGCCTGCTCGCCCGCATCCGGCTGGCTGATCAACAGGTTGTCGACGTCGACGCCCAGCTTGCGGGCATAAACCGGATCCAGCGCATGTTCGGCATCGACGAAGGCGCAGGTGCCGCCGCGCCGCTGCGCCTCGGCGATCGCGTGCAGCGCGAGCGTGGTCTTGCCGGAGCTTTCCGGCCCGTAGATCTCGATGATGCGGCCGCGCGGCAAGCCGCCGATGCCCAGCGCCAGGTCGAGGCCGAGGGAGCCCGAGGGAATGACCTCGATCTGCTCGTCACCCGGCCGCTGGCCCATGCGCATGATGGAGCCCTTACCGAAGGCCCGTTCGATCTGGGCCATCGCCGCGTCGAGCGCCTTGTTCTTTTCCATCTCTGCCTCTCTCCGCTCTGCTCACTCGGGGCGCCCACGACCGGGCGGTGTTGGCCGACTTGGCACGTTCCGCGTGCAGGGGACGACGAAATTCGCGCTAAGATTGCAACGAAGCGCCCGTCACCCGCAAGTGAGAAGTCCGCCAGCCCGGTGTTTCCAATATGTTCCGGTTTCAACGAGCATGCAAGCACGCTCCCGTCGGCAGCACACTGCCCGATCCGCCCGAGTCGGCCCAGCACTCAACGCGCCTCCCGCCGCATCCCGCCCCCGGACCGCAGACCCCACACATAGGCAATCAGCTCGGCGACCACCTGATAATGTTCAGGCGGGATTTCGCGATCGAGCTCCACCCGGAACAGCGCGCGAGCGAGCGGCGGGTTGGCGACGATCGGAACGCGGTGTTCCTCGGCGACCTCGCGGATCCGCGCGGCCATCAGGTCGGTGCCCTTGGCCACCACCTTGGGTGCCGCGCTCGTCTTCCGGTCGTAAGCGAGCGCCACCGCATAATGCGTCGGGTTGGTGACCACCACCGTCGCCTTCGCGACCGCCGCCCGCATTCGCCGCCGCGCTCGGTGCAGGCGGATCTGCCGGATGCGCGCCTTGATCGCCGGATCGCCGTCGGTCTCCTTCAGCTCGTCGCGGATGTCCTGCCGGCTCATGCGCAACTGCCGCCCGAGGCGGCGGTGAACCAGCAGGAGGTCCCACCCCGCGATGGCCGCCTGCATGGCGAGGATGACCAGCGCGACTCGCCCCAGCAACGGAAGCAGATGGGCGGGGATGTGCTGTGGGGCGTCGCGGGTCTCGAGCACCAGCCGCCCCACGGCGCCCGACAGGCCCCACCACAACGCGGCGGCGATCACCGCGATCTTGACCAGCGACTTGCCGGCCTCCGCCAGGTTCTCACCGGAGACCAGCCGCTTCAGCCCCGCCCGCGGCGAGAGCCGGCCGAGATTGGGCCGCAGCCCCGCGCCGCCCAGCAGGAAGCCGCTCTGCAGCAGCACCGTCCCCGCGCCCGCCAGCAGCACCAGCAGCACGATCGGGGCGCCTGCCAGCAAGGTCGCCTCGGCGGCGCGCGCGAGCCCGACCGATCCGGCGAGCTGCGTCGCGTCGGCCTGGGCCAGGAACACCGCGAGCCGCACGGTCAACGCCTGCGAGACCGGCCCGCTCGCGACCAGCAGCGCGCCGATTCCGACCGCGAGCCCCGCGAAGCTCGCGAGCTCGCGAGAGATCGCGACCTGTCCCGCCTCACGCGCCCGCTGCCGCCGTCGTTGGGTGGCGGGTTCGGTCTTCTCGCCGGGACTGGCGCCCTCCTCTTCCGCCATGGCTCAGCCGCCCAGGCTGGTCGCCCAGCCGGCCACCAGCCCGTCCCGCCAAGCCCCCATCAGCGTTTGCACCGCGACGGCAAGCAGCAGCAGCCCGCCCAGGATCTGCCCCGGCATGGCGACGAAATACACCTGCATCCGGGGCACCAGCCGCGCGGCGAGGCCGATCGCCACATGCCAGACGATCGCGGCCACGACGAAGGGGGAGGCGAGCTGCAGCGCCAGGGCGAAGCTGGCGCCGACGGCCGCGGTGCTGCGCGCCGCCCCGGCCGCGACCGGCAGCAGCGTGCCCGGCGGCACCACGTCGTACAGCGCCACCAGCGCGCGCAGCGGCAGCGTGTAGAGCCCGGCGCTCAACACCACGAGCGGCGCGGCGAGCGCGAACAGGCGGGAGAGCGCCGTCGATTGCGGCCCCAGCTCCGCGTCGGCCTGCAGCACGCTGGCGAGCCCCAGCAGGTAGGCGATGACCTGCCCGGCCATCGCCAGGGCCAGCACCCAGAGCCGCGTGAGCCAGCCGAACCACAGCCCGGTCACCGCTTCCGCCGCGACCGCGAGCGCGACGGCGAGCCCGGTTTCCGGCAGCGGCGGCACGACCGGCTGCAGCAGCGGCCAGATCAGCAGCGCCATGCCGAAGGCGAGGCCGGCGCGCAGCATCCCCGGCGCGAAGGCTTCACCGAGGCCGGGCAGCAGCAGCATTGCCGGCCCGACGCGCGACAAGACGAGCAGGAACGCCCAGGCGCCGCGCGCCAGCGTCTCCCCGCCCAGCACCGGGGCGAGCAGCGACGGCAGGGCGGGTTCCATGTTCAAGCGCCCCCGCGCGACACGCCCGCGGTCGGCTTCGCCCGAACGCCCCGATGCGACACGTCCATGGTCAGCTTCCCCCGATCGCCACCATGCGGTCGAACAGCAGCAGGGCGAAGTTCGAGAGCGTCGTGGTCATGAACGCGCCCAGGAAGACCAGCGCGACCCCCAGTGCCGCGACCTTGGGTACGAAGGAGAGCGTCGCCTCGTTGATCTGCGTCACCGCCTGGATCAGCGAGACCAGCAGACCGACGACCAGGGCGACCGCCAGGAGCGGCCCGCCCAGCTTGGCGATCACCACCAGCATGGTGCGCAGGAGGCCGGCGATGTCGCTCTCACCCATTGTGGGCGGCTCAGATCGGCATCTTGATGATGTCCTGGTAGGCCTGGACCACCCGGTCGCGCACCGCGGTCGCGGTCTGCAAGGTCAGTTCCGCGCGCGAGAGCGCGGTAACCACTTCGGTCAGGTTGCCCCCGGTCACCAGGCCCTGCATCGCCTGCGCGTCCGCCTCGTGCCCGGTCCGCACCGCGGCCTCCAGCGCGCGGGACAGCGCCGCCCCGAATGCGCCACCCGCCTCTCCCGCCGGTGCGGCCGCCCCGCGATCGACCCGCGCATAGGCGTCGGCCGCGGCGGAAGGACCGGTGACGGGGGCGAGCGGCAGGCCGGGGGGCGTGCTCATTTCAGGATCTCGATCGTGCGGCCGAGCATGGAACGGGTCGATTGCAGGATCGCCAGGTTGGCGCTGTAGGCGCGCTCCGCCTCCCGCATGTCCATCACCTCGAGGAAGCTGTTCACGTTCGGCAGTTTCACGTAGCCCTGGGCGTCGGCCGCCGGATTCGACGGGTCGTAGCGCTGCGGCAGGTCCGCCTTGTCCGGGGCGATCCGCTTGACCCGCACCGTGTCGACGCCGAGGACGCGGTCGAGCCGCGACTCGAAGCTGACCGTCTTGCGCCGATACGGATCGGCGCCTGGCGTGGAGCCGGTCGTGTTCTGGTTCGCGAGGTTCTCGGCGATCACGCGCAGCCGCGTCGTCTGCACGTCCATGCCATGCGCCGAGACGTTCAGCGCCTTCATCAGGTCCATGCGGCGTCCTCCGCTCGCGGCCGATCGGCGGGCGTCCTGCAGCAGGCGGCGGCCGATCGTCGCGTCATGCCCTCAGCTCCCGCGGCCCAGGGCGAGGCCGAACATCGCCATGTACCGCTTGTAGATCGTGGCCGCGACGCTCTGCGCCGTCTCCGTGTCGGCCACCTTGATCAGTTGCGTATCCAGCGAGACCGCGTTCCCGTCCGGCGATCGTTCATGCGCCCGTTCCTTCGCGAGCGGCACAGTCTCCAGCAATCCGGCCAGATGCTGCGGGCTGGTGCGGGCGGGGGCGACGCTGGTCGCCTGCTTCAGGGCCTGTGCGAACGGGCGCAGGTCCTGCGGCTCGAAGCCGGGGGTGGAGACGTTGGCGATGTTGCGTGCCAGCACGCCCTGACGCTGCTCTGCCCAGCGCAGGCGCTGCGCGGCGGTCTCGAACAGGGGGATGCGGGTCGGGTCCATCGGTTCAGTCCGGTCGGGCAGCGTCCGGTGCGGCAGCGGTCCGCGGGGTCGAGCCCCGCGCGGCGCAAAGCCGGTCGGGAGGACGCGACACTACCTCCAGGAAGATGAAGCGGGCCTTAACGGCGGTGGAGAGGAAGCGTTCACCCTGCCTCGCTTCATACTGGGCTATGTCCTGCCCCTCAGATGCCGGTGCACCCCCAGCACGCAGCCGCCCGGCGCCGGACGACCTCGCCCCCGCGAGTCCGCGCTGCGCATGAGCCTCGACCCCGCCACGCTTGCCGCTGCCGTCACCGCCCTGCTGGGCGTGCTCGTCCTGGTGCTGCTGGCGGGACGGCTGGCGCGCTTCAGCGGCCTGGCGCCCCGGATCGCGCCGCGCGGGCGCGACCTGGCGGTGGACGAGGTCCTGTCGCTCGACGGGCGCCGCCGGCTGGCGATCGTGCGCTGCGGCGGCCGGCGCGTGCTGTTGTTGACCGGCGGGCCGCAGGACGTGGTGGTCGGCTGGCTGTCGCGCGACCCCACCGATCCGGACATCCGCGCATGATCCGCCGCGGCATCCCGGCGTTCGTGCTCGTGCTCGTGCTGGCGCTGATGACGGCGCCCGCCGCGGCGCAGTCGATCAGCCTCGATCTCGGCCAGGCGGGCGACGCGGGCGCCACCAGCCGGATCGTGCAGCTCACCGCCCTGGTGACGGTGCTGTCGCTCGCCCCCAGCCTGCTGGTGATGGTGACCGCCTTCACACGGATCGTGATCGTGCTGTCGTTGCTGCGCAGCGCGCTCAGCACCCAGGGCACGCCACCGAATAGCGTGCTGATCGGGCTCGCGCTGTTCCTGACGCTGTTCGTGATGCAGCCGGCGCTCGACGCCGCGTGGACGGCGGGTCTGCAGCCCATGCTCGAGGGGAAGGTGGGTGAGCTCGAGGGCCTCCGCCTGGCGGCGGCGCCGTTTCACCGCTTCATGCTCGCCAATCTGCGGCCGGCGGATCTCACGTTCTTCCTCGATCTCGCGCAGTTGCCGCCGGCGCCCGCCCCGGAGGACACGCCCTGGCGCGCGGTGATCCCCGCCTTCGTGGTGGGGGAGCTGCGACGCGGCTTCGAGATGGGGTTCCTGCTGTTCCTGCCCTTCCTCGTGATCGACATGGTCGTCGCGAGCGTGCTGATGAGCCTGGGCATGATGATGTTGCCGCCGAACGTCGTCTCGCTGCCGTTCAAGCTGATCTTCTTCGTGGTCGTGGATGGCTGGCGGCTGGTGGCCGGCAGCCTGGTCCGCAGCTTCCTCGGGTCGTGAGACGCCGGCGACGGGGCGCCTCGCTCAGGACTCGGCGGGGCCCATCGACTTGATCAGCTCGAACACGCGCTTGCGCAGCGCCGGATCGGTGATGCGGTAATAGGCCCGCACCAGCTCCAGCGTCTCCCGCCGGTTGAGCGCATCGTCGCCGAAGCTGTCCAGCGCCTCCGAATGCGGGGCCGGGCGCTTGGCCGCGGGCCCGCCGAACGCGCTGGCGACGCTGTCCGGCATGTCGTCAAAGAAGAAGCTGATCGGCACGTCGAGCACGCGCGACAGGTCGAACAGGCGGGAGGCGCCGACGCGGTTCACGCCACGCTCATACTTCTGCACCTGCTGGAAGGTGAGGCCGAGCGCCTCACCCAGACGCTCCTGCGACATGCCTAGCAGGGTGCGGCGCAACCGGATGCGGGAGCCCACATGCACGTCGATCGGGCTGGGCCGCCCTTCGCGCTCGGCACCGGTCGATTCGGCCCGTGCCATACGCGCGTCCCCCTTCCCTTCTTCAAGCATCGACAACTCCTGGACCTGTGGCGCGCGGGTGGTGGGCGGCACGCTCATCATGTGCAGCCCTTAACGCCACAACCGGCAATTGTCAACCGCGGCAAAGTTTTTCAACATTTGGTCTAGTGCGGTTAGACGAATCCCGCGATGCGGACGATATCTCTCTTCCGTCTCAACCTTTCCGAACGGTTCTGCGCCCAAACCATGCGATTCCGAGCACAAAAAGCGAAACCACGAGCGGGATGAACAACCCAAATCGTGAATAGACCGTCGGTTGCAACGCCGGCGGAAGTGCAACGTTCAACACACCTGTCACGTTCATGTGAAGACGGCCGAGTTCCCGGCCGTACCCATCAAATCCCGCACTGATCCCGGTATTGGCGGCCCGCATCAGCGGCAGGCCTTCCTCGACCGCCCGCATGCGCGCCGCGGCCAGGTGCTGGCGGGGGCCGCTCGAATCGCCGAACCAGGCATCGTTGGTGATGTTGACCAGCCACTCGGGCCGCCCAGCGGCGCCGGTCACTTGCCCCGAGAAGATCGCCTCGTAACAGATCAGCGGGCCGAACGGGGGCAACCTCGGCACGCGCATCACGGTGGGACCCGACCCGGCTGCGAACCCTCCCCCCGGCACCACCTGAATCCCCAACGGGAACCAGCTCGGTTGGTACTCCCCGAACGGCACCAGGTGCCACTTGTCGTATCGCCCTGCGATGCCCTCGCCTTCGGTCAGCGCGAACAGCGTGTTGCGCGGGCGGCCATCGGCGCCGAACCGCACCGCGCCGACCAGCGCCGGCGCACCATGCGTGGCGGCTTCGATCGCATCCCGCGCCTCGGCATCGCCGTCCAGCAGGAACGGGCTCGCGGTTTCCGGCCAGACCACCACGGCAGGGTCGTCGGCGGGCAGCGCGCGGACGGCATCGTCCGTCAGGTGCAGGTAGCGGCGAAAGATCTCCAGCCGCTTTGCCATGTCCCACTTGGCGCCCTGCGGCACATTGCCCTGCACCAGCAGCACCTTCAGCGGCACCCCCGGCAACGGCATGGGCGTGGAGAGCCGCCACGAGCCCACACCGATCCAGGCCGCCAGCGCGCCGCCCAGCACCATCCAGCCCACCCGGCCGGCAAGCGGCGTGCAGGCCAGCAGCACCGTCGCCAGAGTGAGTCCGTGCACGCCCACATAGGCGGCCGGCTGGATCATCACGTCGCCCACCCTGCCCGGCAGCTCCCAGACGCTGCCCAGCGGGTTCCACGGAAAGCCGGTGCCCACGAACTGCCGCGCGAGGTCGGCGAGCACCCAGGCGCCGGCCAGGGCCAGCATCCGCCGCCAGCCCGGCGGCGCGAGTCGCGCCACGCCGGTGGCGGCGCCCACGAACACGGCCAGCACCGCCGCCAGGGCCGGCACCGCGAGCGGCACCAGCCACCAGAAACGGGCGGCCTCGATCATGATCGCGTCGGTGATCCAGTACAGCCCGACCAGGTGCAGGCCGAAGCCGAACCACCACCCACGGCGCGCCGCGACCAGGGCGCGCGGCGTCACCTCCAGCAGCACCATCAGCACGGGGAAGGCGACCAGTAGCACCGGCAGCACGCCATAGGGCGGCAGGGCGAAGGCGGCGAGCAGCCCGGCCGCCAGGGCGATGCCGTCCGCCCGCAGGCCGCGTAGGCCGCGCAGCCATGTCACGGCCGGACCCAGCCAGTTGCGGCGACGGCGGTGGTGGCTAGTCGAGCGCGTCGCGGAGCTGGCGTTCATAGTGCCGGTAGTACTTGTCCGTCACGAGGTCGGTCTTCACCACGACTGCAACGTCCGTCGTGTTGAACTGCTGGTCGACCACCGCCCCATCGCCGACGAAGCCGCCCAGCCGCAGATAGCCCTTCACCAAGGGCGGCAACTGGGCCAGGGCGCGGCGCGTGTCGACCGCCTCGGCGGGCAGGCGGCGCATCTCCACATACTGGTCCGGCAGGGCGCGGGGGCACAGCGCCGGCGGCGCCAGATGGTTGTAGTAGAGATACGACAGCTCCAGCGCCAGGTTGTCCGGGTCGGTGCCCGGCAGGCTGGCGCAGCCGAACATCAAGTCGATCTGGTGATGGAAGACATAGGCCGCGATGCCACGCCACAGCAGCTGCATCGCCGCTCGGTTGCGATAGCCGGAGTCGACGCAGGACCGGCCGAGTTCCAGCACGCGGCCCGGAAACTGCTCGATGCGGCTGATGTCGTACTCGCTCGCCGAGTAGAACCGGCCGATCGGGGCGACCGCCTCGCGCTGCAGCAGGCGGTAGGTGGCGACGATTCCCTCCGCCCCTGGGCCGATCGCATGGTCCACGACGATCAGGTGGTCCGCGGTGGTGTCGAACTGGTCCCGGTCGCGCGCGCTGGCCGCGGCCTCGACGGACGGCCGGGCACCCATCTCGCCGTAGAACACGCGGTAGCGCAGCGCCTGGACGGCGTCGGTCTCGGCCGCGGACGCGGCCAATCGAACGCCGAGATTGCCGGCACGCAGTTCGGAGAAGGGCAACCGCCGCTCCTGTCTGGGGATCAGAGACGGTTCCGCGGTCACCGCGGCACCCGGCCCGCCGCGCCTTTGCTGGGCTTCGACTCTGCCGGCGGGGCGCCCCGTCCGGCCGCGGTCGAGGCCTCTGCCTCGAACGGGCCGTCTTCATACGGCGCGGTCTCGAGTCGGCGGCCGAACAATTCGAGCCGCACCGAGACGAGGCCGAACCCGAGTCGCCGGGCGATCGCCTGCATCAGGTGCTCGTGGTCCGGGTCCTGGAACTCGATGACCTTGCCGGTCTCGACGTCGATCAGGTGGTAGTGCCGGCCGTGTTCGGTCGGTTCGTAGCGGGCCCGTCCGCCGCCGAAGTCACGCCGCTCGAGGATGCCCTTCTCTTCGAGCAGGCGCACGGTGCGGTAGACGGTGGCGATCGAGATCCGCGAATCGAGGGCGACGGCGCGCTGATAGAGTTCCTCGACGTCCGGATGATCGCTCGCCTCGGAGAGGACGCGTGCGACGACCCGGCGCTGGCCGGTCATCTTCAGTCCACGCTCCACGCAGAGGCGCTCGATTCGAGATTCCATCCGACGTCCTTGCCACGCGCCGAGCCCCGAAGCCGGCCCTGCATAGAGGGCACAATTGCCCTCTCGGGGCAATATGGGAGCACATGCGACCCGGAGAAGCGCGCGGCGCGCGCCTCCGGCGTGGCCGGTCAGCCCCGCGGCTTGGTGCCGAGGCCGATCTGCTTGGCGAGGGTGGAGCGGTGCTTGGCGTAGTTGGGCGCGACCATCGGGTAATCGGGCGGCAGGCCCCACTTCTCCCGATACTGCTCCGGCGTCATGCCATAGGCGGTCTTCAGATGCCGCTTCAGCATCTTCAGCTTCTTCCCGTCTTCCAGGCAGACGATGTAGTCCGGGTACACGGACTTGCGGATCGGCACCGCCGGGCTCGCACGTTCCGGCACGGCCGGCTCTTGGCCGACCCCAGCCAGCGTGGCATAGACCGTCTGGATCAGCGACGGCAGCAGATCGGCCGCGACGTCGTTGTGTGCGACATGCGCAGAGACGATCTGCGCCGTCAGCTCCAGCACATTGCTGGTAGAAGAATGATCGGCCATGACAGCCCTCTCGACCACGAATTGAGGGGGCATATAGCTGCGTCTCTTCGCTGCGGCAATATATTTTCTAAACGCAAAGAAGCAGGACAGTATCATGTTCCATACATCACCTCCAGACCGAACCATTGACATCACGGCTGACATTTGCCCGATGACATTCGTCCGGACGCGACTTGCGCTTGACGGGATGGCGCCGGGACAGATCCTGCTGGTGCGCCTTCGCGGCGACGAGCCGGTGCGCAACGTTCCCCGCTCGGCCGAGGAGCAGGGTCATACGGTGCTGGGAATGGACACCGAACCGGATGGCACCGTGCTGCTGCGGCTACGGCGGGGCGGTTGAGTCCGGCACGAGGTCCGCGCGCAGCACCAGCGCGTCCTCCCCATTCGCGTAGTAGCCGCGCCGCCGGCCCACCTGGATGAAGCCGGCGCGGGCATAGAACCGCCGCGCCGCGGCATTGCGCACCCCGACTTCCAGGAACAGGACGACGGCGCCCGCCGCGATCACCGCGTCGAAGGTGGCCCGCAGCAAGGCCGCCCCGACCCCCTGCCCGCGCGCCGCCTCGACGACGCCGATGGTGAGGATCTCCGCCTCGTCCGCCGCGACCCGCGCGAGCACGAGGCCGCCCGCTTCATGCACCAGCGCGAACACGCCCGGCAGCGCGAACTGGGCGGCAAACACGGTCTCGGACCAGGCATCGGCGCCGAACGCGCCCGCGTGCAAAGTGGCCAGCAACGCGGCATCCCATGCGGTCACCTGCCGCAGCCGCGCCGCCCCGCTCATGCGGATCGCGCCTCCGCCTGCAGCGCCGCCGGTGGCTCCCGCAAGCCGCCGCGCGGCGGCAGGGCGGCGGGCGGTTCGGCGTAGAGCGGCTCGACCGGCCGCGCCGGTGCGCCGGATCGGACCCGCCGCAGCCCGGCGCGGGCCAGCCCCGCGATCGAGGGCGCCCGCACATCCAGCAGCTTCACGTCATGCCCGGCCGCGGCCAGCCGTGCCGCCACCGCGATCGCCGCCTCGCCGGCAACGGCGACCGGGCCGGCGGGCGCCGGCAAGGCCGTCAGCGGCACCCGCGCGGCAGTGCCGTCACGCTCGAGCAGCACCGAGTCGCCGCGCCCGTCCAATGCCATCCACAACTGGCGGCCGGCGATCTCCGGCCCGACCACCGCCAGCGCCGCCTCGCCCTGGGTCACCCCGACCACGGGACAGCCGAGTCCCGCCGCCAGCCCGCGGGCGAGGGCGATGGCGCTGCGCAGCCCGGTGAAGCTGCCGGGTCCGATGCCGACCGCGATCAGGCCCAGCGCCGAGAGTGGCAGGCCGGCTCCCGCCTGGACCGTCGCGACGATCCCGGGCAATGCCGCCGGATGGCCGCGCGGCAGCCGGACCGTATGCTCGAAGAGGAGACGATCCTCATCCATCCAGCAGGCGGCCCCGCTCCCGAGGCTCGCATCGATGCCGAACACATGCATGGCGGTGGAAACGCCCGACCGGCGAGCCGGCGCGGGCGTCCGATCTCAGGCCAGGATCGCGGCTTCGTGGAAGTCGAGCCGCGGCGAGCGGTTGAACACGCCGGACGGATCGCCGTAGCCGAGATTGACCAGGAAGTTGGAACGCCAGCCGTTGTCGGCGAAGAAGGCCGCATCGACCTTGGCATTGTCGAAGCCGGACATCGCGCCGGTGTCGAGCCCGAGCGCGCGGGCGGCGATGATCAGGTAGGCGCCCTGCAGCGTGCCGTTGCGGAACGCGGTGGTCGCGGCCAGCGCATCGTTGCTGGTGAACCAGGACGCGGCATCCGGATTGTGCGGGAACAGCTTCGGCAGCTTCTCATGGAATTTCGGGTCGTAGGCGACGATCACCGTCACCGGCGCCGTCATCGTCTTCTCCATGTTGCCCGAGGACAGGGCCGGGGCCAGCTTCTCCTTGCCTTCCTTGCTGCGCACGAAGACGAAGCGGGCCGGCGAGCTGTTGGCCGAGGTCGGGCCGAACTTGAGCAGGTCGTAGAGCTCCTGCAGCGTCTCGTCCGAAACCGGCCGATCCGACCACTTGTTGTGGGTCCGCGCCTCGCGGAACAGCAGATCGAGACCTGCAGTGTCGATCGTCATGTGATTCTCCCCCGTCCCTTCCTCGCCGATCCTGCGGCGAACGATTGATCCAAGTCCGAAGTGAAGGGACGCATCCTCCCTCGCCGCGCGCCTTGCCGACGCGCGGGTGCCTCAGAACTCGACCTGCTCGACCGCGACCACCTCGGGCACGTAGTGGCGAAGCATGTTCTCGATGCCGTGCTTCAGCGTGGCGCGCGAGGACGGGCAGCCGGAGCAGGCGCCCTGCATGTGCAGCCGCACGATCCCGTCCCGGTAGCCGCGGAAGACGATATCGCCGCCATCCCCGGCCACCGCCGGGCGGACGCGGGTGTCGAGCAGTTCCTTGATCTGGTCGACTACCTCCTGGTCGGCGGGATCGACGTCCTCGTTGAAGGCGTCGTCGTCGAGGTCGGCCTCGACCACCGGCCGGCCGGCCACGAAGTGATCCATGATCGCGCCGAGGATCTGCGGCTTCAGCGTGGACCAGGCGACCGCGTCGCTCTTGGTCACGGCCACGAAGTCGCCGCCCAGGAACACCCGCGCGACGCCCTGGAAGGCGAACAAGGCGGTTGCCAGCGGGCTGCGGGCCGCGCTGCCGGCGGAAGCGAAGTCGGCGGTGCCGATCCCCATCACCTCACGTCCCGGCAGGAACTTGAGGGTCGCGGGGTTGGGCGTGCCTTCGGTCTCGATGAACATCATGCCACCTGGCTGGAAGCGGACCGCTGCGGTCCGGAACTGGTCGGAAGATCGTCCCAATGGGTCGCCAGCACAAGGGGCAGGACCGCACGCGGGAGGAGGTTGCCGATCGGTCGCGGCGGCGCGACAAACGAGGCATGCCCCGCGCCAGGACCGCCCCCGACACCGCCGCGCCCTCTGCGAGAAGGGCGGTCGCCAAGACCCCTCGACCGCCGCTCAGCGGCGCCACGCCGGCCGAACCCCCGCTCCCACCGGCGGGCGGCGCCAAGACCGTCAAGCCCTCGCTCCGGCAAGCCGAGGCCGAGGCTACCAAGCCTCCGCTCACGCAAGCCAAGCCCGCCAAGCGGCGCCGCGTCCCGGCGATGACGCTGGCCGAGGTGCGCGGCTTCCTCACGGCCCTGGCTGCGGCCAATCCCGCGCCCCAAAGCGAGCTCGACTACAGCGACCCCTACACCCTGCTGGTCGCCGTGGTGCTGTCGGCGCAGGCCACCGACGCCTCGGTCAACCGCGCGACCCGCACCCTGTTCCAGGCAGCCGCAACCCCCGCCGCCATGGTCCGGCTCGGCGTCGACGGCGTGGCGAGCCACATCCGCTCGATCGGCCTGTGGCAGGGCAAGGCGCGCAACGTGGTCGCGCTGTCGCAGGCCTTGCTCGACCAGCATGGCGGCGCGGTGCCGGCCGACCGCGAGGCGCTCGAGAAGCTGCCGGGCGTCGGCCGCAAGACCGCCAACGTGGTGCTGAACGTCGCGTTCGGGCAGGCCACCATGGCCGTCGACACCCATGTCTTCCGCCTCGGCAACCGCACCGGCATCGCGCCAGGCGCGACGCCGCGGGCGGTCGAGGATGGGCTGGTGCGGCGCGTCCCCAAGGACATGCTGCGGGATGCGCATCACTGGCTCATCCTGCACGGGCGCTATGTCTGCAAGGCGCGGCGGCCGGAGTGCTGGCGCTGCGTGGCCGCGTCCTGGTGCCGCTATCCCGACAAGACGCCGGCGCCGGCCGCAGCGCCGGCTCCCGGTCAGCCGCACGAGCCCGCCCCGGCCTGACCGCACGTCCCGCTGGACGGCGCCGGCGGGTGGGGCAGGCAGAAGGAAATCCGTGGGGAAAGATCACGCTCCATGCCCGAACCGCAGTGGCTGCGATCGGACCAGAGCATGACCGGGATCGCCGCGCCAAGCAGGCGCAAGGGCCAAGCAGGCGCGAGGCCCCACGCGTGCCGGCTGGCGACACGCGTGGGCGTCGCCGTGGGGCTTACGCCACCTGCTGCAGGCAGCGGGCGCGGATCAGCGTCACGTTGTGGACGCCGACGGTCGCCAGCAGGTTGCCTTCCACGAGATGGACGACCTCGTTCGGCATCGCCTCACAGGCGATCTCGACATGCATGGCGGTGCCGGTGCGATGCGACCACATCCGGTCGGGCGTCAGGTCGCGCTTGGCGAAGGGTTGCAGCAGCCGTGGCAGCAGGCCCGGCACGGCATCGGCATCGAGCATGAAACGGACGGATGCGTAGGGCGACCCATTGTCGCCCGGATGGCTCATGGCCATGGGAAGAACTCCGACGATCGAGGGAAGAAGCGGGTAGATGCCCCGGCTGCTCAGGCAGCCGGGCCGCTAATTCGCTGAACGGGAGTCATCCGTGACATGATCCCAACATAGCATCACGGACCGGTCCAGTCGAGTTCCGGGAACCGGATCAACGGGATTTGTCGCATCGACAGGGTTCGATACTGCAAGGTCAAGGGCACGTCGACGGCCGGCGCCTCCCCGTCCTCGGGCGTCGGCGCCAGCAGCGACAGCACCGCCTTGGCCGCCACCACGGCGGAACGGCTCAGCGCGCCGTTCGCCGCCAGCGCATCGAGGGCGGCATCGTAGCCGATCAGCCGCGCGGTGCCGGTGCCCATCGGCTGCAGCTGCTCGTCGAGCGCCAGCGTCGCGGTCGCCGACAGGCCCAGCGGCCCCCAGCCGAGTCCGAGGCGGCTGACCTCGACCGATCCGCCGCTGTCGCGCCAGGCGGCGGCGCGGTCGGCGCGGGTCCCGGTGGCACCGAAGCTGCCGGTGACGGAGCCCTCGGCGGAGGCGGAGGCGAGGCGCGGCCCCAGCGGCCACTTGATCGCGGTCGGCAGCTCGATCGTCTCGGACGAGACCGCATACGGGACCGCGTCGTCCTTGCGCTGGAGCCCGAGATGGACCTGCAACAGCCCGACCGAGAGCCGGCCCGCGGCGCCATCACCCGGCAGCACATCGGCGGTGGCCTGCTGGACCAGCACGCTGATCGATTTGGGCGTGCCGTCGGCGGCCAGCGGAATGGTGGCGGACAGCGTCCCGGCCTCGACCGGCATCGGCGTCCCGCCTGCCAGCGTCACGACCTGCCGTCCGGCCGCGTCGATCTCGACATGGCGGAGGTCGTAGACGGACAGCGCCAGCGTGGCGTTTGGCGCCTGCCAGGCGATGCCTTGCGGGATCAGGTCGGTGCCACCCACGATGCGGACGTCGCGCAGCGGCAGCGTGGCCTGCAGCGGCCAGCCGCCGACCGGCCCTGGCGTGGCGGTCACGGTCCAGCCCGCCGCACGCTGCGCCGCCGCCCAGGTCTCGAAGCCGCTGGCAAGCTGCGCGCCCAGGTAGCGCCACCACGCGAAATGGGCTGCTACCAGGACGAGCAGGATCGCGGTCAGCCAAACCCAACCCCTGCGCCGCATCCCGTTCCGTCCTGATGTCCCCGTCATCCTAGGCGCACGCCCCGGTCCTGGCCAATCCGCATCGCTGCCAGGGCGCGATCATCCGGCGCCAGGATCGTCCCCACCCGGACAGCGCCGGGCCCTGATACGTGGTCTGGTCGATTAATCCATAATTATCAGTATGTTCCACGTCGACCTTCAAAACACTTGGGTGTGTGGGTGCGGGCGGCCCACAGAGTTGTCCACAGGTTCTCCCCTGCCCGCCCCCGACAACGGCGGGTCGGTCCAGCGCAGCGCGGCGGCGAGGCGCGCCATCAGCTCCTCGCGCCTGAGACCGGGCGGAAGCGGGGGCCGGATCACCACCTCGATCGTGCCGGGCATCTTGCGGAAGGCACGCCGGCCCCAGTGCAGCCCGGAATTCGTGGTGACCGGCACCACCGGGCAGGCGATACGGCTGGCGAGGGCGGCCACGCCCGGCTGCAGCGGCAGCACGCTGCCGAACGGCGCGCGGGTGCCCTCGGGGAAGATCACGATCTGGCGGCCCTCGGCGGCGGCGCGTTCGCCTCCTTTGAGCAGGCTGCGCAAGGCGGTGGCGCCGCTCGAGCGGTCGATCGGCAGCATGTGGGCGGCGACCATCAGCGGCCCGAACAGCGGGATGCGCAGCAGTTCCTGTTTCAGCACGTAGCAGCAGCGCGGCACCAAGGTGAGCCAGACCAGCGTGTCGAAGGCGGATTGGTGGGCCGAGGCGATCAGCACCGCGCCTTCGGGCAGGTGTTCGCGGCCGGTCACGCGGATGCGGATTCCGCATAGCACCCGCAGGCCCCAGAGCTCGAGCCGCGCCCAGCCCATGGCGAAGCCCAGCACCCGGTGCGGTGCCACCAGGCGCACCAGCGTCGCCGGGAAGCAGAGCAGGAAGGTGGTGCCGAAGAAGAACAGGTTGAACGCGATCGAGCGCAACAGGATCACGGCGCGGCTCCGCCGGGGCTGCCGGTTGCAGAGGCGGTACCGCGGACGGTTCCGGGAGCAGCGACGGGGGCGGTGCCGTCACGCAGCATCGCCTCGCGCAGCGGCAACCAGCGGGTGATGCCGACGCGGACGGCGAGGTATTTCACGTATTCCTCCAGCAGCAGGCGCATGGCCGCCCGATGCGCGACCCCGCCGCCGACCGGGAACGGATGCAGCGTGACGCCGGGCAGCGCGGGGGCGAGTTCCGCGAGGGCACGGGGCATGTGGTAGTAGCCGGTCACCACGATCAGGCTGCGGATGTGTTCCTCCCGCGCCCAGGCCTGGGTCTCCAGCGCATTGCCGCGGGTGGAGGCGGCGTGCCGCCCCAGCGTCACCCGTTCGGCGAGTGCCGCGCCATCGACGCCGGCGCGGCGGGCGAGCGGGGCGAGTTCGGTGACCGGCCCGATACCGGAAAGCAGCAGCTTGTCGGCGCGGCCGTCCGCGAGCAGGCGGAGCGCCGTCTCCACCCGGTCCGCGCCGCCGGTCAGGGCGACGATCCCGTCCGCATGCGGCGGCAGCGCGGCCGGTTGCGCGGTGGCCCGCATGAACAGCACGAAGCCCGCGGTGGCGGCGAGCAGCGCGAGCAGGGTCAGCGCCAGCAGCCAGGCGCCGAGGCGGCGGCGCACCGTTCCAGATCCACACAGCGCCATGCTCATGGCATGCGCCGCAGCCAGCGCCGGACCGTGCCCTGGGCGGTGACGAAGCCGATGGCCGCGGCACCGGCCGGCAGCGCGACCAGGGAGGCCCAGATCGGCGTCGGCAGGGCGGCCAGGAAGGCGATCACGCCCTGCTCCGCCGGCACGCTGCCGCCGGCGAACGGCGCGGCGAGCCCGGCCAGCGCGACCAGCACCGGCAGTGCGAGCAGCGCACCGGCGGCGCCGCCGATCGTCGCCAGCAGCGTCGCACGGGCGGCGAACCGGCCGGCGATGTAGCCGTCGGTGGCGCCGAGGCCGTGCACGATCTCGATCGCCGCCCGCCGGGCCGAGAGGCCGGAGCGGGTGGCGACCGCGACCACCGCGGCGGCGACCCCCACCACCAGCAGCAGCGCGAGTCCGGCGCAGGCCTGCAGCGAGCGGGCGAGCGCGGTCAATCGGCCGACCCAGGTGCCGTGGCTCTCCACCAGCACGCCCGGCACCTCGGCGGAGAGGCGGCGGGCGAGCGCATCGAGGTCGGTCGCGGGATCACTGAGCCGCACCGCCACGACCGCTGGCAGCGGCAGATCGAGTCGCCCGGCGCCGGCGCCGAGCCAGGGACGGAGCAGGTCGGTGAGCTGCGCGTCGGAGAGGCGGCGGGCCGTGTCGATGCCGGGGGTGCCGGCGAGCAGGGAGAGGGTGCGCTCGATGCGGGTCCCGCCGGCGGCGCTGCCGCTGGCCTTATCGGAGTCGCCTTCGGAAGCGTCCCTTGGGGGGGCGTCCTTCGGAGGCGCGTCCTTTGGGCCGGAATCCCGTTGGGCGGGGTCGCCGGGCCGCGGCACCTGCACGGTGAGCGAGGAGCCGCTGCCCGCCTGCCACTCCCGCGCCAGCGAGGCGGCGCCGACCCAGCCGGCGAGCGCCAGCGCCGCCAGGAAGGCCATGGCGGCGACCAGGAAGGGCAGCAGCCGGTCGGACAGGGCGCGCCGCAGCCCGAGCTCGTCGAAGCCGCTGGGGCGGAGGGACACGGACGTCATCGCTCAGTGATGTCCCGTGAGCCGTCCATGCTCGAGCAGTAACGCAGGGGCGGGATGCCGCGCAACCAGCCGGTCGTTATGCGTCGCGACCACCACGGTGGTACCCAAGCGGCTCATTTCATGCAGCAATTGCATCAGCCGTTCGGCCTGTGCGTCGTCCAGGTTGCCGGTTGGTTCGTCGGCCACCAGCAGGCTGGGGCGGGCGATCACGGCGCGGGCGATGGCGACCCGCTGCTGCTCGCCGCCGGAGAGCTGGGAGGGGTAGGCCTCGATCCGCTTGGCGAGGCCGACCCAGCGCAGCATCTCGGTCACGTCGGCGCGGACCTGCCCCTCCGGCCGGCCGGAGATGCGCAACGGCAGGGCGACGTTGTCGAAGGCGGAGAGGTGCGGCAGCAGGCGGAAATCCTGGAACACCACGCCGATGCGGCGGCGCAGCCGGGGCAGCGCGCGGCGCGGCGCGGCGGAGACGTCGGTGCCCAGCACGGTCAGATGCCCGCGGCTCGGCGCGACCGCGAGGTACATCAGCCGGAGCAGGCTCGTCTTCCCGGCGCCCGAGGGGCCGAGGAGCCAGCGGAACACCCCGTCGGGCAGGGTGAAACTGATGTCGTGCAGCACTTCGGGGCTGCGGCCTGCGCGGCCGATCGCCCGGTAGCGCAGCCCCACACCCTCGAACCGAACCATGCGCGCCCTCCGCGCCGGGTTGTGCCATCGCCGGCCGGCTGCGCAAACCGATTCCTGCCGGCAGGGGTGCCCGCATTAGACAGCCCCGGGCGCAGGGTCTACATGGCCGGCGCCGCGCCGGCCGCAGGAGATCCCATCGTGCCCTTCCCTTCCCGCCCCCTCCGCTGCGCGATCGGCGCCGCGCTGCTCGCCATCGCTGCCATCGTGCTGAGCCCCGGCGCGGCGCAGGCCCATGCGATCCTGGAGGCCAGCACGCCGCCGGCAGGCGGGTCGGTCGCCGCCGGCACCGTCGCGATCGAGCTCCGCTACAACAGCCGGATCGACAAGGCCCGCTCCCGCCTGGTGCTGGTCAAGCCAGACCATAGCGAGGCCAAGCTGCCGATCGCGCAGGACGGCGCCCCCGAACGGCTGCAGACCAGCGTCAGCCTGACGCCCGGCGCCTACGACCTGCGCTGGCAGGTGCTGGCGATCGACGGGCACATCACCCGCGGCGACGTGCGGTTCGACGTCACGGGCCCCTGAGGCATGGAACTCCTCGTCGACCTGTTCGGCTATCTCTCGATCGTCGTCCATGGCCTGACCATCCTCGCCCAATCGGTGGCGCTGGGCGGGATCGTGTTCTTCGCCCTGCTCGCCCGCCCGCTGGCGCCGCGGCTGGGGCCGCCGGGCGGCGTCATCCTCACCGGCACCGCGCGCATCGCCGCCTGGGCCGCCCTCGCTTTGCTGGGCGCCGAGGCGGCCACGGTCGCGCTGCAATCCGCGGTGCTGGTCGACACGGTCGGGCTGTCGACGCCGGAGGTGCTGTCGGCCGAGTTCGCGGTCGCCGGCCTGGTCAAGGCCGCCGTCGCGGGGGTCATCGCGGTGCTGCTGTTCCGCGGCCGGAGCCGCAGCCCGGCCGGCCTGCTGCTGGCGTTGGCGGTGGTGGAGCTGGCCGCGGCGACGGCGACCACGCATGCCGCGGCGCGGCTGGACGAGCGGCTGCCGCTGCTGGCGGTGGAGTGGCTGCATCAGGCCGGCGCCGCCATCTGGATCGGCGGCATCCCCTGCTTCCTGCTGGCGCTGCGCAGCGTGCAGGGGGCGGAGGCCTGGCGGCTGGTCGGCGCCCGCTACTCCCGCCTGTCGATACTGGGCGTGGCCTGCATCGTGCTGAGCGGGCTGACCATGTGCCTGCTCTATATCGGCGATTGGCAGGGGCTGTACGGCACCGCCTATGGCGTGATGGTCGGCGCCAAGATCGTCATGTTCCTGATGCTGCTGGGCCTCGGCGCCGGCAACTTCCTGCTGACCGAACGGATGCGCCGCGACCCCGCCACCCCGGTGCTGCGCATGCGGCGCTTCGCCTTCGTGGAGTTCGGTCTCGGCATCTCGATCTTCTTCGCCGCCGCCTCGCTGACCTCGGTGCCGCCGGCGGTCGACCTCACCGAGGATCGGGTGAGCTGGCACGAGATCCTGGAGCGCAACACGCCGGTCTGGCCACGGCTGTCGAGCCCCGACCACGACACGCTGGCGCTGCCGGCGCTGCAGGCCAAGCTGGACGCAGAGGCCGCGCATCATGCCGCCAAGCCGCCGGCCGCCTTCACGCCCGGCTCCGGCGACCTGCCGCCGCGCAACGCCGACGACATCGCCTGGTCCGAATACAACCACCATTGGGCGGGGCTGTGCGTCGCGCTGATCGGGCTGCTCGCCCTGCTCAACCAGGCGGGGATGCGCTGGGCGCGACACTGGCCGCTGCTGTTCCTGGCGCTGGCCGGGTTCCTGTTCCTGCGCTCCGACCCCGAAGTGTGGCCGCTGGGCGAGATCGGCTTCTTCGAGAGCCTGCGCGACGTAGAGGTCCTGCAGCATCGCGCCGTGCTGCCGCTGCTGGTCGCCTTCGCCCTGTGCGAGTGGCGGGTGCGGGCGCGCGGCTGGACCAACCCGGTCGCGGTGATGGTGTTCCCGTTCATGTGCGTGCTGGGCGGCACGCTGCTGCTGACCCACAGCCACGCGATCGCCAACGTCAAGGAGCAGCTCCTGATCGAGCTGACCCACACGCCGCTGGCGATCGCCGGGATCGTGGCCGGCTGGGCGCGCTGGCTCGAACTGAAGCTCGACCCGGTGAACTCCCCCGTCGCCCACCGGGTGGCGGCCTGGACCTGGCCGGTCTGCCTGCTGCTGTGCGGCCTGATGCTGCTGGGCTACCGGGAGGCCTGAGCAAGGGACCGCTCAGGCGGCGCGCTGCTGCAGCACGGCGCGGCCACGGCGCAGCGCCTCGGCGATCGTCTCGGCCGGCATGGCGCCCGAGAACAGGCCGTAGCCGTCCAGGAAGAAGGACGGCACGCCGCTCACCCCCGCCTCCCGCGCAGCCTGGTCGGCCGCCCGCATCTCGGGCGCCGCCAGGGTGCCGGCCAGGAACGCCGCCACTGCCTCGCGGTCGAGGCCCGCCGCTACGCCGCACTCGGCCAGCACCGCCGGGTCGCCAATGTCGCGGCCCTCGACGAAATAGGCGCGGAACACCGCCTCCATCGCCGCGTCCTGTACCCCGTTCTGGCCGGCGAACCAGATCAGCCGGTGCGCCTGGATGGTGTTGGGGGTGCGGGTCATCAGGTCGGTGCGGAAGCCGAGACCCACGTTGGCCGCGGCCTCGGTGATGCGGGCATCGAGCGCCGCCGCCTTCTCCGCGCTGCCGAACTTCCAGGCGCGATAGGCGGCGCGGTCCCGCCCTTCTTCCGGCATGTCGGGGTTGAGCTGGAACGGATTCCAGTGGACCGAGAAGTGCAGCCCCTCGGCGGCCAGCATCTCCAGCGCCCGCTCGAGCTGGCGCTTGCCGATGTAGCACCAGGGGCAGATCGCATCGGAGACGATGTCGATGCGGGTGCCGGCCGCCGCGTCCGCCGGGATGGAGGTGGCGGCGGTCGTCTCGTCGCAGCCCTCGGGGCCGCAGGTCGCGCCGGTGGGGAAGCTGTCGTTCATGAGCGTCCTCCTGTCCTGAATCCCGCAGATGGGGGCGATGGGCGTGGCTGCCAGGGAGGGGTGCCGCCCGTGGTTCGCCGGCCGGCCTGCGGTCCGCAGCGGTCAGGGTGCGGCCGTGCGGGCGATCGGGGGCGGTACGCGGCAGCCATCGCTCCTCCTAGTCCTGCAGCGTGCCGGCGATGTCGAGCGCACGGCGGATCAGGTTCTCGCTCGCCTCCGGCGTGCGGAAGGCGCTGTGGGCGGAGAGGGTGACGTTCTCGAGCGTGGTGAACGGATGTCCGGCCGGCAGCGGCTCCGTGTCGAACACGTCGAGCGCGGCGTGGCGCAGGTGCCCCGACCGCAGCGCCGCCATGATGGCCGCCTCGTCGGTGACGCCGGCGCGGGCCGTGTTCACCAGGATCGCGCCCTTGCGCAGCTTGGCGATCCGTTCGGCGTTCAGGAAGCCGCGTGTCTCGTCGTTCAGCAGCAGGTGCAGCGACAGGACGTGGCTCTCGGCCAGCAGCGTGTCGAGGTCGACGAACTGCGCCCAGGGCGAGCGGCGGGGCGTGCGGTTCCAGGCCAGCACCCGCATGCCGGAGCCATGCGCGATACGGGCGACCTCGGCGCCGATGCCGCCATAGCCGACCAGGCCCAGGGTCTTGCCGGTCAGCTCCATGCCCTCGGTGCGCAGCCAGTTGCCCTCCCGCATGCCGCGATCCATGCGCGCGAGGCCGCGGGCCGCGGCCCACATCAGGGCGATGCTGTGCTCCGCCACCGCGGTGTCGCCGTAGCCCTTGATGATGTGGACGGTGACGCCGAGCTCCGCGAGGTCCTCGGGGTTCATGTAGGAGCGGGCGCCGGTGCCGAGAAAGATCACGTGCTTCAGGCCGGCGCAGTGGCGGATCGTGTCGGTGGGCAGTTGCGTGTGATCGTCGAGGATGAAGTCGTAGCCGGCGAGCATGGCGGGCAGCTCGTCGGGCTTGATCTCGCCCTTCTCCTGCACGTCGACCTTGGGATCGGTCGGACGGACGACCTTCTTGAACACGGTGGCGAGGTCGTCGACGGCGTCCAGGAACAGGCCCTTCATCATGGTCCTCTGCGCGATGCGAAAGGGCGAGTGTGCGCATGGGGTGGCGGCGGGACAAGGTGGCGGCGGCGTCTCATTGGCGTCTCAGGTCGCCGCAAACGGTCTGGCGCGGTAAGGGAATCTCGGACGTCTCGGTTCTGGGATGAGGTTGAGAGTGGCTGGTGGGATGGCGCGGCTTGGCCGGTGCGTGCCTGGCCGACCTCGTGGAGGGCCGGCCTGCGACGGGCATCACACCGGGGGTGGTCCAGGTTCGGCCGTGACGCTTGGCGGTGGCGTCGGCCGGGGACGCGGGGTCGGGAGCGGTGGATCGGCATTCGGCACAGGTGGACGAACGCGCCGGCCGCGCCAAGCGGCGCTGGTCTCTGACGAGGACCCCCGCGGGCGGAGGCGGCCGCGTGTGGCTGCCGCTCGGCTGGGCGTTACGCTCGGTGTTGCGTGGTGCCTTCCCGACGTCGTGGATGGCCGGCCTGCGCCGGCCATGACACAGAGGGCGCGCCGGCCATGACACCGAGGACGCACCGGCCATGACACAGAGGGCGCGCCGGCGCGATCCTTCCCAACCGAAACTGCCGCCGATAACCATCCATCGAGGATGGGATGAACGGAGGACCGCGTGGACACCCGGCCGCAAGTGGTTCTGCTGAACGGCATCGGCAGCGTGGGGAAGAGCTCCACCGCGAAGGCCATCCAGGCGATGGCGTCGCAGCCGTTCCTGCACGTCGCCATGGACGGCTTCCTCGACATGCTGCCGGAGGCGATGCTCGATCATCCGGACGGCCTGCGGTTCGAGGCGACGGAGCGCGACGGCAAGCCGGTCATCACCGTGAGATCCGGGCCGGTGCTCGACCGCGCGATGCAAGGCATGCGGCACGCCGTCGCCGCCATGGCCGGGGCGGGCAACAACCTCATCGTCGACGAGGTCATCCTGGACCCTCGCAAGGCACTTCAGTACCGGGAGCTCCTGCGGTTTTGCGATCTCTACGTGATCGGCCTGCTGGCCCCGCTGGACGTGCTCGAGGCGAGGGAACGCGCGCGTGGCGATCGACGCATCGGCCTGGCGCGCGGGCAATACGGCCGCGTTCACCGGGACATGGACTACGATCTGCAGATCGACACGGCGACCGCGTCTCCCACCGCGTGCGCGCGGCTGATCTGCGACACCTTCCGACTGTGACGGCACGCCGAGGAAGGGCCTCCTGCACGCCTCGCCGCTAACCTCCCTCCCCCGCCTCCTCCCGGACCGAAGCCGCCTCCGCCTGCTCCGCGAACCAGCGTTCCAGCAGGGGGCCGATCTCCGCGGGGTAGCTCTCGGCCAGCACCGCCGACCGGGTGATCCGGTCGACCCGGAAATTCCGCAGGTCGGCGCGCAGCTCGCACCAGGCGCCGATCACGTTGACATCGACGAAATACGCCATCGCCAGCGGCCAGATCGTCCGCTCCGTCGTCCGCCCGGCCGCATCCGCGTAGCCGATCCGCACCTTGCGGCGCTCCCGG
>JAFKLG010000128.1 GCA_017304945.1 Rhodospirillales bacterium
ACGCGGGCGGTGGTGGCGTCCACCACACCGTTCACGGCCACCTGGCCACCGCTGGTGATGGTCCACTTGTTGCCCGCGGCATCGACGATCGCCGCCGTCGAGCCGGCCTTGATCACCGTGTTGTCCGGCGACGCCACCGGCTTCGGCGTGGAAGTCGGCGCCGGGGTGGACGTCGGCTTCGGGGTCGAGGTCGGCGCCGGCGTGGAGGTCGGCTTCGGCGTCGAAGTGGGTGCCGGCGTGGAAGTCGGCGCGGGGGTCGGGGTCGGGGTCGTGCCGCCGCTCAGCTTCTGGCTGTACAGCCAGTCCCAGGGCGCCGACTGCGTGTAATACGTGTCCCACACGTCGTGACCGAGCGAAGAGTCCTCAGTGTACTTCATGATGCCGCCGATCTTCTGCTCGGCCGCATACATGTTCCGGTCCCAGGCCAGCGGAACACTGGTGTCGCCGCTGCCGTGGATGGCCCAGATCGGCACGTTCTTCAGCGCCTGCACCACCGAGTCCGGCGGGGTCGGGTAGCCATGGTCGTAATCGGCCCCGGCGAGCGGCATGCCCGCGGCGAAGATCTTGCCGTCGGTCCCGGTATACGCGTTGTACCTGATCAGCATGTCCCAGGTGCCGATCCCGCCCATGCTGTTGCCGGTCACGTAGACCCGCGAGGCATCGGTCGAGTACTGCGCCATCACCTGCTTCAGGGCGGCGATCGCGTTGTTCTCACCGGCCGTCACGCTCGAGGACACGCCGCCCCAGTTGATGGTCTGGCCGGACAGGTCGGCGTTCTGGTCCAGCAGCGGCGCCACGATGATCGAGGGATGCGCGCTGCGGAATGCGCTCGTGTTGAACCAGGCGTTGATCTGGTCCTGCAGCGCCTTCGGCCCGTAGCTGCCGTTGTCGAGCTGGTGCAGGTAGAGCGTCACGGAATACTTGGTGGCGCTGTTGTACCCGGCCGGCAGCAGGACCATGTACTGCATGCCGTTGATGGTCGCGAGCTGCCACTGGCCCGGGCCGGCATTCGGCACCGGCGTGGACGTCGGGGCCGGGGTGGAGGTCGGGGCGGGCGTGGAGGTCGGCGCCGGCGTCGCGCCGGGGATCGGGCTGGTCGCGGTGCCCTCGGCGGGGCCCCAGGCGTCGGTCGGCGAGGTCTTCGACCACCACAGGTGATCCGCGTTCTCCTGCCAGATCACGCCCTTCTCATAGGCCAGTTCGATCACCCGGCCGGTGGTTGCGTCCACCACGCCGTTGACCGCCACCTGGCCGGTCGAGGTGATCGACCAGGCATTGCCCTTCGCGTCGATGATGGCGCGGCCGATCGTGTCGATCACGGTGTTGTCGGGGGAGGGCTTCACCGGTGCCGGGGTCGAGGTCGGGGCGGGCGTGGGCGCCGGCGTGGGGGAGGGGGTCGCGGTCGGGGCCGGCGTGGGCGCCGGCGTCGGCGAGGGGGTCGGCGTCGTGCCGCCGCTGGTGTCCTTGAAGAACAGCATCTGCGACCACACCGCCTTCTGGTCGGCCTTCAGGGAGCCGTCCGCGTTCAGCGTGCCGTTCGGATACTGGCCGGGCAGGTAGCCCCAGGCCCACCAGTCACCGCTGATGCCCTGCTGGTTGCCGGTGAAGGTCGGTCCGCCCTGCGCGCCCAGCTTGCCGTTCATGTAATCGAGCAGCGTCTGCGCCCAGGCCTGGTCCGTGCTATCCTGCATGGAGGAGCCCATCTCGCCGACCCAGACCGGCGCGATGTTGTCCTTCACCAGGTAGCCCCAGTCGGCGTTCATCGCCGCGACCTTGGCCGCGCCGTTGTCGGTGCCGATCCCGGAGATTTCCCGCGGGTAGTCGTGGATGCTGTAAACGACCTTGTTCGCGACGTTCAGCGTCACCGGCTTGCTGCCGGCGAGCGACAGGTCGCCCCAGGGTGCGGTGCCGGTGCCGGCGAAGTTGGAATTGTAGTTCTGCGGGCCCTCGCAAATGATGAGAGCCTTGGGGTTCACCGCCTGGACCGCGTTCCCGACCCGCTCGTACATCAGCCGGATGTCGGTGTTGATGTTGCCGTCGCCCCACGTGCACATCCCGCCATAGGCGAGCGGCTCGTTGCGGAGGTCGAAGCCCACCACCGTGTCGTTACCGGCGTAGCGCTGCGCGACGGTGACCCAATCCTGCAGGAACTTGGCGTCGGTCACGGTGCCGCGGTTGCCGCCGCCATCCGTGCCGTCAGACGCGCCGCCGACGTCGTACCAAAGCCCGTTCCGCTGCTGCGCGCCGTAATTGTCGGCAGCGCTGTGACCGACCTCGTTCGTGTGGTTGTCGAGCACGACCTTCAGGCCGTTCGCCTTCGCCGCGGCGACGATCTGATCGATCCGCTGCAGGTCGGACGCCATGCTGGCGTTCACCCAGGAGACGCGGATCGTGTTGAACCCTGCCGCCTTCATGGCGGCGACGGAGGCCGGGATGTTGTCGAAGCCCTGGTTCCAGCCGATCGACGCGATGCGCACGGGATTGCCGCTTGCATCGACGATCTGGCTCCCCTGGGTGCTCAGATAACCGGTGGGCAGGAGAGAAGCGCTGCCGCTGGAAGAGGTCGAAGCCATAATGCGATCCCGAAAATGTGATGACGGGAAAGCCGATCTCACAAACTCGTGAGGAACTTCAATCACGAATTGCGACAGTTGCGATGTCGAAGCCAGCACGAATGAGGAACATTACGTAAAAGCGAAGCGGAAGAGATCACGCCGACGTGAGGTAATTTTCGCTGAACACGCCCGATGTCTTCCGAATCTGCAACGGACATGCAGATGCGCGTCGAAACTCCGTGTCGAGCGTCGGTCATTAAATGTCGATATCGGAATTAGGTGATAATCGAATCGGACGGTGATTTTTTCCGTCGCCATTCCCGCGTGAGTCGGCCGATTGTCGCTTCACTCACGCAATCGCGAGCGACGCCCCGCGGGTTGTTCGGCCGTACGCGCGCTCCTACGATCGCCGCCACAACGGGAGGATCACATGCCGCACGCCGCCGCTGCCGAACTCGCCCCGCATGGCGTCCTGCGCGCCGGGATCAACATGGGGAACTTCCTGCTGGTCACCGGCAAGGCACCGAACGGCGATCCCGCCGGTGTCTCGCCCGACATGGCCCGCGCCATCGCCGAACGGATCGGCGTCCCCGTCCAGTACGTGCCGTTCGCGCGCCCTGGCGAACTCGCCGATGCCGCCGGCCAGGACGTGTGGGATATCGGCCTGATCGGCGCCGAACCCGCCCGCGCCGAGAAGATCGCCTTCACGCCGGCCTATGTGGAAATCGAAGCCACCTACCTGGTGCCCGCAGGCTCGCCGCTGCAGCGGATCGAGGACGTCGACCAGCCGGGCATCCGCATCGCGGTCACCGCGCGCAGCGCGTACGACCTCTGGCTCGAGCGCAATATCCGCCATGCCACCCTGGTGCGCGCCGACTCCCTGCCCGGCGCGGTCGAGCTGTTCCAGCGCGACAAGCTCGAGGCGCTGGCGGGCCTGCGCCCCGGCCTGTTGACCGATGTCCAGAAACTGCCCGGCGCCCGTATCCTCGACGGCCAGTTCACCGCCGTTCAGCAGGCGATCGGCACCGCGCGCGCCAATGCCGCGGCGGCGGCGTTCCTGCGCGACTTCGTGGCGGAGGCGAAGGCGTCCGGCCTGGTCGCGCGACTGATCGAGAAGCATGGCGTCCAGGGCCGGCTCTCGGTCGCCCGCGACGCCTGATCCGAACGCCGCTCCACCCCGAACGCGACCGCGTGCCGGCACCCCGCGACGCGCCGGGGGGAGCGGCCGAGGCGCCCGCCCCGGCGGGGCCGGCCGAGGCGGCGACGGGACCGGCGGAGGCGCCGATGGGACTGGCCGATGCACCGGCGGGACCGATCGACACGTCCGCGCCGGCGCCCCGGAGCGAGCCCTCCCGCGGCTTCGGCGCCTGGTACCTGCCGGCCGCCGGGCTGCTCGCCCTCGCCGCCATGGCGCTGCTGCACGCCGTCGCGCCGCCGCTCTACCAGGCGATCCTGCGGGTCTGGATGATGGATCCGTGGCCCACGCCGTTCCTCGACACCCGGACGGTGCTGGGCTGGGCCGAATGCCATCGCCAGCATGGCGCCGCCGCCTACGCGCCTGAGATGCTGCGGCACTGCGGCGTGGTCGGCCCGATGAACTACCCGCCGATCTGGATGCACCTGCCGCTGCCCTCGCCTGACTGGACCAGTGGGTGCGGCCTCGCCCTATGCGTCGCTTTCCTCCTCTCGCTCCGGCTGCTGCCCCGCCCCGCCCGCCACACGGGCCGCGCGGTGATGCTCGCCGCCACGCTCTCGAGCGCCACCGCCTTCGCCGTTGAACGCGCCAATCCCGACCTCCTGGTCTGGCTGCTCCTGCTCGCGGCGGCCTGTGCCATGCACCGGTCGCCCGCCCGCCCGCGCCTGGGTGCGGCCCTGGTCGCGCTCGCCGCGAGCCTCAAACTCTACCCGATCGCCGGGCTGATCCTGCTGTGGCGGATGCGCTGGCCGGCGCGCCTCGCCCTCGGGGCAGCGGTGCTGCTGGCCGTCGCTGGCGTCGCCGCCTTGACCGCCACGGAATGGGGACTGCGCCAGCCTCTGCCCTCCGGCTCCGGCTTCCTGAACCTCTGGGGCGCGCCCAACGCCTGGACGACGCTGCCCATCGTGCTCCCGCGCCTGATCGGCGTTTCCGCCGATTGGCCGGCCTGGACCGGCTGGTGCGGCACCGCCGTCTTTGCCCTCGCAAGCCTGACGATCGCCCTCCGCGCCAGCCGCATCGCCCCGCCCCCTTCGTCCCACCTCCTGCTCGGCGCCGCCCTCGTGGCGACGTGCTTCGTCGCGGCGCAGAACGTGGCCTATCGCGGAATCTTCCTCCTGCTCGTGCTGCCCGCCCTGCTCGACGCGCGGCGCCGGCTGGCCGTGGCCGCAATCCTCGTCGTCCTCTGGCAACCCACCGAACGCGTCCTGCTCGCCCGCCTGCTCGGCGGCACCTGGCCCGAGGAGGCCCTGCGCTGGCCGTCCCTCGCCCTGTGGCTGGCGCAGGAACTCGCCTGGTGGGGCATCCTCGGCACCCTCGCCGGGTCGCTGCTGGCCCTGGTCATCCGCCCCGGAGCGGGCAACACTCACGCCGCCCGCGCAGTCCCCATCCGAAGGAGCGAAGCATGACGGCACTGGCCCCCGAAACCGGTCTGTCGGCCTGGCGTGGTCCCGACCTCGACTGGCGCAGCGAGGCGCTCCACACCCTCTCGAACGCCGAACGCCAGGAGATCGCCGAGGCGGTCCGCGCCGTCCGCGGACGCGACATTCCCGACCTCACCCCGGCCAGCTTCCCGCTGCCGACCCTCGGCCCGCGTCTCCGCCGCCTCGCCGAGGATCTGCGCGTCGGCCGCGGCTTCCTGTTGCTGCGCGGGATCTCGGTGGATGAATGGGAAGCGGATGATCTGGCCCGCATCTATGCCGGCCTCGGCGCGCATCTCGGCCGCCTCGTCCCGCAATCCTGGCACGGCGAGCTGCTGGGTCACGTCATGGACGTGAGCGATGTGGAGGCGCACGCGCGCGGCTACCAGGCCGGGGGCAGCCAGCGGTTCCACACCGATACTTGCGACATCGTGTCCCTGATGTGCATCCGCGCGGCGCGGTCGGGCGGGGTCAGCCGCATCGCCAGCGTCGCCGCCCTGCACAACCGCCTGCTGGAAATCCGCCCCGATCTGCTGGAGACGCTCTACGGCGACTACGTGTTCCGCCGCATGGAGCTCGACTCCCAGCACGGCTCCGGCCGGCTGGTGAAGACGGTGGCAATCTTCTCCCGCGCCTCCGGCCAGTTGAGCTGCAACGTGTCCGGCAGCTACCCGAAGCGCGCGGTGCAGGCCGGCGATGCGGTGATGACCGCGCGCCAGATCGAGGCGCTCGACGAACTCGAACGCCTTGCCGCCTCGCCGGAGTTCTACCTGGACATGACGATCGGCGAGGGCGACATCCAGTTCCTCAACAACCGCACCATCCTGCACGGCCGCACCGGCTATGAGGACTGGCCCGACCTCGCGCGCCGTCGCCATCTGATGCGCCTGTGGCTGGAGGTCCCGTCCTGGCCGCCGCTGCCCGCCAACCAGGGCATGCACGGCAGCGACGACCACGCCGGCTGGTTGCGCCAGCGCACCCCGTTCATGGAGCTTCCCTCCCGCTGGATGGCCGCAATGACCGCGCGGAAGGCCGTCCTCGCCTAGGAGGTGGGGAGGTTGGGCGAGGAGTGTCCGGGAGCTCCGTTTGGGACTCCGCGCCGTTCGGTTCGGGACGCCGCGCCGTTCGGTTCGAGACTCCGCGCCGCTCCATTCGTGCGGGCTGTTCGAGCTTTGATTCAACACAGAGTTGAGGCGAGTTGAGGCGAGACACAGAGGGATCGAGACCGGCACGAGCGGTTCGGGGAGCGCGAGTTCAGGCGGTCCTCGCGTCACCATGACGACTGCGCGGTCGATGCCGGTGACCAGTCCGGATCGGGCGGCGGTCGCTTCGCCGGGACATGGCGCGGCGCGAAGCGCTTGAAGTCTTATTGAACCGAAGGCGTCGATAACGCGTGCCGACCCTCGTTCGGCATTGCCGTTCAACCTGGCGACGGGTGTTCGAGAGTCTGCCCACCGGATTGCATGTCGCACGCACGGCGGCCCTCGGTCCGGCTCTCTTTGTGTCTCGCCTCAACTCGCCTCAACTCTGTGTTGAATCAAAGCTCGATCGTGCCGCACGGGCCAGGGGAGGGGACCCACCAGCCCATCCGAACCATCGCCCCGCGGCAAACGGACCAATCGGCCCGTGACGAGCCGACGACGCAGGCTCGCAGCCACGGCAAGCAGGAGGTGGCCCCGCTCGTCACCGAACACGCAGAGAGAGGCAACTTCTCTCAAGCTGTTCCACGAAACGATATTCTCCTCTTTCTCCAGCTGAGGTTGTCAGGTGGAAGAATATTTGCCTGTGATGCAGGGTCATGCCGCCCCACTTCAGCCACGCAACCCGGGAAAGGATCGCCTGATGCCCGACCAGAAGCCGCTCGAGTTCGACCGTCCGCTGCGCGGCCGGATCTACGACAGCATCGCCGAGACCATCGGCAACACGCCGCTGGTCCGGATCCCCAAGATCCTCGCCGAGGAAGGCATCACCGCCGATGTCTGCCTCAAGCTCGAGTTCTTCAACCCGATCTCGAGCGTGAAGGATCGCATCGGCGTCGCCATGATCATGGCGCTGGAGGCGCAGGGGAAGCTCGCGCCGGGTGCCACGCTGATCGAGCCGACCTCCGGCAACACCGGCATCGGCCTCGCCTTCATGGCGGCCGCGCGCGGCTACAAGCTGATCCTCACCATGCCGGAATCCGTCTCGATCGAGCGCCGCAAGATGCTCGCCTATCTCGGCGCCCAGCTCGAGTTGACGCCGCGCGAGAAGGGCATGAACGGCGCGATCGCCCGCGCCAACGAGCTGCTCGCCGCGACGCCCGGCGCGGTCATGCCGAACCAGTTCGGCAACCCGGCCAATCCGGCGATCCACGTGAAGACCACCGCGGAGGAGATCTGGTACGACACCGCCGGCGAGGTGGACGCGGTGGTGTCCGGCGTCGGCACCGGCGGCACGCTGACCGGCATCGCCCAGGCGCTGAAGCCGCGCCGTCCGGGTCTCAAGATGTTCGCGGTCGAGCCGACGGCGAGCCCCGTCCTGTCCGGCGGGACGCCCGGCCCGCATCCGATCCAGGGCATCGGCGCCGGCTTCGTCCCCGAGGTACTGGATACGCATCTGATCGACGAGGTGATCCAGGTCGGCAACGAGGAGACCATGGCGAATGCCCGCCGGCTGGCGCGCACCGAGGGCATCCCCGGCGGCATCTCTTCCGGCGCGGCGCTGACCGCGGCGCTGAAGGTCGCCAAGCGCCCCGATTTCGCCGGCAAGCGGATCGTGGTGATCATCCCCTCCTTCGCCGAACGCTACATCACGACGCCGCTGTTCGAAGGGATCTGATCCCGCCGCGCCGTCTCGCCCATCGTGTTGCGGGGGAGGCGGTGGGGACGGGGCCGCGGTCGAGGGCAGCGCAGGCGAACCCCAGCGCCAACGAAAAGGGAGGCACCTTAGGTGCCTCCCTCGATCCGTTCGGGCGCGCGGGGCCCTGGGGGCGCGGCGCGGGTCCGCTGGCCAGAGCAGGTCAGTCGGCCGGTGCGTGCACCGCTGCGCCACCCAGTGCGCCGTGGGATCGCGGCGGACCCATCGCCTCGACTCCGCAGTCGCGCCGCGACAGTTCGGCCAGCAGCGACCACACCCGCGCCGGTTGCATCGAGACTTCCGGGTCGTTCAGCAGGCGGTCGAGCTCGTCGAGTTTGCGCGCGTACTCGTCGTCGGTCATTCTTCTCCCTCCGGCTTCCTGAGGCAGCGCCAATCCTGCGCACGATCGTGGCGGGGATGCGGCGGCACTCTGGAAGATGGAGTGTTACCGCCAAGTTAACGCCCGGGCGGAGATCACTTGGCGGCGATTGCGGCGCCGCAGCGTCTTACCCGCGCCGGAAAGCTGGGACGTCCGGTTGGCGCGGAAATGCCGCCAGCAGCACCGTCGGCGGGTCGGGAAGCGATGCAAACCATGCCGTCCGCACAACTCGTCACCGCCGAGGTTCTCGGGGATCGCGTCCGCGCCGACAGCGACGCTCCCGTCCCGTGGTGGAGTTTCGCGAAGACCGTCCTCGCCGTCGCGGCGCTGGTGCTGGTGGCCGAACGGCGCCTGCGCCTCGACCAGCGCCTTCCCGGCAAACCCTTCACGCTGCGCCAGGTGCTGCAGCACACCGCCGGCCTTCGCTGCTACGGCACCTGCGGCGCGTATCACGCCGCGGTGGCACGCGGCGACCGCCCCTGGGCGCCGGCGGACATGCTGCGTCGGGTCGATGCCGACGTCCTGGATTTCGAGCCGGGGCACGGTTGGGCGTATTCGAACGTCGGCTACTTCCTCGTCCGCACGCTCATCGAGGACGCCACCGGATCCGCACTCGGCCCCGCCCTGCAACGCCTCGCCTTCGCGCCCCTGGGCATCGCCGGTGTGAGCGTCGCGCAGGTCCCCGCCGACCTGGACGCCACCGCCTGGGGCAATCAGCAAGGCTACGATCCCGGCTGGGTCTACCACGGGTTGCTGATCGGCCCGCCGGCCGCGGCGGCGCTGTTCCTGCACCGGCTGCTCGCAGGCGAGCTCCTGTCCGTCGCTCTGCTGGCCGAGATGCGCCGCGCGCATCCGGTCGGCGGCGCTCTTCCTGGCCGCCCATGGCAGACCGCGACCTACGGGCTCGGTCTGATGATCGGTGGAGGCGTGCCGCAAGGCGAGTATGTCGGCCATACCGGCGGCGGCCCCGGCAGCGTCTCGGCGGTCTATCAGAGGGACGCCAGCGGAGAGGAACGGGCGCCCGTCACCGCGGCCGCCTTCGCGCCCGTCGACGACCCCGGCGCCGTGGAACGCTGCGCGTTCGAACGGGCAGCCGGAGGATGATCGCCGTCACGCCGCTGATCCCGCGATGTCCGAGCCTCATATGCGCCGGGGCAGCGAGGTACTCCACGCGTCTGCCGACGATCGTCTGGCGGTCATGCGCTTTGCGTCCTCCCTCACGGGAGAGCTTCGCTCCGCAGGATGTCCACCGGGCGGAACCGCACCAGCTCCACACGGTCGATCGTCGCGTTGATCGGACCACGCCACGCCGAACTCACGGCTTCGATGGCGCGCCCCGCCGACACGGCGCCCTCCTTCGTGAGGGTGACGTGCGGGACCCAGGCCGCCGGGGCGTAATGCGCGTGCACGTCAAACGCCGCCAGAGCCGCGTGGAGTTCGGCGTGCCTGGTGAGCAAATCCGCCGTGACGATCGGGGCCACCCAGATCACCGGTGATGTGCCAGGGAAGACACCGAGGCCGGCAAGCACGAGCGGAAACCTCGCCCATCCGGCCGCGACGGCGAACGTCGCGGCCTCGATCCCCGCGGGAGGCGCCGTCTCCGGCAGGATGGCGAGGGTGATGTGCGGTCGGTAGCCAAGCCCAACCACGTCATCTGCCCCCGTTCGCGCGACCAGTGCATCCAGGAGCCGTTCCACCTCGGACGCAGCAGCCTCGTCGAGCGGCAAGGTCACGGCAAAGGGCATGTCACGAGCTTATCGTTCCAAGCCGTGTGCGGCCATTCTCCGTCCCGGTGAGCTCCTCCCGCGCGTGACCCCTCATTCGAAGAACCGGTTGGGCGGGCGCGGCAGGCCGAGATTCTGGCGCAGCGTGCGGCCCTCGTACTCCCGCCGGAAAATGCCGCGCCGCTGCAACTCGGGGACCACCCGATCCACGAACGCCTCCAGCCCGCCCGGCACCCAGGGGAACATCACGTTGAAGCCGTCGCATGCATCGGCGTGCAGCCACTCCTCCATCGTGTCCGCGATGGTCTTAGGCGTGCCGACGATCGCAGCCCCACCATAGCTGCCCGCGATCTCCGCCAACTGCCGCACCGTCAGGTTCTCGCGCCGTGCGCGCTCGACGATGCGCGCCCGGCCGCTCTGGCTCTGGTTGGTCTCCGGAATGTCCGGCAGCGGCGCATCCAGCTCGAACGCCGAGGCATCGCAGCCCAGCATGATCGACAGCGACGCGATCCCACTGTCGAGATGCACCAGACTGTCGAGCTTCGCCTTGATCGCCTGCGCTTCCGCGACCGTCTCGCCCACCACCACCAGCGCGCCGGGCAGCACCTTCAGGTGGTCCGGATCGCGCCCCGCCGCCCGTGCGCGGGTCTTCAGGTCGGCGTAATACGCCTGCGCGTCGGCCAGGCGCCCACCGGGGGCGAACACCATCTCGGCGGTCTCCGCGGCAAGCTGCCGCCCCGCGTCGGAGGCGCCCGCCTGCACGATCACCGGCCAACCCTGCACCGGCCGCGCGATGTTCAGCGGCCCGCGCACCGACAGATGCTCACCCTTGTGGTCCAGCACGTGCAGCTTGTCGGGATCGAAATACACGCCGCTGTCCACATCGCGGATGAACGCGTCGTCCGCCCAACTGTCCCACAGCCCGGTGACCACGTCGTAGAACTCGCGCGCGCGGCGATAGCGGGCGTCGTGCTCGACATGCTCCTCCAGCCCGAAATTCAGCGCTGCGTCGGGGTTGGACGTCGTCACGATGTTCCACCCGGCGCGGCCGCCGCTGATGTGGTCCAATGACGCGAACCGCCGCGCGATGTGGTACGGCGCATCGAACGTCGTCGACGCCGTCGCGATCAGCCCGAGATGTTCGGTGGCGGTCGCCAGCGCCGGCAGCAGCGTCAGCGGCTCGAACGAGGTCACGGTCGCGCTGCGCTTCAGTGCCGCCATCGGCATGTTCAGCACCGCCAAATGGTCGGCCATGAAGAACGCGTCGAACCGGCCGCGCTCCAGCGTCTGCGCGAAATGCCGGATCGCCTGGAAGTTGAAGTTAGCGTCCGGCCATGCCCCCGGATAGCGCCACCAGGCGGTGTGGATGCTGACCGGGCGCATGAAGGCGCCCAGCTTCAATTGGCGTGTCTCGGCCATCGGTTCCTCGATCCCGCGCCTCGCGCGGCAAGCTGCGTCCCGCTGCAAATGGGGCGAGATCGTGGCAGCGAAAGAGCACGCAGCCCGACGGGCCTTGGCGCCCCGGCGTGGCTCCTCCCCGCGACGATCGGTGCGTCGTCCAGTGATTGTTAAGTTTCACCTGCCAGGAAGGTGAGCGGATCGGCACCGCGCCGGTCGCGGAGAGCCCGCCGATGCCCCGTTTCTCCCCCTTCGCACAGATCGCCGCCCGGCTCCGCCCCTTTGTCCGGCAGGAGCGTGACGCGCTGCGTGCGATCCTGCGGACGCTCGCCACCGGCCTCGTGGTCACCGCGGTGCTGTGGGCCGGCATGCTGCACGTCCTCTCCGTGCAGACCACCGCCGCCTGGAACGCGGGGCTCGAGAACACGCGCAACCTCGCGCTGGTGTTCGCCGACAACACCCAGCGCGGCATCCGGATGATCGACAACGCCCTGCTCTCGCTGCGGGAAAGCTACCTGCGCGATCCCGAGGGACTCGATCTGGCCGCCTGGACGCGCACGCGCCAGCTCGCGACCGGCCTCACCCTGCAATTCGCGATCATCGGGCCCGACGGCATCCTGATCGATTCCAGCGTGCCGGATTCGCCCCGCCGCGTGGATCTGTCGGATCGCGCGCATTTCCGCGCCCATGTCGGCCAGTCGGAGGACACGCTGTTCATCAGCCGCCCGGTGCGCGGGCGCGTCTCCGGCAAGCTCTCGGTTCAGGTCACCCGCCCCATCCGCACCGCGGACGGCCGCTTCGCCGGGGTGGTCGTGGCCTCGCTCGATCCCGCCTATCTCGGCGAATTCTACGGCGGCATCGATCTCGGCACCGATGGCGGCGTGATGCTGGTCGGCACCGACCACGTGCTGCGCGCGGTCAGTGCCGGCCCGTCCCCGCTGGAGGTGGGAGAGACCTTGCCGCACGCCCTGTGGGAGGAGACCGCGCCCGACGGGCACGTGACCTGGCGGGGGCCGGACGGGGTGGAACGGCTGGTCGCGTTCCGGCAGGTGCCGGACCTGCCGCTGGTGCTGCTGGTCACCGAGTCGACCAGCGAGGTGCTGGCCGAGGCGGTCCAGGCGCGCCACGCCTACCTGCTGGCGGCCCTGCTGCTCACCGCGCTGATCGCCGCCGCCGTCGCCACCGTCGCCAGCCAGCAATGGATCTCGCATCGCGCCCGCAGCGCGCTGCGCCGCAGTGCCGCGGAGCAGCAGGCCACGCTCGAGAACATGAGCCAGGGCATCATGATGATCGAGCCCGACGGCACGATCGCCGTGCTCAACCACCAGGCGGTCGAGATGCTGGGCCTGCCCTCGACCATGGCGACCGGCCGGCCGCGGTTGCAGTCGATGCTCGCCTGGCAGATCGCCGAGGGCGAGTTCGGGCCGGAGGGCAGCCCCACCCGCGCCCAGGCCGGCAGCGCGCTCGATCTCCGCGCCGGCGCCGAATCCCCGGCCGGGTTCGAGTGGCGGCGTCCCGATGGACGCTGGATCGAGGTGCGCAGCGTCGGCCTGCCGGATGGGCGGCTGGTGCGCACCTTCACCGACGTCACCATCCGCAAGGAGACGGAGCTCGCCCTGGCCGGCGCCCGCGACGCGGCTCAGGCGGCGACCCGCGCGCGCTCCGACTTCCTGGCCGTGATGAGCCACGAGATGCGCACGCCGTTGAACGGCGTGATCGGCATGGCGTCGCTGCTGCGGGAGAGCGGATTGCTGCCGCATCAGGTCGCTTTCGCCGAGACGCTGGACGCCTCGGCGCGGCATTTGCTGCAACTGATCGACGACGTGCTGGATTTCTCCCGGCTGGAAGCCGCCCAGGTCACGCTCGAGGAGGTGCCGTTCGACCCGGCCGCGCTGGTCCGCACGGTCGCCGAAATGCTGGCCCCGCGCGCCGGGGAGAAGGGCCTGAAGCTCGCCTGCGCCATCGACCCGGTCCTCGCCGCCGGCCCGCTGATCGGTGACCCCGGCCGCTTGCGCCAGGTGCTGCTCAACCTGGCGGGCAACGCGGTGAAGTTCACCGAAACCGGGGGGCTCGCCATCACCGCGCGGGTGCTCACGCATCGGCCGGGGGAGGTGACGGTGGGATTCACCGTCGCCGATACCGGGATCGGCATCGCCCCGGCCGCCCGCCCGCAACTGTTCCAGGAATTCGCGCAAGGCGACACCTCGATCTCCCGCCGCTTCGGCGGGACCGGCCTCGGGCTCGCCATCTCGCGCCGGCTGATCCATGCGATGCACGGCGAGATCGACTTCGAGAGCGAGGTCGGCGCCGGCGCGGTGTTCCGCTTCGCCGTCTGCCTGCAGGGCAATCTGGCCGCGCCCATCGCCGAACTCGCCGAACGGCGGCTGTTGCTGCTCGACCCGCTGGACCTCACCCGCCGCACGCTGTTGCAGGAGTTCGGCGCACAGGGGGCCCGTGCGACCGGGGTGGACACGGTGGGGGCAGCCCTCGACCGGCTGGCCGCGGCCTCACAGAGCCGGCCCGACGCGATCCTGCTCGACTGCCCCGACCCGGAGGCTGCGGCGGCCCAGCTCCGCCCGCTGGTGGGACCGGCGACGCTGCTGGTCGGCATCGGACCGGCGCCGAGGCGCGTACCGCCGCCCGGGGCCTGCCTGGACGCCTGGATGTGCCGGCCGGTGCTGACGGAGGCCGTGCTGGCCGTGCTGGCCGTGCTGGCCGACGCCGCACGCGCGCAGGACGCCACTGTCGCGCCCGTCCGCCCCGTCCGTCACCTGCCGGCGCCGCCGCAACTCGGGCTCAATGTGCTGCTGGCCGAGGACGATCGGGTCAACCAGCAGGTCGCCCTCGCCATGCTCGAGCGCGTCGGCTGCCGCACCACCCTGGTGACCGATGGCGCCGCCGCGCTGGAGGCTGCCCGTCACGGCGGGTGGGACCTCGTGTTGATGGATCTGATGATGCCGGAGATGGATGGGCTCACCGCCCTGCGCGCTCTGCGCACCTTGCCGGCTCCCGAGGGGGCGGTGCCGGTCGTGATGCTGACCGCCGCCGCCTCGACCGAGGACATGATGCGCTGTCGCGCCGCGGGCGCGAACGCGTTCCTGACCAAGCCGATCGATCTCGGCCATCTGCGCCGCGTCCTGTCCGCCGTGGCCGACGGGCGGGAGGCCGCCTCGGCCGCGCCGGACGAGGTGGGCGCCGAGGAGGCATAGCGGCGGCGCGGCGCCGAAGAGGTATAGCGGCGGGTCGGCGCTCCGACCTGCCGCGTCCAACGATCCGCGGTCAGGCGCGGTGGGCCGCGCGCATCACCCCGCGCCCGCCGCAGGCATGCGCCCGCGGCGAGGAGTCTCAGGCCGCGTCGGCCTCGGCCCGGCGCTCGAAGCGCTTGCGCTCGTGCGGGTCGAGGTAGCGCTTGCGCAGCCGGACGGCGCCGGGCGTGACCTCCACCAGCTCGTCGTCCTCGATATAGGCGATCGCCTGCTCCAGGCTCATCTTCCGCGGCGGCACCAGCAGCATCGCGTCGTCCTTGCCGGCGGCGCGGATGTTGGTGAGCTTCTTCTCCTTGATCGGATTCACTTCCAGATCGGAGTCGCGGCTGTTCTCGCCCAGGATCATGCCCTGGTAGACCTTCTCGCCGGGCGTCACGAACAGCGTGCCACGCTCCTGGATGTAGAACAGCGCATAGTGCACCGCCTCACCCGCCTCGGTGGAGATCAGGCTGCCGTTGCGCCGCCCCTCGATCGAACCCTTCCACGGCCCATACCCGGCGAACAGCCGGTTCATGATGCCGGTGCCGCGCGTGTCGGTCAGGAACTCGCCGTGGTAGCCGATCAGCCCGCGCGACGGGATCGTGAAGGTCAGCCGCACCTTGCCGCCGCCCGACGGTCGCATGTCCTGCATCTCGCCCTTGCGGCGGGACAGCTTCTCCACCACCACGCCGGAATAGGGCTCGTCGACGTCGACCAGCACCTCTTCCATCGGCTCCTCGCGCTGGCCGGTCTCCGCGTTGACGCGGGTCAGCACGCGCGGCCGGCCGATCGTCAGCTCGAACCCCTCACGGCGCATCTGCTCGATCAGCACGCCCAGCTGCAGTTCGCCGCGCCCCGCGACCTCGAAGGCCTCGGTCTCGTTCGAGTCGGTCACGCGGATGGCGACGTTGCCCTCCGCCTCGCGCAGCAGCCGGTCGCGGATCTGGCGCGACGTCACCTTCTTGCCTTCGCGCCCGGCCAGCGGCCCGTCATTGATGCGGAAGGTCATGGAGAGCGTCGGCGGGTCGACCGGGATCGCCTTCAGCGGCTCCGCCAGTTCCGGCGCGCCGATCGTGTCGGGGATGGTCGCATCCGTCAGCCCGGCCACCGCGATGATGTCGCCGGCCTCCGCCTCGTCCACCGGCACGCGCTCCAGCCCGCGGAACGACAGCAGCTTGGTCAGCCGCCCCGTCTCGACCGTGCGCCCGTCGGTGCCCAGCACCTTCACCGGCATGTTGACCCGCGCGCGGCCCTGCTCCACCCGGCCGGTCAGCACGCGGCCCAGGAAGTTGTCCGACTCCAGGATCGAGGCGACCATCGCGAACGGCGCCTCGGGATCCAGCGCCGGCGCCGGCACGTGGTTCACGATCAGGTCGAACAACGGCGACAGGTCCTTGCGCGGCCCGTCCAGCGTCGGGTCCGCCCAGCCGTTGCGGCCGGAGGCGTACAGCATCGGGAAATCGAGCTGGTCGTCATCCGCGCCGAGGGCCGCGAACAGGTCGAACACCTCGTTGTGGACCTCGTCCGGGCGCGCGTCGCCGCGGTCAACCTTGTTCACCACCACGATCGGCCGCAGCCCGCGGGCCAGCGCCTTCCCGACCACGAACTTGGTCTGCGGCAGCGGCCCCTCGGCGGCGTCCACCAGCACGATCGCGCCGTCCACCATGTTCAGGATACGCTCGACCTCACCGCCGAAATCGGCGTGGCCGGGCGTGTCCACGATGTTGATGCGGATGTCGTTCCACACGACCGACGTGCACTTGGCCAGGATCGTGATGCCACGCTCCCGCTCCAGGTCGTTGCGGTCGAGCGCCCGCTCCGCCACCTGCTGGTGTTCACGGAAGGCGCCGGATTGGCTCAGCAGCTTGTCCACCAGCGTCGTCTTGCCGTGGTCGACATGGGCGATGATCGCCACGTTGCGAATCTTCATGGGGCGTGCGCTCGGAGACTGTCTGGGGATGTTGCGGCGCACACATAGGGGGGAAGTGGCGGCGATGCGAGCCAAAAACGCCAAAATCGGCGCGGCACAGCCATGTCCGCGCCCGCGCAAGGGGGGCGACCCGGCGCCGATGGCGGATTGCCCGCTGGCAAATCCGTGTTGCTGCTCTGCGGCATTATACCTTGGTTTCCGCGCCCACCCGTCTTAATCGAGGGCGAATGGATGCCATTCGTGTTGAAGGACTGACCAAGCGGTACGGCGAGGTGCTGGCAGTCGACGGGATAAGCTTCGCCGCCCCGGTGGGGTCGACGATCGGGCTGCTGGGAGGCAACGGCGCCGGCAAGACCACCACCATTTCCATGCTGCTGGGCCTGCTGCTGCCCACCTCCGGCAGCATCCACGTGCTGGGTCACGACATGGCGCGCGACCGCTTCGCCGCGCTCGCGCGCATGAACTTCTCCTCCCCCTACGTGTCGCTGCCGGCACGACTTACCGTTGCCGAGAATCTGCGTGTGTACGGCCATCTCTACACCGTGCCGAATCTCGAACGGCGAATCGCCGAACTCGCTGCCGACCTGGCGCTGGAGGATTTCATCCATCGCCCCGCCGGCCAGCTCTCCGCCGGCCAGAAGACCCGCGTCGCGCTGGCCAAGTCGCTGATCAACACGCCCGACGTGCTGCTGCTCGACGAGCCGACCGCCAGCCTCGACCCCGACACCGGCGACTGGGTGCGCTCCTGGCTCGAGCGCTACCGCGCGCAGAGCAAGTGCACGATCCTGCTCGCCAGCCACAACATGGCCGAGGTGCATCGCATGTGCACCGACGTGCTGATGCTCAAGAAGGGCCGCATCGTCGATCACGGCACGCCCGACGCACTGCTGGAACGCTACGGGCGGGAGGACCTGGAAGAGGTGTTCCTCGACATTGCCCGCGACCGGCGCCAGGCGGTGCCGGCATGAGCGGCGGGGTCCGTCGCGTCTGGGGCCTGATGTACCGGCACCTTGCGCTCTATCGCCGCTCCTGGCCCCGGCTGGTCGAGCTTTGCTACTGGCCGGTGCTGCAGATGTGCATCTGGGGCTTCACCGCGAGCTTCCTCGCCATGCGCATGGGCAGCTCCCTCGCTGCCACCGCGGGCGCGGCCCTGCTCGGCGGCGTGCTGCTGTGGGAAGTGACGCTGCGCAGCCAGATGGGCGTCTCGATCTCCTTCATGGAGGAGATGTGGTCGCGCAACCTCGGCCATGTCTTCGTCAGCCCGCTGCGACCCTGGGAACTGGTCGCCGCGCTTCTCGGCATGTCCATCATCCGCATGACGATCGGCGTGCTGCCGGCCATCCTCCTCGCCTGGGCCTTCTACGCCTTCAACCTCTTCGCGCTTGGCCCGGTGCTGGTGCTGTTCTTCATCAACCTGATGATCATGGGCTGGGCGGTGGCGCTGGGCGTGGTGTCGCTGATCCTGCGCCACGGCTCCGGCGCCGAGGCGCTGGCCTGGGGTATCCTTTTCGGCCTCGCGCCGTTCTCCGCGGTGTTCTATCCCGTCTCGGTGCTGCCCGCGGTGGTGCAGCCGATCGCCTGGGTGCTGCCGAGTTCCCATGTGTTCGAGGGCATGCGTGGCGTGTTGCTGGACGGCGTGGTGCACTGGGAGCAGTTGGCGGCGGCGTTCGGGCTGAACGTCGTGTGGATCGGGGGCGCGTCGCTGCTGTTCGCCCGCCAGTTCCACGCGGCGCGAGTGCGTGGCGCGCTGCTGAGCATGGGCGAATGATCGCCGGATCAAGTCCGGCAATGACGCCGGAGGGTCGGGCGTGCGCCCGAATCCATCAATGATCGCCGGATCAGGTCCGGTGACGACGACGACAGGCCGCGCTGCGGTCCGGAGCCATTCATGACCGAGACGAGGTTCTGGCTGATTCGCCACGCGCTGGTGGAGGAGAACGCGCGGGCCGTGCTGTACGGCGTTCTGGACGTGCCGCTGTGCGAGACGACGCTGCTGTCGCAGGCGCCGATGTACCGCGCGCTCGCCGCGCGCCTGCCGCAGCCCGCCACCTGGTATGTCACCCCGCTCTCGCGCACGCGTCGCACCGCGGAGGCGATCTTCCGCGCCGGCTATCCGACCCAGGAGCTGGGCGTCGAACCCGACCTGATCGAGCAGGCGCTGGGCGAGTGGCAGGGCTTGCCGCATGCCGACCTGCCGGCGCGGCTCACCCAACCCGCGCACGCGTTCTGGCCGCTGTCCGGCAACGAGGTGCCGCCGAGCGGCGAGAGCATGGCCCAGGTCATCACCCGTGTCGGCGCGGCGATGGAGCAGCTCGCCAGCGCGCATCCGGCACAGGACGTGGTGATCGTCTCGCATGGCGGCGCGATCCGCGCGGCAGTGGCCCATGCGCTGGGGATCGGGCCCGACAATGCGCTGCATCTCTCGGTGCAGAATCTCGGCCTGACCCGGCTCGAACGGCAGCCGGAGGGCTGGCGTGTCGTGTGCGTGAACGAACTCCCCGGTTATTGACCTGAAAGCAGCCTCAATCGGCGGCAAAACCGGGCGCCGGCCGCCCGAATCGGCGCCGTCGCGCTATGCACGACCCCGTGCCCGAGTCGAGAGAGGAGAGAGGATGACCCGCTTCCTGTTCGCCGTTGTTGCCGCTTTGCCACTGGCCCTCGCCAGTTGCGGCAAGCCGACGCAGAACGACACACAGACGCTGGTCGACCGCGCCACCCTCACGGTGCAGGACCTGATGAACCAGACGGTGTCGGACGACCCGCAGCGGGCGCTGCGCAGCGCCAAGGGCGTGATGGTGTGCCCGAGCCTGTTCAAGGCGGGGTTCTTCTTCGGTGGCGAGGGTGGCGGCTGCGTGCTGCTGGGCCGGGCCGGCAACGGCACCTGGTCGTATCCGGCCTTCTACGGCATGGGCACCGGCAGTTTCGGGCTGCAGATCGGCATCGCCGACAGCGAGGTCATGATGATGATCATGACCGACAAGGGGCTGAATGCGGTGCTGGACAGCCAGTTCAAACTGGGCGTGGGCGCCGGGCTGGCGATCGCCACCTATGGCGCCGGCGTGCAGGGCTCCACCACGGCGGCGGTGGGCGCCGACATCGTGGTGTTCGCCTACAGCCGCGGGCTGTTCGGCGGCATCTCGCTGGACGGCAGCATCATGGGCAGCCGCAGCGAGTGGAATGCGCTGTATTACGGCCAGCCGCTGGCGTCGCGGCAGATCGTGATCAACATGCAGGGCGTGAACCGCGGGGCGGACCCGCTGCGCGAGATCCTGACCCGCTACGGCACGGCCGGCGCGGCCGCCGCTGGTCCGGCGCCGGTGACCCCGATGCCGCCGGGCGGCCCCGGCTATGCCCCGGCCTACCCGCCTGCCGGCGCCCCGGCGGCCGGTGCTCCGCCGGCCGGTGCCCCGCCGGCCTACGCCCCTGCCGGCGCGGGGCAGCCCGCGGCCGCCCCGGTCTACAACCCGGCCACCGCCGGCCCCGCCACGGATCGCGGACCGATCCAGGAGCAGCCGCTCTCTCCGGCACGGTAGACCGGCTCTCGGGTAGCGGGGCGCGGCTTGGCCGGGCCCCCTCGTGGCGCGTCATAGCCGGGTTCCCTCGTGGCGCGGCGTAACCGGGTCTCGCCGTGGCGCTGCAAGCCCGGGTCTCGCCCTGGCAGGGTGGCAGTCCCGTGTCCGTGTCGGCGCAGGCTGCTCTGTGTCATGGCCGGCGCAGGCCGGCCATCCATGACTTCATCCCCCGGGATCGCTGGCGCTACGTGCATACGATCAGGGGTGAGTGCTGCGTGACGTCGTGGATGGCCGGCCTGCGCCGGCCATGACACAGGGGCGCCGCCCTGCCGGCCCGTGACACACTGACCAGCCTCCGCGCCATGACACGGGGAACCGGCCTGCGCCGGCCATGACACAGGGGCGCCGCCCTGCCGCGCCGTGACACACAGACCAGCCTGCGCTCCATGACACGGGGAACCGGCCGGCGCAGGCCATGACACAGGGCGCCACTCCTCCCGATCGCCTCACTCCGCGGCGAGTATCCCGTTCACCGGGACCAGGTGGGACAGGAAGATCTCGGCGCAGGCGCGCCAGGAGTAGCGTTCCGCATGCGCGCGGCAGGCGGCGCGGTCGCCGTTCAGCGCGGCGAGGGCGGCAACGCGCAGGTCGGCATCCACCGCGCCCACCACGCCCGCCGCATCCGCCAGCACGTCCTTCGGACCGGTGACCGGAAACGCCGCCACCGGTGTGCCGCAGGCCAGCGCCTCCAGGATCACCAGCCCGAACGTGTCCGTCAGGCTGGGGAACACGAACACGTCGGCACCGGCATAGGCGCGCGCCAGCGCGGCGCCGAAACGGGGGCCGGTGAACGTCACACCCGGATACTCGCGCTGCAGGCTCGCGAGCTGTGGACCGCCGCCCACCACCACCTTCGACCCTGGCAGGTCCAGGTCGAGGAACGCGCCGATGTTCTTCTCCACCGCGACCCGGCCGACATACAGGAAGATCGGGCGCGGCAGGTCCCACGCCTCGCGCGGCTCCGGCTTGAACAGGTCCAGGTCCACGCCGCGCGACCAGGGCCGGATGTTGCGGAAGCCGCGGGTCGCGAGCTCCCGCTGCAGCGAGGGCGTCGCCACCATCGTGCCCGCGCCGGCGCCGTGAAAGCGGCGCATCCAGGCATAGATCGGCGCCACCGGCAGGCCGATCCGCGCCTGGATGTATTCGGCGAAGCGGGTGTGGAAGGCGGTGGTGAAGCGGATCCCGCGCCGCTTGGCCCAGCTCCGCGCCGCCAGTCCCAGCGGCCCCTCGGTGGCGATGTGCAGCGCGTCGGGGCGGAACGCCTCGATCAGCCGGATCAGCCGGCGTCGCGGCAACAGCGACAGCGCGATGTCGGGATAGGTCGGGCAGGGGATGGTGCGGAACCGGTCCGGCCCGATCACCTCCACCACATGGCCCATCGCGCGCAGTTCCTCGGCCACCGTGGTCAGCGTGCGCACCACGCCATTGACCTGCGGCGCCCAGGCATCCGTCACGATCAGGATGCGGTGGGAGGGGGCGGGCGGCAGCATTGCAGCGTCCGTCGCGTCGAGCAGGGTCAGGGCGTCAGGCAGCGTGCGCCACCGTCGCCTGTCGCGGCGCCCAGAAGCTCAGACGGTTCAGTGCGGCCCAGTCGATCAGTTCGAGCCGGCCGTCGTGATGTTCCACCAGCGCGGTGCAGCTCTCCACCCAGTCGCCGTCGTTCAGGTAGAGCACCCCGTTCACCTCGCGCATCTCGGCATGGTGGATGTGTCCGCACACCACGCCGTCGAAGCCGCGGCGGCGCGCTTCCGAGGCGAGCGCGCTCTCGAACCGGTCGATCGCCTTTACCGCTTCCTTCACCTGGCGCTTGAGCCAGGCCGAGAGCGACCAGTACGGATAACCGAGCCGGCGGCGGATCGCATTGAACCAGCGGTTGAAGGCGAGGGCCGCGGTGTAGGCCCAGTCGCCCAGCAGGGCGAGGAACTTCGCGTAGCGCACGACGCTGTCGAATTCGTCGCCGTGTATGATCAGCAGGCGCTTGCCGTCCGCCGTCTGGTGCACGGCTTCCTTGCGCAGCCGGATGCCGCAGATCTCCAGGCCGAGGGGCAGCCAGGAGCGGAACATCTCGTCGTGGTTGCCGGGGATGTAGGTGACCTCGGTGCCCCCGCGCGCCAGGCGCACGATGTGGCGCAGCACCTCATCGTGGCTCGCGTCCCAGTACCAGGACTTGCGCAGCCGCCATCCGTCGATGATGTCGCCGACCAGGAACAGGTGCTCGCAGCTGGTCCGGCGCAGGAAGTCCGCCAGGAAGTCGCTGCGGCATCCGCGGGTCCCGAGATGGGTGTCGGAGATGAACACGGTCCGATAGGCCGGACGGGTGCCCGAGGGGCCGAGGCCGGCGGTCGGTGCGGATGACAGGGCGTTCATGTCGGGCGCAGCAATACGCGCCGCAGCGGCACCGCACAGTGAAGATTCGATGACGAGCAGGAAAGATGCAGTCGTAGGCTGAAATCATCCTGCGGTCATGCGCGCGTCATTGGTCTGACACGAAGTCCCGCCATCCAGAGGACTTTGTCATTCGGGGACAATGCCGATTCGCAGCGACCCACCCGGCGTGATGGCACGGCGATGGTGATCGTGTTCAACCCGGTCGCCGGCCGGCGCCGCGCGCACCTGCTGTGGCGTGTGCTGGACGTGCTGGTGGCGAACGGGGTGCGCCTCGACCTGGCGGAGACGCATCGCGCCGGCCATGCCGAGGCGCTGGCGCGCGAAGCCGCCGCCGCCGGCGAGACGCTGGTGGTCGCGGCCGGCGGCGACGGCACCATCGCCGAGGTCGCCAACGGCCTCGTCGGCAGCCCCGCCCGCCTGGGCATCATCCCGCTCGGCACCGCCAACGTGCTCGCGCAGGAGCTGGGGCTGCCGTTCGCGCCGCGGGCGGTGGCGGCCTCGCTGGCGTTCGGGCGCACCCAGCCGCTGTGGCCGGGCGTGGCGAAGGGGCCGGCGGGCGAGCGGGTGTTCGTGCAGATGCTGGGGGTGGGGTTCGACGCGCATGTGGTGCACACTCTGCCGCCAGGCCTGAAGCGCGTGTGTGGCCGTGGCGCTTACGTGCTGCAGTCGATGAGCGCGCTGTTCCGCTACGACTATCCGACCATCCGGCTGCGCCTGGACGGGGCGGAGACCGAGGCCGCGAGCGTGATCGTCAGCAAGGGCGTGCTGTATGGCGGCCACTATCGCGTCGCGCGGGACGCCACGCCGCACGCTCCGGGGTTCTCCGTCGTGCTGTTCGATCATGGTGGACCGGGAGCGGCGGCGCTGTACGGGGCGGCGCTGCCGCTGAACCTGCTGGCTCGCGCGCCGGGCGTACGCCATTTGCGTGCGACGTGCGTGGAATTCCTGGGCAACGCGCCGCTGCCGGCCCAGACCGACGGCGATGCCGCCGGGTTCGCGCCGTCCCTGGTGGTGGATGCCGCCGCGCCGATCCGGGTGGTGGTGGGCTGAGCCGTGGCGCGGGTGGCGGTCAGGCCGGTGGTGGTGGGCTGAGCCGGCGGCGGCGGGGGAGGGGTGCATTTTCCTGCCGCGCAGGCTCTTGATCCCCCCGCAAGGCGCGGGCTATATGCCGCCTCCCAATCGGCGGGGCTGTAGCTCAGTTGGGAGAGCGCCTGAATGGCATTCAGGAGGTCAGGGGTTCGATTCCCCTCAGCTCCACCAGATCCCCCCGCGCCCATGGGACATCACCCTCACGCGCCTCACGGCATGACCTGACTGCCGTTGGCGGCTGCGGCCAGTCTCGCGCGCACGCTCCGGCAAGAACGCCTGCCGGACCAGCATGGCCCGGCAAGATCAACGAAAGAGGAAGCCCGCACCGACGAAGATCGGCGCGGGCGCTCCGCTCTACTCCGTCCTGATCCACACGGACTTGACGTTCAGGTACTCCTCGACGTGCTGCTTCCCGCTTTCCCGCCCATAGCCGCTCATCTTGTAGCCGCCGAACGGCACCGCCGGATCCATCGCCTGGTAGCAGTTGATCCACACTGATCCGGCGCGGATGCTGCGCGCCAGCTTGTGGGCCTTGCTGACGTCGCGGGTCCACACGCCGCTCCCCAGGCCATACTGGGTGCGGTTGGCGCGGGCGATGACCTCCTCGATGTCGTCGAACGGGATGGCGGAGATCACCGGGCCGAAAATCTCCTCCTGCGCGATCCGCATGTCGTCACGGACATCCGCGAAGACCGTGGGCGGAACGAAGAAGCCCTTGGACAGCTCGCCGCCGGTCAGCCGCTCTCCGCCCGACAAGGGCCGCGCGCCTTCCTGCCGGCCCATCGCCAGGTAGCCGGTGACGCGCTCCAGTTGTTCGGCGGAGACCAACGGGCCGATATTGGTCTCTGGGTCGCGGCTGTCCCCGACCTTCAGCGACGTGCCATACGCGGCGACGCGGGCGGTGAACTCGTCATACACACGCCGCTCGACGAACAGCCGCGTGCCCGCGCTGCAGATCTGGCCGGAATTGGCGAACACCGCCATGCCCGCCCCGGGCACCGCGGCATCGAGATCGGCGTCCGCGAACACGATGTCCGGCGACTTCCCGCCCAGCTCGAGAGAGACCCGCTTCAGGTTGCCGGCCGACGCCTCGACGATCTTCTGTCCGGTCAGGTGCGAGCCGGTGAACGCCACCTTGTCGACGTCCCGATGACGCGCCAGCGCCGCGCCGGCCGTCTCGCCATAGCCCGGCACCACGTTGACGACGCCGGCCGGCACGCCGGCTTCCTGGCACAGCTCCGCCAGGCGCAGCGAGGTCAGCGGCGCTTCCTCCGCCGGCTTGAGCACCACGGTGCAGCCCGTCGCCAGGGCAGGGCCGATTTTCCAGATCGTCGCGGTGAGCGGCCCGTTCCACGGGATGATCGCGCCCACCACGCCGACCGGCTCTTTCAGGGTGAAGGACTGGTACTCGCCCGGCAGTGAATTCGGGATCGTCTCGCCGTGGATCGACAAGGCTTGGCCGGCGTAATAGCGCAGCATGCCGAGCGCGCGGAGGCGGTTGCCGAGGGTGCGGCTGATCGGTGCGCCCATGTCGAGCGTGTCGAGTGCCGCCAGCTCCTCGAAGTGCTTCTCGACCAGATCCGCCAGGCGGAGCAGCAGCCCCTGGCGCTCGAACGGCTTCATCCGCGACCACGGGCCCTCGAACGCCCGGCGGGCGGACGCCACCGCACGATCGACGTCCTCGGCGTCTCCCTCGGCGACGCGGGCAAGCACCTCGCCGGTCGACGGGTTGATCGTCTCGAACGTCTTCCCCGAGGCGGCTTCGACCCATTTGCCGTCGATCAGCATGCGCTTCGGCTTGCCGTCGAGGAACGGGTGGCGAGTCGTGAACACGTCTGCGGTCATGCGGCTTCCCTCCGAATGCGTGTCTGCGGGCAATCGCGCTGGCGGGCTCCGGCCGGCGGGGACGCGCGCCTCCGCCCGGAGCGATCGACTGGGCCCAACGCTATTCCCATTTGGATATAGCGTTGGGCCCAGTCGCCGTCGAGTCGCCGCGGCAAGCCACCGGCGCGACGGTCGCCCCCCGCGACCCGCCGGTTGTGGAAACCAATCCCCTGGGCAATCCTGTCGGCGCCGAAGCGGTCTGGTCGCGGTCGAACGCCGCGTGCGCCGAGGAACGAAAACAAACACAGGGCGGCTTTCCACCCATCGAAGGCGGGAGACACGGATGCATCGCAGAACGTTACTCAAGAGTTCGGCCGCGGCGGCGGCCGGGCTGATCGCCGCGCCCGCGCTCGCGCAGGGCGACACCCGCGTCCTCCGCTGCGCGCCGGAGGCCAACCTGGCGAGCATCGATCCGATCTGGACCACCGCCACCGTCGCGATCAACCACGGCTACATGGTCTACGACACGCTGTACGGGATCGATTCCTCGCTGACGCCGCGGCCGCAGATGGTCGCCGGCCACACCGTGTCGGACGACAAGCTCACCTGGACCTTCACCCTGCGGGAGGGGCTCGCCTTCCACGACGGCGAGCCGGTGCGATCGGCCGACTGCATCGCCTCGATCGACCGCTGGTCCAAGCGCGCCGCCTGGGGCCAGGCGCTCGGCGCCGTCACCCAGGAGATGAAGGCGCTCGACGACAAGCGCTTCCAGATCCGGCTGAAGAAGCCGTTCTCCTCCATCCTCTACGCGTTCGGCGTCTCCCCGGCCTGCTTCATCATGCCGGAGCGGGTGGCCAAGACCGATCCGTTCAAGCAGATCACCGATTCCACCGGCTCCGGCCCGTTCAAGTTCGTGAAGGACGAGTGGGTCGCCGGCGCGCGCGCCGTCTGGGTGAAGAACGACAAGTACAACCCGCGCGACGAGCCGGCCGATTCCTACTCGGGCGGCAAGCGCGTGTTCGTCGATCGCGTGGAGCACGTGGTGATGCCGGACGGCGCCACCGCCGCCGCCGCGCTGCAGACCGGCGAGATCGACTGGGTGCACGTGCCGCTGATCGACCTGGTGCCGCAGCTTCGCAAGAGCGCCGGGGTCAAGGTCGCCATCTACGATCCCCTCGGATGGCTCGGCATCATCCGGCCGAACTTCCTGTTCCCGCCCTTCGACAATCGCAAGCTGCTGCGCGCCATCCTGCCCGCGATCGACCAGCGCGAGTTCCTGAGCGCGGTGATCGGCGACCAGGCGGAACTCGGGAAGGTTCCGGCCGGGTTCTTCACCGTCGGCAGCGCGATGGGGAACATGGCCGGCATGGAGGCGCTGTCTGGCCCGCGCGACGTCGAGAAGGCCAAGCGGCTGGTGGGCGAGAGCGGCTACAAGGGGGAGCCGGTCGTGCTGATGTCGCCGACCGATCAGCCGGCGCTCGCGCAGCTCGCCCAGGTGGCGCGATCGGTGTTCGAGGAGGTCGGCCTGAACGTGCAGTTCGCGGCGATGGACTGGTCCACGCTGGTGGCGCGCCGCGCCTCCCGCGAGGCGCCGGACAAGGGCGGCTGGAACGCGTTCACCACCTCCTGGTCAGGCCTGTCGGTCGCCGATCCGGGCGGGCATTTTCCGATCCGCGGCAACGGCACGAACGCCTGGTTCGGCTGGCCGGAGGACGCGAAGATGGAAGGCCTGCGCAACGCCTGGTTCGACGCGCCGGACCTGTCCGCCCAGAAGAAGATCTGCGAGGACATGCAGCTCCAGGCCTTCCAGGACGTGCCGTTCATCCCGACCTGCCAGTGGTTCTACCCGACGGCCTTCCGCGAGAGGGTCGTCGACATCGTGAAGTGCCCGGGCATCCTGCACTGGAA
>JAFKLG010000129.1 GCA_017304945.1 Rhodospirillales bacterium
GCGCCCATCGTCATCGCCGGGCCTCGACCCGGCGATCCCCCCACGCACCGTCGTCGCCGGTGGGGATCCGCGGGTCGGGGCCCGCGGATGACGGGGAGGCGCCGGCCGGTTCGGGCTGCTGGCGAGACGGACCGCTTGGTGCTAGGCACCCGCCCACCGGACACCCCAATCGGAGGCACCCCATGGCCGCGATCGCCGATATCATCGCCCGCGAGATCCTCGACAGCCGCGGCAACCCCACCGTCGAGGTCGAAGTGATGCTCGATAGCGGCGCGGTCGGCCGAGCCGCCGTCCCCTCCGGCGCCTCCACCGGCGCGCATGAGGCGGTGGAGCTGCGCGACGGCGACAAATCCCGCTACGGCGGGAAGGGCGTGCAGCAGGCGGTCGCCAATGTCGAGGGCGAGATCTTCGACGCGATCAGCGGCATGGAAGCCAGCGAGCAGGTCAAGATCGACGAGATCATGATCGACCTCGACGGCACCCCGAACAAGGCGCGGCTCGGGGCCAACGCCATCCTGGGCGTGTCGCTGGCGGTGGCGAAGGCGGCGGCGGCCGACCTGGACGTGCCGCTCTACCGCTATGTCGGCGGCGTGTTCGCCCGCACCCTGCCGGTGCCGATGATGAACATCGTCAACGGCGGCAAGCACGCGGACAACCCGATCGACATCCAGGAATTCATGATCCAGCCGATCGCGGCGCCCACCGTCGCGGATGCCGTGCGCATGGGCTCCGAGATCTTCCAGGCGCTGAAGAAGGGCCTGCACGACGCCGGCCACAACACCAACGTCGGCGACGAGGGCGGATTCGCGCCCAACCTCAAATCCGCCGACGAGGCCCTCGGCTTCATCGCCAAGGCTTGCGAGAAGGCCGGCTACCGCCCCGGGGAGGACGTCACCTTCGCGCTCGACCCCGCCTCCACCGAGTTCTTCAAGGACGGCAAGTACCACCTCGAGGGTGAGGGCAAGGTGCTCGATGGCGAGGGCATGGTCCGCTATTACGAGGATCTCGTCAGCCGCTACCCGATCGTCTCCATCGAGGATGGCTGCGCCGAGGACGACTGGGAGACCTGGAAGCTGCTGACCCAGACGATCGGCAACCGCGTGCAGCTCGTGGGCGACGACCTGTTCGTCACCAACCCGGAGCGCCTGCGCCGCGGCATCGAGGGCGGCAACGCGAACGCGATCCTGGTGAAGGTGAACCAGATCGGCACGCTCTCGGAGACGCTGGAGACGGTCGAGCTCGCGCATCGCGCCGGCTGGACCGCGGTGATGTCGCACCGCTCCGGCGAGACCGAGGACAGCACGATCGCCGACCTCGCCGTCGCCACCAATTGCGGGCAGATCAAGACGGGCAGCCTGGCCCGCAGCGACCGCACGGCGAAATACAACCAGCTGATCCGGATCGAGGCGGAACTCGGCCCGGCCGCCCGCTACGCCGGCCGCTCCATCCTGCGCCGCTGAAGCGGCATCCGCGTCCCCCCTCCCCTTGCGGGAGGGGGCCAGGAGGAGGGAACGATCGGGGCGTTCGCACGAACGGCTTCCCCTCTCCGCAGGGACAACTCCCCCTCTCCGCACGACAGCGCCCCCAACTCTGCACGGCTGGCGTTCCCCCCTCCGTCATCCGCGGGCCTCGACCCGCGGATCCCCACCGGCACGACCGTCAGGCGGGGATCGCCGGGTCGACGCCCGGCGATGACGTGGGATGGCAAGGCGGGCGGACGGCAAGGCGGGCGGCTCCCCCGAACCATCCTCCCCACCATCCACCGCCTACAGCGCGGGCGCGGCCAGATGCCGCCCGCCCAGGCGCCGCTCCAGCCGTCGCGAGACCAGCGTGAGCGCGGAGCACAGCACGAAATACACCGCCAGCATGAAGGCGTAGATCCCGAAGGCGGGGTCGAGCCCCTGCATCACCGTGGTGCGCTCGATCACCAACTGCCCGACCCGGAAGAACTCGCTGACGCCCACCAGCGCGCCCAGGGAGGTCGATTGCAGCAGCAGGACCAGCAACCCGGCCAGCGCCGGCACGATGGCGCGCAGCGCCTGCGGGATCACCACTAGCAGCAGCACCTGCCACTCCCGCAACCCCAGCGCCCGCGCGGTCTCCCGCTGGTGGCGGGGGACGGCGAGCAGCCCGCCGCGCACCACCTCCGCCGCATTCGCCCCGCCCCACAGCGACAGCCCGACCACCACCGCCAGATAGGGCGACAGCGCCAGTCCCAGCAGCGGGGCGACGAAGTAGACGAAGAACAGGTTGACGATCAACGGCACCGCCCGCAGCACCTCGGTGTAGGCGCGCGCGATCCAGCGCAGCCACGCGGTACGCGCCGTCGCCATGGTGCCGATCGCGAAGCCGATCAGCGTGGAGGCGATCAGCGTCACCACCGCGATCCGCAGCGTGGCCCACAGCCCCGCGACGAACAGCGGCGCGTTCTCGACGATCAGGCTCATGCGGCGAACGGCCGGCGCAGCCGGCGCTCCACCACGCCCGAGGCGGCGGCGAGCGCGAAGACGAGTACGATGTAGGTCACCAGCAGCACCGCGAACATTTCCAGGATGCGGAAATCCGACGAGATCCGGTCGACCGCCACGAAGGTCAGGTCACGCAGCCCGATCGCCTGCAGATAGGCGCTGTTCTTCAGCAGCGAGATCGACGTGTTGAGCATCGCCGGGATGCTCATGCGCAGCCCGATCGGCAGCGCGACCAGCAGCAGCACCTTGGCGCGGCGGAGGCCGAGCGCGAGGCCGGCGTCATAGAGGCCGCGGCCAACGACGGAGAGGCCGCCGCGGATGTTCTCCACCTGGAACGCGCCCGCCCACACCGCGAGCGAGGCGACGCCCGACCAGAACAGCGACAGGCGGATGCCGATCGCCGGCAGGCCGTAGAAGATGAAGAACATCTGCACCAGCAGCGGCGTGTTCCGGATCAGCTCGACATAAGCGAACACCAGCGGCGACAGCACCGGAATGCGCAACTGCCGCGCCGCCGCCCCCGCCGTGCCGATCACGATGGACAGCGCCATCGCGACCAGGCTGACCTCCAGCGTCATCAGCAGCCCCCGCCACAGGGCGGGGAACTGCGCGACGAGATAGGCGGTGTCGAACGTCACTCAGCCTTCCGCGGGCTTCGGCGTGGTGAAGGCCTCGATGAACAGCGGGCGGTTTTCCGCCGGCACCCATTTGTCGATCCAGGGGCCGAACATCTTCTCGGCGCGCATCCTGTCGATCGCGGCATTGAGATAGGCGAGCCACTCGGGCTCGTTCTTGCGCACGCCGATGCCGCCTTCGGTGATCGCATAGGGCTGGCCGACCATCCGCAGGGCCGGGTCGCGGCCGACGATCACCACGGCGGTCGCCTTGTCGCCGGCGAACCCCACGGCGCGCCCCTGCTTCACCGCCTGCACGCCGTCCGCCACCGAGTTCAGCTTGAGCAGGTCGACATCCGGCATCTTCGCTTCGAGCCAGGCCGCCTGCGTGGTGCCCTTCAGCACCGCGAGCGTCTTGCCCTTGAGGTCGGCGAGCGACTTGATGGGCGAGTCCTTCGGCACGGTGACGTCGCTGCCGCCCCAGTTATAGCCCTTGGTGAAGTCGATCACCCGCGCGCGCTCCGGCGTCATGCCGAGGGTCGCGATCAGCAGGTCGACCTTGCGGGCATTGAGCTGCGGAATCCGGTTGTCCGCGGTCACGCACGTCATCTCGATCTTGCTCGGGCTGCCGAACGCCCAGTCGGCGATCGTCTTCGCCATGTCGACCTCGATGCCGGCGAACTCGCCCTTCTGATCCTGGTAGCCATAGGGTGGCTGGTCGCAGCGGACGCCGACCTTCAGCACGCCGGCCTCCTTGATCGCCGCGGGCAGCGGCGGCATGTCCGCCGCCTGCGCACCCCAGGCGCACAGCAGCACGGCGAGTGCGCCGGCCCAGTTCAGTCGTTTCATGTGAAATCTCCCCTTGTTGATTTGGTGACTGGAAGCGCTCAGGCGCGGCGCAGCGATCGCTCCTGCAGGAACGCCGCGGGCCGGTCGAGGAAGTCGCGGAAGTGGTAGCCCGCGCTCACCAGCGGCAGGAACCATGCGCGGTTGTGGTAGCCCGGCATGGACGGAAACGGCCGGTTCTCGAACGCGGAGGGACGGTTCTGCCGCCCGAGGATGCGCAGCGCCGTCTGGTGCCCCATCCAGCTCATCAGCGCGACGCCGTTGCCGTTGCAGCCCAGCGCATAGTGCACGCCCTGCTCCTGGCCGAGATGCGGCAACTGGTCGAACGTCATCGCGACGTTGCCGCGCCAGGCATGCGACACCTTCACGTCCGCGAGCTGCGGCCAGACCTGCACCATGCGGGCGCGCAGCCCGACCGCGGCCTCCCGCTCGTCGTTGACGAAGGCGGTCGGGCGACCGCCGAACAGGATCCGCGTGTGATCCGGCGAGGGGCGGTAGAAGCTGAGCTCGCGCCGCGTGTCGGAGACCATGCGCCGCTTGGGCAGGATCGCGTCCATCACGCCGGGGGCGAGCGGTTCGGTCGCCATGATGAAGGCGGTGACCGGCACGACGCGGCGCTGGAACCAGGGCAGCTCCTTCGCCGTGTAGCCGTTGGTCGCCACCATCAGGTGCTTCGCGCGCACCACGCCGCGCGCGGTCTGCACCGTCACGCCGCCGTTCTCCGACGTCCAGCTCTCAACGCGGGCGAAATTGTGCATGTGCGCCCCGGCGCCGCGCGCCGCGCTGCGGAGGGCGCGGTTGTACTTGGACGGGTGCAGGCCGCCATATTCCTCCACCAGCATCCCGCCATGGTAGAAGTCGCTGCCGATCTCGGCCTGCTGTTCGGCCCGCGAGAGGATGCGTGCCTGCACGCCGGTCTTGCTCTGCAGCAGCTCCGCATGGCGTTGCAGCGTGGTGAAATGGGCCGGCGTGTAGGCGCCGAAGAAGCGGCCGCAGATCTGCAGGTCGGCGTCGAGCTGCTCGCGGCCGATCAGCGTCTGCAGGAACTCGAACGTGGCGCGGCTGTCCTCCAGCGCCTCGGTCGCCTTCTCCGGCGTGAAGCTGTCGAGCGCGCCCTTCAGCACCAGCTTCTGCCCGCTGCTCACCATGCCGCCGCTGCGGCTCGAGGCACCGATGCCGAGCGGACCGGCTTCGAGCACGTCGACGCGGACGCCGTTGCGCGCGAGTTCGAGCGCGGCGGCGAGGCCGCAGAACCCGCTGCCGATGATCGCGACGTCGGTCGTCTCGGGCAGCGGGCCGGTCGGCGCGGCCTCGGGCGGTGCGGCATCCCACCAGTAGGGATCGGTGGTGAAACCGTCGGCGAAGATGCTCATGGGGCGACTTCCTGCTGCGTGGTGAAGACCACACGCCGTGGGTGGTTGACCGAGATCATGTATTCGACCGGTTGGCCCTGATCGTCGAAGATCACGCTGCGGTAGAGCAGCACGTTGGTTCCGGGCGGGAGGCCCAGCAGCGCGGCGTCCTCCCGATCGATCGGTGCCGCCTCGATCTCGCCGCGGCGCGTGCGGGTGCGGATGCCGAACCGGTCGGCGAGCAGCGCGTAGAGCGAGGCGTTCTCCACCAGATCCGAGGCGGTGAGGCCGGGCACGCGCGCCGCCGGCAGCACGCTGGTTTCGACACAGAACGGCGCGTCGTTGGCGGTGCGCAGGCGGCGGAGCGTGACGAGCGCCGCACCGGTGGCAAGCCCCAGCCGTGTCGCCTGATCGGCGGTCGCGCGGACGCTGGCGAAGGAGAGCAGCCGGCTGCCCGGCCGCGCACCGGAACGGGCGACGACCTCGCTCAGGCTGAGACTCCGGCTGGTGTCGATCAGTCGTGGCACGCGGGCTTCGGCGACCCTTGTGCCGCTGGTGCCGGCGCGCACCAGCACGCCGCTGCGGACCAGCGCCTCCAGCCCCTGCCGCACCGTCATCCGGCTGACGCCCAGTTGCTCCGACAGCAGGCGTTCGGCGGGAATGCGGTCGCCGGGCACGAGCGCGCCGTCGCGGATACGGCGGAGCACGTCCTGTTGGACGCGCATATAGGCGGGCACGGGATCGGCAGGCGTTTGGGTGTCCTGCCGATCCATCTCAGAGCGCCTGCCCGTGTCCGAAGCCGCCCCGCGTCGCGCAGGCCGCGGCACCCGCCGCAACACCGGCCAGCAGGCAGTCGGGCGCTGGCCCACCCGCCAGCCAGGCCAGCAGGAACGCGGCGATGAACGCATCCCCCGCACCCAGCGTGTCGACCGGATCGGTGGGAACGGCGGGCTGCACATGGATGGTTCGGGATTCCAGCGCCATCGCACCGCGTTCCGCGCGGGTTGCCACCGCCAGCCCGGCCCCGGCCTCGACGGCCCAGGCCAGATGCGCCGCGACGTCCTCCTCCGATGCTTCCGGACAGGAGAAGAAGGCGAGATCGACCAGCGGCAGCGTCTCGGCCTTGCCGGGCCGGCGCCAATGCACCGAGTAGTCGTAGCTCAGCACCCGCGCATAGGGTCGCAGCGCGGGAAGATGCGCATCGATGTCGCTGTGAACGCTGGTATGCACGAGGTCGTAGGACTGCGCGAAGCCGAATCCGTCCGGCCCGAATTCCCAGGCACCGCGCACGCCCGGATCGCTGCCCAGGAACTGCCGGTCGCCGTCGCGATGGCCGATGCGGGAATGGGCGTTGGCCCCGGGAACGATCCGCACGCGGGAGACGTCCACTGCCTCCGCCTCGAGCGAATCCAGCACCAACCGCCCGCGCGCATCGTTGCCGATGCAACCGACATAGGCGGCGTCCGCCCCCATGCGCCGCGCCTGCACCGCGACGTTCACCGCGTTGCCGCCGGGATACTGCATGCCGGCGTCGACATACACGTCCACCGTGTTGTCGCCGATCGCCAGCAGCCGGGGCATCAGTACTCGGTCTTCCACATGTAGCGCCGCGTCGACAGCGGATGCGCGTGCCAGACCGCGAGATGGCTCGCGATCTGCCGCACCGCGGCCTGCATGACATAGGGACCGACCATCGGGCGGATGCGCGCGTCGATCCCCGTCATTGGGAAGTCGGCGGTGTCGTAGATCATCAGCCGTTCGGTGTATTTGCGGCAGAACCGCTCCACCCGCTCCATCAGCGGGCGGGACGGATCCTCGCCCTTCATCAGCAGCAAGGGCGTGTTGGCGTCGACGATCTCGAACGGGCCGTGGAAGAACTCCGCCGCCTCCAGCGCGACGGAGTGCATCCACTGCATCTCCATCAGCACGCAGACGCCGAAAACATAGGCGGTCGAGAACATCGGCCCGGCGGCGACATGATAGAGGATGCGGTCGTCCTTGTAGATCCGCGCCTCCTCGGTCGCGCGTGCGTCGTTGGCGGCGGCGGTGTCGGCCATCACCTGCGGCAAGGCGCGCAACGAGGACAGCAGCGGGTCGAGCAGATCCCAGCCGTCCCGCGCGGCGAGGATCCCGCCCAGCATCGCCTGCAGCACCATGAACATCGCGGCGTGGCCGCCATCCGACTTGCCCATCAGCAGCGGTGTCTGCACGGCCTGTGCCAAGGGCCGATCGGCGGTCTGCGTGATGCCGACCGTGCGGCAGGGCAGGTCCTTCAGATACGCGGCGGCGGCCAGCGTCTCCGGCGTCGTGCCCGACTTGGAGCCGAGGACGACCAGCGTGCGCGCATCGAGCCGGCGCGGCGCGAGGGCGAGCAGTTCGGCCGGGAAGTAGCGGCGCGTCTCGAGGGAGAGGCTGAGATGCTCGACCCAGTATTCGGCGCTGAGCATGGTCCGGTTCGGGCCGCCGCAGCCGACGAAGACGATGCGGTCGATGTCATGGGCGATACTGCGGCCGAAGGCGGCGGCCTCCGGGACCGCGGCGAGCGCGCCGTCATACGCCGCGAGAATGGCATCCTGGTCGACGCGTGCTGCCACGGGGAGGTCCTGTCCGCTGTGCTGGACACAGCATGGCAGGACCAAGCAGGCTTGGTCTAGACCAAAATGCGGCACCCGATCCCGTCACCCGTGAGTGACGGAACCGGCCCGGTGTCGCCTCAGGCGGCGCTCACCCGCGCGCCCGTCCCGGCGTCGAACAGGTGCACCAGCGACGGGTCGGGGGCGATGCGGATCGTCTCGCCCGGCTTCGCGGCCACCCGCTCCCGGAATGCCGCGATGATCGAGGTGCCGGCGAACTCCGCCATCACCTGGGTCTCCGACCCGGTCGGCTCGATCACGTGCACCTTGGCGGGCAGGCCTTCGGGGTTGAGCACGAAATGCTCCGGCCGGATGCCGTAGATCATCGGCTTGCCGTCGGCGGGTCCGCCCTTCGGCGGCAGCGGCAGCGCGGTGCCCTCTTCCGACTGGAAGCGGCCACCATCGAGACGGCCCTTCACGAAGTTCATCGCCGGGGAGCCGATGAACCCGGCGACGAACAGGTTCGCCGGACGGTCGTAGAGCTCGAGCGGTGCGCCGATCTGCTCCACATGGCCGCCGTTCATCACCACGATCTTGTCGGCCATGGTCATGGCCTCGATCTGGTCGTGCGTGACGTAGACCGTCGTCGTGGTCAGCCGCTGGTGCAGCTCCTTGATCTCGGCGCGCATCTGCACGCGCAACTTGGCGTCCAGGTTGGACAGCGGCTCGTCGAACAGGAACACCTGCGGGTCGCGCACGATCGCGCGGCCCATGGCGACGCGCTGGCGCTGCCCGCCCGACAGTTGCCGCGGATACCGGTTCAGGTATTGCGTCAGCCCCAGGATACGGGCGGCGCGGCTCACCTTCTCCTCGATGATCTTCTTCGGCGCCTTCGCGATCGACAGGGCGAAGGCCATGTTGTCCTTCACCGTCATGTGCGGGTAGAGCGCGTAGTTCTGGAACACCATCGCGATGTCGCGCTCCTTCGGCGCGACGTCGTTGATGACCCGCCCGCCGATCGCGATCTCGCCGTCGCTGATGTTCTCGAGCCCCGCGATCATGCGCAGCAGCGTCGATTTCCCACAGCCGGAGGGGCCCACGAGGATGACGAACTCGCCGTCCTCGATCTCGACGCTGACGCCATGCAGCACCTCGGTCGAGCCGAAGCGCTTGCGGACGTTGCGGATGGACACGGTGGCCATGCGGCTGGACGCTCCCTTGCTGATTTGCCCAGGCTGACCCTGGCGTATCGTGGCGGGCGTGCCCCGCGGCCCGCATGGTAGCTCAGCGGCCCTCGCCTGATCCAGTCGTACCCCGAAGGCGACCCGACCGCGGCCCGGCCGCGATCTCGCGCAGTGCCGGCCGCCGCGATCGCGACGGCCGGGCCTGGCTCAGAACTTGGAGACGCGCGTCTCCTTGGAGGTGATGAACTCGAGCAGCGCGGGCTTGCCCGCCTGGGTCTGCTCGATGCCGCGCTGGATCGCCGCCTTGATCTGGTCGGGCTGCGTCACCCGCTCCCCATAGCCGCCGAATGCCTTGGCCATGTCGGCGTAGTTGCCGGAGATGTCGGTGGAGCGGTACTTCTCGGTCGAGACCGGCATCACCTTCAGCTCGATCGCCATGGAGAAGTTGTTGAGCAGGATCGACAGGATGGGGATCCGCTCGCGCACCGCGGTCTCGAAGTCCATCCCGGTGAAGCCGATCGCCGCGTCCCCCCACAGGTTGATGCACAGCTTGTCGGGCTTGGCGAGCTTGGCCCCCATGGCGAGGCCGAGACCCATGCCCAACTGCGTGGTCTTGCCCCAGCCGATATAGGACATCGGTTCGGTCGAGACCCAGAACGGCGAGATCTGGTCGCGCGGGCTGCCGGCGTCGTGCGTGATGATGGTGTTCTTCACGTCGACCGTGTTCATCAGCTCCCAGATCACCCGATACGGCGACAGCGGCGCCTCGTTGTGGTTGAGCAGCGGGCGCCACTCGGCCATCCACTCCTCCCGCACCGCGGTGATCTCGCGCACCACCTCGGTGGCGTCGCGGTTCGACTTGATGGTCTGCTTCAGCTCGCCGATCAGCGCCTCGAGCGTGAGCTTGGCATCGCCCACCAGCCCGACCGTGCTGATGACGTCCTTGTTCATGTGGTTGGGGTCGAGCGTCGCGTGGACGATCTTCTTCCCCTTCGGGAACTTGATGCCGAAATTGGTCTCGGTGAACGAGCAGCCGATGCCGATGATCAGGTCGGCGTTCTGCACGAAGTGATGCACCGGCTTCGGCACCGCATTGCCGCCCGATCCCAGCGACAGCGGATGGTTTTCCGGGAAGCTGCTCTTGCCGCCCAGGCTCGTGGTCACCGGTGCGCCCAGCAGTTCGGCGAAGGCACGGAGCTGCGGCCAGGCCTCGGCCCATTGCACGCCGGTGCCGGCATAGATCACCGGCCGCTTGGCCGCGAGGATCTCCGCCGCGGCCTTGCGGACGTCGACCGGATCGGGGCCGAACTTGTGGATGCCCACCGGCGTGTAGTCGAGCTCGCCGATCTCCTCGTTCCAGATATCGGTCGGGACCTCGACGATCGCGGGGCCGCTGCGCCCGTTGCGGATCGCGCTCATGGCGCGGCGCATGACGTTGCTGACCTCGGAGGGGATGTTCAGCGGCTCCGCGCGCTTGGCGATGCCGCGCATCTCGCGGGCGGAGTTGTAGTTCGGATCGATATGCGCGATCCGCCGCGGGTAGCCCTGCGGGATCACCAGCAGCGGCACGGATTCCGAATAGGCCTGGGCCACGCCGCCATAGGCGTTCTCCGCCCCCGGCCCGTGCTGCATGCAGAACGCGCCGATCTTGCGGCCCGAGGTGACGCGGGAGATGGCGTCGGCCATGTGCAGGCCGATCCGCTCCTGGCGCACCATCACGGGGCGGATATCCGCCGCCGCGGCGAACTCGATCAGGTGGTTGACGGGATAGCCGCAGAGGATCTCGATCCCCTCGCGCTTCATGATCTCCGCAATTGCTTCGCCCACCTTCATCTGGCCGCTCCCTTTCCTTGATTTCCGTCCACCGCGCCGATCGGGCCGGCTGCGCCATCGAGGGGAGCGTACGACGCGGCCGGACGGGAAGCAACGCCCCCGGCCTTCCGTCTGGCGCGGGCTCCTTCCCGCGCGTCAGGGCACCTGGAACTGCGCCATGGTCAGCGCCGGCTCCGGCACCGACCGTTCGACGGTGGCATCGGCATGGGTCAGCAGGAAGAAACTATGCGCGGTCGCCAGCTCCTCGATCGGGAACTGGCGGAAATGCGGGTCGATATGCGGCAGCGCCTTCACCTCCCGGATGCTCGCCTCGTCCCAGTCGCCGAGATAGCTCGCCACGCGCAGCCCGGCGCGGCGGAAGATCGGCTCCCACTCCGACCGCACGAGACGGTTCTGGTATTCGAAGTTCGTGTGGAACAGCAGCCGGTAGAATTCCTCCGAATACCGATAATAGTTGAATCGGTTCGCGCTCGGATCATGGAACGCCCAGTGGTCGTCATGCCCGACCATCACGTACATCGCCCCCGTCGGGCTCAGCATGCGCCGCAGCGCGACCAGTTCCGGCTCCACGATGTGCGGCGGGATGTGCGACAGCACGCAGTTGGAAACCATGAAGTCGACCGATCCCTCGGGCAGGAACGGCCGGTCGGTGTCCGTCGTGATGTGCAGCGTGAAGTTGCATGCGCGATAGATCGCCTCGCGCGTGGGCAGGCTCAGCAGGAAGGACAACTTCTCCGTCGCCACCTTCCGATCGATGCCGATCTCGCGTTCCAGCTCGTCGAGAATGCGCAGCAAATAACGGAAGTACGTCTGCAGATAGGGGAGTCGCGCCTTGTCCTCCACGTCGAACAGGTGGAACCGGTAGTCGCCGAGCAGGTACAGCAGGATGACGTCGTGATGGTGCCAGCCGGTGCCGACATCGAGAACGGTGCCCCCGCGCGGCGTCATCTCATACGCTTTCCGCACCAGCTCGTAAGCACTCATGCACCCGGCGAGCCGTCGTTCGGAACGACTGCCGGCGTTCGCGACAATGGAGGCAGCGTGATATACTCGGTGACCGAACGGAACGATTGATAAGGTTTTCTCGGCAATTGCCCAGCTATAGTAGCGCAGCATTATAAATGCTCCCCCGTTCGGCCGAAGCTTATCGGTGCATTTGGGGAAAAGCCTCATTTCGGAACAGGCGTTCGCGTCCTTGTGTTCCAAAGGATGGGAACTGGACCTGAGACCGTCACGATCCGTCGGCGCGAAGACATGAAGGACCACGTCCCCAGGGCTCCACACCGCGGATCACCGGGACCCGCCCCGGGCGCATCGGCCCGGGAGCAGTGACCCGCCGCGACCGAACGCCCGGAGCGGGGCGTGGTGGTCAGGCGTCCGCCATGGTCCGCGCCTGCTGGCGGCGCCACAGGCCCGGGGGCGTGCCGGCGATCCGGGCGAACACCCGGGTGAAGTGGCTCTGGTCGGCAAACCCCAGCTCGAGCGCGATCGTGGCGATCGGCATGGGTCCGCGCAGCAGCGCCTTGGCCGCGGCGACGCGATACTCGAGCAACCAGCGATACGGCGTTTGTCCGAACGTCACGCGGAACGCCTTGATGAAATACCCGCGTGAGAGTTTGCAGCGTTCAGCCGCGGCCGCGACGGAGAGCGTGTCGGGGGGAGCGGCGACGAGGAACGCCCTCGCCTCCGCTGCCTGCCACGGCAACAGCCCCGGCCCCGTCGCGGCGCGCCGTCGTGCAGGACGACGGCGCGCCGCTTCGGTCATGCGACGTCGACCAGTACGAGTTCGGCATCCTCCAGCGCCACGATCTCGAGCGTGTCCTGGTCGGTGATCGCCGCGCCGTCCCGCGCCTCGAGCCGCACGCCATCGACGGTCACGGCGCCGGTCGCCGGCACCAGGTAGACGTGGCGCGTCGGATCGAGCGGCAGCGTGATCCGCTCGCCGGCGGCGATCGTCGCCCCCAGCACGCGGGCATCGGCGCGGATCGGCAGCGCATCCGCATCCCCGCGCCCGCTCGCCAGGGTCACGAACTGGCCGGAGCGCGCGTCCTTGGGGAACGGCTTGCTGCCCCAGGACGGCGTGCCGCCACGGGAGGTCGGCTGGATCCAGATCTGGAAGATGCGGGTCGTCTCGCGCTCCAGGTTGTATTCCGAATGCCTGACGCCGCTGCCGGCGGACATCACCTGCACGTCGCCGGCCTCGGTACGACCGACATTGCCCAGCGAATCCCGGTGCGTGATCGCGCCGTCGCGGACATAGGTGATGATCTCCATGTCGGCATGCGGATGCGGCGGGAAACCGGCCTCCGCGGCGATCTCGTCATCGTTCCAGACGCGCAGCGCGCCCCAGCCCATACGCGACGGGTCATAGTAGTTGGCGAAGGAGAAGTGATGCCGCGCGTTCAGCCACCCGTGGTCGGCATGGCCCAGCGAGGCGAAGGGTCGACGTTCGATCATCGTCCTGAACTCCTGGCGGCCGGCGGGATCGCCCGGCCTTCGAGGCGGAAGATGGGCCTCGCCTTGCCTTACAAAAATAGAAAGAATGGAACTTCATCAGTTCCGTTCTAGCAGGTTCGAATCATGCCGCTGCCCGACCTGGAAGCCTGGGCGATCTTCGCCAAGGTTGCCGAAACCGGTTCCTTCGCCGCCGCGGCGGCGGAGCTCGACCTGTCCAGCCCGACCGTGTCCAAGGCGCTGTCCCGCCTGGAAGCGCGGTTCGGCGAACGGCTGATCCATCGCACGTCGCGTCGGTTCGCGTTGACCGAGACCGGGCGCATCCTGGCGGTACGCGCGGCGCAGATCCTGGCCGAAGGCGAGGCCGTGGAAGCCGAGGCACAGGCCAAGTCGGCCACGCCCCGGGGGCGTATCCGGTTCGCGGTGCCGATGTCCTTCGGCCTGCGCCACGTCGCCCCCATCCTGCCGGAGTTCCTGGCCACCTATCCGGAAGTGGCGATCGACCTGCGGCTCGACGACCAGATGGTCGACCTGGTGGCCGCCGGGATCGACGTCGCGCTGCGCATCGCCGACCTGCCGGACTCGAGCCTGATCGTCCGCCGCCTCTGCCCGGTGCGGATTTTCCTGGTGGGCGCCCCATCTTACTTCGCCACCCACGGCACGCCGACCCGGCCGCGCGACCTCGCCGGTCACGCCTGCCTGCTCTACAGCAACAGCCCGCGGGCCGATCTCTGGCGCTTTCGCCACCCGGACGGCACCGAGGAAACCGTCACGGTCAAGGGGCCGCTCGGAGCCAACAGCGCCGACGCGCTGACCGGGGCGCTGGAGGCCGGGGCCGGCCTCGCGCTGCAGCCCGACTTCATCTGCTGGGAAGCGCTCGCGGCCGGCCGGCTCACCGCGGTGATGACGGATTGGGCGCCGCCCCAGCTTGCGCTGCACATGGTGACACCGGCCGGCGGGCCGCGGCCGATCCGCGTGCGGGTGCTGGCGGATTTCCTGGTGCGGCAATTCTCCGCCGGCGCCGCGCCCTGGACCCGCGCGGCCTAGGAGTGTGTCCGGGTCGCCGTCGCTCCCCGGCAAGCGCCGGTCCCTTGGTTGCGCGGATCGACCGCTCCGGCGCATGCGCCATCAGTGATCGGGCGCGCGACGTCAGCGCTCCGATCGGGTGCGCGACGTCAGCGCTCCGATCGGGTGCGCGACGTCAGGGCTCCGATCTTTCCTCGATCCGGCGGCGCGCGGACAGTTCCTCGAGATCGAGTTCGGCCTCCAACTCGTGCAGGACCTCGTCATGGATCTGGCCGGTCCGGTGCAGGTGGAGCGCCTCGACGCGGGCGGCGCGCACCGCATCCAGCACGGCCTCGAAATGCGCGACGCGGTCCGATGCCAGGCCACCGCCGGACTCCACGTAGCGCACCGCGATCTGCGCGCGATGCGTGAACTGCTCGAGCAGCCTCGGATGCCGTTCCGTCCCGTCGGGCTGGTGGGACCGTCGTTTCACCGCCTCCAGCGACGCCCGGGCGAGATGGACCCGCGCCTCGGAGTCGGACAGGGTCGGCCGCCGCTGCTGGCTGAACCCGCTGACCTTCAGCGCGCGGATCAGCGGCGCCAGCGTCGTGCCCTGCACCAGGATCGAGATCAGGATGACGGCGAAGGAGGTCGCGAGGATGAAGTCGCGGCCAGGGAACTCCACCGGCACCGACAGGGCCACCGCCAGGCTGACCACGCCGCGCATGCCCGCCCAGCTCAGCACCACAGGCACGGCGAGCGGCGGATACGGGTCGCGGGCGCGCAGGGCGCGGGACAGGAAGCGTGGCACGTAGGTCGCCGGCAGGATCCAGGCGAAGCGCGCCAGCACCATGGCCAGGGTGATGGCACCGATCTCCGGCAACAGGGCGACCGGGTCGAGGCCGGCCGCGGAGAGGCGCACCAGCACCCCGCGCAGCGCCAGGCCGATGAAGATGAACACGAGCGATTCCAGCAGGAACACGACGACGTTCCAGACGGCGCCCGCCTGGGTGCGGATCGCGGCCGAGAACACGTCGTGCTGGCGCCAGCCCATCACCAGCCCGGCCGCGACGGTGGCGAGCACGCCGGAGACATGCAGCGCCTCGCCACACATGTAGGAGGCCCAGGCGCCCAGCAGCCCGGCGACGATGTTGAGGTGCACCTCCCGCAGCCGCGCCAGCAGGAAGGCGGCGGTGTAGCCGAAGACGGTGCCGACCACGATCCCGCCGGCCCCCACCATGACGAAGGACGCGCCCGCTTCCCACGCGTTGAACGTGCCGGTGAGCCCGGCGGCGATCGCGGCGCGGAACAGCACCAGGCCGGTCGCGTCGTTCACCAGGCTCTCGCCCTCCAGCAGCGTGGTCAGGCGCGGCGGCAGGGTCAGCCCCTTCAGCACCGCCTTGGCGGCGACCGCGTCGGGGGGCGAGACGATCGCGCCCAGGGCGAAGCAGGCGGCCCAGGGCAGGCTGGGCATGACCCAATGCGCGACCACGCCGACCACCAGCGTGGTGAACACGACCGCGCCCACCGCGAGCTGCAGGATGATGCGCAGATTGGCGCGGAAATCGCGCCAGACCGTGAAGTAGGCGCTCGCGAACAGCAGCGGCGGCAGGAACAGCAGCAGCGTCAGGTCCGGATCGAGCGTGATCTCCGGCGCGCCGGGGATCAGCGCGAGCCCGATCCCGCCCAGCACCAGCACCGAGGAGGGCGGCAGCCGCATCCAGCGGGCTGCGAGTTCCAACGCGATCACGGCGACCAAGAGGCCGAGGACGAGTTCGAATTGGCCGACAGGTGTCATCCGGGCTCCGACGGGTGGGGGGACCGCAACAGGCCGATCATGATCAGCATGACCACGACCGCCGCGGTGAGAAGCTGGAACCCGTCGATGAACGCAAGCAGGTTCGCCTGCCGCGCCACCTGCTGGGCCAGCAGCGCGACCGAACGACCGGCCGCCTCGACCGGCCCGACCGAGTCGGCGACGACGTCGGCGGCCGTGGCGGCGAGCCGCCGCACCACGTCGGGCGCGCCGGTCTGCACGTGCAGCCCGATCAGGTAGGAGTTGGTCTGTTCCGAGATGCGGACGAAGGTCTGCATGAAGCCGTTGCCGAGTTCGGCGCCCAACAGCCGCGCCGTCTGGACCACGGCGCCGAAGGTGAGGGCATCGGCCGGGCGGAGGTGCTGCACGAGGAACAGGATCAGTGCGATCAACGCCGCCGACTGGCCCAGCGCCTGCAGGATCTGGGACGGCATGAAGTCCGGCGACTGCCAGGCGGCGGTGAGATTCGTCGCCATCAGGCAGGCAATCCCGATCATCGACGCCCCGAGCGCGAGGATGAGGCGGGGATCGATGACGCCGAGGGCCAGTGCGACCAGCGGGGCGATGATGAACTGCGGCAGCGCGATCCAGATCAGGACGCCGCCCACCTCCAGGCTGCGGAAGCCCTGCACGACCGTGAGGTATTGCGGGATGATGAACGAGGTGCCGAGGAGCACGAAGCGGAACATCACGAGGATCGCGAGCAGCAGGAGAATGTTGCGGCCGAGGAGAAAGCGCAGGTTGATCCAGGGCCGTTCGGTCGTCACCTCCCGCCGCAGGAAGGCGGCCAGCAGCAGCGCGCTGCCGGCGAGCAGGCCGCAGATCAGGCCGCTGTTCAGCCAGTCGAGCCGGTTACCCTGATCGAGCGCCGCGTACAGCATCCCGAAGGCGCCGGCGGCATAGATCATTCCCCAGCCATCGGCGCTGCGCAGCACGTCGCGGTTGACCGGCTGGCGCGGCATCCCGGCGGCGATGCAGGCGATCATCGGCACCGAGAGAACCGCGCCCTGCCAGAAGATCCAGCGCCAGCTCAGGTGATCGAGGTAGAATCCCTCCAGCGACGCCGGGACGTTCAGCGACAGTTCGAGGTTCAGCCCGTACGCCGCGATGCCGATCGGCCACCAGCGTGGCGACAGGTTCTGCAGCACGAAGCCGATCGTGAGCGGGATGAAGGTGCCGGATCCCAACCCGGCCGCCACCTGTCCCAGCAGCAGCAGATGCAGGTTCGGGGCAAGGGGGATCAGGGCGGAGGCGATGCCGAACAGCGTCGCGGAGATCAGCAGCACACGGCGAATGCCGAACACGGCGCCCAGCCAGGCGGCGAGCGGTCCGACCACCATCTGGGCGACGGTGGCGGCGGTCGGGATCCAGGCCCCCTCGTCGAAGCCGGCATGCACCGCGCCGCGGATATCGGCGAGGCCGAACGTGGTGACCCGGCCATACAGCGTCGAGATCACCGACCCCAGCAGCACCGCGGCGATGCCGACCAGCGGTCGGCTGGCCCGCGGCGGCGGTGCGCCGACTTGGGCCTCCGGACAGAGCCCGTCCCTCATGAACGCCCGTCGGCGGGGGCGGCGTCCGCGGTGTCGATGGTCACCTCGACCGACATGCCCGGCCGCAGCCGTGCGAGCCCGGGGTTCGGATCGAACACGATCTTCACCGGGATGCGCTGCACGACCTTGGTGAAGTTGCCGGTCGCATTGTCCGGCGGCAACAGGGCGAACTGCGCGCCGGTCGCGGGCGACCAGGCGACGACGCGCCCGGTCAGCTTCAGTTCCGGGAAGCTGTCGACATGCACGCGCGCCGGCTGGCCGGCACGCAGGCGGTCGAGCTGCGTCTCCTTGTAGTTGGCGATCACGTAGAGCTGCTCGAGCGGCACGACGGAGATCGTCTGCGTGCCCACGCCGACGAACTGCCCGGGATACACGAGGCGGCGGCCGACCATGCCGTCGGTCGGCGCCACGACATGCGTGTAGCCGACATTGATGCGGGCGAGGTCACGCTGTGCCTCGTCGCCGGCCAGGGCCGCGCGCAACTGCGCCTCCTGGCTGTGCAGCACGTCGAGTTGGCGCTGCGCGGCGCCGAGGGCCGCCTCGGATTGCCGGAGCTGCGCTTCGGAGACGCGGTGGGCGGCGTCGGCCTGCTGGGCGCGCTGCTGGGTGCCGGCGATGCCGGTGGCGAGCAACTGGTTCTGCCGGGTGGCTTCCAGCGCGTTGAGCCAGTTGGTGGCCTCGGCGGCGCCGGTCGCCGCGGTCGCCGCGGCGATGTTGGCCTGCTGCAACGCCTCCTGCGCCTGCAGGTTCACGAGCGCGGCCTGCGCCGCGGCCACCCGCGCCTCCGCCTGTGCGAGCTGGGCGGCGTAGACCCGCGGGTCGAGCGTGATCAGCTCCTGCCCCGCCTTCACCATCTGGAAGTCGTTCACCAGCACGCGCTGGACCGGCGCGGCGACCAGGGCGGCGAGCGGGGTCACGTCGCTCTGCACCGTCGCGTCGTCGGTCCACTGGTCGGTGGCGTTCCCCACCCAGCGCTGCCAGCGCACGGCGATGCCGACGCACAACGCCGCCGCCAGCGCCAGGGCGAGCAGGTTCGGCGCGTTGCGCAGCAGCCACATCCCGGCTCCGGCGCGCGCGGGAGCTGTGCCGGATCCCGCCGGCATGGCGCCGGGTGGCGGGGCGGCAGGGGGCGTGGAGGGGGACGGTGCGGATCCGGGCGGCGGGGTGATCTCCCGGGCGGAGGGGCCAGGCTCCGTATGCGACGATCGCTCCATCGCATCCATGGTCACCCCCCCTTCCCCATCGCCGCCCGAGGCGAGCTGGCGTCTGGCCCGATCAAACGGAGTGGGCGCGCAAGCGGCTTGAACGATCCTGTCCGTCATGGACCAAAGCAGCGGTGCCGTCGCGGTCGCGGTCGAGCGCCGGCAAGCCCACCTGCTCGCGTCGCCACCGGCCGGGAGTGACGCCGGTCTGGGCGCGGAACACGCGGGTGAAGTGGCTCTGATCCGCGAAGCCGGTGGTCAACGCGACATCGGTCAGCGGACGCTCGCCCTCCACCAGCATGCGCTGCGCATGCGCGATGCGCAGCCGGGTCTGCCAGCGATGCGGCGGCAACCCGGTCGAGGACTTGAACGCGCGGGTGAAATAGGACGTGGAGAGACCGGCGAGCGCGGCGAGGTCCGCCAGCCGGATCGCCTCGAATGCGTGCTGCTCGAGGTGTTCGACCACCCGGCGGAGTTGCCAGGGCGCGAGGCCGGCGGTGCCCGAAGGGGTCGCGTGCTGTCCCAGATGCTCGAACAGCGCGGTCATCAGGGCGGTGATCAGCCCCTCGACATAGAGGCCATGCGCGCCTCCCTGGACCCCGCACTCATGCGCGATCAGGTCGGCGCAGCGCCAGATCCGGTCGTCGCGGAACATCAGCCGCGGGCCATTCGCCGCGGGAGCCCCACGCGCCCCCCACTGCCGCCGCGCGCGGGCGAAGTCGAACCGGAACTGGATTCCCCGGAAGCGCCGGATGCCGGCGCTGACTTCCCAGGCCGCGGTGCCGACGGGCAGCAGGCTGAGATGCTGGGGCGGCGCAGTCCGCGTGCGGAGGCGCGGGCCGGTACCGGGCTCCGGCGCGTCGAGGCGCAGTTCGGTCTGCCCGCCGACTTCCTCGAGCGCGACGCAAAGCACCGTGGCGCCCGTATCGATGGGCTCGGCCCACCCTGGGGATCCACGCCGGCTCCGCAGATGGATGGAAACACCGGCCCAGTGCGGGGCACCGAGGGTCGGGTCCCGTGTCACCTGGTCCCATGACGCCTGCGCGTGCGAAATGCGTGCATTCCCCGGCGGCCGGTCGTCGTCACGCTCCCATGGCAGCGGACCCCACTGCGCTGCCTCCCAGCAGGTGCGGTCCGGCGCGGCCGTTCCCCGCGCGGGTGGGTCCGACGCCTGGGCCGTGTGGCGGACGTCCTCGACGCCATTTGCCCGCGAGCGCGTGGACGGCACCGACGGGTCGGTCGGTCGTCGCGCGATCGTCGGGAGACCGGATGACGCCATGCTCTACTCCGCATCCATGTTGACGGAAGCGTAGGGGGGCCGCGGGCCAGTTGCGGCGTCGAATGAGAGAAAGCGCGGGAAGACGTCGGTCAACATTTCGTTATCGACGTAAATTTTCGACAAATTCCCCTTGCGGCTGCCTCCATTGCAAAAGCGGCCGTTCCGGAAGATGGCCCTCGGATCCTCCCGCGGGACACGCACATGAATGCGATGTATCGCCTGCCGCCTCGCTTGGTCTTGCCGAAAAGCACTCGACGGCGGCCGCATTTGCGGCACGGATCGGGACCGCGCCCCGGCGGTTGGACGCGGGTTCGCATGCGGGATAGGTATGACATGACGGTGCAGCGGCGCCGAAGGGGACCGGCAATGGCGGACGCGCAGACAGGCCTGCCAGCCGATCCGGCCACCTCCCTCGCGATGCGCCTGCTGGCCGATGACCTCACCGGCGCCCTGGACACCGCGGCCGAACTGGTGCCGCTGGCCGGGCCGATCGCGACGTTCTGGCCGGAAGCCATCCCCGCCCGACTGCCGGCCATCGCGGCGTGGGACAGCGGCACGCGGGAAATGACGCCAGCCGCGGCCGTCGCGGCACTCCACCCGCATCTGCCGGCGCTGGCCGACGCGGCGCTCGCGTTCAAGAAGATCGACAGCCTGCTGCGGGGGCCGACGCTCGCCGAGATCGCCGCCTGCCTTCGGCGTGGGCTCTGGGCCACCGCCATCCTCGCCCCCGCATTCCCGTTCCAGGGCCGGATCACCCGGGACGGGATCCAGTATCGCCGCACGCCCGAGCACGGCTGGGCGCCGCTCGGCGCGCCGCTCGTGCCGCAACTCCGAGCCTTGGGGGTGGCGGCGACGCGCGGAGATCCGGGGACTCCGCCCGCGCGCGGCCTGCACGTGTTCGACGCCGAGACCGACGCCGACCTCCGCGCCGTGGTCGCGGCCGGGCGGCGCGCCCCCGGACCGGTGCTGTGGATCGGCACCGGCGGCCTCGCCCAGGCGCTCGCCGCGGCGTGGAACGGGGCCTCGGCGCGGCCCGCCGCCCCGGCGATGCCGCCACGCGGACTGCCCGGCCCGATCCTCGGCCTGTTCGGGTCCGACCAGAGCGTCACCCAGGCCCAGCTCACCGCCTGCGGGCCGCATTGGCTGGCGCTTCCCCCGAGCGCCGGCGCGGCCGATCAGGTGGCGGCGCGGCTGGCGAGCACGGGTCGCGCGCTGGTCAGCCTCGACCTGTCGCCCGGCCTCGACCGCGCCGAGGCCGCGCGGCTGATCGCCGCCGAACTCGGCGACCTAGCCCGCGCGCTGCCACGACCGGGCACGCTGCTGGTCGCCGGCGGCGAAACCCTGCGCGCGCTCTGCCGCGTCCTCGGCGCCACCAGCCTCTCCGTGCAGGGGCGGCTGGTGCCGGGCCTGCCCTGGTCGGTGCTGCAGGGCGGCCCCTGGAACGGGGTCACCGTGATCTCCAAGTCAGGCGCGTTCGGGCCGCCCACGCTGCTGCGCGACCTGCTCGCCTCCCCTCATCTCCTGCTGGAAAGGACCGGCTGATGGCGCCACGCCCGCTCGCGATCACCATGGGCGATCCCGCCGGGATCGGACCGGAGATCATCGTCAAGGCGCTCCGCCGGCTGCAGCCCCGGCTGGCGGCGGGCGAGCTCGCGCTGGTGGTGATCGGCAGCAATGCCGCGCTGGAGCAGGCCCGCGCGCAGTTCGCCCCCGACCTCGCGATCCCGACCGTGACGGAGGCAGACACCGCGTGGCCGCGTCTGGCCGCGCTGGCGGCGGGGCCGGAAGGCGCCGCGATCCGCCCCGGCCAGCTCTCGCCGGAAGGGGGGCGCTTCGCCTTCCAGGCGGTGGAGCGCGGCGTGCGCCTGGCGATGGCGGGCCGCATCGGCGGCATCGTCACCGCGCCGCTGAACAAGGAGGCGCTGAACGCCGCCGGCTACCACTACCCCGGCCATACCGAGATGCTGGCGGAACTGACCGGCGTGCGCGGCTCCTGCATGATGCTGGCGCACGGCAACATGCGGGTGAGCCACGTCACCACGCATATCGCGCTGGAGGACGTGCCCAAGCGCGCCACGCCCGAACGCCTGCGCCGGGTGATCGAGCTGACCCATGAGGCGCTGCTGCGCCTGGGCCTCGGCCGCGCGCGGATCGCGGTGGCCGCGCTGAACCCGCATGCCGGCGAAGGCGGGCTGTTCGGCCGCCACGACCTGGACGTCGCGGCGCCGGTGATCGCGGCGGCGGTGGCCGAGGGGCGCGACGTGGTCGGGCCGGTGCCGGGCGACACGGTGTTCGTGAAGCTGCGCGCCGGCCAGTACGACGCGGTGATCGCGAACTACCACGACCAGGGGCACATCCCGGTCAAGCTGCTGGGGTTCGAGGTCGACCCGCAGACCGGCACCTGGAACGACCTGTCGGGCGTGAACATCACGCTGGGGCTGCCGATCATCCGCACCTCGGTCGATCACGGCACCGCCTTCGACATCGCGGGCAAGGGCATCGCCAACGAGACGAGCCTGCTCGAGGCGATCGAATACGCGGAGAGGCTGGCGGCACCGGCGGCGTGATGGGGGCTGTGCCTGCCTGACGAGGGGGGGGGTGTCGGAGCGCCGCCGGACCCGCGGCCCCCCGTCATGGGCGGCCATCGAGCCGGCCATCCCCCGTGGCAGGGTGCCGGTGGGGGTGGCCGGGTCAAGCCCGGCCATGACGGGGAGGCCACGGCGGCCGGCAACACGCCCCGATCCGTGACGCCGGCACGATCCGACGCGGTCACGCTTGCCCCGGCATCGCCGGCACGATCCGACGCGGTCACGCTTGCCCCGGCATCGCCGGCACGATCCGACGCGGTCACGCTCGTCGCGCCATCGGCGGCACGCCTGGGTCAGCGCAGCCCGGCCACCTCGGCGTAGGCGTACAGCTCCCGCTCCACGTCGGCGCCGCTGGTGCCGAAGATGATGCCGGTGGCGCCCGCCGCCTCGAGCTGGCGCAGGCGCGCCCGCAGCTCCGCGCGGGTGCCGGTGAAGGTCGACTGCTTGGCCGCCGCAGTCACCTCGACCAGCGCGTCATGCCCGTTCGACACATCCAGGTTGTGGCCGCGATGCACCGAGAGGTGACGCAGCGGCGCCGGCACGCGTTCGACGCTCGCGAGCCACGCCGCGCCGTTCGGCAGCTCCTTCACGCTCTCCGGGTCGGTTGAGTGCCGCTTGTGGTAGCCCAGCGCGACGATCGGCCGCAGCGCGGTGGCGGCGCGCGGCGACGTGACGTCCTCCCCGTCATCCAGCACGGTGCCGTTGGTCGAGACGAGGCAGGTCGCGAACCCCTCCGCCGGCCCGCCGAGGGAGATCAGCCCGTCGGTGATCTCCTTGGCGAGCGCGCGCGCCTTCGGGCCCTGGCCCGCCATGTAGATCGGCACCTCGATCGGGCGCGCCGGCAGCTGGCCCTCGGAGGCGATGATCTGCGCCAGGCCGCCATCGATCTCCACCGGATCGCCGTGCAACAGCCCCTTCACCTGGGTGATGTGCGTGCGCATGGCGGCGAGGCTCAGCGCCTTCTGCCCCATCCCGGCGCGGCCGGTGAAGCCGGTGCCGAAGCCGACCATCAGGCGGCCCGGCGCGAGCTGCTCCAGCGTCGCGATCGCCGACGCCTGCGCCATCGGGTGCCGGTAGCTCGGGATCAGCACGGCGGGGCCGAACTTGAGGCGGGTGGTGCGCTCCGCGATGCGGGCGAGCGTGACCCAGATGTCGTGGCCGAAGGCCGGCACCTCCGGGCACCAGACGGCGCGGTAGCCGATGCGTTCGGCGAGCGCCGCATAGTCGGCGGTGTGCGGGCCGGGCGGGAGGCGGAAGTCGTAGGTCAGCACGGGGTGCTCCATGACTGCGCGTGCGGCCAGGAGAGCACGAGGGTGGGCAGGGGGGTCAAGGTCGCGGGGCGCCTCGGCGGTCCCGCCCCGCCCGGGTGACCCGGCCCGACGCTATCGAGTCTGCGGCGGGCTGCCCGCGCCAGCGAGTTCGATCTCCATGCGGCGGAAGTCGAACGTGACGGCATAGGGGCGGAAGAAATCGTGGCCGATCATGCCCGCGAGATAGAAGCCGAACAGGGTCTCCCACGGGAACGGACCGTCATACAGGCCCGCCACGTTGGTCTCGCGCACCGCGCCGAAGGACAGGCTTCGCACGGTATAGGGGATGGTCTGCAAGGTGCCGCCGGCGCCCGCGCCGGTTTCCGCCTTGTCCTTCTCGAGCCGCACATGCGCGGCCTTCAGCATCCTCTCCCCGAGTTTCACGCCGGCTCCGATCAGCCCCGTGTCCACGAACATCAGGCTCGGCGGCTGCGTCTCCACCTGGCCCCAGCCGACCATGAAGTGGTCCCCCGCCACCCAGAACGGCACGCGCACCCCGGCGGCCGCGACGGGCGCATCCGACCTGCGCAGCACGAGTTCGCCGCGCGGGTAATCGAGCGTCGTCAGAAAGTGGGAGAACAGCGTGGTGCCGATCAGCCCGTCGATCGTCCGGCCGCCCGCGAGGTCCGAGAGCTGGCGCAAGGGCAGCGCGACGGCGGGGATGTTCCGGATCGTCCAGGCCCCCAGCCCCAGCGAGTCGATCCGCGTGTGCGAGACGGTCGCCTGTTGCCCGCCGGAGAAGGTGCCCTTGACGCCGCCATAGTCGGGCAGGCCGAGTTCGCGCGCGAACTCACTGTCGAGCGCGACTTCGGAGCCGCCGGTGTCGATGAAGAACGTCACCTCCTTCCCGCCGTTGATCCGCACGCTGACCAGCGGCAGCGGTTCGGTCTGCAGGAGCTTGACGCGGTTGGCGGCGCCGTCGCCCTGCACCTGGTAGGGGGTCTGGCCGGCGAAGCTCTGCAGCTTGGCGACGTTCAGCGTGCCGTATTGGGACTGGATGAGTTTGTTGGCGTCGACGTCGATGCCCTGCAGCGCGGCGGCCGCTTTGTCGAACGCGTCCTCCCGGTAATAGACCTCGGCGAGCGTGACCTGCGCGTCCGTCTCGCCGGGCTGGAGGGCGTGGGCCTTCTGCAGCCAGGTTTCGGCGTCGGTGAAGCGGTTGCCGAGCAGCGCGATGCGGCCGAGTTGGAGGGTCGCGTGGTAGTCGCGCGGGGTGCCGGCGACGATCGCTTCATATTGCGCCTGGGCTTCGGCGAAGTGCCCGGCGCGGAACAGGGTGTCGGCGAGGGCCGCGCGCGATGGGTCTGCGCGGGCGGCGCAGGGGGCAACGGCCAGTGCGAGCGCCAGGGCGGCTTGGAGGCACTTCGTGCCGATCGCTGTCATGGGGTTGGTCTGTCTTTCGCGGGTTGGGCCGGCGGGATGCGGGCCACGCGGGAGGCGCAAGCCGTGGTCAGCACCGGACGCTGCATGACTGCACGGCCGTCAGGAGAGCATGAGGGTGGGTGCAGGGGTCAAGATCGAGGGGCGCGGCGTCGCGACCGGTGGGGCGTTGCGCCGACGGCCTCCGTCGATGCCGACCGCCTTCCGTCGATGAAGTCACGGCTGCGTCGACCCACATCGCGCACGGCGTTGGGGTCCATCATCACCCCTCACACCTTGCCAAGTTCGATCCGGCATGGGTGATTGACCGCAGCGCTTCAGGAGACTTGCCGTGGTCGAGCCGAGCACGCTTCTCACCTATGCCGCGGTGGTCCTTGGCCTGTTCTTGATCCCCGGACCCGCGGTGCTGCTGGTGCTCGCCCGCGCGACGACGGGCGGTCGACGCGTGGGGATCGCGACGGGGCTTGGGATCGCCTGCGGCGACCTGATGCACACGGTCATGGCCACCATCGGCCTGTCGGCCGTGCTGATGACCTCGGCGCTCGCGTTCAGCGTGGTGAAATACGCGGGGGCGGCTTACCTCATCTACCTGGGCGTTCGCGCCCTGGTGGAGAGGACCGGGGACCTGCGCGTCGCCCCGGCGCGCCCCGTGGGGGCCGGCCTCGCCTTCCGCCAGGCGATCCTCGCGGAACTGCTGAACCCCAAGACGGCGCTGTTCTTCCTGGCGTTCCTGCCGCAGTTCGTGCACCCCGGCGATGGCAGCGTGACGCTGCAACTCTCCATCCTGGGGCTGGTGTTCGCAGTGATGAGCGTCGCCTACGCGACCATGATCGCGCTGGTGGCTGCTCCGCTGGGACGCTGGCTGGGCCGGCATCGCGCGATCGGCCGCTGGCAGGGCCGCATCGTCGGGGCGATCTTCCTCGGGCTTGGCATACGGCTGGCCTTGCAGGACCGGTAGTCGCGCGTATGGCGTGCGCAGGAGGCGTTTGCGCTGGATCCTCGGCTGCATCGGGACGAGTTCGGCGGGGGCTGCAGGGCGCTGATGGGCGGGCGCCCTCTTGGACGCCGTCTCTCAGGCAACCGCGGGGTGAGCGCAGTTCACGCGACGTGCTGCGTGGGCGCGGGCACGACGCGACCGAGGCGGATGGCTTCCTCGATCCAAGCAAAGATTGCGTCGCTCGCATTCCAGGCGGCCGCCTCGCGCGTCTCGCCATCCGACATGCAGCCAGGTAGGTCCGGGACCAGCGCGACGAACCCGCCGCCATCCTCCGCCGCATTGGGCTGGATGATCACGGTGTAGTCCCGCTCTGCCATCGTCATTCACCCGATGCCTCAATCATCCGGACCAGCTTCCCTTGCATACCACTGCATGTAGTAACTGCTGAGCACTCATACACTCACGCGGAACGTCGGGAAGTAGATGGAAATCGGGGTATCTATGTCGCCTTCGGCAGCCAAAGCTCTTCTCACCTGATTGCCTATTTCGGATCTGTAGGTCTCGATTTTGGGCACAAGCGTGTAGATATCTCGATTGTCGATGATGACAGTGCGCATCTGATGAACGTCGAAAGGTAAGCGATCGCCAGCTCGCATCAGTTGGACGATCGGGAGACGCGCAGCATGCCGAAGTGCAAGCTCATAAAACACATTAGGATTATGGAATGACAAGTCGGCGATCACTAGTCGCGATCGCATCAAGTACTCAATGATCTGCCGGGTGATAATTCCCGGTTTGTCAATCGCATCGGCTCTGACAACCTTCATGTTGAATGGCTGAAGAGCCGGCTCGACGATATTTCCCAGGAACAGATCAGAATGGCGCCGCTCTTCCGACGCTTCTTCGCCGATCGGAGTGATGTAAAAACAGGTCGTCTCGAACTCGGCATGCTCCTGTGTGACCAAGCCGCGCTGCTCACCTGCAGGAGGCGAAGGCAGAATCGGAGCG
>JAFKLG010000130.1 GCA_017304945.1 Rhodospirillales bacterium
CCGTGATCACGACCCGGCCGTGCCCTACGGGTTCAGTGCGGCAGCGCAGCCCCCGCACCGGTCGTCTTGCTGGCCATCACGGCCTCGTCCGGCTCTTCCCACTCGATCGCCTCGGGCTTACGCGCCAGCGCCTGGGCGATCACCTGGTCGACGTCGGAGACCGGGATGAGCTTCAGGTTCTTCTTCACGTTGTCAGGGATTTCCGCGAGGTCCTTCTCGTTCTCCTTCGGGATGAACACCGTGGTGATCCCGGCCCGCAACGCGGCCAGCAGCTTCTCCTTCAGCCCGCCGATCGGCAGCACCCGGCCGCGCAGCGTGATCTCGCCGGTCATCGCCACGTCGCGGCGCACCGGAATGCCGGTGAGTACCGAGACGATGGAGGTGGCCATCGCGATACCGGCGGACGGTCCGTCCTTCGGCGTCGCGCCTTCCGGCACGTGCACGTGGATGTCGCGCTTCTCGAACAGGGTCGGCTTGATGCCGAACTTGATCGCGCGGGACCGCACGTAGCTCAGCGCGGCGGAGACGCTCTCCTGCATCACGTCGCCCAGCTTGCCGGTCTGCTTGATGTTGCCCTTGCCGGGCAGCATCACCGACTCGATGGTCAGGATCTCGCCGCCGACCTCGGTCCAGGCCAGGCCGGTGACGACGCCGACCATGTCCTCGGCCTCGGTCTCGCCGAAGCGGAACTTCTTCACGCCCGCGTATTTCTCGAGGTTCTTGCGGGTGATCGCGACCTTGGCGGTCTTCTTGGTGACGATCTCCTTCACCGCCTTGCGGGCGAGGTTGGCGATCTCGCGCTCGAGGTTCCGCACGCCCGCCTCGCGGGTGTAGTAGCGGATCAGGTCGCGCAGCCCGTCCTCCGAGATGGACCACTCGTCCTTCTTGAGCCCGTGCGCGTCCGACTGCTTGGCGATCAGGTGCCGCTTGGCGATCTCGACCTTCTCGTCCTCGGTGTAGCCGGGGATGCGGATGATCTCCATCCGGTCCAGCAGCGGCTGCGGCATGCGCAGGCTGTTGGCCGTGGTGACGAACATCACGTCCGACAGGTCGTAGTCGACCTCCAGGTAGTGGTCGGCGAAGGTCGCGTTCTGCTCCGGATCCAGCACCTCGAGCAGGGCGGAGGACGGATCACCGCGCCAGTCGGAGCCCAGCTTGTCGATCTCGTCGAGCAGGAACAGCGGGTTGGAGGTCTTCGCCTTCTTCATGCCCTGGATGACCTTGCCCGGCATGGAGCCGATATAGGTCCGCCGGTGGCCGCGGATTTCCGCCTCGTCCCGCACGCCGCCCAGCGACATGCGCACGAAGTTGCGCCCCGTCGCCTTGGCGATCGACTTGCCGAGGCTGGTCTTGCCGACGCCGGGCGGGCCGACCAGGCACAGGATGGGCCCGCGCACCTTCGGGCTGCGCGCCTGCACCGCCAGGTACTCGATGATGCGTTCCTTGACCTTCTCGAGCCCGTAGTGGTCGGCTTCCAGCACGCCTTCGGCCTCGACCACGTCGTTGCGGATCTTGCTGCGCCGCTTCCAGGGGATCGAGAGCATCCAGTCGAGGTAGTTGCGCACCACCGTCGCTTCCGCGCTCATCGGGCTCATGGTGCGCAGCTTCTTCAGCTCCGCCATGGCCTTTTCGCGGGCTTCCTTCGACAGCTTGGTCTTCTTGATGCGCGCTTCGAGTTCGGCGTTCTCGTCCTTGCCGTCCTCGCCCTCGCCCAGCTCCTTCTGGATCGCCTTGAGCTGCTCGTTCAGGTAGTACTCGCGCTGGGTCTTCTCCATCTGCCGCTTCACGCGGTTACGGATGCGCTTCTCCACCTGCAGGACGCCCATCTCGGCTTCCATGTGGCCGAACACGCGCTCCAGCCGCTCACCCACCTTGGCGATCTCGAGCAGCTCCTGCTTCTCGGCGATCTTCAGGTTGAGGTGGCTCGCGACCGTGTCGGCGAGCTTGGAGGGCTCCTCGATCTGGTTCAGCGAAACCAGGACCTCGGGCGCGATCTTCTTGTTGAGCTTGATGTACTGCTCGAACTGGGAGACCACGGTGCGGCCCAGCGCCTCGAGTTCCTTCTCGCCGGCGCCCTGGTCGGGCATCGCCTCGACCGTCGCCTCGAAGAACGAGTCGGTATCCTTGAAGCCGGTGATCTTGGCGCGCCGGCCGCCTTCCACCAGCACCTTCACGGTGCCGTCCGGCAGCTTCAACAGCTGCAGGATCGTGGAGACGGTGCCGACACGATAGATGTCGTCGACCGAGGGGTCGTCCTGCGCCGCGTTCTTCTGCGCGACCAGCAGGATCTGCTTGTCCTCCTTCATCACCGCCTCGAGCGCGCGGACCGACTTCTCCCGTCCCACGAACAGGGGAACGATCATGTGCGGGAAGACGACGATGTCGCGCAGTGGCAGGACGGCCAGGAGTTCGTTCTTGGCGCCTTGCGCCCGTTCGGGGGCGGGCTTATCCGGCCCTGGCCGATCCGATTCCGTCATGGGTGACCTCCTTATGGACAGTCAGCGCCGGGTCCGCCCGCTCTCGGCACGGATGGCGCTTTCACGGACCTGTGTGGTCCGTCACGAAAGCACCATATCGGCAGAGGCGGCAGGGGGCGCAAGGTCTTGAAAAGGTCCGGACCGCGCCCTGCCTCGGCGCGGTCCATCCCAGGTTGAACCATCGCGCGGGCCGGCACCCGACACGTTGCCGTGGGGCGCAGGACCATCGCGTGCGGGGCCGATCGGCGCGCGGCCATCCCACGCCCCGACATCGCGCCCGCCGCGATCACGCGCCCCGCCATCCCGGCCCGCGCCGTCCCGGCCAGCGTCATCCCGGCCAGCGTCATCCCGTATCGCGCCAGCCCTCGCCCCGTCCGCGCGGTGCGGACCAGGGCGCGGCGCGCGGCAGGGGCGCGCCGGCGGCTCAGGCGCTGTTCTCCGCCCGCTCCTTCCCATACAGGAACAGCGGATTGGCGCGCGACTCGGCCACTTCGCGGTTGATCACCACCTCCTCGACCCCGTCCAGGCCGGGCAGGTCGAACATGGTGCCGAGCAGAATCTGCTCCATGATGGAGCGGAGGCCGCGGGCGCCGGTCTTGCGGGCGATGGCGCGGGTGGCCACCGAACGCAGCGCGTCGTCGGTGAAGGAGAGCTTCACGCCTTCCATCTCGAACAGGCGGCCGTACTGCTTGACCAGCGCGTTCTTCGGCTTGGTGAGGATCTCCATCAGCGCCGCTTCGTCGAGGTCCTCGAGCGTGGCGACCACGGGCAGGCGGCCGATGAACTCGGGGATCAGGCCGAACTTCAGCAGATCCTCGGGCTCGACCTCGCGCAGGATCGCGCCCATCCGGCGCTCGTCCTGGCTCCGCACCTCGGCGCCGTAGCCGATTCCCGACCCCTTGCCGCGCGCGGAGATGATCCGCTCGAGGCCGGAGAACGCGCCGCCGCAGATGAACAGGATGTTGTCGTGTCGACCTGCAGGAATTCCTGCTGCGGGTGCTTGCGCCCGCCTTGCGGCGGCACCGAGGCGACGGTGCCTTCCATGATCTTCAGCAGGGCCTGCTGCACGCCCTCCCCGCTCACGTCGCGGGTGATCGAGGGGTTGTCGGACTTGCGGCTGATCTTGTCGACCTCGTCGATGTAGACGATACCGCGCTGCGCCCGCTCGACATTGTAGTCGGCCGCCTGCAGCAGCTTGAGGATGATGTTCTCGACGTCCTCACCCACGTAGCCCGCTTCGGTCAGCGTGGTGGCGTCGGCCATGGTGAACGGCACGTCGAGGATGCGGGCCAGCGTCTGTGCCAGCAGCGTCTTGCCCGAGCCGGTCGGGCCGACGAGCAGGATGTTGGATTTCGCGATCTCGACGTCGTTGTTCTTCTGCCCGTGAGCGAGGCGCTTGTAGTGGTTGTGCACCGCGACCGAGAGGACCTTCTTCGCGTGGTCCTGCCCGATCACGTAGTCGTCCAGCACCTTGCAGATCTCGCGCGGCGTGGGCACGCCATCGCGCGACTTCACGAGATGCGTCTTATGCTCCTCACGGATGATATCCATGCAGAGTTCGACGCATTCGTCGCAGATGAACACCGTCGGTCCGGCGATGAGCTTGCGGACCTCGTGCTGGGATTTGCCGCAGAACGAGCAGTACAAGGTGTTCTTCGAATCCGGGGACTTGCTCATGAGCACTCCTCCCCCGGACTGCCGGGGGCACAACTCGTCACTCTACCCCCCACCGGCGCGCCGGGACAAGGATAACGCAAGGCGGGGACATCGGGCAGCGCGGAGCGCGCCACCCTGGAACGATGAAATCTCGTCGATACCGTGCCCATGCCGCCACATGCGGTGACGAGGGGCGCATATGGGCCGTCGGGCGAGCGGGACCAGAGCCGGGGCCACCCGTTGGACCACCCGGCCGCGCTGGGCCGGAGGGGTCCGGGTGCCGCCGGCCCGCGCGCCGCGTGGGCACAGGCGGACGACGTGGTCAGGTCGCGGACTTGATCTCCTCGGCGGTGCGCGGGCGGCTCTCGACCACCTCGTCCACCAGGCCGAAATCGCGGCTTTCCTCCGCCGACATGTAGGTATCGCGCTCGAGCTTGCGCTCGATCGCCTCGATCGGCTGCCCCGTGTGGCGAACATAGATCTCGTTCAGCCGCTTGCGCAGCGTCAGGATCTCGCGCGCCTGGATCTCGATATCGGTCGCCTGGCCCTGGGCGCCGCCCGAGGGCTGATGCACCATGATCCGCGCGTTCGGCAGGGCGAACCGCTTGCCCTTCTCGCCCGCGGTCAGCAGCAGGCTGCCCATGGAGGCCGCCTGACCGATGCACACCGTGCTCACCGGGCTGCGGATGTACTGCATCGTGTCGTAGATCGCGAGCCCGGCCGACACCACGCCGCCCGGGCTGTTGATGTAGAACGCGATATCCTTGTTCGGGTTCTCGGATTCGAGGAACAGGAGCTGCGCGCAGATCAGCGCGCTCACCTGGTCGTAGACGGCGCCTGTCAGGAAGATGATCCGTTCCTTGAGCAGCCGGGAATAGATGTCGAAGGCGCGCTCGCCGCGGGCGGTCTGCTCCACCACCATGGGGACGAGGGCGTTGTTGTAGATTTCGACCGGGTCGCGATCCCGCATGATGGTCACCTTCTGGTCATCGGTGGTAGGCGTCGGTCTTACATATGTGGCGACCGTCAGGAATCCAATCGTCTCGTGACCGGCCTCCGCCGCGGCGTCCGGATCGGGCGCGCCGCGAGGTCGGCCGGGAACGCGGCCCCGGGGTCAGGCCGCGCCGGCCGCTTCCTTGCCCGCCGCGTCCTCGGGCTCCTTGGCCAGTTCCTCGGGCGTGACTACCTCGTCGGTCACGGTCGCCAGCTCGAGGATGTAGTCGACCACCTTGTCCTCGAAGATCGGGCCGCGCAGCGCATCGGCCGCGCCCGGGTATTTCCGGAACAGCTCCATCATCTGCGCTTCCTGCCCGGGATAACGGGCGGCCTCGGCGCGCATCGCGCGGGTCATCTCGTCGTTGCCGACCACGATGTTGTTGGTCCGGCCGATCTCGGAGAGCAGCAGGCCCAGCCGCACGCGGCGTTCGGCGATGGCGCGGTACTCGGACTTCAGCGTGTCCTCGTCCTTCGCCTTATCCTCCTCGTCGAGACGGCCGGCCGCCTTGTCGGCCTCCAGCCGCTGCCAGATCTGCGCGAACTCCTGCTCCACCATGCCTTCGGGCGCGGCGAAGTCGGCGCGGTCGGCCAGCACGTCGAGCAACTGGCGCTTCAGGCGCATCCGGCTCATGCCGTCGTATTCCTGCTGCATCCGCTTGGTCAGCAGGTCACGCAGCTCGCCCATGGTCTCGAAGCCGAGTTTGGTCGCGAACGCGTCGTCCACCACGGGCACCACCGGCTTGCGCAGGCGCTTCGCCGTGATGTCGAAGGTCGCTTCCTTGCCCGCCAGCTCCTGGCTGCCGTAATCGGCCGGGAAGGTCACCGTGATGGTGCGGCTCTCCCCCGGCTTCATGCCCTCCATCTGGTCGGCGAAGCCGGGGATGAAGCCCTGGCCGCCGATCTCGACGTCGGTGTCGGTGCCGGTGCCGCCCGGGAACGGCGTGCCGTCGATCTTGCCGACATAGTCGATGGTCAGCACCTCGCCGGGCGCGGCGCCACGATCGCCCAGCTCCTCGGCCGGGATCTCCTGCAGGTCGCGGTTGCGGGTCGCGATCTCCTGCAGCGCGGTGTCCACCGCCTCGGCGGCGACCTCGGCCTTCTTGCGGGTCAGCGTGATCCCGGCGAAGTCGGGCAGGGTGATCTCGGGCAGCACCTCGAGCTCCATCTTGAACTCGAGATCGGCGGCGCCCAGCGTCGCGGGATCGCCGGACTCGCCGAGATCCACCTTCGGCTGCTGCGCCGGGCGCAGGCCGCGGTCGCTCAGCACCTGGCGGGTCGCCTCGTTCACCGAGTCCTCCAGGATCTCAGCCGAGACCGCGGTGCCGAAGCGCTGCTTGACCACCGAGAGCGGCACCTTGCCGGGCCGGAAGCCGGGGAGGTTGACCGTCTTGCCGAGGCTCGTGAGCCGCTCCATGCGGCGGCTCTCCAGGTCCGCGGCCGGCAGCACGACGGTGAACGCGCGCTTGAGGCCTTCGGAAAGCGTCTCGGTGACCTGCATCTGACAGCGAATCCTTATAAGTACATCACGCCGCGACGGCTCGCCTGGGCTCGATGGTGCGGGCGGAGGGACTTGAACCCCCACGGCTTGCGCCACCAGAACCTAAATCTGGCGTGTCTGCCAATTCCACCACGCCCGCCAATCCACACGGCCGCCAAACCCTTCACGTCCACGGCCTGCGACGGCGCCCGTCCGGCTTCGCCGGACCGCACACCGTGCAAACGCAGCCCGCCCGAAGGCATCCGGCCGGAAGACGGCTCGCCCGAGCGCACCCCGCCCGAACGAGACCAAGCTCTCGGCCATTCCCCGGTCGCGTCGTTCCCCGCCGGTCCCCGCCTGGATGTTCCCGGCCAGGGAGAGGGTGCTGCGGACGTGAACGCGGCGCTTTAGCGCACGGCGACAGGGACGACAAGCGCCAACTCCGCGCCGCAGTCGGCCGTTCGGAGCAGGCCAAATTGACGGATGACTTGCAGATTTGTCGAGGAACCAGCCCGCTCGACCCGCTTTCCCGCTTTGACCCCTACCCGTCGGGATGTATCCTTACCCAGGTTATCGAGGGTCCGGAACTCATTCTATTAAAGAATAGGTAACACGCGGTTTTCCGCCCACCTTACAAAACGAGGGGTCGCGACATGGCATCTGATGCCCGAACGAAGACCAAACGCCGGCCGGCGGCAAAGCCCGCCAACAGCCGCACCGAGGAACCCAGCCAAGCCGCCCGGGACTACAACATCGCCGCCGTCGGACGCGCCCTCGACCTCCTCGAAGCCCTCGCCAGGGTCGGCCCCGCCCCGCTCGCCAGCCTCGCCGACGCCGCCGGCTGCACCCGCACCGCAGGATTCCGCCTGCTCCGCACCCTCCAGGCGCGCGGCTTCGCCATCCAGGACGAGGCCCGCGGCGTCTGGCGTCTCGGTGCGCGCTGGAGCGTGCTGGGCCGCGCCGCCGCCGAACAGGGCGCCCTCGCCGCCACCGCCATGCCCTTCCTCGTCGAACTCGGCAAGGCAACCAGCGAGAACGTCTACCTGCGCGTCCGCGACGGCATGCAGAGCGAGACCGTCGCGATCTACCAGACCGACCCGGCGCTGCGCCTCTACACCGAGGTCGGCAAGCGCGGCCCGCTGCATGCCGGCTCCAGCCGCCTGCTGCTCGCCCATGCGCCCGAGGCCGTGCAGACCCAGGTGCTCGCCCAGCGCCTGCCCCGCTTCACCCCGGCCACCCGCATCGATCCCGCCTGGATCGCCGCCGACCTGCACCGGATCCGCACCCGCGGCTACCTGATCACCTCCGACGAGGTGATCCCCGGATCGGTCAGCATCGCCGCCCCGGTGCGCGACACCACGGGCCAGGTGGTCGCCACTTTGTTCGTGGGCGCCCCCTCCATGCGTATGCGCCCGCCCCGGCCGCGCGCCATGGTCACCCAGGTGCTCGACGCCGCCAACCGCCTGTCCCAGGCCCTCGGCGCCCCCGCACCCGCCGCGGTCGCACGCGCCCCGGAGGGCAAGCCGGAACCGACCCGCCAGGGCTGGACCCCGGCCCCCAGCACGCTCCGCCCCGGCACGCCCCACTCGATCTTTCGCTGACGCAACCCGCGCGCTCGGCACCCGCCTCCGCGCGGGTTGCCGGCCCGCCGCGTTCGGCGGATACCCCGGTCCGGTCCAGCCGGGAGAATCCCATGCCGATCCGCATCGTCGACGTGCGCGAGGTGACCAAGCCGATCAGCTCGCCGATCCGCAACGCCTATATCGACTTCAGCAAGATGACCACGAGCCTCGTCGCCGTGGTCACCAACGTCACCCGCAACGGGCGGCCCGTGATCGGCTACGGCTTCAACTCGAACGGCCGCTACGGCCAGGGCGGCCTGATCCGCGAACGCTTCCGCCCCCGCATCCTGGACGCCGATCCCGCCACCCTCTGCGACGCGACCGGGGAGAACCTCGACCCCGACCGCATCTGGGCCGCCATGATGGCGAACGAAAAGCCCGGCGGCCACGGCGAGCGTTCGGTCGCGGTCGGCACGCTCGACATGGCCATCTGGGACGCGGTGGCGAAGATCGCCGGCAAGCCGCTGTTCCGGCTGCTCGCGGACCGCCACGGGATCACCGCCGACCCGCGCGTCTTCGTCTACGCCGCCGGCGGCTACTACTATCCCGGCAAGGACGACGCCGCGCTGCAGGCCGAGATGCGCAGCTACCTCGAGCGCGGCTACACCGTGGTCAAGATGAAGATCGGCGGTGAGTCGCTGGCGGACGACCAGCGCCGGATCGAGGCGGTGCTGCGCACGATCGAAGGCCGCGCGCGGCTCGCCGTGGACGCCAATGGCCGCTTCGACCTCGAGACCGCGATCGCCTACGCGAAGATGCTCCGCGGCTACGACCTGTTCTGGTACGAGGAAGCCGGGGACCCGCTGGACTACCAGCTCCAGGCCGCCCTCGCGGAGTTCTATCCCGGCCCGATGGCGACCGGCGAGAACCTGTTCAGCCACCAGGACGCGCGCAACCTGATCCGCTACGGCGGCATGCGCCCCGACCGCGACTGGCTGCAGTTCGACTGCGCGCTGTCCTACGGTCTCTGCGAATACCAGCGCACTCTGGCGGTGCTGCGGGAGGCCGGCTGGTCCTGGCGCCGCTGCGTCCCGCATGGCGGCCACCAGATGTCGCTCGCCATCGCCGCCGGTCTCGGCCTCGGCGGCAATGAGAGCTACCCGGACGTGTTCCAGCCCTATGGCGGCTTCCCCGACGGCACCAAGGTGCAGGACGGCATCGTCACGCTGCCGGAGCTCGAGGGCATCGGCTTCGAGGGCAAGTCCGATCTCTACGCCGAGATGCGCGCCCTCGCCGCCTGACCGCGGTCGCCGTTCCGGCACGGCGGCAGGCAGGCGACCCGCCCGCGCGTGACCCCGCCCCCGCGCGGACGGGGCACGCCGCACCGCGCGCTTGGACGTGGCGCGACCCGCCGTCAGCGCGCACGCGCGGACACCCGCGACGCACCGTCAGCCCCGCCCGCGCCGACCTTGCACAGCCCGCCGGCGGGCCGCGGACCCCAGCCCCGCGCAAACGGCATTGCCGCCCGTGCGGCGGTGCATGCCAGACACCCTTGGCCTGTCGCATCGACAAGCCAGCTTATGATCACGCCTTCATACGATCTTCGGGGTCCAAGACATGTCGCACGCCACCACCGCGACGCGGGAGGAGGTCTCTCCCGCGCACACCGATCGACAGTCCCGTCGGCGTTCGTGGGTGCGACCGGTCCTGATGGGCGGCGGTGTGCTGGTCGTCGCCATCGGCGGCCTGATGTGGTGGCTGAATGGCGGGCGTTGGGTCGAGACCGACGACGCCTATGTCCAGGCGGACACCATGACGCTCTCCACCGACGTCTCCGGCATCGTCACCGCCATCCCCGTCCATGAGGGCGAGGAGGTGAAACGGGGCCAGGTGCTGTTCCAGCTCGACCCGCAGAAATTCCAGATCGCGGTCGACAACGCCCAGGCCAACCTGGCGCAGACCCGGCTGTCGCTCGAGGCGATGAAGGCGGACTACCAGGGCCTGCTGCGCGACGCCGACTCCCGGCAGCAGCAGGTGAATGCGGATCAGGCCACCTATGACCGGCTCGCCGCCCTGGTGAAGCAGCATGCCGTGACGCAGCAGCAGACCGACGACGCCCGCTTCAAACTGGCCGCCGACCAGCAGGCGCTGGACGCCGCGCGCATGCAGGCCAAGGCCGAACTCGCCAAGCTGGGCGGCAACGCCGAGGCCTCGGTCGACACCATGCCCGCCTACCACCAGGCCCTGGCGCAGCTCGACGAGGCGCTGCGCGAGCAGCGGCACGCCACCATCCGCGCCCCCTATGCCGGCATCGTCACCCAGGTGAACAAGCTGCAGATCGGCATGTTCCTGGGCGCCAACACCGCGGCGTTCGGCCTGGTCTCCACCGAACATGTGTGGGTCGAGGCCCAGCCCAAGGAGACGCAGCTCACCTACGCGCGCTCCGGCGACCACGTGAAGGTCAGTTTCGACATCTACCCGAACCGCGACTGGGACGGCGTCGTGCAGAGCATCGCCCCCGCCACCGACCAGGAATTCTCGCTGCTGCCGGCGCAGAACTCCTCGGGCAACTGGGTGAAGGTCGTGCAGCGGCTGCCGGTGCGGATCCGCGTCGACCGCCATGCCGGCGACCCGCCGCTGCGCGCCGGCATGAGCGCCACGGTCGACATCGACACCGGCCATTCCCGCACGCTCGCCGACCTGTTCTGACCACCGGCGCGCCCGCCCCGCATCGCCGCGGGCGCGCCCCTCCGTTCCGACCGGCCCTTCCGCCGGTCGCCCGCACCGGCACCGCCGCAACGAGGCACGTCGCATGACGTCCGACGACCAGACCGCCGTCCCGCACCGCGCGTTCATCACCATCTGCGCCATGATCGCGACGCTGATGCAGGCGCTCGACTCCACGATCGCCAACGTGGCGCTGCCCTACATGCAGGGCAGCCTGTCCGCGAGCTCCGACCAGATCACCTGGGTGCTCACCTCCTACATCGTCGCCGCCGCGATCATGACGGCGCCGGTCGGCTGGCTCTCGATGCGCTTCGGCCTGCGGCGGCTGTTCCTGATCTCGCTGGTCGGCTTCACCGTCACCTCCATGCTGTGCGGCATCGCCGGGTCGCTGGTCGAGATGGTGGTGTTCCGCCTCGCCCAGGGCGTGTTCGGCGCCGCCCTGGTGCCGCTCTCGCAGTCCACCATGCTCAACATCTACCCGCCCGAACGGCGCGGATCGGCGATGGCGATCTGGGGCATGGGCGTGATGGTGGGACCGATCCTGGGCCCGACCCTCGGCGGCTACCTGACCGAGATGTACAACTGGCGCTGGGTGTTCTTCGTCAACCTGCCCTTCGGCATCGCCGCGACGCTGGGGCTGATGGCCTTCCTGCCGCGCACCGATCCGAAGGAGGGGCTGCGCTTCGACTGGCTGGGCTTCGGCGTGTTCGCGATCGGCATCGCCGGCTTGCAGCTCATGCTCGACCGCGGCGAGACGCAGGACTGGTGGACCTCCACCGAGATCATCATCGAGACCACCATGGCCGGTCTCGGCCTCTATCTCTTCGTCGTACACCTGTTCACCGCGCGCCAGCCCTTCGTCAGCCCCCGCATCTTCAAGGACCGCAACTTCGCGGTCGGGCTGTTCGTGATGTTCTCGGTCGGCATGGTGCTGCTGGCGGTCTCCGCCCTGCTCGCGCCCTGGCTGCAGACGCTGGGCAACTACCCGGTCGAGACCGCGGGCCTGGTGATGGCGCCGCGCGGCATCGGCACGATGGCCGCGATGCTGATCGCGGGCCGCCTGTCCAACCGGGTGGATCCGCGCCTGCTGATGGCGTTCGGCGTGGTGGTGCTGGCCTGGAGCCTCTACGAGATGACCGGCTGGACCCCCGACGTGTCGCAGACGACCATGATCGTGAACACGATCGTGCAGGGCGCCGGCCTCGGCTTCGTGTTCATCCCGCTGCAGGTGATCGCCTTCGCGACGCTCGATCCCGCCTTGCGCACCGAGGGCACGGCGCTGCTCAGCCTGCTGCGCAACATCGGCAGCGCGATCGGCATCTCGGTGACCTCGGCGCTGGTCACGCGCAACACCCAGGTGGAGCACTCGGTGCTCGCCGGCTTCGCGACGCCGTTGAACCGCGCCTTCCAGGGCGCGGCGGAGTCGCTGCTGCCGGTGACCCCGCATGGCGCCCAGGCGCTCGACCAGATCGTCACGCGGCAGGCGCAGATCATCGCCTACAGCAACGACTTCAAGCTGATGATGATCACCTCGCTGCCCATCCTGCTGCTGCTGCCGCTGATGCGCCGGCCGCAACCGCAGCAAGGGGGAAAGGCCGAACATGCGGCGGTGATGGAGTGACGCGACCGCGGGCGCGGGGCCCGAGGCGGCCCGAGCTCACTGCGCCCGCACTCACTGGCCGCCCCGCAACACGTCGCCGCTCGGCCCGCCCAGCACGTCGCCGGCCGGTCCCCGCAGGACGTCACCACCCGCCCCCTGCAGCACGTCGCGCGGCGGCGGACCGCGCGGGCCGCAATCCAGGCCGGAGGGGCCGATCGGCACCTCCACATAGGCTTTCCCGTCCATGCCGGGCGGCACCCCCGGCCGGCCCCCGAGATCGATCGCGAGCGGGATCCCCGCACCTCCCCGATCGCCGGGCGCGCGAGGACAATCCGCCGGTTGCGCCAAGGCCGCGCGCCCGAGGATGACGGGGGCAAACCACCAGAGCCGCGCCGCGCGCGACCCCGGATCATCGCGCGGTGCCGGCAATCGGGTGCTCGGCGCGAGCCCGATCCCGGAAAGCAGCAGCGCCATCCCGGCCAGTCCCGCCTGCCGCACCGGCATCCGCGCCAGCGCAGCCGCCACCGTCCAGGCCCGCGCAACCACCGCTCCGACCCGAGCCGCCACCGTCCAGGCCCGCGCCAGCACCACCGTGCCGGCCCGCGCCAGTGCCGTCCTCAGCCAGGCAAGCCACGCGCGCATGGGGGCACCCTGCGCCCCCAATTCCTAACCAATCGTTTCAGCCCGTCCGGTCCTGCCGCACCAGCCCGGTCGCCCAGCACAGCCCCACCGTCGCGCCCTTCATGCGCGGCAGCAGCGCCAGGCACAGCGCCAGCGTCACCGGCAGCCACACCGCCGCCTGCGCCCAGGATGACAACTCCCACGCGCGGTCCGACCACATGAACAGCGGCACCACCACGTGCCCCACCACCAGGATCGTCAGGTAGGGCGGGAAATCATCCGAGGGGAACCGCGCATTGTCGGACCCGCAGACCCCGCACGGGCTGCGCACCGTCAGGAAGCCGCGGAACAGCCGCCCCTCCCCGCAATTCGGGCACCGCTCGGACAAGCCCCGGCGCAACCCGGTCCAGATCGATCGCTCTCCCATCACCCACTCCACCCCGGCGCACCGGCGTTTGACCGACGACCCCGCCGACGATCCGGCACGATCGCTTATTGTATGGCATGTCCGCACATTGTATGGCATACATGATCGGACTTGTTGCCGGGCAATTAACGCATTGTCTGGCATATTTCAAGAACGCACCGCGGCATGCACGACAGGAACGGACCCGCTGGCATGAACGACTGGAACCCCGACCTCGATCCAGCCGCGCGCACCCTCTACGGCGCCATCGCCACCGCGATCGAGCGCGACATCCAGGCCGGCCGCCTCCTGCCGGGCACCCGCCTGCCGCCGCAACGCAGCCTCGCCGCGCGGCTGGGCGTGGACCTGACCACCGTCACCCGCGCCTATGCGGAGGCGCAGCGCCGCGGCCTGCTGGAGGCCGGGGTCGGCCGCGGCACCTTCGTGCGCGCCCCCCGCCCCGCCCCGTCGCCCCTGCTCGACATGACGATGAACCTGCCGCCGCTGCCGCAGGATCCCGCCCTGCGCGGCGCCTTCGCCGCCACCCTTGCCAGCCTGTTCCAGCCCGGCGACCTGCGCGCGCTCACCAGCTACCGCCCGATCGGCGGCACCCCGGCCGAACGCGAGGCGCTGGCCGGCTTCCTCGCCCCGCTGTTCGGCCCCCTCGACCCGCGCCGCGTCCTGCTCGCCCCCGGCGCCCAGGCTGCGCTCGCCGCCGCCCTGGCGATGCTCGCCCGCCCGGACGACGTCGTGCTCACCGATCCGCTCACCTATCCCGGCTTCCGCGGCGTCGCCGCACAGCAGGGCGTGCGCCTCGCCCCGGTGGCGGCGGATGCCGAGGGGCTGCTCCCCGAGGCGTTCGAGCAGGCCTGCCAGCGTCTCGCCCCCAAGGCGCTCTATTGCGTGCCGACCATCCACAACCCCACCACCGCCACGCTCTCGCCGGAACGGCGGGCGGCGATCGGCGCCATCGCGGCGCGCCATGCGGTGCCGGTGATCGAGGACGACGCCTACGGCCTGTTCCCCACCACCCCGCTCGCCCCGGTGATGCAGGCGGCGGGGGCCGGCGTCTATGTCGCGACCCTGGCGAAATGCCTCGCCCCCAGCCTGCGCCTCGCCATCGTCGTCGCGCCCTCGGCCGAACAGGCACCGCGCCTCGCCCAGGCCTTGCGCGCCGCCGCCCTCACCCCCTCCCCCCTTTCCGCCGCCCTGCTCGGGCGCTGGCTCGAGGACGGCACCGCCCAGGCCTGGCGCGACGCCGTGCGTGCCGAGGCGGCCGCGCGGCAGGCGATCGCGCGCGAGGTGCTGCCCGCCGCCCAGGCCACCGCGCATCCCGAAGGGCTGCATGTCTGGTTCCGGCTTCCCCCCGCCTGGGATCGGACGGAATTCTGCGCCCAGGTGCGCCGCCAGGGCCTCGCTCTGGTGCCCGCCGAGGCCTTCCACGTGGCCGTGCCCGACGCCCCACCCGTCCCCAACGCCGTGCGCATTTGCCTCGGCGCCGCGGAGGACCGGGCGACCCTGCGGGACGCCCTGCGCGCCGTCGCCGCCACCGCCGCCGCCGACCCGCAATCCCCGCTCGGCGCGGTGGTCTGAACCGGGGCAAACCGAGCGGTTTTCCGTGCCCAAGCCCTTGACGGGGCAGCGTGGATGGGCCATTTCCCGACAATCAGGACTGCTTCGGTCCACTTAGCGCCGCAACCGCTCTCGGCGGCCGGAGCGCCCAGGGTTCCAACCCGCGGGACGATCGTTCCTCGGAGGGTGGAAAGCCCGGGCGCCGACCGCCCGGTGGAGGAAGCGCCCGGGACAGTGCCCATAGTTTGAGAGTGCCCACAGTGACGATGCCCACAGTGACAGTGCCCATGGGGACAATGCCCACGGGGACAGTGGGTTGGATCGCCGGTGCCGGGATGCAAGTCCGGACCATGCCAGGAGAGGGTTTCCGCCCGCCATGCTGAGGCTGTCGAAACTGACGGACTACGCGGTCGTCGTGCTGGTCCGCCTTGCCGGAGCCCAGGGTCCGCATCTGGCTGGCCAGGCGTCCGTGCAGACCTCGCCGGGGATCGCGGCATCCACCGGGATCCCCGAACCGACCGTCGCCAAGGTGCTGAAGTCGCTGAGCGGGAGCGGCCTCGTGACGTCGCAGCGGGGCGCCCGCGGCGGCTACCGGCTGCAGCGCCGCCTCGACGAAATCCCGATCGCCGACGTCATCGCCGCGATCGACGGACCGATCGCGCTGACCGCCTGCGTCGACGGATCCGCCAGCGAATGCGAAGCGCAGGCGCTGTGCCCGATGCGCGGCCGCTGGGACCCGGTGAACGATGCGATCCGCTCGGCGTTGAACCGTATCACCCTTGCCGACATGCAGGTGGCGGCCATCCCGCCAGCCTTCCGCACGCCCACTCGCACCACGGCGGCGCCGGCGCTTCCGCCCGCCGCCCTGCCGTCCGGCAACATGCCGGCCGCCGAATAGGACCCCCTCATGCCTGCCGTCACCGAAACGCTCGACACCGTTCAGTCCGTCACGCAGTCCGGCTACAAGTGGGGCTTCGAGACGGATATCGAGATGGACCTCGCGCCCAAGGGGCTGAACGAGGACATCATCCGCCTGATCAGCGAACGCAAGCGCGAGCCCGCCTGGCTGCTCGAATGGCGGCTGCAGGCCTATGCCGCGTGGCTGAAGATGGAAGAGCCGCATTGGGCGCGCGTCGACCATCCGAAGATCGACTACCAGGACCTGCACTACTACGCCGCGCCCAAGAAGAAGCCGGGGCCGAGGAGCCTCGACGAGGTCGATCCGGAACTGCTGCGCACCTATGAGAAGCTGGGCATCCCGCTGAAGGAGCGCGCGATCCTGGCCGGCGTCGATCCCGGTGAGGCCGAGGAAGCCGCGCGCACCCCGGTCGCGGTGGATGCGGTGTTCGACAGCGTTTCCGTTGCAACCACCTTCCGCGAGACGCTGCGCAAGGCGGGCGTGATCTTCTGCCCGATCAGCGAGGCGGTGCACGACTACCCGGACCTGGTGCGGCAATACCTCGGCACGGTGGTGCCGGTTGCCGACAATTTCTACGCCGCGCTCAACTCGGCGGTGTTCACCGATGGCAGCTTCGTGTTCATCCCCAAGGGCGTGCGCTGCCCGATGGAGCTGTCCACCTATTTCCGCATCAATGCGCGCAGCACCGGCCAGTTCGAGCGCACGCTGATCATCGCCGAGGAAGGCAGCTACGTCTCCTACCTCGAGGGCTGCACGGCGCCGATGCGCGACGAGAACCAGCTGCATGCCGCGGTGGTCGAGCTGGTCGCGCTGGATGATGCGCAGATCAAGTACTCGACGGTGCAGAACTGGTACCCCGGCGATGCCGAAGGCCGCGGCGGGATCTACAACTTCGTCACCAAGCGCGGCGCCTGCCGTGGGGCGCGCAGCAAGATCTCCTGGACCCAGGTGGAAACCGGGTCGGCGATCACCTGGAAATATCCGTCCTGCGTGCTGCAGGGGGAGGACAGCGTCGGCGAGTTCTACTCGGTGGCGGTGACCAACAACCACCAGCAGGCCGATACCGGCACCAAGATGATCCATCTCGGCCGCGGGTCCCGCTCGACCATCGTGTCCAAGGGCATCAGCGCCGGACACTCGAACAACACCTATCGCGGGCTGGTGCGCATCGCGCCGCAGGCGGCGGGCGCGCGCAACTTCACCCAGTGCGACAGCCTGCTGATCGGCGATCAGTGCGGCGCGCACACGGTGCCGTACATCGAGAGCCGCAACCGCACGGCCAAGGTGGAACACGAGGCCACGACCTCGAAGATCGCCGAGGACCAGCTCTTCTACTGCCGCCAGCGCGGCCTGACGGAAGAGGATGCGGTCGGGCTGATCGTCAACGGGTTCTGCAAGGACGTGCTGAAGGAACTGCCGATGGAATTCGCCGTGGAAGCACAGAAGCTTCTCGCGGTGAGTCTCGAAGGCTCGGTGGGGTAGGAGTCAGATGCTGGAGATTCGCGGCCTGGCCGCTTCGATCAACGACAAGCCGATCCTCAAGGGCATCGACCTCACGGTGCCGGAAGGAGAGATCCACGCGATCATGGGGCCGAACGGCTCCGGCAAATCGACGCTCGCCTATGTGCTGTCGGGCCGCGAGGAGTTCGACGTGACCGGCGGCACCGCGAGCTTCAACGGCGCCGACCTGCTGGCGATGGAACCGGAAGAGCGCGCCGCGGCCGGCGTGTTCCTCGCCTTCCAGGCGCCGATCGAGCTGCCCGGCGTGAACAACGCCAATTTCCTGCGCACCGCGCTGAACGCGATCCGTCGCGCCCGCGGCGAGAGCGAGCTCGATGCGGTGCAGTTCCTCAAGCTCGCGCGTGCCGAGGCGAAGCGGCTCGCCATGCCCGAGGACATGCTGAAGCGCAACGTTAACGTGGGCTTCTCGGGCGGCGAGAAGAAGCGCAACGAAGTGCTGCAGATGGCGATCCTGCGCCCCAAGCTCGCGATCCTGGACGAGACCGATAGCGGGCTCGACATCGACGCGCTGAAGATCGTGGCGGACGGCGTCAACGCGCTGCGGGCGCCGGACTTCTCGGCGCTGGTGATCACGCATCACCAGCGGCTGCTCGATCACCTCGTGCCCGATCGCGTGCACGTGCTGGCGCATGGCCGCATCATCCGCAGTGGCGGCCCCGAGCTCGCGCGCGAGCTCGAGAAGAGCGGCTACGCGCAGGTGGTCGCGGAGGCCGCGTGATGATGGGTCTCGCCGAACCTGCGTCGCCTTCACTAAGGTCGGGACGCAGCCTCTGTGTCATGGCCGGCGTAGGCCGGCCATCCACGGCTTTCGAGGCGGCCCGCGGCACAGTCGTGGATGGCCGGGACAAGCCCGGCCACGACACGAGGCGCAGCGCCCGCCATGACACGGGGAGCGCTTATCCATGACCGCGCCCCTGCCCTCCGGCGCGGCCGGATTCCTCGCGCGCTACGCGGCGCTGCGTGACGTGCTGCCCGGCGACCCGGCGCTGCGCGATGCCGCGGCCGATGCGTTCCGCACCGGCGGGTTCCCCGGCGCCACCCGCGGCCGGCGCAGCGAGGCGTGGAAATACACCTCCCTCCGTCCGCTCGCCGACCTGCGCTTCCAGTCGCAGCTCGGTGACGCGTCACTGCTTGCGGACGACGCGATCACCGCGCTGCTCGCCCGCGTCCCCACGCTCGACGCACCCCGCATCGTGTTCGTCGACGGGGCCTATCACGCCGAGCTGTCGACGCCGCCGGCATGGTTCGCGCGGTTTGCGGAGCAGCCGGATTTCGGCACCCTCACTTGGCCGGACCGGGAGCCGCTGGTCGCGCTCAACACCATGCTCGCGGCCGACGGCGCGCTGCTGCACGTGCCGGAAGACACCGATGCCGGCGTGGTCGAGCTCGTCCATGTCTCCACCGACGGCGCCGCCGCACATCCGCGCCATTGCATCCGCCTCGGCGCCAATGCCCGCCTGACCGTGCTCGACGTCGCGATCGGCAGCGGCAGTTACCTGCACAACCCGGTCACCGAGGTGCATGTCGGGGCCGGCGCCACGCTCACCCATGCGCGGCTGCAGGACGAGGCGCCCGGCGCGTTCCACCTCGCCACCACCTATGCCGGCATCGCCGGCGACGCGACGTATGACAGCTTCACGCTCACCCTCGGCGGTCGTGTCGCGCGCAACGAAGTGCACACGCTGCTCGCCGCGCCGCGCGCCACCGCACATCTGAACGGGGCGCAACTGCTCACCGGCAGCCAGCACGCCGACTTCACCTCCGTCGTCCGGCACGAGGCGCCCTCCTGTGTCTCCCGCCAGACCGTGAAGAACGTGCTGAACGACCATGCGCGCGGCGTATTCCAGGGCCGCATCGAAGTGGCGCGGGTGGCGCAGAAGACCGACGGCTACCAGATGAACCAGGCGCTGCTGCTCTCGCCCGATGCCGAGATCGACAGCAAGCCGGAACTTGAGATCTTCGCCGACGACGTGAAGTGCAGCCACGGCGCCACGGTGGGAGAGCTGGACGTCGAGCAGCTCTTCTATCTCCGGAGCCGCGGCATCCCCGACGCCGAGGCGCGCGCAATCCTGGTGCGCGCCTTCCTCGCCGAGGCGCTCGACGCGGTGACGCAGGAGACGGTGCGCGCGGCGCTCGAAGCGAGCGTCGAACGCTGGTGGGAAAGACAAGCCGCATGAACGTGATCGCCAAGCCCGCCGCGCTGGACGTCGCCGCCATCCGCGCGCAGTTCCCGATCCTGTCGCAGACCGTGCGCGGCAAGCCGCTGGTGTTCCTCGACAGTGCCGCCTCCGCGCAGAAGCCGCGCGCGGTGATCGATGCGATGCGCATCGCCATGGAGACGCAGTACGCGAACGTGCATCGCGGCCTGCACTGGATGAGCGAGCGCACGACCGAGGCGTACGAGGCCGCACGCGACGCGGTCGCCGCGCTGATGAACGCGGGCGACCGCAGCGAGATCGTGCTGACGCGCAACGTCACCGAGTCGCTCAACCTGATGGCGCACAGCTACGGCAGCCTGCTGAAGCCCGGCCAGGCGGTGCTGATCTCGGGGATGGAGCACCACTCCAACATCGTGCCCTGGCAGATGCTGCGCGACCGCGCCGGTATCGAGCTGCGAGTCTGCCCGATCACCGATGCGGGCGAGCTCGACATGGACGCGTTCGAGACGCTGCTGGCCGACGGCAAGGTCGGGCTGGTGTCGATCACCCACATGTCGAACGTGCTCGGCACCGTCACGCCGGCCGAACGCATCGTGCAGGTGGCGCATGCGCATGGCGCCAAGGTGCTGTTCGACGGCGCGCAGGCGGTGGTGCATCGCGCCATCGACGTGCAGGCGCTGGACTGCGACTTCTACGCCTGGACCGGCCACAAGCTGTACGGCCCGACCGGCATCGGCGTGCTGTATGGCAAGCGCGATCTGCTCGAGCGAATGCCGCCCTTCCTCGGCGGCGGCGACATGATCTCCTCGGTCAGCTACGAGCGCTCCACCTGGGCCGCGGTGCCGCACAAATTCGAGGCCGGCACGCCGCCGATCCTGGAAGGCATCGGGCTGAAGGCGGCGATCGATTGGGTGCAGGCGATCGGCTACGACGCGATCGCCGCGCATGAGCGGTCCCTCGTGGACCACGCGCTCGCGCGGCTATCGGCGATCGAGGGCGTGCACATCGTCGGCCGCGCCCAGGATCGCGGCGGCGTCGTCTCCTTCTCGCTCGACCGCGCGCATGCGCACGACGTGGCGACGCTGCTCGACCGCCAGGGCATCGCGGTGCGCGCCGGGCATCATTGCGCGGAGCCGCTGATGGGCCGCTTCAACCTCGACAGCACCGCCCGCGCGAGCTTCGGCGTCTACACGACGCTGGGCGAGATCGATGCCCTGGCCGACGGACTCGACCGCGTGCGGACGTTCTTCAAATGAGCGACTCCTTCGACGACCTGCGCGACCTCTACCAGGAGGTCATTCTCGACCACGGCCGCCATCCGCGGCATGGCACGCGGCTGGCCGCGTTCGATGCGACCGCCAAGGGCGACAACCCGATGTGCGGTGACCGCGTTCAGGTGTGGCTGGCCTACGGGCCCGGCGAGACGATCGCGCAGGCCGGGTTCGAGGCGCGTGGCTGCGCGATCTCCGTCGCCTCCGCCGACCTGATGGCGGAAACCGTGGCCGGCCGCAGCAAGACCGATGCGCGCGCGCTGTTCGCCGCGTTCCGCGAAATGGCCCGCACCGGCACCTGCCCGGCCTGCGAGGCATCCCTGTCCGAACCGCTCGACCGGCTCGCGCCGCTGTCGGGCGTGCACGAATATCCGTCCCGCGTGAAATGCGCGACGCTGCCCTGGCACGCGCTGATCGCCGCGCTGGACGGCGCCGACAAGGAGGCGAGCAGTGAATGACATGACCCAACCGCACGCCACCTGGACGCCCGAGGGCGAGACCCCGCCCAAGGTCAGCGAGGAAGCCGTGGTCGAAGCCATCGCCTCGGTCTACGATCCGGAAATCCCCGTGAACATCTACGAACTCGGGCTGATCTATGCGGTCGACCTGAACGAGGACGGGTCGGTGAAGGTCGAGATGACGCTCACCGCGCCCGCCTGCCCCTCCGCGCAGGAACTCCCCGAACAGGTGCGCAACGCGGTGATGGCCGTGCCCGGCGTCACCGCCTGCGAGGTGGAGACCGTGTGGGACCCGCCCTGGGATCCGTCGCGCATGAGCGAGGAAGCCCGTCTCCAGTTGAACATGTTCTGAGCGATGACGAGATCAAAGCCATGAGCACGACCACCACTGCCCCACGCAAGATCCGCGAGCTGCCGCCGCTGATGACGCTGACCGACGCCGCCGCCACGCGGCTGCGCCAGCTCTATGAATCCGGTGAGCAGGGCAAGCTGCTGCGCATCGGCGTCTCCACCAAGGGATGCTCCGGCCTGTCCTACGACATGAGCTGGACCGATGCCCCCGCGCCCACCGACGAGGTCGTGCGCGACAAGGACCTCACGGTGCTGGTCGACCGCAAGGCCAGCCTGTTCCTGATCGGCACGGTGATGGATTACGAGACGAAGGCGCTCGCCAGCGGCTTCACCTTCGTCAATCCGAACGAGAAGGGCCGCTGCGGCTGTGGCGAGAGCTTCCACGTCTGACGCGCGGGGCCACGGCCCCCACGTCTGACGCCCGCCGCGCCCGCGCTCGATCGCGTCGCTGAGCCGCGCGGTCCAGGGTCGAGCGACCCTGGACCATGCCGCTGAGCGAACGCGCCCCGATCACGCTCTAGCTGGAGCGCAGCCGCTTGGCATTGAGCGCCGCGGCCTTCAGGAACGGGCGGATCGCGGCGTCCGGTCCCTCCCCGGTCACGGTCGCGATCGCCGCCTGCTGCATCGCCGCCAGTTTCTCCGTCATCATCAACTGGTACTCGGCAACCGAGCAGCGGCCGGCGAACATCATGCAGCTTCTGTGAAAGATCGTCTCCCATGACGCGACGAACAGCCGCGTCATCAGCACCGGCACTTCCAGCGCGTCCCGCACGGGGTCAGTCGCCGTTGCCCGGGTGCGTCATCTGCTCATGCCGCCGACTCGTCGCCACCCACTCCGCCGCTTCCTGCTCGGTGGCAAAGCCGAGGACGGTGTTCCGGGCGCCGTCCCTGCCCTCCACCTCCACCTTGAAGCCGGGCTGACGGACTCGGGCGACGATTGTGTATTTGCTCATTGGACGAGCATGGCAGTCGGCGTCGTGCAGCGCCAGTCACGATCCGCCCATACCGTGCGCAGCGCCGTCAAACGCGGGCAACACTGCGGCATCTGCGTGCAGCCGCGGCCGCACGCAGACCCCGCGCGGCGGCCGTCAGTTGCCGCGTTCGAAGCCCGGCCGCGGCACCAGGCTCATCAGCATGTCCCCGAACCCGCCATCCACGATCACCTCCTGCCCCGTCACGAAGCCGGCGCGGTCGCTCGCGAGATACAGCGCGACCTCCGCCATGTCCTCCGGCGTCGCGATGCGGCCCAGCGGAATCGCGGCGGCGCGGCGTTCGGCGACGCCGGGCGCCTGGTAGAACTGCTCGCTCATCGGCGTGCGCACGAGTCCGGGACTCACCACGTTGCTGCGCACCCCGTGCGGTCCCCACTCCACCGCGAGCTGGCGCGACAGCATCAGCACGCCCGCCTTGCTCACGCTGTAGGCGCCGGAAAATGCCTGCGGATGGCTGCCGGCGATCGAGGCGGTGTGCACGATCGCGCCGCGCCCGCGCTCGATCATCGCGCGGCCGAAGGCCTGGGCGCAGAGCAGGTATCCGGTCAGGTTCACCGCCAGCAACTGGTTCCAGTCCGCCGGCGACACCGTGGCGAGCGGCGCCGCGCGCAGCACGCCCGCGTTGTTGATCAGCACGTCGCACGGACCGATCTCGCGCGCCGCGCGCTCCGCCGCCGCGACGCTGTCCGCGTCGGCGATGTCGCAGCCCAGAGGCAGCACGCGCGTGCCGGCCTGCGCGAGCTCGTGCGCCACCGTCTCGGCGCCGTCCCGTCGCGCGTCGAGCAGGACGAGCGAGGCGCCCGCCCGCGCCAACCCGCGCGCGATGGCGCCGCCGATGCCGCCGCCCGCGCCGGTCACGACCGCGACGCGGCCTTGCAGGCCGAGCCAGGCGGGGTCGGGCGTGGTGGCGGGGTTTGCCGCGGGATTTGCGTGGGTCATGGCGTTCTCCTCCGTATGCCGAGGGAGGCTAGCCCGCCCGCCGCCACGACGGGAGAGCGCGGGCGGACCAGCAGCGTGCATTCCCGCCCGCAACGACAGCGCGCGCCGACCGGCAGCGTGCGCCCCGCCACAACAGGAGAGCGCGGCCGGACCAGCAGCATGCGTCCCCGCCTCAGCCCGCCCGCCGTTCCTCCGCCTGTACGGCCACCGGCGGATCCGGCGCCTCCTCGGGCGGCCCGTGCGGCGCGGTGATCAGCCGCGCGCCGCGGCGGAACGTCACATAGGCCCACAGCCAGTCCAGCAGCACCGCGATCCGGTTGCGGAACCCGATCAGGAACGCGACGTGCACCAGCCCCCAGAGCAGCCAGGCGAAGCGCCCGCTCAGCCGGATCCAGCCGAAATCCGCAACGGCCCGCCCCCGCCCGATGGTCGCCAGGTTGCCCAGGTCGCGGTAGCGGAACGCCGCCGGCGCCCGCCCCGCCCGTCGCGCCGCGATCGCGCGGGCCACGTATTCGCCCTGCTGCTTGGCGACCGGCGCGACGCCGGGCAACGGGCGCCCCTGCGGTCCCGCCACATGCGCGGTGTCACCGATCACGAACACCTCCGGATGCTCGGGCACCGTCAGCTCCGGCCCCACCACCACCCGCCCCGCCCGGTCGGCGGGCACGCCCAGCCAGCGCGCCGCGGGAGAGGCCGTCACGCCTGCCGCCCACAGCACCGTCGCCGCCTCGATGCGCGTCGCGCCCAGCGCCACGCCGTCCGCGTCGCAGTCGCTCACCGCGGCGCCGGTGCGCACCTCCACGCCCAGTTCGTGCAGGCCGCGCGCCGCCGCCTCCGACAACGGGTCGGGAAACGTCGCGAGCACCCGCGGACCGGCCTCGACCAGCACCACGCGCGCACTGCGCGGATCGATGCGCCGGAAATCCAGCGCCAGCGCGACCTTGGCGAGTTCGGCGATCGCCCCGGCCAGTTCCACCCCGGTCGGCCCGCCGCCCACGATGACGAAGGTGAGCAGCCGGCGCTGCCGCTCCGGATCCGGTTCGGCCTCGGCATGCTCGAAGGCGAGCAGGATCCGCCGCCGGATCGCGACCGCGTCCTCCACCGTCTTCAGGCCGGGCGCGAACCGCTCCCACGCGGAATGCCCAAAATAGGCGTCCTGCGCGCCGGTCGCGATCACCAGCGTGTCGTAGGGCACCGATCCGGCCGAGGTACGCACCACCCGCCCGGCGACGTCGATGCCGGTCACCTCGGCCATCAGCACACGGACCTGGCGGCGGTGCCGGAACAGGCTGCGGATCGGCGTCGCGATATCGGCCGGCGACAACCCGGCGGTCGCCACCTGGTAGAGCAGCGGCTGGAACAGATGGTGGTTGCGGCGGTCGATCACCGTCAGCGCCACGGGCTGGCGCGCGAGCCCCTGCGCTGCGGCGAGACCCCCGAACCCGGCGCCGATCACGACCAGACGGGGCAGGGCGGGATCGGGCTCCATGGTCACCTCCAGGGCTGGCTACGGTCGGCGCGACGGTCGCCCCCAACAAGCGTGCCCCTCTCCCCCGGCCAAGCCAACAACGCGCGAGCGTGACCGCCGGCCCGCGGCCCCCCTATCCTGCCGACATGCCTCCCGCCGAACCCGCCAGCAGCACCACCGTCACCGCGCCGATCCCGGCCGCGCGCCTGCCCTCCATCGCGCTCGCCGCCGGAATGGCGTTCCTCGCCGGCGCCACCGACATCGCCGGGCTGGTGCGGCTGCGCGACCTGTTCGTCTCCTTCATGAGCGGCAACACCACCCTCCTCGGCCTCGCGCTCGGACAAGCCGACCTGCCGCGCGCGGGGCGCATCGGCGCGGTGATCGGGCTGTTCGTGGCGGGCGCCGCGGCCGGTTCGGTGCTGGCGACGCTGCTGCCCCGCCGCCACGCGCTCGCGGTGATGGCGACCACCACCGCGCTGCTGGCGGCGGCCGTGCCCTGGCCGGCGGCCTCGCCCTGGATCCTGGTCGCCGCCATGGGGCTGCTGAACGCGGCGATGACGCGGATCGGGCGCGCCAGCGTCAGCCTGACCTATGTCACCGGCACGCTGGTGCGGGTCGCGCAGGGCATCGGCCTGCTGCTGTGCGGCCAGCGCCCGGCGGCGGGATGGGCGCTGCAGGCGGCGCTATGGGCCTGCCTGCTGGCCGGCGCCGTGGCCGCGGTGCGGGCGGAGCAGGCGGGCGGCACCGACCTGCTCTGGCCGCTGCCGGTGCTCGCGGCGGTGCTGACCGGGCTCGCCGAGCTCGTGCCGCCGGA
>JAFKLG010000131.1 GCA_017304945.1 Rhodospirillales bacterium
CGCCGCCGCTGCCGGTGCCGCCACCGCCCGTGCCGCCGCCGCCGGCGCCGCCCAGCGCGACTTCGCAGCCGAACCCGACCAAGAACGCGGCCGCGAACAGTGAGGCGCTGGAGAACACGCTGGAGAAGCTGCGCGCCCTGGCGCGGCAGTCCGCACCGCCCAAGGCGCAGCCCAATCCCCGCACCGGCGGCCAGCCGCAGGGCGGCGGCAATCCGCTGGGCAACGACACCGCCGCGCTCAGCGCCGAACAGCGCGGCGCGATCGGCGAGCACGTGCGCGAATGCTGGACCAAGGACGCCGGCGCGCTCGACATCGACAAGCAGCGCGTGCTGCTGACCGTCACCACCGACGCCGCAGGCACCGCGCGCCAGGCCGTGGTCGCCGGGGAGGATGTCGCGCGCATGGGCGATCCGCGCTTCCGCGCCTTCGCCGAACGCGCGATCCGCGCCGTGCTCGACGTGCGCTGCGCCAACCTGCCGATGCCCAAGGCGATGATCGGCAAGGTCAACGTGCTCACCTTCCGGTTCACGCCGTGACCGAGCGGTTTGGAGTCCAAGTGGTGACCCGGCGACTCCCAGTCGATGCGACTTGGCGAGTCCCGGTCCACGCCGCCACGCGGCAATTTTCTTTCCACGCCGTCATGCGGCGATGCGAACGACCGGCGCGCGCGCTCCCATGCGCCCCGCGCCCACACATCGTCGCGACCACGGCACGACGTCCGTTGCCTGCCGACCGACATGCATAGGAAGACACGGCCATGATCGAACTGCCCGCCCCCATGATCGGCCGCCGCGGCCTGATCGCCGGCGCCGCCGGCTCCGCCGCCCTGCTCGCCGCCGCCGAACGCACCCCGGTCTACGCCCAGAGTGTCGCTCCCCCGGCGACCGGCGGCGGCACCGGCGCCAAGAGCGCGGTGATCGACGTCACCCGTGCCCGCGCCGAACCGATCCCGGTCGCCATCCCTGATTTCGGCGGCGACTCCCAGCTCGGCCGCGACATCGCCGGCGTGATCTCGGCCGATCTCGCCCGCTGCGGCCTGTTCCGGGTGATCCCCTCCTCCAGCTTCGTGCAGTCGGGCCCGTCGGACGCGGGCGCGCCCAACTTCGCCAACTGGCGCGGCACCGGCACCCAGGCGCTGGTCACCGGCCGCGCCGAGGCCCAGGGCGGCGGCAACGTGCGCGTCGAGTTCCGCCTGTGGGACGTGCTGCCGCAGACGCAGATCCAGGGCACCGCTTACACCACGACGCAGGCCAACTGGCGCCGCATCTCCCACATCATCGCCGACGTCATCTATGAGCGGCTGCTGGGCGAGAAGGGCTATTTCGATACGCGCATCGTCTACATCTCGGCCACCGGCCCGCGCGATCGCCGCACAAAGCGGCTCGCGATCATGGACCAGGACAGCCAGAACAACCGGTTCCTGACCGACGGCTCCTGGCTGGTGCTGACGCCGCGCTTCCATCCGACGCGCGACGAAATCGCGTTCATGAGCTACGCGAACAACCGCCCCCGCGTGTACCTGTTCAACCTGGGCTCCGGCCGGCAGACCGTGCTGGGAGACTTCGCCGGCATGACCTTCGCGCCGCGCTTCTCCCCGGATGGCGGCAGCGTCGTCATGGCGGTGGCCGACGGCAGCGGCTCCGACATCGTCTCGGTCGACCTCGGCAGCCGCGCCAGCCGCCGCCTGACCAATTCCGGCGCGATCGACGTCAGCCCCTGCTACTCCCCTGACGGCTCGCAGATCGTCTTCGCCTCCGACCGCGGCGGCGACCAGCAGATCTACGTGATGGGCGCCGGCGGCGGTGGGGCGCGGCGGATCAGCTTCGGCTCCGGCCGCTACGCGACGCCGGTCTGGTCGCCGCGCGGCGACCTGATCGCCTTCACCCGCTACGGCGGGGACACCGCGAACTTCTCGATCGGCGTGATGCGCCCCGACGGATCGGGGGAACGCATCCTTTCGGAAGGCTGGCTGGTCGAGGGTCCCACCTTCGCCCCCAACGGACGGGTGCTGATGTTCTGGCGCGAAACTCGCGCGGGCGATGCGCGCGGCAGCGGCTTCTCCTCGCGCCTGGTCTCGATCGACATCACCGGCTTCAACGAGCAGGTGGTGCCGACCCCGACCGACGCGTCCGATCCGGCCTGGTCCCCCCTCTCCGCTTGACCGCTCCACCGTGTTGGGGCAGCAACACGAAAGAGAACTATCGGCCGCCGCGCGCCACGTGCTTGACCGTGTTCGTGCTGAAAGGGTAATCGCAACCACAGGCGCAACGGGTTACCGTTGGGCCTGATGGGACGTGTGTTCTCGCCACGCGTACCTCCCCGCAGCCCCCTTTTCAGGGACGAAGAGACATGAACACCAAGATCCTCGGCGCATTCGCCGCCGTCGCCCTGCTGGCGGCGTGCGCGAACCAGAACGCGGCCCAGACGGGCTCGGGCGCCACCGCCGCGACCTCCGGTCCGGTGCCGGGCAGCCAGGAAGACCTGGTGGCCAATGTCGGCGACCGCATCTTCTACGACTTCAACCAGTCGATCGTCCGCCCCGACGGCAAGACCACCCTCGACAAGCAGGCCGCCTGGCTCGCGAAGTACCCGAGCGTGAACGTGCAGGTCGCCGGCAACTGCGACGATCGCGGGACGGAGGAGTACAACCTCGCCCTCGGCCAGCGCCGCGCCAACGCCGCCGCCTCCTACCTGAAGGCCCAGGGCGTCGCCGCCGCGCGGATCTCCACGATCAGCTACGGCAAGGATCGCCCGACCGCCATGGGCGACAACGAGCAGGCCTGGGCGCAGAACCGCAACGCGATCACCTCGGTTCGCTGAGCCCGCGTCACACTGACCCGCGTCGAGACCGGCGGCCCTTCGTGGCCGCCGGTTTCGTTTCGGCCGCACCGCATCCGTCGCGAAGCGGCCTTGAGAACGCCACGGAACCGGTCCATCCATCCGCGTCCACGACCGACGAGGAGACATCCGCATGCGCTGGCTGACCCACCGCACCTGGAGCCGCGCGGGACTCGGCCTGCTGGCCCTTGGGCTCGCCGAGGCCGCGACGATCGCACCCGCCGCCGCGCAGATCGACAGCCGCGAGGGAATCGCGCTGCAGAACCAGATCTACGCCCTGCGCCAGGAGATGCAGCAGTTGCGCGACCAGATGGCGCGCGGCGGGGGCGGCAGCCCCTCGGCGATCGCCCCCCGCGCCTATCCCTCGGCGCAGCCGAACGACCTCGTCGCGCAACTGCTGACCCGGGTCGACGCGCTCGAGGAACAGGTGCGCCAGCTCCGCGGCCAGCAGGATGAAACCCGCTACGCGCTGCAGCGCCAGGGCGCCGATCTCGGCAAGCGCATCGACGACCTCGCCTTCCAGGTCAATCCGCAAGCCGCGGCCGCGGCCGCAGGCGGGGCCGCAGCCGGGGCCGCCTCCGCCCCGCCGCCGCTGCCGCAAAGCGCCCCCCCGCCGCCCCAGGCGCCCGCCGCACCGGTGCGGCGCACCCCCGAACTCGCGCTGCAGGAGGCCAATGCCGCCCTGGCGCGGCGCGACTACACGACCGCCGAACAGGCGGCGCGCGAGGTGCTGAACAACCGCACCTCGCCGCGCGCCTACGACGCCCAGTTCGTGCTGGCCGAGGCGCTGGCCGGCCAGCGCCAGTATCCGCAAGCCGCGATCGCCTACGACGACGCCTACAACCGCAACAAGAAGGGCGCTCGCGCCCCCGACGCGCTGCTGGGCCTCGCCAACTCGCTGACCGCGCTGAACGAGAAGCGCGCCGCCTGCGACACGCTGACCAAGCTCGCCGGGGAGTTCCCGCAGCTCCGCCCCGACCTGCAGGCCAGCGCCGCCTCCGTCCGTCAACGCGCCGGCTGCAAGTAGCCTTCGCGCCGGGCGATGGCTCCCGCCCCGGCCGAGGCACTCGCGGCCGCCTTCGAGGCCGCGATGGCGCAACTGGGCCCGTTCGAGCCGGCACCGCTGCTCGCGGTCGCCGTCTCCGGCGGGGCGGACAGCCTGGCGACCGCGCTGCTGGCAGAAGCCTGGGCCCGCCGCCGCGGCGGCCAGGTGCTGGGGCTGATCGTCGATCACGGCCTGCGCGCCGAGGCCGCCGCCGAGGCCGCCCTCACGCATGACCGGCTCGCCGCATGCGGGATCGCAGCCCAGGTGCTGGCGCTGCAGGACCTGCGGCACGGCCCCGGGCTGGCCGAACGCGCCCGCGCCGCGCGATACGCCGCGCTGGAATCCGCCTGCGCTGCCGCCGGCTGCCTGCATCTGCTGACCGGGCACCACCGGCTCGATCAGGCTGAGACCGTGATGATCCGCGCGCTCGGCCACAGCGGGAACGCCGGGCTCGCCGGCATGCCCGCCCTCGCCACGCTGGGCCGCGTGCGCCTGCTCCGGCCGCTGCTGGGCATCGCTCCCGCGCGGCTGCGTGACCTGCTGCGCGACGCCGGCCTCGGCTGGGTCGAGGATCCCTCCAACGGCAATCCCGCCGCCCTGCGCGCCCGGCTGCGCGGCGCGGCGCGCGGCGCCGAGGCGGACCTCGCCGCCGCCGCGTGCCGCGCCGGTTCCGCCCGCGCCGACCTGGAGCGGGCGGTGGCCGCGGAGCTCGCCGAACGGGCATCGCTGCGACCGGAGGGGTTCGCCCTGCTCTCGCCGGGACGGCTCCGCCCGGAGACGCTGGCTGCGCTGATCCAGGCCGTGGGCGGCGCCGAGTTCCCGCCCGCCTCGGCCCCATTGCTGGCACTCGCCGCCTGCCCTCGTCCGGGGACGCTCGCCGGCGTGCGGCTGCTGCCCGCCGGACGCCTCGGTCCCGGCTGGCTGCTGGTGCGCGAGGAACGCGCCGTGGCCGGCCCCTCCCCGGCACGCGCAGGCCTGCTATGGGATGGCCGCTTCCGTATCTCCGGCACGCCCCCTGCCGGCCTGCAGATCGGTGCGTTGGGCGCGATGGCGGCGCGGCTTCCCGCGACGGGAGGCCTCCCCAGCGTGGTGCGGCGGACGATGCCGGGATTGTGGGATGGCAAATTCCTGGTGACGGTGCCACATCTCCTGTATCGTGCCGCCCCGATATCCGGCGCGGAGGCGCCGTCCGTATGCGTAAGCTTCGAGCCGCGGCGGCCTTTGGCAGGGGCTCCGTTCTGCCCCGCTCTCCTGCCGCCGACCGGTTGATGCCGCCGCCCCCGACCGACCAGCCCCCTGTGGGACCGTCCTGTGGGAGCGTCGGATTGATGCGGAAGAGTGGGAACGTGATCCGCCGCCCTGCCCGGGTCACTCGGCAATCGGCCTGGGCTGGGGATGCGGGACCGCTTGCGGCGCACTATGTTGTTCGGGTTGCCAACGTTGCAGCCGCGCGCCTGCCTCCCGCACGAGCGGGACGGTGCGCCTCGGAAGGACCTATGGACGTGAGCTTGGAGAGATGAGCAATTTCGGCCGTAACCTCGCGCTGTGGGTCATCATCGCGCTGCTGCTGGTCGTCCTGTTCAACCTGTTTCAGCCGGGGACCAATCACAATTCGGCGACCCAGGTCGCCTACTCGGACTTCATCTCCGAGGTGAACAACGGGCGCGTGCGTGACGTCGTCATCCAGGGCCGGATCGTCTCGGGCCAGTTGAACGATGGCCGCACCTTCCAGACCTACACCCCGGAAGACCCGACCCTGGTGAAGACACTGACGGACAAGAACGTCCGCGTGATCGCCAAGCCGGAGGACAGCGACGTCAACCCGCTGCTCCACATCCTGCTGAACTGGTTCCCGATGCTGCTGCTGATCGGCGTCTGGGTGTTCTTCATGCGCCAGATGCAGTCGGGCGGTGGACGCGCCATGGGCTTCGGCAAGTCCCGCGCCCGCATGCTGACCGAGAAGCAGGGTCGCGTGACCTTCGACGACGTCGCCGGCATCGACGAGGCGAAGGGCGAGCTGCAGGAAATCGTCGAGTTCCTGAAGGATCCGCAGAAGTTCCAGCGCCTGGGCGGCAAGATCCCCAAGGGCGTGCTGCTGGTCGGCCCGCCCGGCACCGGCAAGACGCTGCTGGCCCGCGCCATCGCGGGTGAGGCGAACGTGCCGTTCTTCACCATCTCCGGCTCCGACTTCGTGGAGATGTTCGTGGGTGTCGGCGCCAGCCGCGTGCGCGACATGTTCGAGCAGGGCAAGAAGAACGCCCCCTGCATCATCTTCATCGACGAAATCGACGCGGTCGGCCGCCATCGCGGCGCCGGCCTCGGCGGTGGCAACGATGAGCGCGAGCAGACGCTGAACCAGATGCTCGTGGAGATGGACGGGTTCGAGTCGAACGAGGGCGTGATCCTGATCGCGGCCACCAACCGGCCCGACGTGCTCGACCCGGCGCTGCTGCGGCCCGGCCGCTTCGACCGCCAGGTCGTGGTGCCGAACCCGGACGTGAACGGGCGCGAGAAGATCCTGCGCGTGCACATGCGCAAGGTGCCGCTCGCCTCCGACGTCGATCCGAAGACCATCGCCCGCGGCACGCCCGGCTTCTCCGGCGCCGACCTCGCCAACCTGGTGAACGAGGCTGCCCTGCTCGCCGCCCGCATGGGCAAGCGCGTGGTGGCCATGGCCGAGTTCGAGGCCGCCAAGGACAAGGTCATGATGGGCACCGAACGGCGCTCGCTCGTGATGTCCGAGGCCGAGAAGCGCATGACCGCCTATCACGAGGCCGGCCACGCCCTGTGCGCCATGCACGAGCCGGAATGCGACCCGGTCCACAAGGCCACGATCATCCCGCGCGGCCGTGCGCTGGGCCTGGTCATGAGCCTGCCCGAGGGCGACCGCTACTCGAAGTCCAAGTCCAAGCTGCTGTCCGAACTCACCATGGCGATGGGCGGCCGCGCGGCGGAGGAGATCATCTTCGGGCCGGACAAGGTCTCCAACGGCGCCGCCGGCGACATCAAGATGGCGACCGACCAGGCCCGCCGGATGATCACCGAGTGGGGCATGTCCGACAAACTCGGCATGATCGCCTATGGCGACAACAGCCAGGAGGTGTTCCTGGGTCACTCGGTGACGCAGAGCAAGAACGTCTCCGAGGCGACCTCCCAGGAGATCGACCGCGAGATCAAGGACATCATCGACCGCGCCTACGCCAAGGCCCGCCGACTGCTGACGGAGAACATCGAGGAACTGCACCGGCTGGCCCGCGGCCTGCTGGAGCACGAGACGCTGAGCGGCGACGAGATCCGCACCGTGCTGCGCGGCGAGCCGGTGATCCGCAAGGTGGTGGACGAGCCGGCACCGGAGAACCGCCGCGCCTCGGTTCCCACCACGGGTGGCCGCTCGGTGCCTCCCCCGGCCACCGGGGGGCCGGCGCCGGCGCCGCAGCCCGGCTGAGCCGACGGCATCGTCACCACGACGAACGAGGGCGCCCGCAAGGGCGCCCTTTTTCGTGTCCGCCCGACGTCTGGCCGCAGCCCCGCGGCGCATCCGCTGCGGGGTTCGCTGGGCGCCGCGCCGGGACTGACAAGCCCCATACTTCATCGATCCGCGCATCAGTCATTTGCCGACCTGCCCACTAATTGGGGCAGCGGGCACGACCCATCTGCAGTTCATCGAAACCAAGACCCGATCACGGGCTGCTTTGATGGAGACTGATAATGCGCAAGACCATGATGATTGCCGCCACGCTGCTGACGCTCGGCACCGGCGCCGCCTTCGCCAACGACGGCAACGTGTACGTGCCGCAGGCCGCGACGGCCCAGGCGCAGCAGGCTCAGGTCATTCCGCCGCAGGCCAACGCTCAGCGCACCTTCACCGCGAGCAACCACCAGACCACCACGGTGTATGACCTGTTCGCGCGGCCCGGCTACGCCCAGGGCGGCGATCGCTAACGCCGAGGTCTCCAAAACTCGGGCCGGGCAACCGGCCCAGCTTTTTGAGCACCACGAACCGAAGGGGTCGGCATCATGCCGGCCCCTTCGTCGTTTTCGACCCGCGCCCAGCGTGCACGCGGGGTGACACGGCGCCCTCCCGGATGATGCGAGCGCGCCACCCGGCGGCGACGTGCTACAGCCGGTGCGAGGCCAGGAAGCCGTGGATCGCCTGGGATACCAGGCCCGGGGTCTGGATGGACGCGAAATGCCCGGAGTTCAGCTCCAGGAACTCCGCCCCCGGGATCCGCCGCGCCATCGGCTCCACCACCGAGGGCGGGCGCAGCGCATCATGCCGGCCCGCCGTCACCAGCGTCGGGCAGCTTATCTGCTCCAGCTCGTCGCTGATATCCTCGGTCGCCAGCATGCGGTTGATCGCGGCGAAGCTCTGCGGATCGTTCGCCAGCCATCGCGCGCGGAAGGTGCGGAACACCGCCTCGTCGAAGCGGACCACCGGCGGATACGACGCAGCGATCGAGGTCTCGGCGATGCCGCGCATGCCCCCCGCCTCCGCCGCCGCGGCGCGCTCCATCGTTGCGTGCCGCCGGTCGCCGGTGACGCCGGTCGCCGGCCCGTGCAGCACCAGCGCCGCGACCCGGTCCGGATTGCGCACCGCGAAATGCATGGCGATCGCCGCCCCCACCGCGATGCCGGCGATCGCGACCTTGCCCTCGATGCCGACCGCATCGAGCAACGCGCCGAGGTCGCCCGCCATCTCGTCCCAGGTCACGGCGCCGCCAATCTTCTCCGACAACCCGGCGCCGCGCGTGTCGTAGCGCAGCACCCGCCGCGCATGCGACACGCCGGGGATCACCGCATCCCAACTGTCCAGCGTGCCGCCCATCTCGTGCACCAGCACGAGCGTGGAGGCCCCCGAACCGTGCAGCATCCAGCGCAGGCTGGTGCCGTTGACTTCGATCCAGTTCATGGCGAACGTCCCTCACTTCCTTGGCGCAAGCCTATCCCGCGCCTCCCTCCCGGTGAAGGTTCGCGCCCCATGACCGCCCCTGTCGGCCCGATGACGCTGCACTGGTCGCCGCGCTCGCCCTATGTGCGCAAGGTCATGATCGCCGCGCATGAATGCGGCCTGCAGGACCAGATCCGCACCGTGCGCACGGTGACCGGCGGCACCACGCCGCATTTCGAGCTCATGCGCATCAACCCGCTGGGCAAGATCCCCACGCTGGAGCTGCAGGACGGCAGCGTGCTCTACGACAGCACGGTGATCATCGAGTATCTCGACACGCTGCATGACGGGCCGAAGCTGTTCCCGTCCGCCTGGCCCGACCGGCTGCTCGCGCTGCGCCGGCACGCGCTGGGCCATGGGATGATCGACACCGGCCTGCTGCTGGTGGGGGAGCGGTTCCGCCCCGCCGAGACGCAGAGCGCGCCGCACCAGGCGCTGTGGGACGCCAAGCTCCGCGCCTGTGTCGACGCGCTGGAGCATGAGGCCGACGCGCTCGCCAGCAGCGGCTTCACCATCGGCCATCTCGCGATCGGGGTTGCGCTGTCCTACCTGGATTTCCGCTTCGCGCCGATGCAGTGGCGGGAGGGGCATCCGCGCCTCGCTGCCTGGCATGCCGGCTTCGACGCGCGCCCCTCGGTGCAGGCGAACCTGCCGGTCGACGACCGCTGACCAGCAGCGGCAGCACGATCAGCCCGCCAGCAGGCGCCTCAGAACCCGCGAGCGGGTGCGTCAGAAATAATGCCAGACGTTGGAGGCGCGCGCCTCGTCGGGGCTGCCGTCGAACACGATCTGGCCGTTGTTCATGATCACCACCCGATCGGCGATGGCCAGCGCCGCGGCGACGTTCTGCTCGACCAGCACCGCCGCCATCCCGTGCGAGCGGCAGACCTGGTGCACCTGCTGGAACATCCGCTCCACCAGATTGGGCGCGAGGCCGATCGAGGGCTCGTCCAGCAGCAGGCAGCGCGGCGTGCCGAGGATCGCGAGCGACATCGCCAGCATCTGCTGCTGGCCGCCCGACATGCTGCCGGCCCGCGTGGCGCGGCGCTCGTCCAGCACCGGGAACAGCTTGTAGACGTCGGCGACGCCGAAGGTCGCGTCAGGCCCGACATTGCGGGCGGCGACGACCTCCACGTTCTCGGCGACGGTGAGATCGGGGAAGATCCCCCTGCCCTCCGGCAGCAGCCGCAGCCCCATCGCGACGCGGTCCGCGACGCCGATCCGCTCGAGCGCCTTGCCGTCGAAGGCGATGCTGCCGGCGCGGAGCGGTAGCAGCCCCATGATGCCGCGCAGCGTCGTGGTCTTGCCCGCGCCGTTGTGCCCGAGCAGGGCGACGATCTGGCCGGGATGGATGGCGAGGGAGATGTCGGAGATGACGATCTTCGAGCCATAGCCCGCGGCGACGCCGGTGAGCTGCAGCAGCATCAGAGCGCGCCTCCGAAATAGATCTCCGCCAGCGCCGGATCGGCGATGATCGTCTCGGGCGTGCCCTGCGCCATCAGGTGGCCCTGGTGCAGGAACAGCACGTCGTCGGCGATCTGCTGCACGACCCGCGTGTTGTGCTCGACCACCAGCAGCGTCTTGCCCTCCTGCTGCAGGCGGCGCAGCAGCGCCATGATGCCGTCGAGCGCGCCGGCCGACAGGCCCGAGGCGGGCTCGTCCAGCAGCAGCAGTTCGGCCCCGGTCGCCAGCAGCCGCGCGATCGTCAGCAGCTTCTGCTCGCCATAGGAGAGGTTCCGCACGTACTCGCCCGCCTTGTCGGCGAGGCCGACATGGGCCAGTGCCTCGCGCGCCCGCTCCCGCTGCGCACGCTGGGCGCGGGCGACGTGCAGCGGGCGGAACAGCGCGCCGACCGGTTCCTCGCCGGCCTGGGACGGCAGCGCGACCATGACGTTGTCGAGCGCGCTCAGGTCGACGAACAGCCGCAGGTTCTGGAAGCTGCGCGCGATGCCGGCGGCGACGATCGCCTGCGGGCGGAGACCGTCGAGCGAGCGGCCCTGGAAGCTGACATGCCCGTCATTCGGTCGCAGGAAGCCGGTGATGACGTTGAAGATCGTGGTCTTGCCCGCGCCGTTCGGCCCGACCAGGCAGGTGATCTTGCCCTTGTCGACCGTGAAGCTGCAGTCGCGCAGCGCCCGCAAGCCGCCGAACGCGACCTCCACGCCCTGGGCCTGAAGGTATGGGGCGGTCACAGGGCTTCCCTCGTCGCGAGGCAGCGTGCGGCTGGGGATGGCCGGGTCAGGCCCGGCCATGACGGAAGAAAACCGTGCTCGCGCCTCGGTCGATGGACGGGCCGCCACGCCCCCACCGTCATGGCCGGCCTCGACCCGGCCATCCCCGCCAGCACCGCTCCAACCCGCATCACAGCTTCTCCCCCGCGAGCCCCTGCGGGCGGAACAGCATGAACAGGATCAGCAGCACGCCGTAGATCAACTGCCGCATCGCCGCGGCGATCGAGGTCGGGATCTCCACCAGCGTCAGCACCTGCGGCAAGGCCAGCAGCAGGAACGGACCCAGGATCGACCCGGCCAGCGTGCGCGCGCCGCCAACCACCACCATCGTCAGCAACAGGATCGACGCATCCAGGTCGAACGAGCTCGGATCCACGAAACTCAGGAACGTGGCGTAGAACCCGCCCGCGCTGCCGGCGAACGCACCGGCCAGCGCCGCCGCCGAGACCTTCGCGCGCAGCACGTTCTTCCCCGCCGCCGCGACCGCCAGCTCGTCCTCGCGGATCGCGCGCAGCAGGCGGCCGAACGGCGCGCGCATCAGCAGCCAGAACGCGAGGCCGCCGATCGCCATCGCCACGCTGCACAGGATCACGAGCTGGCCCGTGCTCTCGAGCGGCAGGCCGAACAGGTCGGGCGGCGGGATGCCCGGCAATCCGTTGGCGCCACCCGTCGCGTTCGTCCAGTTGGTGAACACCGCCGTCGCCAGCAACTGGATCCCGAAGCTGGTGACGACGAAGTAGTCGCCCGACACGCGCAGCGAGGGCAGCGTCACCACGATGTTCAGCGCGATGCACGCCGCCGCGGCGACCACCAGCGCCGGGATGAAGCCCAGCGTCTCCGTCATCAGGAAATGCGCGACGAGATACGCGCCGACGCCGAACACCGCCGCCTGCGAGACCGAGAAGATGCCCGCGATGCCGACCAGCAGGTTGGTCGACAGCCCCAGCAGGACATAGACCTCGGCGAGGATGATGTAGCTGTACAGAAAGTCCATCGCCGCTCCTCCTCAACGCGCCTTGGCGAACAGGCCGGTGGGCCGGAACAGCATGAAGATGACGAAGATGAAGAACGTGACCCCGATCGACCACTCGCCGGGGATCACCAGCAGCGACAGGTTCTGCAGCACCGCGATGCCGACCGCGAGCACGAAGGCGCCGGTGATCGAGCCGACGCCGCCCGCGATCATCGCGATCGTCGCGGTCAGCAGCGGCGTCACGCCGCCATAGGGCTGCAGCCCGAGATCGAGCGGCACCAGCACCCCCGGCAGGGCCACGATCGCCGACCCGATCGCCACCACGATCACGTAGATCCGCTGCGGCCGCAGCCGGGTGATCTCGGCCAGGAACGGGTTGGATGCCACCGCGCGGATCTGCTTGCCCAGGATCGTGCGATGCGCGAACCACATCGTGCCGGCATAGGCGGCGACGCTCAGCACCACGGTCAGGATCTGCGTCCAGGTCAGCCGCACCGACCCGAACGTCTCGACGCGGCTGCCCCAGGGCACCGGGAACTGCAGGATGTTGGACGAGTAGGTCGCCGCGATCACGTTCTGGATCACCGCCAGCGCGCCCAGCGATGCGATCAGCACCACCAGATGCGTCGCGCGCCGCCGCTCCAGCCGCGCGTAGAGCTGGTGCTGGATCAGCGCCCCCACCACCGTGCAGCACAGAATCGCCACCAGCAGCGAGACCAGGTCCGGCATGCCGCGGCTGGCGAGCGACCAGGCGAGATAGCCCGCCAGCGTGTAGACGCCCGCATGGGCGACGTGGAAGATCTTCGTCGTCGCGTAGATCAGCGCGAAGCTGATCGCGACGACACCGAGCGCGGCGCCGGTCACGAGGCCGTTGACCAGAAGCTGCAGCCAGACCATCGGCGTGGACCCGAACGCGGGCCGCCTATTCGGCCGTCACCTTCAGCAGCGTGACGTCCTTGCCGTTCTCCATCTTGTTGATCCCGATCGGCACCGTCGCCGTGTTGCTCTTGAACTCCATCGGGATCAGGCCCTGGAAGCTGCGGATCGCGAACAGCGTGTCGTGCAGGTTCTCGCCGGTGATCGGCTTCTTCTCGGTCAGCAGCTTGTCGATCACCGTCACCATGATCTGCGCGGCGTTGTAATACTGGCGCGCGAAGAAATCCATGTCGTCGCCGTACTTCGCCTTGAACGCCGTCGAGAGATCGGGCGGCGCGTCGATCTGCACCTGCGTGTGGATGATGCCGTTCGAGGCCGGATCCGCGATCGCCGCGGGATCGGCCATGAACGTCGTGCCGGCCACCAGGAACCCGGCATTCATCTGCTTGAGCTGCTGCACCAGCGGTACCATCCCCGCGGTGATCACCACGTACAGCACGTCGGGCTTCGCCGCGGACAGTTTCAGCAGCGCCGGCCGGTAGTCCGTCTGGCCGAACTGCACCGCCTCCTGCGCCAGCACGGTGCCGCCCGCCTTGGGGAACAGGTCGAGGAAGTCGTCACGCCCGCCGATCCCGGCGGCGTCGTTCTCGAACAACACGGCGGCTGTCTTCTTGCCCTGCTGGATCAGGTATTTGCTCATCACCGCGACCTCGTCGCCGGTGCTGGGCAGCGTGTTCACCAGATAGGGCGAGGCGTTGCGCAGCTTGTCCGACTGCGCGCCGGCATTGATCAGCAGGATCTTCTTGCGCGTCGCCAGCGGCGCCATCGCCAGCGACGGGCCGGAATAGCCGGTGAAGATCATCGGCACCTTCTGCAGGTCCACCAGCTTGTTGAAGCTGAGCACCGACACGTCGGGCTTGGCCTGGTTGTCCTCGAACACGACGTCGATCTTGTTGCCCTGCACGCCGCCCTTGGCGTTGACCGCGTCGAACGCGAACTGGATGCCGCGCATCTCCTGCGTCCCGACCACGGCACCAGGCCCGGTGAGCGGCAGGATCGCGCCCAAGCGGATGGTCTCGGCGACGGCCGCGGCGGGCCGCACCATGCCCGCCAGCACCATGCCTGCGACGACGGCCGCGAGTGCGCGGCGGACTCCCTGGACCTGCCTCATCGTTTTCCCCCTCGTATTGGCCGGGAGCGTCGTGCCTGGGTTCCGGCTCGTCAAGCGTTGCCCGCCTGCCGGCGCTTGGGTACGCTCCGCGCCACAGGAGGAAACCGATCCGCCATGAGCAAGCACGTGATCGCCACCGTCGCGGAAATCCCGCCCGGCAGCCGCAAACTGGTCACCGTGCGCGGCCGGCCGATCGCCGTGTTCAACCTCGGCGGCGAGTTCTTCGGCCTGTTCAACCGCTGCCCGCACCAGGGCGGGCCGATGTGCGAGGGCATCGTCACCGGCCTGATCGCGGCCGACGAGCCGGGCCGCTACAGCTACGCGCGCGACGGCGAGATCGTGCGCTGCCCCTGGCACGGCTGGGAGTTCGACATCCGCACCGGCCACAGCGTGATCGACCCCGCCAAGATCAACCTGCGCCGCTACAAGGTGGAGGTGGCAGCCGGCGAAACGGTGGCCGAGGGCCCCTACGTCGCCGAAACCGTGCCGGTGAGCGTCGAGAACGACTACGTGGTGGTCGACGTCTGACCCCATCGCGGCGGCCCGTCGGCGGCACAACCTGGCGCCCCACGCCGCCCGGGTTTATCCCATTTCTTGTTCAAGACTCGCTTTGCGGGACCGGATCGATGCGGTAATAGCATGGGTCCCGCCGCGCGACACCCGGCCCGCGCGGGTTAGGAGGCGCGCCGTGATATATCGCGTTCCGATCCCCCTCGACAGCGACCGTCTCCGCTCGCGCCTGCTCGAGGCAGCCTCCGCACTGTTCCTGGAGCGCGGCTATGCCGGCACCAGCACGCTCGCGATCGCCACCCGCGCGCATGTCTCCAAGCGCGACCTCTACGTGGCGTTTCCCAGCAAGCAGGCGCTGCTGGGCGCGTGCCTGACCGAGAGCGCCATGCGCGTCCGCCCGCCGGATGCGGCGGCGGAGGCGCACACCCCGGCGGAACTCGCCGCCGCGCTCGACCGGTTCGGCACCCAGCTCCTGGTCACATTCGGCCGCACCGAGACACTGGCGCTGTACCGGCTCGCCATCGCCGAGGCGATGCGCGCGCCCGATCTCGCGCGCATGGTGGCGGCGGCCAGCGGCCAGGCCGCCGACGCCCTCGCCCCGCTGCTCCGCACGGCCCAGGCGGCCGGCCTGCTCGGGGACGCACCGGTCCCGGTCATCGCCCAGGACTTCCTCGCGCTGCTGTTCGGGCCCCTCCCGCTCGGAATGCTACTGCGTGCCGATCCGAACCCGTCGGCGGCCGAGGCGGCGGACCGTGCGCAGCATGCGACCGCGGCGGTGCTTCGTCTCTACCCGCCCTGAGCCCGCGGGACGCGGCGCCCCCCGCGCGGCGCTATCCGTCCTTTCCGGCCGGTTGCGGCCAGATCCGCCCGACCTCCACCGTCACCGCATGGTCGAGCGGGCCATGCCCGCCGCCGAAGCCCGGCGCCGCCGCGATCGCCGCGCGCACGTAGAGCCGCGCGCGGGCCACCGCGTCGTGCAGGCTCATCCCCTGCGCGAGCCCGGCCGCCAGCGCGCTCGCGAGCGTGCAGCCGGTGCCGTGCGTGTGGCGCGTCGCGATGCGCGGCGCGGCGAAGCGGGTCACCCCGTCGGGCGTGGCGAGCAGGTCCACCACCTCGTCGCCTGGCAGATGCCCGCCCTTCAGCAGCACTGCCGGCACGCCGAGGGCGAGCAGCGCCTCGGCTGCGAGCTGCATCTCGGTCACCGATCCGATCGGCATGCCGGCCAGCACCTCCGCTTCCGGCAGGTTCGGCGTGATCACGCGCGCCTTCGGCAGCAGCCGGCGGCGCAGCGTGGCGACCGCCTCGTCGGCCAGCAGCTTGTGCCCGCCCTTCGCCACCATCACCGGGTCGAGCACCAGCGGCGCCTCCGGCGCCCAGCGCTCCAGCGCCGCGGCCACGGTCTCGATCGTGGTGGCGTCGCCCAGCATGCCGGTCTTGATCGCGTCGGCGCCGAGATCCGTCAGCACCACCTCGATCTGCTGGCGCAGGAAATCCGGCGGCACCAGGTGCACGCCATGCACGCCCAGCGTGTTCTGCGCGGTCAGCGCGGTGATCGCCGTCATGGCGAAGCCCGCCATGGCGGTGACCGCCTTGATGTCGGCCTGGATGCCCGCGCCGCCGCCGGAATCGGACCCGGCGACGATCAGCACGCGCCCCCGCATCAGGCGCGTGCCGCGATCGACGGCTCGCTCGTCTCCCGCGTCGCGGCGGCGATCGTGTCGCACAGCGCGTCGACCACCTCGGCCACCAGCCGCTCGTCCTCGCCCTCCGCCATCACCCGCACCAGCGGTTCCGTGCCGCTCTCGCGGATCAGCACTCGGCCGGTGCCGCGCAGCCGCGTTTCCGCCGCCGCGATCGCCTGGGTCACCCGGGGCGCGCGCAGCGGCGAGATGCCGGAGAAGCGCACGTTCTTGAGCCGCTGCGGCAGCGGCTCGAACACCCGGCATACCTCGCTCGCGCTGCCGCCGCACTGCACCACCACCGCCAGCACCTGCAGCGCCGCCAGCAGCCCGTCCCCGGTGGTCGCGACGTCGGACAGGATCACGTGGCCGGACTGCTCGCCGCCCACGTTGATGCCGGTCTCGCGCATGCGTTCGGCCACGTAGCGGTCGCCGACCCGGGTGCGGTGCAACGTCACCCCCCGCGCGCCCAGGTAGCGCTCGAGCCCGAGATTCGACATCACGGTCGCGACCAGCCCGCCGCCGGCGAGCCGCCCGCTCTCCTGGAAGGAGCGGCCGATCAGCGCCAGGATCTGGTCACCGTCGATCAGATCCCCCCGCTCGTCCGCCATCACCACGCGGTCGGCATCGCCATCCAGCGCGATGCCGAGATCGGCACCGTGTTCCAGCACCTGGGCGCAGAGGAAGTCGGGCACGGTGGACCCGCAGCCGCGGTTGATGTTGAACCCGTCCGGCTGCACGCCGACCGGGATCACGGTGGCGCCCAGTTCCCACAGCACGGTGGGGGCGACGCGATAGGCCGCCCCGTTGGCGCAATCCACCACGATGCGCAGCCCATCCAGCCGCAGCCCGCGCGGGAAGCTCGCCTTGGCGACCTCGATGTAGCGGCCGGCGGCGTCGTCCAGCCGCGCGGCGCGGCCCAGCTTGGCCGGCGCGGCCAACTGGTTTGCGAAGTCGGTCGCCATCAGCGCCTCGATCTCCGCCTCGCGCGCGTCGGACAGCTTGGTCCCGTCCGGGCCGAACAGCTTGATGCCGTTGTCCTCATAGGGATTGTGCGAGGCCGAGATCATCACGCCGAGATCGGCCCGCAGGCTGCGCGTGAGCATGGCGATGGCGGGCGTGGGCAGCGGGCCCAGCAGGGTGACGTCCATGCCGGCGCCGATGAACCCCGCGGTGAGCGCCGGCTCGATCATGTAGCCCGACAGCCGCGTGTCCTTGCCGATGACCACGCGATGCCGATGCGCGCCGCGGGTGAACAGCAGGCCGGCCGCCTGCCCCAGCCGCAGCGCGGTGCCCGCGGTCATCGGGTCGGTATTGGCAGTGCCGCGGATGCCGTCGGTGCCGAAAAGGCGGCGGGTGAGGGCCATCGTGTCTCCATGGGGATCGAACCACCGCAACCGCGGCACGGAAGGGCGTTGAACCAGCGTAACCGTGGCTTAACCGGACAGACTATGCCAGACGCGGAGCGCTTGAGCCGTCTCCGTAATATCATGTACGCGGAGTATTGAAGCGCCCCTTGCGATCGCGAACAGGCCAGCCGCGATCGACCCGGCCAGCCGATCGGCTGGCGTCTCGACCCCCGAGAGCGCGCCGATGAACGCTTTGCGCGACACGCCCACCAGCAGCGGACATCCGAGTGTGGCGAGGGTTGGGAGGGATTGGAGGAGAGCGATGGAGTGGGGCGCGTGCTTGGCGAAGCCGATCCCGGGATCGAGCGCGATCGCCTCCGCCGCGATGCCGGCCGCGCGGGCACGCGCCAGCGTCGCCGCGAGTTCCGACCGCACCTCGGCCGCCACGTCCTGATACACCGCCAGCTTGCTCATCGTCGCCGGCGTGCCGCGCATGTGCATCAGCACCACCGGGCAGCCGCGCGCCGCCACCAGTGGCGCCGCCGCCGGATCGTGCGCGAGGCCCGAAACGTCGTTGACGATCGCGGCCCCGGCATCGAGCGCGGCCCGCATGGTGTCGGCGTTGCGGGTATCCACCGAGACGCGCAGGCCGGCGATCGCGAGCGCGCGCACCACCGGCAGGATGCGCGCCTGCTCGACCGAGGGCGGCACGGGGGCGGAGCCGGGCCGCGTGCTCTCGCCGCCCACGTCGACGATGTCGGCACCGTCGGCGACCATCCGCTGCGCCGCTTCGATCGCGCGCGCGGGATCGGCGTGCCGTCCGCCATCGCTGAAGCTGTCGGGCGTCACGTTCAGGATGCCCATCAGCCGGGGCCGGTCGAGCGTCAGGCCGGCCCAGACCGGTTCGGCGGCGGGAGGTGTCGCAGCGGGTCGGGTCACGCCCGCGCAGTCACCATGCGGGGCGCGCGGACGCAAGGGAGGCGCGCGAGGAGCCGTCGTCCGACCGGCGCTCAGGCCGGCGGGCGGCTGCGCACCTCCACCCCAGCCCAGCCCTCCAACACCTTGATCAGGGCGGTGAAATCGGCGCGCCCCAACCCCTGCTGCGCACCGAACCGCCACAACTGCTCGACGCTGCCATGCACCCACATCGGTACGTCGCGCGCCTCCGCCTCCTGCAGCCCCAGCACCACGTCCTTCAGCATGGTGGCGAGGCTCGCGCCGTAGTCGAAGCTGCCGGTCAGCACCGAACGCGGCACCTTGTCCTGCGTCGCGCTGTTGCGGCCGGTGGAGACGTTGATCACCTCGACCATCTGGCCCGCGTCCAGCCCGCCCTTGGCGCCCAGCACCAGCGCCTCGAACGCGGTCGCCATGTTGGCGGCGTTGATCAGGTTGTTGACCAGTTTCATGAGCTGCCCCTGGCCGGGCTGGTCGCCGACCTCGAACACCGACCGGCCGATCTGCTCCAGCCAGGGCCGCACCCGGTCGCGGATCGCCGGCGGACCGGCGGCGATCACCGTCAGCGTCCCGGCGCGCGCGCCCTTCGGCCCGCCGCTGACCGGGCAGTCGAGCAGCGCGATGCCGCGCGCCTCCATCAGCCGCGCGATGCGGCCGATCGCGGGACTGCCGATTGTTGACATCTCCACATAGATCCGCACCGCGCTGCCCTGCGCGACCTCGGCCGCGACGCGCTCGCTCACCGCGCCGTCGGGCAGGCAGGCGAACACGACCTCCGCCGCATCGGCGACGGCACGCGCCGATCCCGCGTCGACCGCACCCCGCAACACGAAAGGCGCAAGCGCCACCTCGTTCGGATCGAACACGTGCAGCCGCGTGCCGCCCGCCTGCAGGCGCTCCGCGATCGCCGATCCCATCTGCCCCAGTCCCAGAAACCCTACCTGCATGGCTCACCTCCCGGCGGTGATGATGACACGGATGGCGGATTGCCGCATTGTTCGGCGGTCCCGATCATCCAGGAGGAAACAACCATGGGAATGCTGGACGGCAAGGTTGCCGTCGTAACGGGTGCCGGCAACGGCATCGGACGTGCGACGGCGCTGGCGATCGCAGCGAACGGCGGCAAGGTGGTGGTCAACGACATCGGTGGCACCGTCACCGGTGAAGGCCGCGACGCCGGCCCGGCGCAGCGCGTGGTGCAGGAGATCACGCAGGCCCATGGCGAAGGCCGCGCGGTGGCCAACACCGGCAGCGTCGCGAGCTGGGAAGACGCCCAGAAGATGGTGCAGGACGCGATCGACACGTTCGGCCGCATCGACATGGTGGTGAACAACGCCGGCATCCTGCGCGACCGCATGTTCCACTACATGTCGGTCGAGGAGTGGGACGCGGTGATGAAGGTGCACCTCTACGGTGCCTTCTACGTCTCCCGCGCCGCGGTCACGCATTTCCGCAAGCAGGAGAGCGGCTGCTTCGTGCACATGACCTCGACCTCCGGCCTGATCGGGTCGGTCGGCCAGGTGAACTACGGCGCCGCCAAGCTGGGCATCGCCGGCCTGTCGCGCAACATCGCGATGGACATGCAGCGCTACAAGATCCGCTCCAACTGCATCGGCCCGCACGCGTTCAGCCGCATGATCGAGACCGTGCCCGGCCAGAGCGAGGAGCAGCTCAAGGCACGCGCCGAGAAGACCAAGCCCGACCACATCGCCCAGCTCATCGCCTTCCTCGGCACCGATGCCGCGGCCGAGGTGTCGGGCCAGATCTTCGGCGTGCGCGGCAACGAGGTGTATCTCTACAACCAGCCGCGCCCGATCCGCGTGATGGCGCGGACCGACGGCTGGAACCCGGAGAAGCTCGCCGAACACTGGCTGCCCGCGGTGAAGGCGGCGTTCACCCCGCTCGAGCGCACGCGCGACGTCTACGCCTGGGATCCGGTCTGATCGGCGGGGCATCCCGGTTCGCTCGCGCTCGCCGGGATGCTCCGCTTGATTGTCTGATCGCGTGATTCACGGCTCCGGCGAAACGCCTCCGCCGATCACGCTCAGCCGATCCGGTCGGCCGCAAGGCCGGCCGGAGTCCGGCCTCCCCGCTCGCGGTTTGACCCCTCTCGCGCGGACGCGCACCCTCCCCTGATCCGTCCAGGAGAGCGACATGCGCCCGTTCGAAGGCATCCGCATCATCGATATCACGCACGTGCTGGCCGGCCCCTTCGCCGCCTATCAGCTCGGCCTCATGGGCGCCGACGTGATCAAGGTCGAAGACCCGGCCTTCCCCGACCAGAGCCGCGACACCGGCAGCGACCGCGCGCTGAACCACGCGCTGATGGGCACCGGCTTCCTCACCCAGGGCTCCAACAAGCGCGCCATCACGCTCAACCTCAAGAGCGAGGACGGACGCGAGGTGCTGAAGAAGCTGGTCGCGACCGCCGACGTGCTGGTGGAGAACTACCGGCCCGGCGCGTTCGAGGCCCTCGGCCTCGGCTATGACGACCTGCGCAAGATCAATCCGAAGCTGATCTACGGCTCGTTCTCCGCGTTCGGACAGGGCGGCCCGAAACGGGAGCGCACCGCCTATGACCACGTGATCCAGTCCACCTCCGGCATCATGGCGATGACCGGCACACCGGAGGCCAATCCGATCAAGATCGGCGCCCCCGCGATCGACTACGCGACCGGCACGATGGGCGCCTACGCGCTCGCCGCCGCGCTGTTTCAGCGCGAACGCACCGGCCAGGGCCAGCGCATCGACATGGCGATGCTGGACGTCGCGATGATCCTGATGGCGAGCCACGTGACTGGTTACATGCGCAACGGCTCGCATCCCAAGCCGTCCGGCAACCGCACCGGCCATGCGACCTCCATGGCCTATCAGACCGCGGATGGGATCGTGATGCTGGGCGCCTCCAACCTGCGCCAGCAGAAGCGGCTGTGGACCGTGCTGGAGCGGCCCGACATGATCAAGCGCACCAATGACGAACGCGATGCCGACCACGACCGCGAGGAAGCGGTGCTGCGCGAGATCATGCTGACCCGCGGCGCGGCGGAATGGGAGGAGTGGCTGCAGGCCCGCCACGTTCCCGCTTCCCGCTGCCGCACCATGGGGGAGGCGCTGGCCGACCCGCAGATGCAGAGCCGCGGCGTGCTGCACCGGCACGAAGGCGCGCCGGGTGTGGACGGCGCCTTCACGGTCCCGGTCGCCGCCTTCAAATACGCGCATGGCGGCCCGCAGGTGGACCGTCCGCCGCCGCGCTTCGGCGAGCACACCGAGGAAGTGCTGGGCGAACTCGGCTACGCCGCCGCCGACATCGCGGCGCTGCGCGCGAACGGTGCGATCTGAGCAGATGCGGGTGGACGCGAGCGCGTGATGGACGCGAGCGCGTGATGGACGGCCGTCTTCCGCATTCCGTCATGGCCGGGCTCGACCCGGCCATCCCCAGCGAGCGTAGCCCGCATTGCGTCATGGCCGAGCTCGACCCGGCCATCCCCACCGGCCCCCTGCCGCGAGGGATGGCCACGACAAGCCCGGCCATGACGGGTACGCTCGGACGAACCCTCGTGACAGGAGCCTCCCATGCAACTCGGACGACTCGGCGTTTGGTATTCGGCGGACAAGCTTGGTTCCGCCGATGCCGTGCGCGGCTTCGCACAGACGGTCGAACGCTGCGGCTACACCACGCTGTGGTATCCTGAAGCACGCGGCTTCGAATCGATGTCGGTCGGCGGCTTCATGCTGGGCGCCACCAGCCGCCTCAACATCGGCAGCTCGATCGCCAGCATCTACGCGCGCGACGCCTTCACCTCCCGCCGCGCCATGATTTCGCTGAACACCCTGTATGGCGACCGCTTCATCCTCGGCCTCGGCGTCAGCCACATGCCGATGGTGGAGGGCCTGCGCGGCCACACCTACGAGAAGCCGATCCCGGCCATGCGCCGCTACCTGCAGGCGCTGCGCGGCGATGAGGCGGAGGCCGCCCAGTGGCCGATCTGCATCGCCGCGCTGCGCCCGTTGATGCTGAAGCTCTCGGCGGAACTCACCCAGGGCGCGATCCCGTACAACACCACGCCGCACCACACGGCGGAGGCGAAGAAGATCCTCGGGCCGGACAAGTGGCTGGCGATCGAGCAGAAGGTCACGCTGGAGACCGACCCCGCGGTCGCGCGTGGCCTCGGCCGCAAGGAACTGTCCCGCTACCTTGTGCTGGACAACTATCGCAACGCCTGGCTGCAGATGGGCTTCACCGAGGCCGACCTGGCCGATGGCGGCTCCGACGCGTTCATCGATGCGATGGTGCTGTGGGGCGACGCCGCCACGGTGAAGGCGAAGCTGCGGGCGCATTTCGATGCCGGCGCGACGCATGTGGCGATCCAGCCGGTCCACGCCGAGGGCGACGCCAAGGCGCGCGAGGCGATCCTGGAGGCGCTGGCCGACACCTGACTCAGCCGGTCCTGTCGGGCGGGGCCGACGCCCCGCCCGGCTCCTGATCCCAACCTGCGCCGGTGACCGGCGCGGTGGCGCGGGCGGGCGGAAGGGGTTAGGAACCGCCCTCCCCTCGTCCCGGTTCCTTCCCGCATGCCGCCACGTGCCCGACCGCTCTCCGAGGCCGACCGCGCGGCCTGGGCCGCCTATGCCGGGCGGATCACGCCGCTGAAGGGCCGCACGCCGGTCGCGCCGGCGGCACCTGCCGAACCGCAGGCGCCCTCGCCCGCCGTGCTGCCGCCCCGGCCGCGCCCGGAACCCGCCGCGGCGCGCCCGCCACCCCGGCCATTGTCGGTCGGCGAGCATCCGGGCGGGGTGGACAACGGCACCTGGTCACGCTTCCGCACCGGGAAGATGGGGCCGATCCGCAAGCTCGACCTGCACGGCCAGACCACGCAGCGCGCCTATGCGGCGCTGGTGGCGTTCCTGCGGTCGGCGCATGCCGACCAGGTGCGCTGCGTCGAGGTGGTGACCGGCCGCGGCACCCGCGAGGGCGGCGGCGCGATCCGCCGCGAGCTGCCGATCTGGCTCAACCTGCCCGAACTGCGGCCGCTGATCCTGGCCGCGACACACCCGCATGCCGCCAATCCCGGCGCGGTGCGCCTGCTGCTCCGCCGCACGCGGTAGGCGGCCGCGCGATCGCCTGCGCCGGCCCGCGCGACAGGCCCGCGCCCCCTCGCGCTCACCCGCCGCCGCGCCAGGGCGCGATGGCCGTCTGCTCCGGACCACGCGATCGACCCGCCGCGGTCATCCGCCCGCGCAGTCTCAGGGCGCGATGGCCTTGCCCAGCTCGATCTCGTTCAACTGGATGGGTTCCTGGCGCAGCAGCGTCTCCACATAGGCCCGCACCGCCTGCTGGCGGCGCGCCTGGCGCAGCGCCTGCACCAGTTGCGGCTTCGCCTCGTCGAGCGTCATCGGTCCGGCCGGCTTCACCCCCAGCACGCGGATGACGTGCCAGCCGTCCGGCGCGCGCACCGGTTCGGTGACGCCGTTCTCCGGCGTCTTCGTGACCGCCTCGCGCACCGCCGGCAGCAACTGGTTCTCCGGCAGCCAGCCCACGTCGCCGCCCTTGGGCGCCGTCGAGGCCTCCTGCGAGGCCTTGCGGGCGAGCGCCGCGAAATCCGCCTTCGGCTTCAAGGCCTGGGCGCGCAGGTCGGCCGCCTTCTGCCGCGCCGCGCCCTCCACCTCTGGCGGCGCGTTGGCCGGCACGGTCACCACGATCTGCGCGAGGTGGTAGCGCTTCGGCGCGGTCAGCCGCCCCTTGTTCGCGTCATAGGCGGCCTGCAGGTCGGCATCGGTCGGGTAGAGCGGATCCTGCGGCACCAGCGAGGCGACGTAGCTCTGCAGGATCACGGCGTCGCGGGCGTCGTTGGCACGCTGCGCGACCTCCGGCCGCTGGTCCCAGCCCTTGGCCTCAGCATCGGCCAGCAGGGACGCGTTCAGCACGCGCTGGCGTGCGAAGTCCGCGAGCATGGCGGGGTTGGACTCGAGCTGCGCCTTCAACCCGGGCTCGGCATTGGCCACCAGGTCCCGCAATTGGGCCGCGGTCAGGCGCACATCGCCGCGCTGGGCGACCACCTCCGACCCGGGAACGCCGTTCGCCGCGGGGGATGACGACGACGTGGCGGCCGGCGCCGCGGATTGCGTGCCATCCGTACGCAGTGCGGGTGCATTCTGCGTGCCTCCGGGCGTTGCCGGCGGAGGATCGCCCGCGGCGACCAGGAACAGGGCCAGCACGGCGAGGCAATGACGGCGGGGTCCGCTCACGGCAACACTCTCATCGGTCATGCCCGTGCATAACGCGCGGGGCGCCCGTTGTCTCCCGCGGCGCGGCCGGAGGCGCGGTCGGTGGGCGAGAGGCTGGCGGCCTCCGGTGCGGTCAGCGGGGCAGCGGCCACACCTCCGAGAGACCCAGGCCGCGCACGGCGATGCCGTTCGGCAGGGTGGCGGCGTAGCTCTCGTGATGGTGGCCGTGCACGATCAGCCGTGCCCCGCATTCGGCAGCCAGCGCGTCGATCGGCGCGAAGCCGTGGCGATGGGTCGTGGGGGCTTCGTGGCTGACCAGAACGTCGAAGCGCAGGGTCGCAAGCTGCTGGAAATCCTCGGGAAAGATCGTGTCGCGGTGACGCAGCGGGAGGCCGCCGCGCCAGCCGTCGCCGGGACCGAGCTGAGCCGCGAGTTCCGCGCGGGTGTGCGCTTGCGGCGGGTCGATCGGCTCGCCCGGGGCGTCCGCGCGGGGGTACCAGACCCGCGGCTTGAACACGCCCGGCAACCCCGCCATCCGCACGCCCCCGATCGTGACGACCTGCAAGCCGATATCGCCCTCGGGCGCAGCGCCGACCAGGTTGTCCCACGTGGCGTCGGTCTCGGCGTCGTGGTTGCCCAGGATCCAGCGCACCGCCCAGCCCGCGTCGATCAGCGGCGCCAGCAGCCGGGGCAGCGGCGCCGCGCAGCCGCAATCGCCGAGCAGGATCAGCGTGCCCGGGGGGTGGTCGGCGCAGGCACGCAGGATGGGCGTGAAGTTCCCGTGCGGGTCGCCGGCGAACAGCACGGGCGCCTCAGGCGCCGCGTCGGCGGAGGGGCCGCCGGGCATCATGCGGACCCGTCACCCGACCGCGGCACGAAGCCCCGGTCGTCACCCGGCCACGGCAGCACGCCCATCCCTCAGCCGATCGCGGCCGCCACCCATTGCGCCCAGGCGAGCACCGCGCGGTCCTCGCCGCGGCGGCCTACTACCTGGATCCCCAGCGGCAAGCCGTTCGGGCCGGTGCCGGCCGGCACGGTCACGCAAGGCACGTGCAGCGAGGTCCAGATGAAGTTCAGCGCCGGATCGCCGGTCCAGGCGAGCCCGGCCGGCGCCTCGCCGGGAGCGG
>JAFKLG010000132.1 GCA_017304945.1 Rhodospirillales bacterium
GTCACCGCCGGCCCCGCCGCCGAACGGCTCCCCCGCCTTCGCCGCGCCGGCTCCCGCCGCGCTGCCTGCGGCGGCCTCGCCCGCTGCGCCGGGTGGCGCCGCCGGGAAGCCGGTGAACGGCACGTTCAACGGGCTGATGACGCTGGCGAGCGGGTCCGACGGCAGTTGCGGCAGCCAGGACCTGATCACGCTGCAGGTGCGCAACGGCGCGTTCGATTACGTGCTGAACCAGCCGCAGGTGCCGTATCAGCCGCAGCGCGCCTTCCACGTCACCATCGCGCCGGATGGCAGCTTCCGCACCGACCTGGGCGGCGCGTTCATGAGCGGCAGCGTGCGCGGCGGGCACATGAGCGGCCAGATCGTCGGCGACGTCTGCAGCTACGCGTTCGACGCCGATTCGACCGGCACGTGGTGAGCGGGCCGAGATGACCGCTCATCCCCCGCGCGTCGCCGCGCCTCGCCGCCCCACCGTGGCCTGCCGCCCCCACGCCGCCGCGGTTCCCGTCGCCGTGGCCGCCACGCTCCTGCTGCTGTCGGGGTGCACCGGCCGCGGCCAGCAGTTTCCGACCGTGGTGCTGGACACGCCGCAGGGAGCCTTCCCGCTCTATGCGCCCAACCCCGCGGTGCGCGGCGACCTGCCGCCACCACCCTCGGGCATGGGCACGCCGCCGCCGACCGGTGCGGCGCTCCCCGGCACCTATGCGGGCTTCGCCGAACCGCTGCAGACCGGCGGCGGCCGCTGCCTGACCACGATGCGGGTGCACGACTTCAAGGTGCGCGACGGCCAGGTGCATTACGACGGGTTCGACGGTCCCATCTACGGCAACGGCGCGGTGCAGATCGCCTACGGCATGGACTGGCTCACCGGCCAGTTCACGCCCGAAGGGTTCCGCGGCCAGATGTTCGTCCCCGGCCGCCTCGGCGAGGATGCCTGCACCTTCCAGCTCGTGTTGCAGCGCGTCGGACCCTGATTCGGCCGGCCCAAGCTCGCGCCCCCGCGCCCCACGCCGGCCTGCATCGCCACCCGCCGCTCTTGCCCAACCGGCAGCCGCGTCCTTCACTGGACGCGCGTGATCGGCCGCGGCCGCCCATGCACTCACACGACAAGCCTGGAGGGCGACCGGTGCGCGGAGGCGGGCCGGGATGCGCTCCAGCAACGACGCGCCGGGAGGAACCGCATGCAATTCAGCTTCACCAACGAGCAGGAGGAGTTCCGGTCGGTGCTCCGCCGGTTCTTCGAGGACCGCTCGCCGCCGACCACGATCCGCCGCCTGATGGAAACCGAAGCCGGTTACGAGCGTGACACCTGGCGCGCCCTCAACCAGGAGCTCGGCATTGGCGCGGTCCACGTGCCCGAAGCCTATGGCGGCCAGGGCTTCTCCTTCGTCGAACTCGGCATCGTGCTGGAGGAGATGGGCCGCGCGCTGGTCTGCGCGCCCTATTTCGCCTCCACCGCGCTCGCCGCCACCGCGATCCTGAACGCCGGGTCGGAGCCGCAGAAGCGCGACCTGCTGCCGGGGATCGGCACCGGCGAGACGGTGGCCACGCTCGCCTTCACCGAACCGAACGGACGCTGGGACGAAGCCGGCGTCGGCCTGACCGCAACCCAGGCGGGCGGAAGCTGGCGCCTCGAAGGCACCAAGAGCTTCGTGCTCGACGGCCACACCGCCGACCTGATCGTGGTGCTGGCGCGCCGACCCGGCAGCCAGGGCAAGGACGGGCTTTCCTTCTTCACGGTGCGCGGCGACGCCGCCGGCCTGACACGCCGGCCGCTCCGGGTGCTCGATCCCACCCGCAAGCAGGCGCTGCTGAGCTTTGCCGGGGTGGAGGCCGACCTGCTGGGCGAGGAGGGCGCGGCCGCGGCGCCGTTCGCACGCACCATGATGCAGGCCGCGGTATGCCTCGCCAACGAAAACGCCGGCGGCGCGGATCAACTGCGCCAATCGGCGCTCGACTACGCGAACCTGCGCGTGCAGTTCGGCCGCACCATCGCCTCCTTCCAGTCGATGAAGCACAAGCAGGCCGACATGCTGGTGGATGTGGAGTTGGCGAAGTCCGCCGCCTACTACGCCGCCTCTGCCGCCGCCGAGGACGATCCGGAGCTGCCGGCGATCGCCTCGCTGGCCAAGGCCTGCACGTCGGAGGCCTACATGCAGACCGCGATCCACACCGTGCAGATCCATGGCGGGATCGGCTTCACCTGGGACAACGACACGCATCTCTGGTTCAAGCGGGCGAAGAGTTCGGAAGTGTTCCTGGGCACGCCCGCCTGGCACCGCGAGAAGATGATGCAGGTTTGGGAGGCCGCGTGATGAGCGAAGCAACCGAGGCTTCGGTCCGCGCCGAAGTGCGCGCCTGGCTCGAGGCGAACTGGAGCGTCGATCGCGGTCTGGTGGAGTGGCGCAACATGCTGATCGACAGCGGCTGGGGCGTGCCGACCTGGCCCACCGACTGGTATGGCCGCGCCCTGCCGATCGGCCTCGAGGCGGTGGTGGAGGAGGAGTTCCGCCGCGTCGGCGCCGTGGGCGTCGCCAAGACCGGGATCCGCCGGCTCGCCGCCGCGACCCTGCTCGCGCACGGCACGCCGGCGCAGAAGGAGCGGTTCCTGCGCCGCAGCCTGACCGGCGAAGACACCTGGTGCCAGTTGTTCAGCGAGCCCGGCAGCGGGTCCGACCTGGCCGGCGCCATGACGCGGGCCGAGTTCAAGGGCAACCGCTGGGTGATCAACGGCCAGAAGGTCTGGACCACCAGCGCGCATCACGCCGATTGGGGCCTGCTGCTGGCGCGCACCGACTGGGATGCGCCGAAGCACCAGGGCCTCACCTACTTCGTCATCGACATGCATCAGCCTGCGGTGCAGGTGCATCCGCTGCGGCAGATGAACGGGCATGCGAGCTTCAACCAGGTGTTCTTCACCGACGCCGAGGTGCCGCCCGAGAACCTGGTCGCGGGCATCGGCAAGGGCTGGGCGGTCGCCACCACGACGCTGATGCATGAGCGGCGGGGCGCCGACGGCATTTCCCGCTGGGGCGCCGCCTCCACGCGGCCCGGCCGGATCTATGACGAGGAGCGGGCCGAGATCGCCACCGTCATGGAGCCGTACAAGTGGTACCCGCAGCGGGCCGGCCGCGTGGACCTGATCCTGTCCCGCGCGCGGGAGACCGGCGCGATCGCCGATCCCGTGGTGCGGCAGGAGATCGCCAAGGTGCTGACCCTGGCGAAGACCGCCGAATGGACCGCCCGGCGCGCCCGCGCCGCCCAGGTGCAGGGACGGCCGCAGGGGCCGGAAGGCTCGCTGGGCAAGCTGATCGGCAGCCATGTCTCGCGCGCCGCCGCTTCGGTGCACACGCTGATCAGCGGGGCGGATGCGATGCTGGCCGGACCGGACGGACCGCATGACGGCACGATCGCGGAGATCCTGATCTCCTTCCCGGCCAACTCGATCGCCGGCGGCACCGACGAGATCCAGCGCAACATCATCTCCGAACGCGTGCTGGGGATGCCGAAGGAGCCGCGGACGGACAACGACCGCCCGTTCCGCGACGTGCCGAAGAACGTGGTGACCTGAGGCGGATAGCGACCGGCGCAGGGCAGGGCGGGCCCAAGGGCCCGTCCCGCGCCTGCGCCGGGGCGTCTCGCGACGCGCGGCGGAGCGCCGGCGTCGGTCGGTCGCCCGCCCGCGGGAGTCGCGGGCAGGCGTGTCACTGCGGGCGGTGCCGCTCAGGTGATCGCGTGGGAGAGCAGCGTGCTCAGGTCCGTCCCATCCGCCCCGGCGATGGTGGCGATCGCGGAGGTGTTGCCCCAGGCGGTGGCGGAGATCGTCAGCGTCGCGCTGCTGCCGTTGCCCCAGAACCCGAGATAGGCCGGCAGCATGTCGGCCGCGCCGTTCCAGTCGGTCGCCGCCAGGGCGGACCGCAGGTCGAGCACGTCGCCGGAATACAGCACGTTGCTGTCGAACCCGATCCAGCCCTGGCCGCCCTGCGGCACGACGTAGGTGTTGTTCCAGCCGCTGTCGCTGATCATGCTGTTGCCGCCCGACAGCGCGATCGTGTTGTTGTTGCCGGACACGAACAGCATGTGGTCACCCCCGGTGGCGGCCACCGAGATCTGGCTCTCGGCAACCGTCGCGTACTGGGTGTTCGGGTCGATCTGCATCGTGGCGGACTGGCCGTTGACGTCCTGGATCGCGGTCGCGCCATTGGCTGCGCCGGACGCGTTCGCCTCGACGTTGTTCGCGACCACCAGCGGCGCGGATCCGTTGCCCCCGCTGCTGATCCAGGACGCGACTTCCTGTCCGTAGGAGCTCAGGTTGCCCCAGCCGTCGGTCAGATTGTCGTTCGAGCCGGTGCTCCAGGCCCAGGCCACGGCGCCGGAGGTCACGTTCGACTGGTGCACCGCCTGGATGATCGCATCGCCGTTCGGGTCGGTGTTGTAGCCATCGGTGGACGGGCCGTACTCACCGATGATCACCGGCATGACCCCGTTCGCGCTGGTGATCGCCTGCGCGCCGTGCACCAGGCCGGTCAGCGTTCCGGCCACGGTCTGCGGATCGCTGCTGTAGTTCGGCGCCCAGCCATAATAGTGCACGTCCCACAGCACGTTGTTCATGCCGGCATAGACCGAGGGATCCAGGCCGTTGCCCCCGTTCATCATCGAGGGCACGCCGCCGCCCGGCAGTTCCAGCATGATCGGGGCGCTGTTCCCGGTGTTGCGGATCGCGTCGTAGGTCGCCTGCTGCCAGTAGGACAGTCCGTCGACCGGCGGCTCGTTGTTGGTGCCGAACCAGACGAGCGGGTTGCCGGCATAGGCGCTCGCCACCGACGAGTACCAGGAGAGCTCCTGCGAGAGCATCTGGCCACTGAACGCGTGGCCCTGGGCGCCGCCCGCGTTGGAGCCCGTGGTGGTCTGGTGGTTTTCGAATTCGACCACCACCCCGTGCGAGGTCATCGTGTTCACGAAGGCCTGGTAGGCACTCGGATCCTGATAGCTGTAGATGGCGAGCCGGACGAAGTTGAGGCCGGGGAAACTCGCCAGGATCTTGTCCGCGTCGTTCATGTTCCAGTCGAACACGCCGATCCCGCGCGCCTCGAAGACGTTGCCGTTCGGGTCGAAGATCTGACCGTTGGAGATGGAAAACGATCCGCCGCCGGTGTAGGCGTTGTTGCTGATGCTGCCGCTCATGATGATCTCTGCTCGCAATGAAATGCCGCGCGACGGCAATCCGGCTTCCGTGTGGCAGCCGAACGAAGTGCTGTCGTGGGACGAGGTCTGGGGTGGCCGGGTGGAGCGTGCTCAGCTCAGGAGCGTGCGACGCTTCCCGGGGGAGAGGAGGGCGGCCAGGTTACATGGCGGAAGCGAAACCAAGTCGCGGATGAATTGAGGCTGATTGCAGAACGAACATATTCCTCGATCGCTCCTTTCTTCGTGATCAATGCGCGTAGAAATCACCGGCGCGCGATCAACGTCAACTCGCGAGTTACGTTGTTCCACATAGGAAAGACCGCTGCAGTGAGTGGAGGTGGTGTTCCGGTTCGGGTACGTATTCGCAGATCGCCCCACAATCGATGCGCCGATCTGATATTCCAGTCCGAATTCGGGATGAGAGCTGCGCCGCGCCGTCTCGCTTGTGAGGTCCGGGCCCTGCATCGGTTCCCAACCGAGGCGGCGATTTGATCGGTCCGCGCTGGCGCGATCCATGTTGATCGTCCGGACTCAGCGCCGTGCGGACAGCAAAACAGGAACGTAGTCCCACGCATTTTCCGGAATCGGACCGAGCGGATGGCGTGCTGCGGGTGATTCGCAGTTGCTTGGGCGGGATGGAAGGGCGGGCCGGCCGCCTGCCTCAGCTCGCCGCGACCTGCAGCCGCAGTGCCGCCCGCGCCCGCCCCATCAGCGGCAGCAGCGCGCCGAGATCGGGTCCCGTCTCCTCGCCCGTGAGCGCCAGCCGCAGCAGCGGCACCAGCGCGTCGGCGTCGCGACCGGTCGCGGCCTCGAGCGCCGCGAGCCAGGTCGCGAACACCAGCCGGTCCCATGGTTCCGGCGGCAAGGTCGCGAGGGCGGCCTGCAGCAGCGACTGCGCCCCCTCGATCACCGGGGGCACGATCGTGCCGGCCACCACATCCCACCAGCCACGCGCCTCGGACAGGAGGTCCACCTCACCCCGCAGCGCGAGCCAGAACGCCTCCGTCGCGCCGGCCGGCAGCCGGTCCGCCACCTCCGCGAACGGGGCCTCGGCCAGCAGTGCGCGGTTCAGCCGCAGCAACCGCGCCGAGTCGAGCGGTCGTGCGGCGGCGCCGCGCGGCAGCGTGAAGCCAGCGGCGAGGGCGGGCAGCCAGGCCGGTTCCGCCCCGGCCCCGATCGCCGTCGTCGATCCGGCCCCGACCGCCGCCGCCGCCCCGGCCGCGGTCGCAGCCGCCACGGACGCGTCGGGGCTGCCGGCGAGACAGGCGGCCAATGCCAGCGGCGAGACGCCATCCGCACGCAAACTGCGTACGGTCAGCGTACCCGCCTTGCGGCCCATCGGCGTCGGCCGGTCGTCGGCCAGCGGCGGCAGATGCGCGAGCGCCGGGCGCGGCGCACCGAGCGCATCGAACAGGTCGAGCTGGATGCCGGTCTCGGTGGCGGCCTGGGGTCCGCGGATCACATGGGTGATGCCGCACGCGGCGTCGTCCACCACGGCGGCGAACAGCGGCAGCACCGCCCCATCGGCGGTCACCACCACCGGGTCGGAGATCGCCGGCAGTTTGGCGGCCAGCGGGCCGACCACCGCATCGTCCCAGCGCAGCTCACGGTCGGACAGCAGGAAGCGCCAGTACGGCCGCTTGCCCTTCGACTCCGCGGTCGCCCGCTGCGCCGGTGTCAGCTTCAGCATGGCGCGGTCGTAGACCGTGGGCTGGCCACGCTTCTGCCGCAGCTCCTGCTTGAAGCGCAGTTCCTCGGGGCTCTCGAAACAGGGATACAGCCGGCCGGCGGCCTGCAGCCGCGCGATCGCCTCGGCGTAGATCGTGGCGCGGTCGGATTGGTGGATCGTCTCCGCGAAGCGCAGACCGAGCCAGGCGAGGTCCTGCACGATCGCCTCGGCGAAGGCGGGCTTGCTGCGCGCCGGGTCCAGGTCATCGAGCCGCAGCAGCACCGAACCGCCATGTCGCGCTGCAAACAGCGCGTTGGCCACCGCCACCCGCGCCGCGCTCACCGTCAGGTGCCCCGAGGGCGTGGGCGCGAAGCGCAGCCGCGGCGCCCGTTGCGCGGCGCTCATTCCTCGCTCTCGTCCTCCGGCTCGTCGCGCCGCGGATCGAGCGAGCGCCAGTCGCGCTCCTCCGCGCTCGCCGGCTGGTCGACGAAGTCGCCGAGTTCGGTGGCGCTGCGCCAGCCGGCCTCGCCGGCCTCCAGCACCTCGGCGTCCTCGCCAAACGCGAACCACGCCTCCAGCACCTGCTTGGTGCTCATGCCCGGCACGCGGCAGCGCTCCACCGAGTCGCGGACATAGCGGCGGGCGAAGGCGTTGGCCTGCATCAGGGTCGGGAAGCCGCCGACCTCCTCGACGATGTTGTCCTGCGCGCCCCCGGACAGGTCGAGGATGCGGACCCGCCAGCCCTCATCGGGCGCGAACAGGTCACTCATGGCGCGTGGCGGGGGAGCAGGCGGCGCGGCGGAATGGGCAGGACATGAACGCCAAGATATGAGAACGCCAAGACATGGGAACGCGGGGACTCCAGCTCGGCCGCGACCAGCTGCCGGGATTGGCGGCCGGTCGCGGCTCCGCGATCACAGATGGGCGCGCTGGTATTGCGGCAAAAGGGGCGCCTCCGCGCGCAGCGTCTTGGCCGCGCGCAGCGGCCAGCCCGGATCCGCCAGCACCGCGCGGGCGAGCAGCACCAGGTCGGCGCGGTCGTTGCCGACGATCTCCGCCGCGTGGGTCGGCTCGCTGATCAGGCCGACCGCGCCGGTGGCGATGCCGGCCTGGTGCTTGATCGCCTCGGCGAACGGCACCTGGTAGCCCGGATACAGCGCCGGAATCTGCTGCTCGGGCGACACGCCGCCGGTGGAGCAGTCGATCAGGTCCACGTCGCCGCGGGCGGCCAGCAGCTTCGCCAGCGCCACCGAGTCCTCCAGGGTGAGGCCGCCCTGCATCCAGTCGGTGCAGGACAGCCGCACCCAGAGCGGCAACTCCTCCGGCCATTCGGCGCGGACCGCGTCGAGCACCTCCATCAGGAACCGCGCCCGCCCGGCGAGGTCGCCGCCATAGCCGTCGTTGCGGTGGTTGGAGATCGGCGAGAGGAAGGAATGCGCGAGATAGCCATGCGCGGCGTGGATCTCGGCGATCTTGAACCCGGCTTGCCGCGCCCGTCGCGCGGTCGCCGCGAACTCTCCGACCACCGTCGCGATCTCGTTGACCGAGAGCGGGTGTGGATCGGTCGCGCCCGGCACGAACGGCAGCGCGGAGGGGGCCAGCGGCACCCAACCACCATCCTGCGGCAGGATCGGCTTGCCGCCTTCCCACGGCACCTGGCTCGACGCCTTGCGGCCGGCATGGGCGATCTGGATGCCCGGCACCGCGCCGCAGCGCGCGATGATCGCGGCGAGGCGGGTCAACAGCGCCTGGTGCTCGTCGTTCCACATCCCGAGGCAGTGCGGCGTGATGCGCCCAACCGCCGAGACATGCGTCGCCTCGGTCATGACGATGCCCGCCCCGCCCGCCGCGCGGGCCCCGAGGTGCTGGACATGCCAGTCGCTGCCCAGCCCGTCATCGGCGCTGTACTGGCACATGGGGGAGACGACGATGCGGTTGCGGGCGGTGACCGATCGCATGGTGACCGGCTGGAACAGCTTGGGATTGGCCATGAGGAGGAGTCCGATAGGTGAGCGTCGCTCCCCCATATTGCTGCGGATCGGCTTGCGGCAACCCGGACCGGGTCGTACACCCGGCGGCACGACCGGTTCGAGCCACATCGCGATGAACATCCTGTCGATCCAGTCCTGGGTCTCCTACGGCCATGTCGGCAATGCCAGCGCGGTCTTCCCGCTCCAGCGCCTCGGCGCCGAGGTCTGGACCATCAACACGGTGCAGTTCTCCAACCACACCGGCTACGGTCACTGGACCGGCCAGGTGTTCACCGGGGACGCGGTGCGCGCGCTGGTGGACGGTATCGCCGCGCGCGAGGTGCTGCACCGGTGCGACGCGGTGCTGTCGGGATACATGGGCGACGCGGCGATCGGGGAGGCGATCCTGCACGCCGTCGAACGTGTCCGGCAGGAGAATCCGGCCGCCGTCTACTGCTGCGACCCGGTGATCGGCGACGTGGCGGAGGGCGTCTATGTCCGCCCCGGCATCGAGGACTTCCTGCGCGACCGCGCCCTGCCGCTGGCGGATATCGCCACCCCCAATCGGTTCGAGCTCGAGCGCCTGACCGGCCTGCCCTGCCGCAGCCTCGCGGACGCGAAGGCCGCCGCCATGGCGCTCGCCGCGCGGCTGCGGCCCGACGGGCTGCGCTGCGTGCTGCTGACCAGCCTGGACACCGACGAGACGCCCGGCGACCACCTGGACATGATGGTCTGCGAGGCCGGCACGTGCCATCTGCTGCGCACGCCGCTGCTGCCGCTCGCGGTGAACGGCGCCGGCGATGCGATCGCGGCGCTGTTCCTGTTCCATCGCCTGCGCAGCGGCTCCCCGGTCACCGCGCTCGAGGAAGCGGGCGCATCGATCCACGGCCTGCTGCGGCGCACCGCCGAGGCCGGCTCGCGCGAGATCCTGACGGTCGCCGCGCAGGAGGAGTTCGTCAGCCCGACCTGGCGATTCCGATCCGTTCCGGTCTGAGCGCCGCCCGAACGGCGAAAAATAGTGCAAGGCCACGGACTTGCGGCGTAGCCGTGGCTCGCCTTTCGGTTGCAAGAATACGGGAGGATCTTTAATCCTCCCGGAATGGTGAGCGCCTGCGAGGCTTCGGAGGGAGATGTGCCCGCGCCCACATCTGCTCCGAGGCGCGGCGCGGCGCAGGCTGACACGCGGCAAAGCTGCACGTCTCGGCCCGCGCGCCCCACCCCAGGCTTGCACCGCCGCGCCGCTCGCCTCGTCGCGCTGCTGGCCGCCGGCGGGGGCGCATTCGCCGTGGCCTCGCCGGCCCTGGCACAGAGCCTGGTTGCCCCGCCACCACCCGGTTCGCCAATCCCGCGCATTCTGCCGCCCGCGACGCCCCGCGTCGCGCCCGGGCTCGCCGAACCCGCCCTGCCCAGCCCCGAGGAAACCGAGGGTCTCGGTTCGGTCGCGGTGGACGGCGTGACCTTCGAAGGCGCCAGCGCCTATCCGCTCGCCACCCTGCAACAACTCGCCGGCCCCCTGGTGGGCCCTTCGGTCGCGCGCCAGCGGATCGAGCAGGCGCGGCTCGCCATCCTCGAGCGCTACCGGCAGGACGGTGCCGTGTTCACCGCGGTGAACGCCGAACTGGACGGAAGGCGGCTGCGCTTCCTGGTCACCGAAGGCTATGTGGCCACGATCGAAGTGGAGGGGGATGTCGGCCCCGTCCGCGCCCAGGTGGCGCGGTTCCTGTCGCATCTCCAGGGCGAGCGGCCGCTGCGCGTCGCCGCGCTGGAACGCTGGATGCTGCTGGTCACCGACATCCCCGGCCTCAGCGCCCGCGCGGTGCTGCGCCCCTCCAGCGGGGAACCCGGCGCGCTCACCCTGGTGGCGCAGGTCAGCCGCAAGATCGTCAGCGGCCTCACCTTGCTCGACAACCGCGCCTATCAGTTCACCGGCCCCAACGAGGGCCTGGTCTCGGTCGACGTGAACAGCCTGACGCAATGGGGCGAACGCACGACCTTCGCCTTCTTCCACAGCTTCGACCAGAGCCAGATCTTCGGCCAGGCGGCGAGCGAGATGTTCCTCGGCGGCTCCGGCCTCAAGCTGCGCGTCTATGGCGGCGCCGGCAACACCGTGCCGACCGGCCCGCTCTCGGTGCAGGGGTATTTCGGCTTCACCACCATCTTCGGCGGCCAGCTCTCCTATCCGCTGATCCGCCAGCGCCAGCAGACGCTCAACCTGGTCGCCGCGCTGGATGCGAGCGAGAACTGGGTCGACGAGAACATCGGCCCGGACGGCGCCCCCGCCCGCGCCAGCTTCGACTCGCTGCGCGTGCTGCGCGCCGGCGCCGACTACGCCTGGCTCGACGACTGGGCGGGCGAGAGCCGCAGCGCCACCAACGCCGCCACGCTGCGAATCTCCCAGGGCCTGCCGCTGCTCGGGGCGAGCGCGAACGGCGCCGCCGATGCCGGGCGCGTCGGCGAGCGGATCGACTTCACCAAGACGAGTTTCGAACTGTCCCGCACGCAGGCGCTGTTCACGCCCTGGACGGATGCGGTGGTCTCGCTCCGCACCGCCGCTGCCGGCCAGTACAGCGCCAACGTGCTGCCACCGGTCGAGAAGTTCTTCCTGGGCGGCAGCCGGTTCAACCGCGGCTACTACGCGGGCCAGGTCACCGGCGACTCGGCGTTGACCGCCACCGCCGAACTGCAGCTCGACCTCCCGGTCTCGCTCGGCCGCGACTGGCCCTTCGCCCCCACGGCGCAGCTCTACACGTTCTACGACTGGGGCCAGACTTGGGAGAGCCGGTCCACCGACGCCAACCACACGCTGCGCTCGACCGGCCTCGGCGTCCGCCTCTACCCGACCGGCACCCCACAATACGAGGTCGACCTGGAAGGCGTGAAGCGCCTGACCCTCTACCCGAACGGCAGCGGACCCGGCGTCTCCGCGCTGCGCGGGACGGCCTTCTACTGGCAAGTCCTGGTGCGGTTCTGACATGGCCGGCCCGATCCGCTCCGCCGCCCTCCCGCCCGCGCCGTTCGCCGCGCCCCGCCGCGCCGCCGACCCGCCCGCGCCCGTTGCGCTGCGCCTGGTCCGCCGCGATCGCAGTGCGCTGCTGCGCGCGACCGCCCTGCAGGGCTGCGCCGCCCTGGTCCTGGCGCTCCCCGCCGCCGGCCAGCCCGCGCCCAATGCGCGCCCGACCGGCGGGCAGGTGGTCGCCGGCAGCGCCAGCATCCGCCAGGACGCGGCGCAGACCACGATCACCCAGTCCTCCCAGCGCGCCGCGGTGGACTGGAAGAGTTTCGACGTCGGCAGCCAGCAGACGGTGCGTTTCCAGCAGCCCTCCGCCAGCGCCGTCACGCTGAACCGTGTCACCGGCCCCGATCCGTCGCAGATCGCCGGCCGCATCCAGGCCAACGGCCAGGTCGTGCTGACCAACCCATCGGGCGTCACCTTTGCCCGCGGCGCCCAGGTGGACACCGCCGGGCTGATCGTCTCCGCGGCCGGGATCAGCAACCAGAACTTCATGGCCGGCAGGATGATCTTCGACCAGCCGGCCAGACGGGACGCGGCGATCGTCAACCAGGGCACGCTCACCGTCCGCCAGGCCGGACTGGCCGCTCTCGTCGCGCCCCAGGTCGCCAACACCGGCACCATCACCGCCAGGCTGGGCCATGTCGTGCTGGCCGGCGCGCGCGCCGCCACGCTCGACCTCTACGGCGACGGGCTGGTCGCGATCGACGTCACCCGCCAGGTCACCGAAACGCCGCGCGGCGCCGACGGCAAGCCGGTCACCAGCCTGGTGACCAACAGCGGCGTGGTGCGGGCCTCGGGCGGCACCGTCCAGTTGACGGCGAGCGCGGTGGACGGCGTGGTCACCACCCTGGTCACCGCCGGCGGCAGCATCGCCGCCGCGACGCGCGCTGGCCGCCCCGGCACGATCGCCATCGGCGGGCTGGGCGGCAACGTCGTCGTCACTGGCACGCTCGCCGCCGAGGGCACGCGCGCGGGAACCCGTGGCGGCGCCGTGGAGGTCACCGCGACCGGCAGCGTCACCGTCGCCTCCGGCGCGCGGGTGCTCGCCTCGGGGCGCGCGGGCGGCGGCACGGTGGCGATCGGCACCACCCTCCCGCGGGCGCGCAGCCTCGGCCCCACGGGGGCCTCCGTCGCCACCCCGGCCGCGGCGGCCACCACGATCGAGCCCGGCGCACGCATCGCCGCCGATGCCGGCACCTCCGGCAATGGCGGCCGCGTTGCCATCCTCTCCGCCGGGCGCACCCGCATGGATGGCGCGATCTCCGCCCGCGGCGGCACTTCGGGGGGCGAGGGCGGCCTGGTCGAGGTCTCCGGCCACCTGCTCGGCATCACCGGCAGCATCGACACCGGCGCCCCGGCCGGCCGCCCCGGCAGCATCCTGCTCGACCCCGACCTGCTGGTGGTGGTCGATGGCGCGTCCGGCAGCGGCGCGTTCGATGAGACCTTCCTCACCCAGGCCGGCACCATCCTGGCGAGCCTGCCCGATCGCGGCTTCGACACGATCAGCAACGGCGTGATCAACGCGTTCACCGGCAACGTTCTGCTGCAGGCCAATCAGGTGCTGGCGGTACTCGCCGACATCGCACTGACCCACACCGCGCATCAGACCCTCACGCTCGAAGCCGGCCGGTTGCTGACGATCGCACCGAACGTGAGGGTCACCGCCTCCGGGGATGTGGTGCTGGCGACCGGTGGGGCGGGGCCCGGCACCCCGCCGGCCTGGTGGAGCAGCGCGATCACGGTGTTCGGCACGGTCGCCTCCACCGCCGGATCGGTCAGCCTGCTCACCGGACCGAGCGGTGCGATCATCGTCGATGCCGTGGGCGAGGTCAGGGCCGCGCAGGGCCAGCGGCTGAGCCTGCAGGCGGATACGATGACGCTGGCCGGCAGTCTCGCCGCCCCGAACGGGGTGGTGGAGATCGCACCGGCCTCCGCCCTGGCAATCGAGATCGGCGGCACGTCCGGCCTGGCGCTCTCGCCCGCCACGCTCGCGTCCGTCGACACCGGTGTCCTGCGGCTGGGTGCCGTGACGCTGAACGGCGCGCTCACCACCACCGCGACCGGGATCCGTGCCGACGCCCCGCTCGCACTCGGCGATGCCGGCCCGTCCCCGAGCGTCTCCGGGGTGCTGTCGGCGGATGCAGCGGGCGCGGTGATGCCGCACGGCCCCGGGACGCTGGACCTGCACACGAGGGGCACCGTCGCGGTCGCCCCTCCCGGCGGGATCTCGGTCGGGCTGCTCACGGGGGCCGTGGGCGCCCTCGAGGCCGGCCAGGGCAGCAACCACATCGCGGCGATCGGCAGTCTCGCGGTCGATGGCGCGCTCAGCCTCGCCAATGCCGGCGGCCTGACCCTCTCGGGTCCGATCACCACCGGCGGTGCGCTCGCCATCGCCGACACCGACCTGATCGCGGTGGCCGGATCGGTTGCGACTGGCGGGTCCGCGGACCTGCGGAGCGGCGGCGCGCTCGACCTCGACGGCGGCATGTCCGTCCAGGGCGGCGCCACGCTGGCCGCGGCCGGATCGGTATCCGTCGCGGGCACGCTGTCCGCCGCCGGGATCGAGATCGACGCCACGGGGGTGCTCACCGTCCCCGGCACCCTCCGCCTCACCGACGCGGCGGGCGCGATGAGCCTGACCGGCGCGGCGATCGGCCTGTCGGGACAGGTGCTCGCCGGCGACGGGGCGGTGAGCCTCACGGCGGCCAGTGGCGATGTCTGGCAGAGCGGCACGCTGGAAGCCGGGGTGCTCCGCGGCAGCGCCGCGGGCCGCGCGGTGCTGCAGGGCGACAACCGGATCGCCACCCTGGCCGGCTTCACCGCGGGGGTGGACTTCCTGCTGTTCGACCACGGCACGCTCACCGTGACGGCCCCGATCCAGGTGGCGCAGTACGAGACGCTGGGGCTGCGCAGCGATGGCCTGGTCCTGGCGGCCGACCTGCTTGCGCCGAACGGGGTGATCGCCATCGCCCCGCTTGCCTCGGGGGGGACGATCGGCATCGACGGTCCGCGCGCGGCGGGGCGGCTGTCGCTGACGCAGGCGGAGTTCGATCACCTGCATGCCGGCACCCTTACCCTGGGCGCCCTCGGCGGCACCGTCACGGCCGGTGCGATCACCGTGGCGGGCAGCGCCAGCCTCGCCGCCGACAACGTCCCGGTGCTCGCGCTTGCCACCACCGGATCGGTGTCCGGCGCGGGCAGCCTGGGGGCGGCGACCCTGACCGGCAGCGCCGCCGCGGTCGCACTGACCGGCGCCAACCGGATCGGCACGCTCGCCGGCTTCGCCACCACGGGCGGCTTCACGCTGGCGAACGCGACCGATCTCGCGATCGCCGGCCCCATCACCGCCGGCGGACCCCTCGCCATCACCGCGGCCGGAGCGGTCACGCAAATCGGGCCTCTCGCGGCGCCCAGCGTCGCCCTGACCGGCAGCGCGCTCACGCTGCTGGGGCCGATCACCGCACCGGAGGCCGTCCCCCTGGCGGCCACCGCCGGAGACCTCACCGGCCTCGGCCCGATCACCACCGCCAGCCTCACCGGCTCCGCGCAAGGCGCCGCGGCGCTGACCGGGGCCAACCGGGTCGCCACGCTCACCGGCTTCACCGCGGGCGGCGGATTCACCTTCGCCGACACGATGGACCTCACGGTGACCGGCGCCATTGCCGGCGGCCCGACGGTGCTGCTGTCGCAGACCGGCGTGCTCACCCTAACCGGACGCATCGGCGCCCAGGCCGTGACGCTGGCGGCGGATGCGCTGCAACTCGGTGGCACGATCAGCGCGGCCGGCAGCCTGCAGCTCGTCAGCCTCGGCAACGTCGTGCAGAGCGGCAGCCTGGCGACCGGGTTGCTGACCGTCACCGCCGCCGGCAGCGTGCAGCTCGACGGCACCGACACGATCGCCGTCCTCGGCAACGTCGCCGCGCCGAACGGACTCACGCTGCGCAACCTGGGTGATCTGCTGGTGCAGGGCCAGGTCGTCGCCGGCGCGGCTGCCGACCTGGCGACCACCGGCAACCTGACCGTGGCCGGGCCGGTCACCGCCGCCGGCGTCGCCCTGGCCGGCGAGTCGGTGACGGTGCAGGGCGCGGTCGCGGCATCGGGACCGCTCGCGGTGACCGCCACCGGCGGCGACGTGGTGGTGACCGGCACGTTGAGCGGCGCGCCGGGGGCGGACCCGCTCACCGCCTCGAGCGCGGACCCGCTCACGGTGCGGGCGAGCGGCAATCTGCGTCTGTCCGGCACGGTGTCGGGCGGGCTGGTCTCGCTCGCCGCCGGCCTCGACCTCGTCTCCAACGGTCGCATCAATGCCACCGCGCTCGGCATCACCGCGGGCGACGCCCTTATGCTGGGCGGCAGCACCGGCGCCACCAGCGCGACGCTGCAATCCGGCGGCGATACCGTCCTCTCCGGCACGCTCACCGCCGGACCGCTGGCGCTGACGGCCGGCGGCAATCTCGCCGTCACGGGGATGGTCGCGGCGGGCGCATGGACCGGGGCGGCCGGGGGGGCGGTCACGCTGGCAGGCGCGATGACGGCCGATCGCGCCAGCCTGAGCGCCGGCGCCGGCTTGCTGCTGTCCGGCGATCTCCAGTCGAACGCGGTGACGCTGAACGCGGGCGGCGACCTGTTCGCCCTGGGGACCCTGAGTACCGGCCTGCTGAACGGCCGCGCCGGTGGCAGCGTCGCCGTGACCGGCGACATCCGGATCGCCACGATCGGCACGCTGACCGCCGGCGACAGCCTGAGCCTGGCGGATGGCCAGGCGGTCGACGTCCTGGGCCTGGTGCAGGCCGGGTCGGGCGTCAGCCTCGCCGCCCAGGGGGCGATCACCGTGACGGGCACCGTCGCCGGGCAGACCGGCACGCTTGGGGCACCGTCGATCGCGGTGCCGGGAACCCTCTCGTTCGCGCAGGACCTGGCCGTGGCCGCGACGACGGGTGACGTTGCGGGGGCCGGGCGCGTGCAGGCGGCGCTGCTGACCGGCCAGGCGGCCGGCGCGATCGATCTGACCGGCCCCAACCAGATCGCCGCACTCGGGCCGCTGCGGGCCGGGGCCGGCATCACGCTTGCGAACCAGCCGGCGCTGGCGATCGTCGGACCGGTCGATGGCGGCCCCGGCGTCGCCATCACCAACCAGGGCAGCGTCACGATCGGCGCGCCGGTCACCGCGGCGGAGCGGATCGCCATCCAGTCCGTCGCGGGCGGCATCACCGAACGCGACACCACCCTGACCGCGCCGCGGATCCTGCTGGCGACCTCCGACGCGCAATCGGTCTGGCTGTCGGGCGGCACCATCGTAACCGCAGGCAGCGTCGTGCGCGGCCGCATCATGTCGGACTCGCCGGTGCTGCCCTCGAATGGCGGGCAGGGGGCGCTGGTCTCCACCGGGACGCTGCGGCAGGACGGCACGCTCGTGGTGCAGCCGATCGGCAGCCCGCCGGGGGGGAGCGGCGGATCGGTGCTGGAGCTCGCGGCGAGCGGCAACGTCAGCCTCGCCCACGTCCAGGGGCCCGGCACGGGGCTCGTGCTGTCGCTGCAGGATGGCCGCGCCACCGCCGCCGACCTCACCGTCGCGCGGCTGGACGTGCTGTTCGACGGTTTCACCGGCAGCGCCGACCTCGCGGGCATCGTGGGCGGCATCACCGGAGCGGTCTCGGCGCAGCAGGCCTACATCCTGTCCCGCAGCAATGCGAATTATCTGCTGAATGGCTGCGCCATCGGGACGGTGAGCTGCGTGACGGTGCAGCGCGAGCAGGTGCCGGCCCAGCGTCCGATCGACACCATCGACTTCGCGCCGCTGCGGCAACCGAGCGACGATGCGGAGTTGCTGCAGCTTCTGCCGAACGTGTCGCGGCGGGACTATTGAGCATGTGGCGGGTCCGGCTTGCCGCCTGCCTGCTGCTCGCCGGTTGCGCCGCCCCGGCGCCCGCCGACCGCGCGATCCCGGTTTCGCTGGGGACGGACGGGTCCGGACTGGCCTGCACCCAGCAGGTGCGTCCGAACGGGGAGGCGCTGATCTATTGTGGCGACCTCCGGCAACCGAGCGGCCGGATCGTGGTGGAGGACGGGCGCGCGGAGGCGTCGGGCCTGGCGATGGCGAGCCGCTGGCGCAGCGGCCTCGACCGGCGCTTCGCGTGCCATCCGCCCAGGGCCGAACCGCTGCTGGGCACGACCGCGGCGGTGCTCGACTGCAGTCGCCGCGCGAGCGGCTGGCCGCGCATCGCCATCGCGGTGGTGATCGATGGCCGCGCCTATCTCGGCGACGCCGACCCGGCGGCCGGCCTGGTGCTGCGGCGGGGGATCGGGGTCGCGGCCGGACGGCTGGCGCCCGCGACCGCCAGCGCGGCGCCGATCGATGCCGGCCTGGCCGCCACCCGCGCCGCCGCCGAGGCGGTGAGCTCACGCGATATCCGCGACTACGAGACGCTGATGGCTGCCGGCGTGCGCGCCAACCTGACCGAGGCGTTCGCCGCGTCCGAGGCGGCGTTCCGCCAGGCCGCGGCGCTGCAGCTCCGCTACCAGGGGCCGGACGCGCCGGCGCGGGCGGATCCGCTGCTGCATGAGGCGCTGCAGCTCTCCAACCTCGCGCGCTTCGCCGAGAGTGACGCGCTGTTCGCGACCGCGGAGCAGCTGCTGGTGCAGGCGCAGCGCCGCGGCGCGGCCTTGCCCGATCCGACCGTGGTGCCGCGGCTCGCGCTGTATCGCGGGCTGTCGCTGCTGAACCAGGGCCAACCCGACGCGGCGATGGCGCAGTTCGACCTGGCGGAGCGTGGTTTCGCCCCGCTCGCCCCGCCGCCGCAGCGCATTCCGCGTCCGGCCGGGGCGCCCGCCGCGCGTGGGATCGAGGCGGCGCAGGCGAGCATTGCCGAGGCCCAGCTCTTCCAGGACCCGATCGCCGCGGCCGCCGTGCTGGGCCGCATCGCGGTGCGCCGCTCACGGGCGATCGCGCTGCTGATGCAGCACCAGCCCGCGGCGGCGGAGGAGGCGGCCGAGGCCGCGCGGCAGATGGCGGATGCGCACGGCATGTCGCAGTCGGTGCTGGACGCGCGGCTGCTGCGGACCTCGGCGATGGTCGCGGTGGCGCAGGGGGAGCAGGGCCGCGCCCTGACGCTGCTCGATCGCTCCGCCGCCGCGTTCGGCCGCGCCTTCCCCGGCAGCCGGCCGTTCGCCGAGACGGAGCTGCTGCGCGCCGCGGTGCTGTTCCGGGAGAAGGACGCCGCGGAGGGGCTGCGCGCCTGCCGCCGCGCCATCGCCGTGCTGCAGAAGCTGGGCGGGAGCGGCGTGGCGACCGCCACCATGATGCCCTGCCTCGACGGGTTCGCCGCCGCCGCGGCGGCCGATCCCGCGCAGGCCGACGCGCTGCGGGCGGACGCGTTCCTGGCCGCGCAGTTCGCGCAATCCACGCTGACCAGCGCGCAGATCGCCCAATCCGCGGCGCGGCTGGCCGAGGCGCAGCGCGACACCCGCGTCGGCGCCGCGATCCGCCGCCGGGACGAGGCGGTGGCGACGCTCGACCGGCTGTACCGGGCGCTGGACGCGGCCGAGGATGCCGCCCGGCGCGGCGCCACGCTGCCCGGCCCCTCCGCCGCCGCGCTCGCGCAGGAGGTGGAGCACGCCGAGGCGGCGGAGGCGGAGGCCGACTCCGCGCTGGGTGCCGCGGCCCCCAATTACAGCCAGCTCGTGCAGGGCGCGGTGACCGCGCCGCAGGTCTTCGCCGCGCTGCGTCCCGACGAAGCGCTGGTGGCGATCGTGCTGAGCGCCGATCACGGCTGGACCTACGCGCTGCGGGACGGACGGATCGCGCTCGCGCGGGTGCCGGGGACGATGCGGGCGGAGGCCCTGGTCGCGGCGATCCGGCAGTCGGTCCAGGCCGGCCCGAACGGGGTGCCGCCGCCTTTCGCCTCGGATGCCGCTGCCGCCTTGTACGCGGCGACGCTTGCCCCGGTGGCCGGCGCGCTCGATGGCGTGCGGCGGCTGGTGGTGGCGCCGTCCGGGCCGCTGCTGTCGATCCCGTTCGGGCTGCTGCTGCGCGGTCCCGCCGGCGCCGACCTGGCCACGGCGCCGTTCCTCGCCCGCAGCCTCGACCTCGCGCATGTGCCGGCACCGGCCAATTTCGTGAGCCTCCGCCGGGTGGCGGGCGGGGCGCAGGGGCGGGTGCCCTGGATCGGGGTGGCCGATCCGGTCACGGTGACGCTGCGCCAGGCGCGCGCGAGCTTCCCCGGCGCCGGCTGCCGCGACAGCGCCGCGGTGCTGAGTGGGCTGCCGCCGCTGCCGGGGACCCGCACCGAGATCGACCTCGTCCGCCAGGCGCTCGGCGGCGACGCCTCGCACGGGCTGGTCGGTGCCGCGTTCACCCGAACGGCGCTGCTGCGACAGCCGATCGGCACCGCGCGCGTGCTGCAGTTCGCGACGCATGGGCTGCTGCCGACCGACCTCGCCTGCCAGGACGAGCCGGCGCTGCTCGCCTCGCCCGCGCCGGGTGCCACGGATGCGGCGAGCGCGCTGATCACGGCCTCGCAGATCGCGCAATGGACGCTGGATGCGGACGCGGTGATCCTGTCCGCCTGCAACACCAGCGGCCCGGATGGGCGGCTGGCCGGCGAGAGCCTGTCGGGTCTGGCCCGCAGCTTCTTCTATGCCGGCGCGCGCGGGCTGCTGGTCACCCACTGGCCGGTGAACGACCGGGTCACCGCGGTGCTGGTCGCCGGCACCATGCAGCATCTGCGCGCCGACCCCGGGGACGGGCTGGCCGCCGCGCTCGCCGCCCAGCAGCGGGCACTGCTGGCGGAGGCCACCGGACCGCTGGCCGGGCTCGCGCACCCGTTCTACTGGGCCTCCCTCGCGTTGGTGGGCGACGGCAGCGGCCTGTCGGCGGGGCTGTGATGCAGCGGTGATGACCGAGCGGTTGGGCAAATACGAGTTGCGGGGCAAGCTGGGGTCCGGGGCCGCCGGGGTGGTGTACGACGCCTGGGATCCGGATCTCGCGCGGCGGGTGGCGATCAAGCGGGTGATGCTCGCCGGCCGCACCCAGGCGGAGCAGGAGGAACTGCGCGCCCGTTTCCGGCAGGAGGCGCAGATCGTCGGGCGGCTGGCGCATCCGGGCGTGGTCGCGGTGCACGACTACGGCGAGGCCGACGGCAGCGCCTATCTGGTGATGGCGTTCGTCGACGGCCGCTCCCTGGCGGCGCGGCTGCGCGAGGAGGGGGCGCTCCCCGTTCCCGAGGCGATCCGCATCGCCACCGCCATCCTCGCCGCGCTCGGTCATTGCCACGCGGCCGGCGTGCTGCACCGGGACGTCAAGCCGGGGAACGTGCTGCTGGGGCAGGACGGATCGGTCGCGCTGACCGATTTCGGCGTGGCGCACACCGCGGCGAGCGAACTCACCGCGCAGGGCACGTTGATCGGCACACCTTCCTATATGGCGCCGGAGCAGTTCGACGGCGGGACGCTCGACGGCAGGACCGACCTCTATGCCTGCGGGGTCGTGCTCTACGAGATGCTGACCGGCCGCAAGCCGTTCGACGGGGAGCTGTTCGCGGTGATGCACCAGGTGCGGTCGGTCGCGCCGCCGTCGCCGGCCGGCTTCGTGGCGCTGCCGCCGGGTCTTGCGGCGGTGGTGATGCGGGCGCTGTCCAAGCGTCCAGCGGACCGGTTCGCGACGGCCGCCGCGTTTGCCGCGGCGCTGGAGCCGTTCCGCAATCCCGCGCCCGGCGGCAAGGGGGGGCGCATGTGGTGGGCGGCCGGCCTCGGCGCGGCGGTTCTGGCCGTCGGGAGCCTGGGCCTGGCCTGGTGGGTTCGGCCGCCGGCGTCACCCATGGCGGTCGCACCCGCGGCGCCGGCCTCCGCCACGGCGTCGGTCCAGGCCGGCTCCGGGCCCATGGCGGATTCGGGTCAGACGCCGGCATCCAGTCCGCCCGGCGGCCCGAACCAGGCGCCGGGATCCAATCCGCCCGCCGGTCCGGTCCAGGCGCCGGCGTCCGGGCCACCCACCGACCAGAACCAGGCGCCGGCATCCAGTCTCCCGACCGGTGCGAGTCAGGCGCCTGCCTCCGCCGCGGCGACACCGCTCGACGCGATCGCCACGCTGCGGACGGGCGTGGATGCGCTGCCTTGCGCGGCGGTGCGGCTGGTGGCGGTGCCCGATCCCCCGCGGGTCGTGGTGCGGGGACTGGTCGGAGACGCCAGCCGGCCGGTGCTCTCGGCCCTGCTGGCCGGGTTCGCTTCCGTGGTCGAGGCGGACCACGTCGAGGCGCTCGCCCAGAGCGCAGGCATCTGCGCGGCGCTCTCGTTGGTGCAGGCGTATCACGGCACCGACGCGCGCCTCGACCTGCCGGACGGGCGCGGTCGCCTGCATGATGGCGCGCCGATCCGCCTCGCCTTGCGCATGCCGGCCTTCGCGGGATTCGTGCGGCTGGACTACCTGACCGAGGACGGACGCCTCGTGGTGCATCTCGACCAGGACCATCTCGCCGCGCACGCCTGGCCCGCCGATGCGCGGGTGCTGCTGGGGCCGCGCGGGGACGGGGTGATCGGAACGGTCGGCGCGCCTTATGGGCGAGACCTGATGCTGGTCACGGTGAGTTCGGTTCCGCTGCTGCGCGAGATGCGTCCGCAGCAGGAGCCGGCCGCCCCGTATCTGCATGCGCTGCGGGCCGCGATGGCGGCTGCGGCAGCCGACGGCGCGCGGCTCGCGGCGGATGCCGAACGGCTGGAGACGGCGCCGCGGTGAGGCGGTTGGACTCGGGTGCGCTCTCAGCCGGCATGCCACCGGTTCGGCAGGAGCAGAGGCGACGCGCAGCTGTGGCGTTCCGTCGCCGGAGACCGTAGGACGAAGGGGTCCGCCAACGCGCAGGTGCCGCCATGTGGATTGCCCAACTGTCCGATCCGCACGTCCGTCCGGCGGGGCAGCGCTACAAGGGCGTGGTTGACGCCAACGCGGCGCTCGCGGCGGCCGTCGCTCAGGTCAATGCGCTCCGGCCGCTGCCGGACCTCGTGCTGCTGACCGGCGACGTCGTCGAGGCAGGGGCGGCGGAGGAATACGCCGCCGCCAGCGCGATCCTGGCCGCCCTGGTCCCGCCGCTGCTGGCGATCCCCGGCAACCACGACGCGCGGGCCGGATTCCGGTCGGCGTTCCGCGACCGGCCCTGGCTGCCGCCGGAGGGGCCGGTGCATTACGTGGTCGACGATGCCGGCCCGGTCCGGGTGATCGGCTTCGACGTGACCGTGCCGGGGTTGCATCACGGCCTGGCCGATGCGGCCGGACTCGCGTGGCTCGAGCGGACGCTCGCCGCCGATCCGGGGCGGCCCTGCGTGGTGATGCTGCACCAGCCGCCGTTTGCGTGCGGGGTGCCGTATCTGGATCGCTACCGCTGCTTCGGCGAAGAGGCGCTGGCCGCGGTCATCGCGCGCCATCCGGCGGTCGAGCGCGTGCTGTGCGGGCATGTCCACCGCCACATGCAGATGCGCTTCGGCGGCACGCTGGCCTGCGCGGCGCCCAGCACCGCGACCGCGATCGCGCTGCGTCCGGTGGCGGAGGCGGCGCCGGCGTCGTTCCTCGAGCCGCCCGGATTCCTGCTGCATCACTGGGAGCCGAAGCGCGGGATGCTGACGCATGCCATCCCGGTGGGGACGTTCCCGGGGCCGTTTCCGTTCGCGTGAGGGCGGGCTCTCACCGGGGCGCGGGCTTTTGGTCGATGGCTCGGATCATCCACGGCGATCGAGTCACCCCATGGGCACGTCACGGACGCCCTCCGTCGCCGGCGCGCCAGGCCGGAGGTGCTGCGCATAGAGGGCCACCACCCAGTCGATGAACACCCGCACCCGCAGGCTGAGCTGGCGGCTGCGGGGATACAGGACGTAGACCGAGGTGGCGGAGGGCGGCGTCTCCGGCAGGCATTCCACCAGCGAGCCGTCGGCAAGTCCGGCCTCCACCGCATAGCGTGGCACCTGGATCAGCCCGAGACCCTGGCGGGCCGCCGCCTGATACGTTTCGGCGCCGTTCACCGTCAGCCGGTTCGGCAGCGTCACCGTCCGCCGCACCCCGTCGACCATGAATTCGAGCGGCAGCACGCCCCCAATCGCGGAGGAGTGGAAGCCGACCATGAGATGCCCGTCCAGCGCGTCCCAGCGCCGTGGCAGGCCGGCGCGCGCCACGTAGGCCGCGGATGCCACCGTCACTTCGGGCAGCACCGCGATCCGGCGCGCGATCAGCTCACCGTCGCGCGGCTCGCCGGTCCGCAGGACGCAGTCGATCCCTTCACGGACCAAGTCGACGAACCGGTCCGTCTCGCCGAGGAAGAGGTCCAACTCGGGGTAGTCCGCCAGGAAGCGCGGCAGGGCGGGCAGGATGAACCGCCGGAGCTGGGAGCCCTGCACGTCGACTCGCAACACACCGCGCGGGCGGCCGCCGCTGAAGCCATTCTCCGCCTCTTCGACATCGGCGAGGATTGCCAGGCAGCGCCGATAGTAGTCCTCGCCATCCGGGGTCGCGCGCACCTGACGGGTCGTGCGCTGGAGCAACCGCACCTTCAGCCGCGCTTCGAGTTGCTTCACCGCGTCCGTCGCGGTTGAGGCCGACAGGCCGAGATCCTCGGCCGCGCGCACGAAACTGCCCCGTTCCAGCACCCGCGCGAACACGCGCATGGCATCGAGACGGTCCATTGTTCGGGTTTCCCGGATGATGTTCGCGGATCATCGGTGATTATCGCTCGAACGGAAATCTCCATCTTCGCGGCGGTGAGGCGTTGTGGCCTCGGCAGCAAACGGAGACGACGATGGCGGATGTGAAGATCGCGCTGGTGACCGGTGCCAGCCGGGGCCTGGGGCGCAGCATGGCGATCGCGCTCGCGCGGAAGGGCGTCGACGTGATCGGGACCTATCACAGCAACCAGAAAGAGGCGGACGCGACCGCGGCGGCGATCGAGGCACTCGGCCGCAAGGCCATGATGTTCCGCCTCGACACCGGCGACACCGCCGGGTTTGCCGCCTTCGCGGCGGAGCTCAAACAGACGCTGACCGCCGATTGGGGCCGGTCCAGCTTCGATTTCCTGGTCAACAACGCCGGCATCGGCATCTCGGCGCCGTTCGCCGAGACGTCCGAAGCCGATTTCGACCGGCTGATGAACATCCACCTGAAGGGCGTGTTCTTCCTGACCCAGCGGCTGCTGCCGCTGATCGCCGATGGCGGGCGGATCGTGAACCTCTCGAGCGGCCTCGCGCGGTTCAGCCTGCCGGGCTACGCCGCCTATGCCGCCATGAAGGGCGGGGTCGAGGTGCTGACCCGCTACCTGGCCAAGGAGCTGGGGCCGCGCGGGATTGCGGTGAACACGATCGCACCCGGCGCGATCGAGACGGATTTCGGCGGTGGTGCGGTCCGCGACGACCAGCGGGTCAACGCGTTCGTGGCCAGCGTCACTGCACTGGGGCGGCCTGGGCTTCCCGACGATATCGGGCCGGCGGTCGCGTCCCTGCTGATGGAGGACAATCGCTGGATCAACGGCCAGCGGATCGAGGTCTCCGGCGGCATGTTCGTCTGATCGAGGCCGACGGCGTGGCGCGCGTGCGGGGAGGGGCCTCTCGGGGCGTGTCGTGCAGGTGAGCGGCCTGGGCGGGTTCCGGTCGCGCGACGTCGATTCGTTCCCCTTCGTCATCCGCGGGCTCCGACCCGCGGATCCCCACGGGCGTCGTCCTTGGGGTAGGGATCGCCGGGTCGGGGCCCGGCGACGACGGCGAGGGCCCGGCGATGACGATGCGGGCGCGACGATGCCGGTGAGGGGGCGGCGGGGGCGGTGGGGGAGCGGCGTCGGGTCGTTCCCCTTCGTCATCCGCGGGCCT